>NZ_FOIB01000006.1 GCF_900111765.1 Myxococcus fulvus
TCCAG
The DNA here is from genome assembly GCF_900111765.1 of Myxococcus fulvus. The sequence goes on from NZ_FOIB01000006.1 coordinate 6, forward strand.
AAGGCCACCGAAGCTGTTACTCAGCGAGATGCCGAGGGCTGGTTCATTCATTGTGGCTACCCGGTTCCGTGCGACTGATCACCGCTATGACTCTTCCTCACGGTGAACCAACCGCCCCAGCCCGAGCCGTCCTTGGCCTTGTGCAGGGCGTAGTCGTCCTTGCCGTCGTGATCGAAGTCACCGACGACCGGCGTGTCGTCGGGCTCGCCCATGAGGAACGTCTGACGGGGGCCGCCGGTCAGGCTCGAGTGCCAGACGAACTGGCCATACATCCACTGGGACGTTTCGGATTGGAACAGCGGGGTCGCGAAGCGCTCGTAGACCGCGATGTCCGTGACGCCATCTCCGTCGTAGTCCGCGGCGAGCGGAATGGCGCCGGGCTTGCCCAGGTCGAACCAGCTCCAGTGCTGCCCCCGGCTCCGCCACACCGTGAAGTACCCGGGCGTCGCGGCGTCCGAGGCCGGGGTGTAGACGACGTAGTCCGTGATGCCATCTCCGTCGTAGTCACCCGTGAGCGAGACATCTCCAGGCATTCCGCCCGCGAAGCGCATGAGCCGTGGCAGCGAGCTGGCCTGGACGGTGAGCATGCCCGCCTGGGGCAGGGCGGGCGACGGCCAGTACCACGTGAAGTCAGACGTCCCGTCTCCGTCGAAGTCATCCTTGCGCCGCTTCTGGGGAAGGTCCGTGTAGACGTGGACCTCCCAGGGGCCGAAGGTGTCCGTCCAGCCATTCAGGGGGGTGCTGTAGGGGATGGGGCCGCGCTGCTCGAAGAGGACGCGGGCTGGCGTCCCAGCGCTCCAGCCCACTGGCACGATATTGCCGGTGACCGGGGTCGGTGTGCTGTTGGCGACGATGATGGTGCGGCGTTGCCCGACCTTGCGCTGGATGCCCACGAGCCCGGTGGGGAGCGTCACGGCCCCTCGGGTGTCGGAAACCAGGGCGGGCTCCAGGAAGCGAAGCTGGGCCGCGACCTTCTTGATGTCCCACCAGAGCTGTGAGTCCCGCGGGATGACATCCGTCCCCCACCAGAAGATGCCTCGGGCCCCCTGGATGATGGAGGAATAGGCCATGTAGCGGGTCTCCGTGTAGTTGGGGCGTCGGCCCACCACCCCGCCGTCCATTTCCTCCCAATCACAGCACTCCGTCATGCCTTGTCCCTGGAGCACCATCAGGACGGGACCCTTGGGTGTGTAGGGCGCCACGAAGTCCTCGTCGTAGAGCGCGCGCATGGACTCGGCGGTCTCCGCGGGTGCATTCAGGGGCGCCATGGGAAAAGGCGGGGAGGTGCCGTCGGGCCTGAGGGGGATGGGATACCGGTCCTGCCCCCAGGCGTTCGCGGCGGTCATCCATTGCCGATACTGCGCGGGGGAGAAGCCAGGCACATCTCCCCAGGGAGGGACGCCCTCGTACGCGTTGGTGGCGGCGACCTCCGTGTAATAGACGGGATGCGCGGGATCCCGGGCGTTGACGAACTGGCGGAAGCTCACGGCCTCGGCGAGGGTGGGGAGGCGCTCTCGCAGCGCGGCGGTCGCGCCCGCGTCGATGACGCCATCGGTCCGCACGAGCTGTCCGCCGCCCTCCATGTTCCAGCCCATCTCGTCCATGGAGTCGTAGCCGAGGAGCGCTGGCTTGTTCTTCAGCTCCTGGATCTTGAGGTCCAAGTCGCTGCCGACATGGTGCTGGGCATCCTTCTCCCGCACCCAATGCAGCGCGTTGCCTGGCTCGTGCAGGTGCTTCCAGTTCCACGCCTTGCCGAGGACGTGCACGCCATGCTGCTCGAACTTGTCCAGGTCGGCGGCGGTCAGGTCGGGGAGCTCATGGAGGATGGTATTGAATCCCACGCGGCCCAGTTCGCCCTGCGCGAGATCTGACTTGTTGATGTTGGGTTGGTATCTCGCGGGGCCTCCATCTGGCGTGCTGGCCGTGGTGGGATAGTCGAAGACCCCGATCACGAAGAAGCGTTTGCCTTCGTGAATCCAGAAGGGTCCTTCAGGAGGGATTTCGGAGGGGTCCGCGGCGGAGAGCTGGGGAGGACCACGCCCAGTGCGGCGAGCCCTCCCGCCAGCAGCAACCTGCGACTTCGGGAAGGTTCTCCTGGGTTGGGGCGCATGGCCGCGTCTTACCGCGAGGCTGTGTTCTGGGGATGCAATGATTTGCATTGCGTCACACCCGCCTTCCAGGCAGGCTTCACTCCAGGGCCGGTGATGGTGTCAGTGCAAGGGGATTTCCTTGTTCAAGTCTCTTCGTTCCTGGGCAGCAGCCCTGTTTATCCTGAATATTGCGTGTTCATCCTCGGAGCCGGAGCCCACCGGTCCCCGACCGGGCGACTTCGTGGAGGGGTGGCCCCAGAGGGTCGACGACCAGCCGGTGCAGTTCGTTCCGCTGGCCTCTGGTGGCGTCGTCGGGAGGGGTCGGACGCATGTCAATTCGAGGAATCTCCGGAGCCCCGGCAAGATCATCCGCTATGACGTGGCGGAGGGGGGGCTCTCCCAGGCGGACCTGATCGAGGGCGGGGTGCGGACGTACGGCCCCTTCGTGCTGGACGCCCAGCAGCGTGTCCTGACCGCCGAAGGCGGCATCGAGCCCAATTTCCAGCTTCGGATGTGCCGAATCCATGCAAGCGAGGGGACGTTCGACCCATCCTTCGGGCAAGGCGGGTGCGTGTCATTCTCTGACATGCAGTATGGGAATGTCGTCGACATCATCGCACTGCCCTCTGGCGGCGTGCTGGTGAGCATGAGCGGTGGAGACGCTCCCCTTGTCCAGTTGACCTCGACAGGGGTGTTCGACAGCGGCTTCGGGACCGATGGGGTCGTGCGGCAGTTTGCTCACGTGAGTTCGTTGGCGGCCCAGTCCGATGGACGCGTTCTGCTCTCGTTTCCACGGCTCGCGGACGGCACTCGGGGCAAACTCGTCCGCATTCTTCCCTCCGGTGCCCTGGATTCGAGTTTCGGGCAGGGGGGCGAGATTCCCGAGGCGGGGGGAATCCTCCAGGTCGGCGCCGACGACTCGTTCATGGTCTGGAGCGGCCAGAGTCTCTTTTCGTATCTTGCGGACGGCACGCCGGACGTGACGTTCGGAACGAACGGGTCGGTGAACGTCCAGGAACTCACAGGGACCACGACCAGTCCGTTCGGGATTCGCGCATTCACCCGGGATGCGTCGGGCCGCATCTATGTCTCCGCGGGGTTCGGTACGGAGGCGAGCGGCTTCGGCGGACTGCTTGTCCGGCTGACGCCCTCTGGGAGCCTGGACCCGGACTTCCAACTGCGGCTTGGAGACGGGATTCATCTCCACCAGGTGGGGTCCGCGCTTGCCATCGGCGCCGATGGGAAGGTCTGGACCATGATGAGCTTCGACCCGAACTACCAGAATGCCATGCGCCTCGTGTTGATCCATCCCTGAGGTGACCCACACCCGCGCGCCCGAGCCAGGGCAGGGAGTCTGCGATTGGCGCGCGTGGATGCGGTCGATTGGGACGCAGCCGCGTCCCACCCGCACGCACGCTGACGGCCTGACCCAGGGGCGTCCGACAGGACTTCAGGTGGTACGTGCTTTGCTGTCTGTCCTGGTCCAGGCCCGCGGAGGGTCTGCCGCATGCGGACCTCGTGATTGGCGCGCGCCGTCCACGGGGCGGCTCGCTTGGATTCCTCCCAACATGGTCGCCAAGAACCTCCATCAGAAAACGACTTTCTATCGCTTCTTGAAGTCGCTCCGGATCGATCAAGGACAGCTCGCTCCCGGCGAACGCTCGGTGGAAGAGGTGTACGAGAAGGAGCATCTCGACGCGCTCTTCACGCTCGTCCAGGGAGGGGCCAAATACACCATCGTCGAGCAAGACGAGACCGCCGTGATACGAAAGGGCGGAGCCCTGCTTCAGGTCGCATTCGAGTCCCGGTATCGACTGGAACCGGGGGTGCCTTTCTACCACACCTTCGACGCGACCAAACGAGGGCTCGAGAAGTTCCACAGAGCACTCTCCGGGATACATGGCGACCTGAATCCGAACCGGAAATTACCGGAACAGTCCATCGGTATGACCGTGGGCGTCGAGCTCGAGGTCAAGGCCGTGAAGGAAACGGTGGAACATACCGCGGACGTCTTTCAGCTCACGATGATCATTCTCCCCAAGACGGAGACGGAGAGGGAAACCCGCGGCGGAGATGCGGAGTGGGAGGCACTCCTCAACGCGCGCCCCGTGCTCTTCAAGAACAAGAACATCTCCCTGGCCTGTGAGGTCAATGATGCCAATCGGACGTGCTTCTTCGAGTTCATCACCCAGAAACGCGCGACGCAGAGCACGGAGCTCCTTCAGGAGAGCACGGACGACATGCTCTTCGTCGCACAACATCTGTGGCACTACATCAACTGCCCGCCGCCAAGCCAGGAAGACCGCCCCGAGCAGCCCACCATCGAGGACTTCGTCCGTCACTACAACACGCTCCTCAAGACCGAGTCGGTCTCAGCGGACACGCATCCACCGCTGGAGTTGATCGAATGGTGCGTTCGCGAGGACAAGCATCACAGGTCCATCGTCGAATGCACCTCCGTCCTCGACGCCAACGTAGCGAAGCTCCTCTTTCGCCTGCCCGACGCCCGCAAGGGAGGCGGATACACCCCTCAGCTGGACCCTCAAGTCACGTTCACCTTGCCGTTGGAGCGGGTCCAGGCCTTCTATCGCTCATCCGAGACCTTGTTCTCGCTCACTCATGAGCTGCAGGGGGTGAGCAAGCCCAAACCATGGAACGTCCGGAGCCTCGAACAGGCCGCCGTGACCGTCGGCAATCAATTCGTCGACGGCTTCTTCCTCGGGCAGTGGCCCACGACCTGGAGCAGGATGGGGGCGAAGGAGTTCTACAGGTACATGCCTCAGCTGCAGAAGGGAACGGACAGCGCCATCCCCGAGGCCGAAGGGCGCCTGCTCCAGAAACTGCGCGGCCTCTTCTCCATCATCGCCCTGTACGGTTTGACCGCACGCTTCGAGGACGACATTCAGACCGATGGCGTGGCGCACAGCGGGCTCGCCAAGAATTCTTATGGCTTCCTCCCCAAGAGCAGCATCTACCACTTGATCCGGAGAGGGCTGGGCGAGGAGGACCGGGCGCTGCTCCTCAAGGCCGTGACAAAGAGGCCGAACAAGCTCGAGAACATCCTGCTGGCATTGATCAACAACGTCGAGAAGCCCCTTCCACTCCCCGATGCCACCTCGATGCCCCCCGGCAAGCAGGACTCCCGACGACGTTATCTCCCGGTCTGGCAACTGACGGAGCCCGCGCAGGGCGTGCTGGGGTTGTCGAAAACGTATGCCCTCTATCCATTCCTCCCGAAGGCAACCCAGGGCACGCCCTGCAAGTGCAGCCAGTTCGCCAGCGGCTAGGGGCGGGTCCGCTCGCGGGCCGCTCTACCGGGCCTTCCTCGGCGCGCGCTTCGGTGCCTCGTCGTGGAAGCCCGCCACCAACATGCCCAGGTTCCGCGCGAGCGCGACCGCCGTCTCCACCGGGACGCGCACGTCCTTGAGCTTGTTGTGCTGCGGGTCGAGGAACGTGCCCACCGTGTCCCGGAAGTCCACGCGCGTGAGCATGCAGCCCCGGAAGTTGCTGCCGCTCAGGTCGGTGCCCGAGAAGTCCGAATCCGTCAGGTCCAAATCATAGAAGTTCGACTCCCGTGCGACGCAGCGCAGGAAGTCCGTCTTCCGCAGGCTCAGTCCGACGAACGAGCAGTACGACAGGCCGCACTCCACGAATCCCAGCTCGGGGTTCGACGCGAGGTTGCTCCAGTCGATGCCCATCAGCTTCGAGCCCTCGAAGCGCACGTCCCGGAGCGCGGTGGAGGACAGCTGCGCCCGGGTGAGGTTGCTGCCACGGACCACGCAGTTCTCCAGCCGCGAGCCCTTCCACCGGCTCTCCTGGAGCTGGCAGTTCTCGAACGTGCACCGATAGAACTCCTTGTCGGTGAGCACCACCCCCTGGAGGTCGAGCCCCTCGAAGGTCTCGTTCGCGAACGACTCCTCGCGCGCGAGCCGCTCCACCACCCCCGGGTCCATCCCACGCTCCGTCGTCATGTGCCGTGTCTCCTCGACCCGCTGCCACACGCGAGCCAGGATCGTGCCCCGCTCACACGCGGAGCACCTCCTCGACGAGCCAGGCGGGGCGTTCGTCCATCATGCATGCTCCCCCCGAGGGCGACGACGGGATTGATGACGCCGTTCCCACCGCGCACGCGTGACGCGCGACAAGGCCAGACACCCCTCGGAATACAGCCTGGATGAGCGTCCTGGCGGCCACGCCGTCGGTCCTCGCGAACGTGGGATGGCCGGCGATGCATCCCGGGACTTCCCGTCGCACGGCGAGGCCTTCCCGTGCGCGACAAGGCCCTTCCCGGGGCTCACCCCACGTCCGATTTCGTGGCGCGGGACGAAGAAATCCGTCCCGCGTCACTCCCTCCGACTCAGTCCCGCGTGACGGTGGGAGCGGGCACGACGCGAATCCAGTCGATGTCGAACTGGATTCCCACGCCGCTGACCGGGTCCAGGCGCAGGTCGGTGATGGTGCCGGCCCAGTCGACATGGCCCGCCACCTCGAAGGTGAGCGTCTGGTAGGCGCCGTTGCCGGTGTAGGTCGTGCTCGTCGAGCGCGCCCCGGAGAAGCCGGGCAGGGTGGCCGTGGCGAAGAAGCGCTCCAGCGTGGTGGCCTGCGTCGCGCGCATCCGCACCTGGAGCTTCGCCACGCGATTCGCGCGGAACTCATAGGCGGTGTTCACCACCTGCGCGTCACCGTGAGGTCGTCCACGAAGGCGGTGCTGTCCGTGCCCTGCGGATGGGTGCCGTGCACCGCCACCGTGTGCGCCCCCGAGCCCAGCAGCACCGGGCCCGTGGTGAAGCGCGGGTACGTGCTGCCCGAGCCCGCCGGGGCGTACTGGTAGCCCGGCGAGGCCGCGAGCGCCGGGATTTCGAACGTCCCGTTGGGGAAGGTGAAGGCGGTGGAGGACGCGGAGCTCAGCGTCGCGGCGAACGCCTGCGCGGACACGCAGGCCACCGCCATGATAAGAATTGATATACGGCTATTCATATTGGTCGGCATGAGCGAGTCCATGTCGCTCATTGCCAGGGAGCGTCAATCGCACACCGGTCTCACGTTCCCCAGAGCCAGGGATTGTAGAGTTCCCAGACGATGAGAGGCGTTGTGGTCCGCACGGCCCTACCCAGGTCCTCGAGGTTTCGCAGGGGGCTGCCCTCCGGGTAGCGGGACTTCGGCCGCTGGCGCTCGGGAAGGAGTCCCGCCGCGGTGAGCTCGGCGCCCAGGGCCGGGGACTGCCGCGCGCGCTCGTGGAAGGTTGCCGGGTCCCCCAGCTCCTGCGCGTGGATGAGGACGCCTCCCGCGCGGAGGGCCTGGACGACCCGGAGGGTGTCCTCCCCGGTGCAGGGCGCGCGAGGACGCAGCGCGTCTTCGTAGAGCCCCGTGCCGCCGCGCGGAGGCCGGTTCCAACGGGCCCCGCGCTGGAGCAGCAGGGAGACGATGTCCGGCAGGCAGATGCCCGCCGCGTGCTGCAAGGGCGGGCGGGTGCTGTCGCTCTTGTCGATGTCCGCTCCCGCCTCCACCAGTCGCCGCACGAGCGCGGTGTCCACGGGCTCCTTGCCTTGCATCGAGGTCAACAGGGGCGTCGCCGCGCTGGCCCCCGCGAGGTTCACATCGGCGCCGGCCGCGAGCAGGGCCTCCGTGAGGTCCCAATCCCGGGCCTCCACCGCCTTGATGAGGGCCGTGTCGGACCAGGACAGCTTGTCGTTGGGGTTGGCGCCGGTCTTCAGCAGGTGCTTCACCACCGAGCGCATCCGCTTCTCGACGAGCTGGGTGAGCGGAGGCGGCGTGGCGCCCTTCTTCACCAGGGCGAGCAGGGCCTTCTCGTTGTCCTCGCGAAAAGCCGCCTCCACGGCGGGCATGGGCGTGATGGTGATGCTCGAGCCGGGGCGCATCGACACGTCGGTGCCGGCGGGGACGGCCAGGTTGAAGTGGAGGCGTCCACGAGGAGCGAGTCCCGACGCCTCGATGGCGCGAATCATCGGCACGCTCTTCTGGTCCATGGCGAGGCTCAGGGCGTCCTCGAGCACGCGCTGCTGGAGGCGCCCGTTCGCCCGTGGGCCCAGTCGTTGGACCTTCTTCAACTGCTGCTTGCTCACCGCCGCCAGGAAGTCCGCTTCCAGGAGGCACGTCTCGTCACCGCGCGAGCCCGCCTTCACCAGCAGATTCTCCGCGCGCGCCGCGCCCGTGGAGCGCGCGAAGCACCGAGCGGACCAGCCCAAGGGAGGCCAGGCGCTGTTGCTGTGTCGGGGGACTCGCAGCAGCGGGTCCGCTCCCGCCTTCAGCAGCATCCGGACGAGGATGACGTCGTCCTTCTCACCCGACACCATCAGCGGTGTCATGTGAGGGTAGCCATTCGTGACATGGCCCGTGATGTTGACCGCCGACTTGTCGTCGAGCAGCTCCTTCATCCGCGCCGCGTCGCCGTCGAGCGCCGCCTGCATCACCGGCGTGTCCTCGGTGGAGCGGGGCTGGGACAGGTACTTGGGCCGCGCGCTGGCGAAGCCGCCGAGCAGGAGCACGACGAGCGCCGCGGGCGCGAGCCGCTGGACGTGGGCGAGGCTCATCGGGCGCAGTCCTCCGGACAGTTGCAGACCTGCTCGGCCCTCCCGCACACGCCATCACCGCAGCGCACGCAGACCGGCTCGGCGGTGGTCCCCTCGATGGGGTCGCACTTGGGCCCGACGTAGTGCTCCAGGGAGCCACAGCGCGGCACGAGGCCAGGGCAGCACGCCACGTTGGCGCCCAGGATGCCCTCCTCCGCGCACGTCGCCTCGTTGGGATACCGGGGCTGGGTCCTGCAGAACCTCACGCCGTCGCAGTACGTCGCGAGCTCACAGTCCTTGGGGAAGTCGTCGCAGCGCTCCACCGACAGGCCCTCGCACCAGACGTCCTGGGTAGGCCGGCGCAGCTCGGGGCCCGGTGGCATCCTCTTGGGGATGCGAGGGTCGCGATAGGGTCCAGTGAGCGGCTTGACGGGCGGCGGCGGGGTGGGTGTTTCGGCCTTCGGCGCGGCCACCGCGGGGATGGGGAGGGCGTCCTGGGGCGTGTCCCGGGGCGGCACGACGAAGGCCGCCGCGCCACCCACGAGCAGACAGGCGACGACGAGCAGCAGGTTCTTCGCGACGCCCCGCCTCCGGGAGCCGGACGGCGGATGGGGTGCGGCTGGGGCCATCCCGTCATTCAACCCAAAGACAGGAGCACTTGGATAGTCACCACCAGCTCGGGGGGGCTCCGGGGCGCGTCATCACCCGTGTCACGGTTTCCGTATAACCTTGTTCTCATTGCGGCCCGAGGGGGCGAGGAGTCGTGCGACGTGAATGGTCCGGACAGTGGGATGGCCTTCGGCGTGATGCTGGGCATGTTGTTCCTGGTGGTCGTGGGGGGCGCCGTGGGGCTGGGGGCCGCCCTGCTCATCAAGAAGCTCTTCAACCTGACCATGGCCGCGTCGGTCGGCATCGGCCTGGTGCTGGTGCTGGTGGGCGGAGTGGGGTTGTTCGCGGTGGTGTTCGATGACCTCACCGCCTCGTGGTGGGCCGCGCGCACCGCCAGGCCCGTGCACTTCATCGTGCCCAAGGGCTTCAGCGGTCCGCTGTATGTGTTCTTCGACGCGAACGGGCCCGTCGTCAACGAGGTGAAGGGCCGGCTCGAGGTTCCGCTCACCGGCGCCAGGTCGCAGCGGGTGAAGGCGGGCGCGGGGCTGGAGAGCCACTACGCCGACTTCGAGGCCCGTGACACCGAGGGCACCAAGGTTCCCGTGTTCCTCGACTCGGGCGGCGTCCAGTTCGGCCTGGAGTACCGCGGGTTCTGGCTCGGGGACCAGACGGGGCGGACCTTCGGCGAGGCGCCCACCGAGATGCCGAAGTGAGGTGACTCAGGCGGTGCTCACCCCGGCGGGGCGAGCAGGATGGCGGACATCGTGGGCACCATGCCCGCCACCTTGAAGGCCCGTCGGACGCTGTGGCTCACCACGGGCTGCTTCGCGTAGGCGGGCTGCTGCTTCAGCGCGGCGAAGCACTTCTTGAGCGTGGCCGTCTGATTCGCCTTCACGAAGAAGCGCACCGTCCCGTAGGCGTTCTTGTCCGTCCCCAATTGCTCGTTCTTCAGGCCGCTGCTGACCAGTATCAGCACCAGCTCGTCGGGGAGGTCCTCCCGGAACTTCGTCACGAAGCGGTTCATCGCCTGCAGCGTCGCGCTGGTGACGTCGACGATGAGCGCGCGCTTGTCGGTCCAGTCGGACACCCCGCTGATGTCGAAGTCCTCCTTCGCCGCCAGCGAGGTCACGCAGTGGTTGTTGTCGCCCAGGATGACGTGGGCCTCGTCCATCGTGTCCACCTTCTTCAACCAGCGGTTGACCTCCAGCAGGTGCGGCGATTCGAAGTACATCTGCTTCATGTAGATGTTGACGTGGTCGACCACCTTCTTCTCCGGCATCCGGCTCTTCGGGGGCCGGAAGAGGAGATTGGGCTGGACGGGGACCTCGTTCAGGGTGATGGGTTTGTTCGGGTCCTTGGGGGCGAGCTTGAGGACCTCGTAGCTGTTCGTGCCCTCGGTGAAGGGCTTCGTCTTCTTGATGATGGCGTTGCCCAGCGTGGCGGCGCTGCGCTGCATGGGGATGCTGTCGAGCACCTCGATGGATTTGCCGTCCACCTCCTCCCGAGAATCCAGGGGTCGGTTTCATGGGGCCGGTGGGGACCCCCTCGGGCAGAATGCCCCACGAAACGCCCGCACCTCCTCGTCTGGGGGAACGCGAGTGCTTCCCACGCGGACGCGCAGGATTTGCGCGGGGCGAGCGTCGGCTCGGGCACGTACACCTGGGCCTGGACCTCGGGGCGACTCAGCGCAGTTCTTGTGCGAACTGCTCGCGATAGCGGCCCTGGAGTGTCTTCAGCGCCTCCTGCATGCCGGCGGCGCGGTACTGCTCCGCCAGCAGCTTCCACGCCTCGGTGTGCAGGGGCTCCAGCGTCACCACGCGCTCCAGGTGGGTCCGCGCCTCTGTGCGGGCGCCGGACATGGAGGCCATCCAGCCCAGGATGAAGTGCGCCTGCACCGCGTCGTCATTGGCGGCCACCGCCTTGCGGCACGCTGTCTTCGCGGGCCCCAGCCTGCCGGAGCGCAGGTGGATTTCGCAGTCGAGCACGTGCTGCACGGCCGCGCGTGGGAACTCCCGCTTCAGCCAGGCGAGGCGCGTCTGGGCCTTCGTCGCGGGCCCCTTGTCCAGGGACGCCTCCACGTCCTTCGCCGCGCGGATGAGCTCGCCTTCCCGCTCCACCGCGACGCCGCTCGCGGAGGGCTCCACAGGCAAGGCCATCCACCGCCGGGTCTGGACGGTCCAGGTCCGCACGGCCCGGGTCCGTTGCTCGTCACCGGTCTTCGCGAGGGCCTGCTCGGTCCAGGTGAGCGAGGAGGTCTGCTTGAAGAGCGCCGCGAGGTCTCCCCAGACGTCCGGGGTGGCCCCAGGGGCCGCCTCCATCCGCTGCCGGGCCCGGACGAGGTGGCCCTGGGCTTCCAGGTGCTGGCCATCCTGGAGGTCCAGGACGGCGAGCTGGAGCAGGGGGGAGGCGTCCTTGGAGAACTTCTGCGCGACGGAGGTGCACTTCTCCCGCGTCGCGGGCAGCTTGGGCGCGGCCCGCGTGCCCAGGTAGCAGGCCAGGGATTGGATGTGGGCGTCCTCTGGGTAGAAGCGCGCCAGGGGTTCCATCTGCTGCGCCGCGACCTCGACGCGCCCCTCCCTGTCGAGGGTCAGGATGGTGTCGAGCCGGCGCCGGTCGTCCGCGGTCAGGGTGCTCGCCTTGGGGGGCTGTTGGGTGAGCGGCGCGGCGCCGGCGCGGACCTTCGCGAGCCAGTCGACGATGGCCTCCTTCTGGGGGCCTTCCCACGCCGGCCAGGAGGTCGAGGTCAGCAGCTCCCACAGCTCGGTCGCCCAGGCGAGCGCGGCCGCCTCGTCGTGCTGGGCCTTCGAGGCATGACGCAGGCTGGTGGCGAGCAAGGACAGGGTTTGCGGCGAGAAGGCCCCCTGGTTCGACCCGTAGTTGGGGGACATCATCCAGTGCGAGTCGTGCACGTGGAACGCCCCCAGCGTGTGCGCCCACTCATGGAGGAAGACGGACGTCTCCTTGTGCTGCTTGCGCTGCTGGTAGAGCGTCTGCTGCTCGTCCTGGGGGAGGTGCACGAGCGCCTCCATGATGGCGCGGACCTCATCGGGGTTGCCCATCTCCCGAATCACGAAGTGGCGGCCGAACAGCCGCGCCATGCCCAGCTCGTGATGCGAGGCGGTGTAGAACTTGAGTGTGGAGACGAGCCCCACCACCAGGTCCACGCCCTCGCCCGGGTCCGCCAGCTCCAGCGCGCTCAGCGAGTTCCCCAGCTCGCCCTCGACGCCGCGATGGGCCCACTCACGGGTGGACTCGAGCTCGAACTCCACGCCCAGTGGACCCCGCACCACCGCGCTCGCGCGCTGCAACTGGGACACGATGCTGCTGCGCCAGCGCACCACCTGCTCCCGGTAGTCCGAATCCGCGTAGACGCGGACGCGGAGCTTCCGGACGGCGCCCACCGAGGCCTTGGAGGTGGACTCCATCTTCGCCGGCGCGAGCGTCTGCGCATGCTCGCGGGCGTAGTCCACGGGGCGCTTCACGCAGGACAGCCCCAGGAGGCAGAGCGCCACCAGGGCGCACCGCGCCTCGACTCCCTCGAAACGGAATGTGCTCATGTGCCCCCCCTCTTGCGGGGCCTGTCAGGACTGGGCCGACTCCCAGTGACGTTCGGCGATGGGGAGCAGGCAGGCCTGACAACGCCGCGGCGGCGGAGAATATCACGCCACCTTTGGCGCCGTCATTTCGAGCGGTGTGTAAGACATCAGTGCGCTTGGACGGCCCGCATGCCCTGACGCTGGGGGACAAACATGTTCACTTGTCGTGTTGGCGTGGATTGTGTCTGCTCGGCGCCCGCCAACCCTTTGGAGAACCCGCCCTATGTCGAATGAAGGAGTCCTCGCGCTGGCCAAGGAGGTTGGAGACGACTGGAAGCAGCACGCGTACTACGACGAGGTCGAGGGGCTCATCCCCGCCGCCTGGGAGAAGCTCATCTGGCCGATGATTGGTGCGTGTGATTTCTCCACCACGGTGGACCTGGCGGCGGGGCACGGCCGGAACACCGAGTACCTGCTGCCGCTGGCGCGGCATCTTCACGTGGTGGACATCAACCCGGAGAACATCGACGTCTGTCGTCGACGGTTCGAGGGCCGCGACTCGAAGATCTCCTATGGGGTCAATGACGGCACGAGCCTCGCGGGTGTGCCCACGGGGTCGGTGACGCTGGTCTACAGCTTCGACGCCATGGTCCACTTCGACAGCGACGTGGTGCGGGCCTATCTGCGCGAGTTCGCCCGCGTCCTGGCGCCGGATGCGCATGCGTTCATCCATCACTCGAACTACACCGCGAACCCTACCGGGCGGTGGATGGACAACCCGAGCATCCGCAACTTCATGAGCAAGGAGCTCTTCGCGCACTACGCGCACAAGGAGGGCCTGAGGGTCCTCTCACAGCAGGTGCTGACGTGGGACGGCATCCCTGGGTTGGATTGCCTGACATTGCTGCGCAAGCCGAACCCGCTCGGGGACGTCCACGGGACGTACACGAAGCGGGACGGGATGCTCTTCGTGCTCGCGGGAGCCCACGAGTCGGCGACCGTCACCCTGGAGCGTCCGGGGACGGTCACCGTGAATGCGCACGCCCACGAATGGTGTGGGCGGCTGGTGGTGCGGCAGGGAGAGCGGGTCCTCGCGACGTTCGAGGTACATGACCCCCAGCCGCAGTCGAAGCAGTGTGTCTTCGAGGCCGAGGCCGGCGAGGTCGTGTTCCACGCCGAGGACCGGGGCGGCGGCCGGGGCGAGGCCTGGGTGCGCGGCCTGGATGTCCAGTGGCGCAAGCCCTGAGCGTGGGCTCAGTGGCCCGCGGGGACGCTCCTGCTTTCGAGCGGGAGCCTCGCGCGGCGCTGTTGCTGCCCCTGGCTGGACAGCACGGCCATGACGACCGTGGCCAGATGGGGCAATGACAGCACCAGGAGCTGGAGCTCCCAGAACCACAGGCCCCTGCTGGTCAGCCCGTGGACCGCATAGACGCCGGCCGTCGCGCCCAGCAGCAGGACGAGCAGCACCAGCTCCTCCTGCGCCTCGGACAGGGCCACCCACAGGCCATGGCGGTCCGCGTTCTTCGGCGTGCGGATGAACGGCAGGGTGCTCGTGAAGAACCCATACACCACCGCCTTGGCGATGGTGTGCGAGAGCGCCGTCCCCGCCAGCGCCGCGGCGAGCGCGCCCCTGAAGTCGACGCCGACCGCGCGCCGATAGAGGAAGAGGATCTTGCCGACCTTGAACAGGAACAGGCCCAGCGGCGGAATCGTGAAGATGAGCATGGGCGGCGCCACCCGGTGCGGCGCCACCACCATCACCGCCGACCAGACGAGCGCGCCGAACGTGTAGAAGAGGTTCAGCCCGTCCGCGATCCACGGCAGCCAGCCGGCGAGGAAGTGATAGCGCTGGCCCGCCGTCAGCTCGCTCCTGCCGCCCCACAGCAGCATGGCGGCATGCTGCTTGATGATCTGCACGGCGCCATACGCCCAGCGGAAGCGCTGCTTCTTGTAGTCGACCAGCGTGTCGGGCATCAGGCCCTTGCCGTAGCTCTGATGCGCATACGCGGCCGAGTAGCCCTTCTCGAACACGCGCAGGCCCAGCTCCGCGTCCTCGCAGATGCACCACTCCGCCCAGCCCAGCTCCTCCAGCACCGTTCGGCGCGTCATCGTCATCGTGCCGTGCTGGATGATGGCGTCCCGGTCATTCCGGGTGACCATCCCGATGTGGAAGAAGCCCTGGTACTCGCTGAAGCACAGCCGCTTGAACGCGCTCTCGTCCTGGTCCCGGTAGTCCTGCGGTGACTGCACCACGGCGATTCGCGGGTCGGCGAAGTGGGGCACCATGTGCTTGAGCCAGTCGCGCTCGACGCGGTAGTCCGAGTCGATGACGGCGATGACCTCTGCGTCCGGGGCCGTGTGCGGAATCAGGTAGTTCAACGCGCCGCCCTTGAACCCGGCCAGCGGGGCGACATGGAAGAACCGGAAGCGCTTTCCGAGCCGCGCGCAGTGCGCCTCGATGGGCTTCCACACCGCCGGGTCCTTCGTGTTGTTGTCGATGACCAGGACCTCGTAGTCCGGGTAGTCCATGGCGGCGAGCGCGTTGAGCGTCTGGCGGACCATCTCCGGCGGCTCGTTGTAACAAGGCACGTGCACCGACACCTTCGGCCGGTAGGCCCGGTCGGTCCGTACGGGGATGAACTCCCTGCGGCGCTTGGGGACCCAGACGGCCTCCGCCAGCTCGTGGGCCTCGGTGAGCAGGACGACGAGGACGCCGAAGGTGCTCAGGAGCAGCAGGCCGCTGACGAGCGTGCCGAACCCGTGGATGTAGCGCTGGCTGTAGTCATGGCCAATCCAGACCAGCGCCGTGCTGAAGCAGTAGGCCGTGACGGTCAGGAAGGTGCGGCCGCGCTGGCGCAGGGCCGAGCCGTCGATGAGCAGCAACACCAGGGTGACCAGGGAGAGGAGGGCCGAGGCGAGCGCCAGCGAGCGCCACTGAGGGATGGCCACCACGGGGCCCGCGAAGTTGAACTTCTGCTGACGGAAGGCATTGAACACGCCCCAGTAGGGGCCGGCGGCGCCTTCGATGCTGTCCTTCCAGGGTTGGTCATAGGCCTCGATGACGAAGTAGTCGTAGCCGTGTTGGTTGAGCAGGTTGACCATGGTGCGAAGGAAGACGGCCTGGTCGACCACGGAGGGGACGGCGCCACGCCGCACGCCGCCGCCGCTCGGCCAGCCGACCTCCCCCAACAGCAGGGGCTTGTCCGGGAACATCTCCCGCAGCAGGCCCACGCGCTCGAGCACGTAGCCCGGGGCTGCCTGCCTCGGCACGTCCTCCCAGTAGGGCAGGACGTGGCTCGAGATGAGGTCGACATGCTCGGCCAACTGCGGAATCTCCCGCCAGACATGCCACTGCTCGCTGGTCGTCACGGGGACGGTGACGGCCGCGCGCACCCGGTCGAGGTAGGCGACGAGCTCGTCGAAGGTGACGTCCAGGCGGTAGATGGATTCGTTGCCCACCACCACGCGCTCGATGCTCCGGTAGGTGCGGGTCAGCTCGATGGCTTTCTGGAGCTCCCGCTCATTGCGCTCCAGGTCGTCGGAGATCCAGACGCCCAGCGTCACCCGCAGGCCGAGCTCCTCGGCCAGCCGCGGGACTTCCGCCTGGGAGCCCTGGACGGTGTAGATGCGGATGCGGTCCGTCCACTGGCTCATCTGCACCAGGTCCTCGCGCAGCTCGGCTTCGGTGGGGTACCGGCCCTTCCTCGGGTTCTCGCCGAGCCGGTAGGGCGAGTACGTGAAGCCGGAGATGCGCTCCGGCCAGTCCGGGGCGGACACCGGGCGGTTGTTCAACGCCCAGAATCCGGTGAACAGCGCGGCGACGACCACGAAGATGAGCACGTGGATGCCGAAGCCGCGCCATGTCCTGGGGCGAATCCCACTGAGCCATTCCGAGAGCCTCAAAGCGACCCCTCTCTCCGTGAGCCCCCTGGCGCTCGCGACGGAGCCGTGACGCTCCGGTCGCATGGCCAGACAGGTGGGGTTCAAGTCCTGAAGGACTCACTGAGAGAGATTTTGTGTCCTGCCGTCGACCCCAACCAGTTGACCTTGGTGCTAGCCGTCTCGGTCATCCCGGGGCGATGCGGGGGAGGTGGCGGGCCAGGTGTCTCATCGACGGGATGTCTGTTTCATGAAACACGACAGGGCCGCGCCCGCAGTCCGGTTACGCCGAGCGGGCCAGGGCCAGGGCCACCGCGTCGGGGCCTGCGGGGAAGCGGAGTGTCCCCGAGGTGTCGTTCGCGGCGCGCCAGACCGCCTCCGCCACGTCGGACTCGCGCGTCACGGCGGTCGGCTGTCCGAGCGAGGCGAAGATGTGCTGCGCGAAGGGCGCGTACGGCTCGGGGAACAGTCCTTCCATCCGGGGGCCGCCGTTGCTGGTGAAGCGGGTGCCCGGGCAGTAACCCGGTTCGACGAGCTTCACCTTCAGGTCGAAGGACTCCAGCTCGAAGCGGAGCGACTCCGTGAACCCTTCGATCGCGACCTTGCTCGCGGTGTAGACGGCCACGAGCGGCATCGGCGCCAGCGTCGCGCTGGACGTCACGTTCACGATGACGCCCGACCTGCGTGCGCGAAACAGGGGCAGCACCGCCTGCGTCATCGCCATGACCCCGAAGACGTTCGTCTCGAACACCTCGCGCACCGTGGCCATCGGCGTGGCCTCGAAGGCCCCCATCAGCCCGATGCCGGCGTTGTTGACGAGCACGTCGATGGGGCCACTCGCCTCCAGCGCGGCGGCGATGCTCCCGGGCTTCGTCACATCGAGCGGCACCATCCGCAGCCGCTCCGAGGGCGGGAGGAGGTCTGGCCGCGGTGTTCGCATGCTGGCGACCACGTTCCAGCCCTGGGCGAGGAAGTGGCGCGCGGTCTCGAGTCCATAGCCGGAGGAGCACCCCGTGATGAGCACCGTCTTCATGAGCGCGCCTCCCGATTCCATCCATTCGTGACTTCGTACGTCGCCGTCATGTCGACTCCCTGCCGCGGTTCGCGGCGTCGATGAGCTCAAGGTACGCGCGGCCTCCCGGACGCTCCACCACAGGGCGTCCGGATTTCTTTTGCTAGAGTCCAGCCGATGAGCGACCCGTTGTCGGAAGTCATCGCGCTGCTCCAGCCCAGGGCGGTCTTCTCCAAAGGCATCAGCGGCGCTGGCGCGTGGGGCGTCCGCTACTCGGAGTTCGGCCAGCCGAGCTTCTGCGCCGTGCTGGAGGGAAGCTGTCGGCTCGCCGTGGACGGACAGGCGCCCATCACGCTCCAGGCGGGAGACTTCGTCCTGCTGCCGGCGACGCCGGGCTTCACCATCTCCGGGTTCGAGCCGGTGCTGGCCGAGCGCGTGGACCCCAAGCTCGCCGCGTCTCCCCGAGGCGAGGTGCGCCACGGCAGACGGGGTGGCCGCCCGGACGTGCGCCTGCTGGGCGGTTACTTCGTCTTCGATTCACCGGACGCGGCCCTGATGGTGTCACTGCTGCCAGCCGTGGTGCACGTGCGCGGCGTGGAGCGACTCTCCATGCTGGTGCGGCTCGTGGGAGAGGAGACCGGCGAGCAGCGCTCGGGGCGGGAGCTCGTGCTGACGCGGCTGGTGGAGCTGCTGCTCATCGAGGCGCTGCGCGCGACGTCGGGTGACGACACGCCCCCGGGGTTGCTTCGCGGACTGGCGGACGCGCGGCTCGCGCCCGCGATACGGCAGATGCACCGTCACCTGTCACGCCCCTGGACCGTGGCGCAGCTCGCCAAGAGCGCGGCGCTCTCCCGCTCGGCGTTCTTCGACCGCTTCTCGCACACCGTGGGGCTGGCCCCCATGGAGTACCTGCTCGGTTGGCGGATGGCCGTCGCGCGGGGGCTGCTGCGCGGCCGCGAGCTGAGCATCAACGAGGTGGCCGAGCGCGTGGGCTACAGCTCGGCGAGCACCTTCACCACGGCCTTCAGTCGCCATGTGGGCCAGCCTCCGGGGCGCTACGCGCGCGAGAGCTGACCTGGGGCCTCCGCTCTCGGACCGCGATACCGATACATTGTGAAGTCGAGGAACCTGGTCGCGTGGCGTCGTGACGCCGTGAGCGCCAGTCGACACGCGGACAGCAGGCTCACGCGATTTCGTCGCGGCCAGCGCGCGCAAGGGGATAGGGCGTTGGCGGGCTGCTCGCGAGAAGGCTCGAGCAGTCGCATGTTTCAGTCGCCCTGCCTTCACGAAGAGTTGCCCCGTGTCTCCAACCCCCATGTCCTCGAAGTCCCTCATCTTCGCCATCGCCGCGAGCAGTGTCCTGTCGTGGGGCTGTGGCGAGCAGCCCGCACCCGCGCAGGAGATTGTCGACAACCTGATTCAGGCGGGTTTCCCCTCCAATGACATCCAGGTCGTCGGGGAGCGCGTCTATGTCGGCAGGGACGCGGAGGTCACCCTGGAGGCCTCTCGCGAGATGTTGAAGGCCGCCGACTCCTCCGAGGAGCAGTACCGCACGACGAACCTCGTCGGAGCGGCCGTGACGAAGGTCTGCGTCAATGGCTCCGCCTTCACCGGGGTGTTCAGCACGGCGCTGGACCTGGCCATCCAGAACTACACGGAGCGCTCCCTTCGCTTCACGATGGCGCGCACGCCGAGCACCGGCTGCAGCTTCACCATCCAGGCCAACATCGACCCGAACATGAATGGCGGCGTGGCGGGCTTCCCGGCCAATGGCCTGCCGTTCGGGTCCATCACCATCGGTGGAAGGCTCAGCCAGTACGGCGTCGACGTCATCGAGCACGTCATCACGCACGAGCTCGGCCACACCATCGGCTTCCGCCACTCGGACTTCTACAACCGGACCATCAGCTGCGGCACGGGCGGCAACGAGGGTGACGCCGGGGTCGGCGCCATCCACATCCCCGGCACGCCGACCACCGCGTCCGTGGGCGGCTCCATCATGAACTCGTGCTTCCGCTCGGCGGAGACGGGTGAGTTCACCGGCAGCGACGTCACGGCGCTGCTCGCGCTGTATCCGCCGGCGGCGGGCTCGCGGCTGTCCTTCCGCACCGCCACGGGGAACTTCCTGGTCGCGGAGAATGGCGGCGGCACGTTCGTGGGCGCCGACCGGACGGCCATCGGCGACTGGGAGCGCTTCGGCTACGTCGACCTGAACGGCGGCGAGCTGCTCAACAACGACCTCATCAACCTGCGCGCGGCCAACGGCCAGTTCGTGGTGGCGGAGAACGGTGGCGGCGGCGTGGTCAACGCGAACCGCGCGACGGCCCAGGGCTGGGAGACCTTCCGCTTCATCAACCTGGAAGGCCGCAGCCGCTTCCAGGCCGGGGACCGCGTGGCCCTCCAGGCGTCCAATGGACAGTACGTGGTGGCGGAGAACGGCGGCGGCGGCAACGCCTCGGGCGCGGTCAACGCCAACCGCTCCGCCATCGGCGCGTGGGAGACGTTCGTCCTCTTCTTCCAGTGACGACGGAGGGCTCCCATCGGTGTGGAAGCCACTTCACGTGCGGCGTCAGCTCCGCGTCACCCGGAACCGGGTCACCCGGTCCTGGGCATCGAAGTCGATGATGAAGTACTCGTAGGAGACGCCCACGGGGGACACGCCCAGCTCGTAGACCTCGCTGGTCCCTCGGCGTTGCTCCGGCTCGCCGAGCAGCGTGCGCACCTCGTCGCGGCTCATGCCTTCCTTCAGGTGGTGCTGTTTGAGCGCGACCACCATGCCGACGCGCGGATTCTTGTCCGCGCCACTGGCCCGCTGCGCCTTCCACTGCTCCGAATCGAAGGCACTCTTCTGCGTCGTCGCCACCACGTAGACCCCCAGGCCTGTGAGCAGGAACAGCACGGCGCCAATCCCTGCCCGGCGCCGCATGTTCCCCATCCTCCGCGTGACCGTCACCTATCAGTAGGGGTCGGCGTAGACGTCCCCGGGGGGGACGGGTTGTCCCCCGGTGCCCGGGACGAGGTTCGACAGTCCGTGCTGGTTGACGGGGACCTTGTTGCTCCACTGCAGTTGGTTCTGCTGGTCGAACAGCACCAGCTTGCCGTCGGTCACGGCCTGCTGGACCAGGGTGGCCAGTTCCTCGGGTGAGGCAGTGGGGTTGTCCAGGGCAATCTGCCGGCCGACCTGGTTGTTGTAGAGGTCCATCGCCTCGCGGTCCGCCGCGTTGAAGGGCATGCCTTCGTGGGCCGTGGCGAACTGCTTCGTCCACTCGGCGCCGAACTCGCGCGTCATCAGCGCATTCCAATAGGCATGGCGGAAGGCGTCGCGGTGACCATCCTGCCCCCTCCACTCATCCACCCGCGATTGCGGCACATGCTCCGGAGGCGTGCCCGTGGTGGGATAGAGCCGCGAAGACGTCTCGAGGGCCTGGTCCTTGATGTTGTTGAAGGTGTTCAGCCCCACGAGCCCACGCTGAGCCGCGAGCCCGTCCAGCATGCGTCCCTCGGTGGCGGTGACCTCGAACTCGGGCGCGAAGGGGATGGGGACGACGCCGCCCGCCTTCGGACTCCAACTGACGACCGCGTCATCCGCCGTCTGGAAGTCGCGCTGAATCTGAGCGAGGTCCGGACGGGCCGTGCTGCCGGGCTCGGAAGGTCCGGGCGACCGGGAGGCCTCGAAGGTATCCCTGCCATCCCACCCCGGCACCTCCGCGCGCCGCGAAGGCGCGGTGGGGGTCGAGGAGGTCGTCTCGTTCGTCGCCCGCGCCTGCTCGGCTCCGCCGACCCCGAGGCGTCGGGTGATGCTTCCGATGACATCCCTGCCGATGGATGTGATGGACATGGCGTGGTCCCCCCCCCCCCCCTTGGAAATAGGACTTTTCCGATTATCGATGTGGGTCGGGAGAAGTTGCGTGGGGGGGATGTGGGCTGGCCCGCACAGGTGGAGGGGCTCGAGCGGCTGGGTCACCCTGACCGGGCTGTCCGCCGGTACTCGCCGGGAGGCACGCCCATGTGTCGGCGGAACGCGCGATTGAAGGCGAACTCCGACTCGTAGCCGACCCGGCTGGCGATGGTCGCGAGCCCCTCCTGGCCCTGTCGCAGCTGACGTGACGCCTCCTGCATCCGGAGCTGGGTGAGGTACTCCAGGGGCGCCATTCCCACCGCGTGGGTGAACCGACGCGCCAGCGTGGCCCGCGACGTGCCGGCGCGCTTCGCGAGCTCGTCCACCGTCCAGCTCCGTCCAGGGTCCGCGTGCATCCAGCCCAGCGTGCTCGCGAGCGTCCTGTCCCCGAGCGCGCCCAGCCAGCCCGCGCCTCCGGGGGGCTGGGTCTCGGCCCAGGCTCGCAGCACCTGGACCAGCAGGATGTCGAGCAGTCGGGACACCACGAGCGACGAGCCTCGCTCGCCCCGCGAGGCCTCGTTGTCGAGCAGGGCCACGGTGGGCAGCAGCGCCCGGGCCTCCTCGGACGCACCCCGGAGGTGCACCCGCTCGGGGAGCAGGCGCAGCACGGGATGAGCGCCCGGGTCGTCGAACGCGAAGGAGCCGCAGAGCAAGCGTGACTCCACGCCGGAGCCTCCCAGCACGTAGGCGGAGGCGTCCTCGCTCCGGTTCGCGAGCCAGGTCTCCAGCGCCATCTTCGGACTGCGCGGCGAGTCCGCGAGCGCGTGTCCATCTCCGCGCGGCAGCAGCACGACATCCCCGGGCCCCAGGGGGAGGGTTTCTCCTCCCTGGACGAGGACCGAGGTGCCCGCGACGACGAGGTGCAGGGTGGCCGTCTGCGTGGGCGCCATGCGCAGCCCCCACGGGGCCCGCGCGACGGTGCGGCAGTAGAGCCGTCCTCTCAGCCGTGTGTGTTCCAGGATCTGTCCGAGCAGGTCGGAGCCAAGCGTGGGGTCCATGCCTCGCAGTATAGCCGTGGGCTGCCTGGAGCGCTCAGGTGGTGAGCGTTCCGGACAAAGAATCGAGACGACCGGGGATGGCGACCTCGAGCGCCGGGCGGCAGATTGTCCGCATGAAAACACGGCTCGCAGCAGGAGGAGATGCCATGGATACGACTTCAGCGCCTTTGTCCTGGAGGCTCGGTTCCCCCACCGCGTTGTTCACGCTGCTCCTGGGGGGCTTCATGCTCTACCTGAGTGTGGGAGGGCTGCTGAACCCGGTGGAGGCCGCTCGTGGGTTCGGGTTGCCGCTGACGGGCACGGAGGCGATTCCGTGGATGAGCGTCAAGGCCGGGCGGGACTTCGGCATCGCCCTGGCGCTCTTCGGCCTGGTGGCCGCGCGTCAGCGCAAGGCGGCGGGCATCTTCGTGGTCGCCTCCATCGCGATGCCCGTCACGGATGCCTTGACGGTGATGGGGCAGGGCGTGTCGTTCGCCTACGCGTTCGCCGTCCACGGCTCCGCCGTCATCTATGGCATCTGCCTGGGCTGGGCGCTGCTGCGCCCCGGGAAGGCTCGCGGTCAAGCGGGCCTCCCCGGGACACAGGGCCTTTAGCCTCCCGTCACCGGACAGGTGGCGGGCTCGACGTAGAAGCCCTCCCACGAGCCGCCGTCGGCGGGATTGCAGATGCCGCCGTTACCGCCGTTGCCGCTCTGGATGGGCGCGGCGAGCGTGTTCTCCTTCCAGTTGCGCGCGGTGCCCGTCGAGGACTCGAAGCCGTAGCGGTTGCGGCCGCCGAAGATGCCGCACGCGTGGCGGGTGAACGCCTCCGCGGTGCCGAGCGTGGCGTTCACGGTGAGCTGGTCCGCCACCACCGCCACGTAGGCGCCGCTCGCCGCCTTGAGCTTGTACTTCGTCCCACTGGTGACGAGCTCGAACACCTCGCCACCCGTCTGCGTCGTGCTGATGGCGGCCACCTTGCCCGTCCCATCCACCGTGAGCCACTTGTCGCTGCGCTCGCTCTGGATGCGCACGCAGCCCGCGGTGCCGCTCTCGATGTTGCACGTCGCGTTGCAGCCATCACCCGGCTGGGTGTTGCCATCGTCGCACTGCTCGCCGCTCTCGAGGACGCCGTTGCCGCACACCGGGCCCGTGGTGCCACCCGAGCAGGCCACCGGCTCCAGGTAGAAGCCCTCCCATGTGCCCCCATCCGCCGGGTTGCAGGCGCCGCCGTTGCCACCGTCGCCGCTCTGGATGGGCCCATCCGGCGTCGTCTCCTTCCAGTGGGGCGCCGTCCCCACCGCGGCCTGGAAGCCGACGCGCGTGCGCCCGCCATAGCCACAGGGGTGCTGCGTGAACGACTCCCCGCTGGTGAAGTTGCCGCTCATCGACAGCTGGTTCGCCACCACCGTCATGAACGTGTCACCCGTCCCCTTGAGCTTGAACCGTGAGCCCACCGGGACCAGCTGGAAGATCTGCCCGCCCGTCTGCGCCGTGCTGCTGGCCACGACCTTTCCGGCGCCATCCACCGCGAGCCACTTGTCGCTGCGCTCGCTCTGGATGCGGTAGCAACTGCCGCCCGCCGTCTCCGTGAACGTGGCCGTGAAGCTGACCGCGCTGGAGGGCGTGGTGAAGGCGTGGGTTTGCGCGCCGCCGTCCGACCACGACGAGAACGCCCAGAGCTTCCCGTTCGCGAACTGCGGGGACTCGACGCCCACCGAGCGGAGCACGCCGACCACGCCCGTCGTGGCGTGGGGCGAGGGGACGGGGCGGCCGTCCATCAACACCTGCAGCCCGCCAGGCACGCTGCTCACCGTGATGGGGACGGTGACGGGGTGCACGTCGCGATACGTCGTGTGGGTGAGGCCGATGGAGTCGCGCACCGTGAGCCACACCCGGTACCAGACGTTGGCCGAGCTCTCGCCGATGTTCGGGATGGGCCAGTCACCGCTCGCGATGCCGGTGGTGTCGGGCATGGCGGGATGCGTGTGGGTGTCGTGGTGGAACACGATGCTCCACGTCATCGCGCTCGGCGGCAGCGAGCCATCCTCCTCGTCGCTGGCCGAGCCGGAGAACAACAGGTTCGTGGCGGCGGTGTAAGTCGTCCCCACGGTCGGCGTGAGAATCGTGGCCACCGGCGGCTTGTTGGACGTCACCGTCAGCACGGCCTCCGTGCTGGTGGCCGTCCCAATCCCGTTGGTGATGACCACGCGGAAGCGCGCGTTGTCGTCGGTGAGCTGCGCGGCGCTCAGCGTATAGGTCGCCGACGTGGCGCCGGAGATGGCCGCGCCGTTGCGCTGCCACTGGTAGGTGAGGGGCTGCTCGCCGCTCGCGGACACCGTGAAGCTCGCCGGAGTGCCCGCGGAGACCAGGAGGTTCGCCGGCTGCTGCGCGATGGTCGGCGGCAGCGCGGCCGTGTAGGCGATGCGGCCCACCTGACCCGTGCCGCGCGCCAGGTAGTAGAGCGCGCCGTCGGGGCCCACATCGAGGTCCACCGGGCCCGCGACGCCCGTCGCGAACAGGGAGACGGCGCCGGTGGTCGGGTTGATGCGCGAAATCCAGTCATTGGTGTAGTCCGCGAAGAAGTATTGCCCCAGGTACGCGCCCGGAAACGCGGAGACGCTCGGATTGTAGAAGGCACCTCCGGCGATGCAGTTGCCGGAGGCCGTGCCGGTGCCATGCGGGTACGCGAAGAACGGCTGCGTGAGCCCCGGGCGGTTCGTGAAGTAGCCCTCCGTCATCGGCCAGCCGTAGTTGGCCCCGGCCTGGCCGCGGTTGATCTCCTCCCAGCCGCCTTCACCCACGTCGTTGATGAACATGACCCCCGTGCCGGGCTGGAAGTCGAAGGTGAAGGGATTGCGCAGCCCCATGGCCCAGGTCGCCTTCGCCAGCCCCGTGGCCGTCGCGTAGAACGGGTTGTCCGTGGGGATGGTGCCGTCCGAGTTGAAGCGCAGCATCTTCCCCAGCGGCGTGTTCAGGCTCTGCGAGTTGGAGGAGACCGCGTTCTCGCCCACGGAGACGTAGAGCTTGTCATCGCGCCCGAAGCGCACCGCGCCGCCGTTGTGGTTGGCCGCGTCGAGCGTCGGGAGGTCGGCGAGCACCAGCTCGCTGCCGGGCACCACCACGTTGCCGTTGGCGGTGAAGCGGCTGACCCGGTTGTGGATGGTGCCGTCCACCGACGTGTAATAGACATACAGATGGTTGTTGCTCTCGAAGTTGGGGTCGAACGCGACGCCCATCAGCCCGCGCTCGTTGCCGGTGTCCACCGCGAGCGTCATGAACGGAGCCGCCAGGAGCTGGCCGTTCTGGACCACGCGCAGCGCTCCGCTCTTCTCCGAGATGAACAGGCGCCCGTCGGGCGCGAAGGTCATCGTCGTCGGACCCCTCAGGCCGGTGACGAAGACCGAGTCGGCGAAGTGGGCGTCCTGGATGACGGCGCCCGCCCTCACGCCGGCGAGGTCCGAGGGCTCCGCCGAAGGCGTCGAACAACCCGTGACGAGGAGAAGGGCCACGCCCATGAGCGCGAGCGGCCTGGGCCACCCTGCGTCCGTGTACTTGCCTGCCTGTGTTTGCATTGTTGTCTCTTCCGGTCGAACAGGTTCACGCCGCCATGGGCCGCGTGGAGGGGGGAGTGATGTTTTCTCGTTTTACATTGAAGGCATGTTCGCGAGGGCATGGACGTGACATGCACGTGAGCGGTGCGTGGGCCCGCACACCTCGGCCTACCGCGCTGTCGCGTGCTGTTGGAGCCTTGAACCTGCGGCGGAAGCCGTGGCGTCGGGTGCCAACAACCGGTGGAGGAGGCTCGGCGCGGTTCTTCTCAGTTTTTTGGAAGTTCACGCATTTCGGTTCTATGTCTCCTGGTCAACACGCTGCCTGATGTCACGAAGGTCGGCCCAAAGGGAGCCAAGAGGATGCGCATCCTGAGCAAGCTTTCCGTCGCGGTGGTGTCTGTCTTGTGGCTCGGCGGCTGTGACGCCCCGGGCCCGGACCTGGGCGGTGATGACGTCGTCCGCCAGCTGGAGCAGGACTTCGGTGGGCCCAGTGGCCTGATGGCCTTCTTCGACAGCCACACGGAGGAGGAGATTCGTGGCGCGCTGAAGCCGTACGGCGTCGGCTATGTGCTCCACGGTGAGGTGAGCGAGGCGGCCATCCGGGACTGCCCGAAGTACTTCCCGTCGAGCGACCGGAACATCTGGCACAGCTTCGATGGCGAGTACTACTTCCTGGACACCGCGGGTCGGCCGAGCCGGGCGTACAAGAACCTGCCGGCCATCGTCGCTGCGCCGCGCATCGACGCCTGTCAGACGAGCGTGGGGCAGTGGGGCGACGCGGAGAACCCCAGCAATGACTATGACGGCGGGCACCTCATCGGCTCGCAGCTCGGCGGCTGGGGCGGGCGGGCGAACCTGGTGCCGCAGGACTCCAACTTCAACCGCGGCAACTGGGTGCAGCTCGAGAACAAGATGGCGAAGTGCGGGAGCCTGCCGAGCGGCCGGCTGCGCTACACCATCGGCGCGGGCTACCCGAACACCACGGCGTTGATTCCCAACACCCTGACGATGGAGATCCGGAACCAGACGTCGGGCGCCAGCGTGTCCCTGTCCTTCTCGAACACGGACGGCGGTGGCTCGGGCGGCACGGCGTCGCGGACCCGGGGCGTGGACTGGCTGACCGGCCAGGGCTGCAACTGAGCGAGGCTGTCGCGGGGCCCCCCCGCGTCCGAAGGCTCCTCACCTGAAGACAGGCCATGTGTCACCCATGCGGCTGGAGCTGGCTCGCGTCCGTGTCTCGCCCGCGAGCCAGCCCGGCGCCACGGCTCTGCGGGGCTCATGGGCGGCCCCCCGCGCGCGTGGGGCTGACGACCTCAGAACGATGTCTCGCGCTGTGTTGCGCGCTCCCTGGCCGGGCGTGAGGTGTGGCTCCGCTGGTGTCCGTGAGGAGGACGGTCCATTCCGGACCTCATCCTGTTCACGGGGGGAGTCACGCGATGAGGCGCTGGATTGTTTCGCTGCGGACCTGGGGGTTGGGGGCGATGTTGTCCTGGTGCGTGGCGGCGTGCGGAGGGGCTCCGCTCGAAGAGGCTCCTGTCGCGCCGGAGGACATGGTGTCGGCCGAGGGCGTGGAGGCGTTGACCGAGGCCGCGCCGGAGGCCTCGCTGGCGTGGGACCCGTATGCGGACGCGGTGGGTCCCGGCACCTCGGCCGCGGTGCTCTTCCCGAACAATGCCCTGGGGGCTCCGGACCGACGGGCGGCGACGGTGCTGGGCCTGCTCAACACGGCGTTGGTGCTGGACCTGGGCCAGGGAGAGGAGGGCACGGGGGACCTGCGCGTCCACTACCAGGGCCTGACGGTGGCGCTGGTGACGCAGGTGGACTTCCTGAAGGCGGATGGCCAGGTCGTCGGCTCCGGCACGTTGCGCCTGGTGGAGGTGGGGCTGGGAACGCACGTCGCGGTGGTGCGGTACACGGGCAGCCTGCCCTATCGCTTCGTGCGCCTGCGAGCCGTGCTCCTCGCCATCTATCAGGTGGACGCGGTGGAGACCTCCGTGCGGCCCTTCTGTGGGGATGGAATCATCGGCGGGGACGAAGTCTGTGATGACGGCAACCAGCTCTCCGGAGATGGCTGCGACAGCGTCTGCGAGGTGGAGTCGGGCTACACCTGCTCGGGCGAGCCCAGTGCCTGTGTCGACATCGACGAGTGCGCGCTGGGCACGGACACCTGCGCGCCGGACGAGGTGTGTGTCAACACGCCGGGGGGCTTCGAGTGCGAGGCGCCCGCGTGCAGCCCGCCGCGCATCATCTGCGCCGAGGCGTGCGTGGACCCTCGCACCGACAACAACCACTGCGGCGGCTGCGGCAACGTCTGTGGACAGGGGACGGCGTGCACCGAGGGCGTCTGTCTGGGCACCGGCAACCTCCAGTTCACCGCGACCTGGAGCCGCAATGGCGACGCGGACCTGTACGTGAAGACGCCGAACAACAAGCTCATCTTCTTCGGGAACAGGGGCCCCTCGGAGCAGACGGACTTCGGCGCGCTGGACGTGGACGATACGGCGGGGGATGGCCCGGAGAACATCTTCTGGGCGCAAGACAGGACGCCTCCGAGCGGGACCTACGAGGTCTGTCTCAGGGTGGGGGGCTTCAACCCTCCGCCGAGCCCGGCGCAGCCCGTGAGCTACTCCATCCGCGTGAGGCGCCCAGGTCAGCAGGACCTGGCCTTCAGTGGTGTGGCCACCCAGCCCGTCATCATCTCGAACTGCATGGCAGGCCAGCCCGGCCACGTCGCATCCGTCGTCTATCCGTGAGGAGGGCTCCACCGCTTGGAGGAGGGCACCGGCTCGCTCGCCGCGCCGGCGCCGTCCCCGGACGGGCTTCGCCTCACCCGAGGTCGGGGGCGTAGTTTCGACGGAACGCATCCGCGAGCCACTGGGCGACGAGCGCCCGGTGGGGCGCGAGCTCCAGCTCCAGGGACTTCTCGCGCGCCTGCTCGTGCACCCGCGCCATCACGCCGTCGCAGTCCCGCTCCTCCACCAGCCGGCCTCCCTCGAAGAGGAGCTCCTGGGCGCGCTTGCGTCCCCAGGCGGGGTGGAGCCCTTCGTGGAAGGGAGCTCGTCGGTTGAAGCCGTCCACCACCAGCAGCCCCCCGGTGAAGGCCACGGGGGCGCGCAAGCGCGTGTAGACGACCCGCTCGTGCGTCTCACTGGAGTAGGTGGGGATCTGCCCGGACAGCGGCGCGCCCCGGCCCTCCCGGACGGCCTGCTCCTCCGGGGCGGACAAGCCGATGCGCAGCTCCTCCAGCATCAGCCGCTTGTCCGCGACGCGGTAGCGGCAGAGGAAGCCCCGCTGACAGGCCGTCGACATGGCCCAGGGCGTCAGCCCGTGGGCGGAGGGCTCGAACAGGCCCGTGCCCTGGACGCCCGCGAGCTCGAAGACGTGCTTGCGGTACTCGACGGTGTCGTGGAGCTGCGCGGTCATGGTGGGCCTTCGCTGATGGAGTCGGACCGCAGCGTACCCCACTGGCCTGTCGCGCTCGCCGATGTCTGGGATGTCGGCGCGCTTCACCTCCGGCCCCCGGGCCCACCCAGGGGGCCAGGGAGGCTCACAGCTCGTTGAAGATCATCAGCCCGCGGGAGGACTCGGCGGTGTAGACGTAGCCGTCGCCCGGCAGGCGCACGCCGAACAGCCCCTCGAAGACGCTGTCCGCCCGGCGCGGGTCCGCCTCCCGGAAGACGTGGTGGTGCGCCACCTCGCGCATCTGGGTGGGGTTGGAGACGTCCACCACGCGCAGGCCCTCGTGGTACCACGCGATGTACAGCAGGTTGCCGCGCAGGATGAGGTTGTGCATGGAGGTGACCCGCCGCAGCTTGTAGGTGCCGATCTTCACGATGTTCGCGGGGTCGCTGACGTCGAGCGCGCGCACGTGCGAGGCGTTGAACTCGCCGCCCTCGAAGGCGATGGTCTTCCCGCCGAAGGTGCCCACCGCGTTGTGGTGCGAGTAGCCATCCGGACGGGTGAAGCGGCCCAGCTCACGGATGTCCTCCAGGTTGGAGAGGTCGTGGATGGCGTAGCCGTCGAAGGAGTCGCTCAGGTACAGGCGCCCCTCGTAGACGAAGGCGTCATGGGGGCCGCCCGGGATGACGGCGCGCAGCACCGGGTCGAAGGGGTTGGTCAGCTCGTAGATGAAGGTCCCGGAGACGGGGTCCATGGCGTAGAGGAAGTTGCCCTCGACCAGCACCGTGTGCGCGCCTCCCGCGCCACCCGTGGCCACGCTGCGCACGAAGAGCGGCTCGGCGGGCTGGGAGATGTCGTAGACGATGAAGCCCGAGGCGCTGCTCGCGACGTAGAGCGCGTCGCCCTTGGCCCACACGCTGTTCCAGAAGTTGTCCCCGGGCAGGCTGATGGCGGCGGTCTGCACCGGGCTGCGCGGGTTGCTCACGTCGAACACGGCCAGTCCCCCCTGCTCCTGCCGGAAGGAGATGGAGACGACGTAGGCGTGTCCCTTGGCGACGTGGACGTCCACGGCGTGGCCCGTGGGGACCGGGCGCTCGGAGAGCAGCTCCAGCCCGCCCGAGGACTCGGGCTCCGCGTCCTGGAGCGCCACGCGGTGGGCCTCGAAGGTGCCGCCGAAGGAGAACCGGCCGCGGGAGCAATACGCGAAGCAGCCGGTGAGGATGTTGGGCGCCTTCGTCTCGCAGCCCGTCAGGTTCATGACGGTCTGGGTCCGGGCCTGCTGGCCCTGCAGCACGAAGCGGTCTCCCTCCATGTCGAGCTTGAGCAGGGGATTGTCATACAGGGTGCTCGTGCCGCCATCGTCCTTCAGGTGGAAGCCGGCCCCGGACGGGATGATGCGGGTGCCGCCGTCCGTCAACGCGCGCTCTCCCCTCAGTTCGGCCTGGTAGATGCCCTCCTGCGGCAGCGCGCCCAGCGTCGTCAGGTCACACTGGGACAAGTCGAAGAGGTCGCCCCGGTCCAGCTCGTTGCAGATGGTGGCGGGGACGTTCCTCGGGTCGTACTTGCAGGCGGCCAGCAGGCCCTTGTCGTCGATGTCGCCCGTCTCCTCGAGCGGGACGTAGGTGCCATCCCAGACATAGGGGCCCGCGTCGCCGCCCGCGTCCGGCCCCGCGTCGGGGTCTTCGGAGGGACCCGCGTCGTGTCCCGCGTCGGAGCCCGAATCGATGCCCGCGTCGGGCGGGGCGGGCGTGTCCTCGTCGCAACCCGTCAGCGATGCGAGACACAACGTCGAGAGAAGGAGCCCTAGGGTGCGATAGGTGCGTGTCACGGACGGACCTCGGGATGGGGAGAACCGAGGAGTGTGCCCGTCCGCCCGAGGGCGCAGGTCCCCGTCGTTCCAGGGCGCGGGAGTGTTTGCGCCACGAAGGCGACTCCGGCTGGGAGGCGCGCCAAGACGGGGTTCGAGGCCACCCTGGCCGGCGACTTGCACAGCGGGCATTTCGCGCGCGGACCCGCGCGGGAGCGAATCGGCCACTGATTCCAGCCGGGCCATGATTCTGGCGAGTCCTTGGATGAGGACGTGCCCGGAGTGCAGTGAATCAACGCGTGTCGCACTTGCCGTGTCGACTCGATGTGTCTGGGATTGGCGGGTCCGATACACCCCGGCCAAGGTCGTAAACACCCCTCAATGACTCATCACTGTTCGTGCTCGTCGGGGCTGGCATGGTTTGGTTCGAGACATTGAAACTTTTATCAATGCGCGATAGCATCGTGTCCGATGCGTGACACTGCCGTGCGACGTCCATCCGCATGACCTCCGACATGATGTGTTGCTTCGAGGAGCCTCCCGGCCCGGGGGCCCGACTGCTGGGGACGCACGTCCGCCTGAAGAGGTGGGGGACGTGAGCGCCGACCCGAAGGGCCCCCCTCCAGGCCTGGGCGCGGAGTGGCAGCAGGTGCTGGCCATCTTCTCCGAGGAAGCGGAGGAGCTGCTCTCCTCGATGGAGGAGACCCTCATCGCGCTGGAGGCCCGCCCGGACGACGAGCATTTGCGAGCGCTCTTCCGGCTGGCCCACAACCTCAAGGGCAGCGGCAGCTCGCTCGGCTTCCAGTCGCTGACGGACTACGTGCACGGGGCCGAGGACCTCATCCAGGCCCTGCTCGACCAACGCCTCACGGTGGGCGAGCCCTGGGTCTCCTTGTTGTTGAGCTCGGTGGACCACCTGCGGGAGCTGACGCGGGCCGCGCTGGCGGGCGTGGACCAACTGGGGCCCGCGCACCAGGCGCAGCTGGCGCGGCTGCTCGAGGGCGGGGCCACCGGCAAGTCGAGCGACACGAGCCCTCCTCCCACGGTGGTCGTCCCGTTCGAGAACACCCCGCTCCGGAGCGAGGCCCGCGCGGCGGCGCGGGGCCGCTCGCTGCGCATGGACGTGGAGCGGTTGGACCGCATCGTCACCCTGGCCGCGGAGCTGTCCATCGCGCGGGGGCGCATGACGCAGTTCCTCATGGAGGCGGAGTCCTCCGGCGCGAGCTGGGACGAGGCGCTCACCCAGCAGCGGGAGATGGACCCGCTCTTCCAGGAGCTGCAGGAAGAGGTGATGCGCGTGCGCATGGTCCCCGTCGGCCCGCTGTTCCGGCAGCACCTGCGCACCGTCCGCGACCTGGCCCGGGCGCAGGGGAAGCTGGCGCTGCTGGAGCTGGAGGGCGAGGACGTCACGTTGGACACGGCGGTGCTGGAGGCGCTGCGAGACCCCTTGCTCCACCTGCTGCGCAACGCCCTGGACCACGGCATCGAGACCCCGGCGGAGCGGCAGGCGGCGGGCAAGGAGGCGTGTGGGCGGCTGCGCCTGCGGGCCGTCCACGAGGCGGGGGGCGTCGTCGTGGAGCTGTCGGATGATGGCCGGGGCATCCAGCGCGAGCGCGTCCGCGAGCGCGCCCGGGAGCGGGGCCTGGTGGCCAACCCGGAGCGGCTGCGCGACGAGGAGGTGGACCGGCTCATCTTCGAGCCCGGGTTCTCCACCGCGAGGACGGTGACGGAGCTGTCGGGGCGCGGCGTGGGGATGGACGTGGTCCGCCGCGACGTGGAGGCCATGCGCGGCACGGTGGCCGTGCGGACCCGGGAGGGCCACGGCACCACGATGACGCTGCGGCTGCCCCTCACGCTCGCCGTCATCCAGGGGTTCGCCATGGGCGTGGGCGACCAGGTCTACGTGGTCCCCATCGAGCTGGTGCAGGAGTGCCTGGAGCTGCCCATCTCCCAGCGCACGAGCGAGGAGGCCGGCATGCTGGCGCTGCGGGGCCAGCCCTTGCCCTACCTGCGCCTGCGCAGCGTCTTCGGCCTGGGCGGCGCGGCGCCGGGCCGGGAGAACGTCGTCGTGCTCCGTCACCCGGACGGCATCGTCGGGCTGGCGGTGGACCACCTGCAGGGCGAGGGGCAGCGCGTCATCCGGCCCCTGGGGCGGCTGTTCCAGGACGCCCCCGGCATCTCCGGGTCGACCATCCTCGGAGATGGTCGCGTGGGCCTCATCCTGGACACCTCCACGCTGGTGCGCCGGGCCATCCGCCGCGCCGCCGAAACCCCCGAATCCCCCTTCACCGAGGCCGCGCTCATCCCGGGCGCCGACGCTCGCGTGCCTTCCGCCTCCCGCGCTTCGGAGCCCTGAACGTGTTCGACAACCTGAGCATCACCCGCAAATTGTTGCTGGCCTTCACGACGATGGTGGTCATCCTCATCGGCATCGTGATGGCCACGTACTCGACGCTCAACCGCACGGCGGCGGCGGACGTGGAGAGCAAGCAGAGCACCGAGGTGCTCATGGCCGTGCGGACCCTGGAGGGCGACCTCGCGGACCTGGAGACGGGCCAGCGCGGCTTCCTCATCACCGGCGACGAGCGCTTCCTGGAGCCCTACACCTCGGCGCGCGTCAGCTTCGCGCAGAACCTCAACCACATCCGGGAGCTGACCACGGACAACTCCCGACAGCAGGAGCGGCTCCAGGAGGTCCGGGACCTGGTCCAGCAGTGGCAGGGCCAGCACCTGGAGGCCACCATCGCCCGGCGGCGCGACGTCCTCGCGGGCAAGGCGGACCTGAACGTCCTCTTCGAGGAGGTGAAGGGCGCGCGTGGCAAGGAGATGGCCGACCGGATGCGCTCGCTGCTCACCGAGGTGGCCACCGAGGAGAGCTCGCTGCAGGCGAAGCGCTCGGAGGATGTCGCCCGGCTGGTGGAGCTCTTGTACGACACCCTCATCTTCGGTGGCGCGCTGGGCGTGGTGCTCGCGGCGCTCCTCTCCTTCATCCTCACGCGCAGCATCGTCCGCCCGCTGACCGAGGCCGTGCAGGTGACCGACCAGGTGACCGGCGGTGACTTGACGGCGACCATCTCCGTGCGGGGCAGGGACGAGACGGGGCAGATGATGACGGGCATGCGGGAGATGATCCACCGGCTGTCGGGGGTCATCAGCGAGGTGCGCGGCGCGGCGGGCTCGCTGTCCTCCGCGTCCACCCAGGTGGCCGCCGCCTCGCAGGGGCTGTCCCAGGGCACCAGCACGCAGGCGGCCTCGGTGGAGGAGACCACCGCGAGCCTGGAGCAGCTCAACCTCACCATCAGCCAGAACGCGGAGAACAGCCGGCAGATGGAGCAGATGGCGGTCAAGGGCGCCAGGGACGCGGAGGAGAGCGGGCGCGCGGTGAAGGAGACGGTGGAGGCGATGAACGCCATCGCGGAGCGCATCTCCATCGTCGAGGAGATTGCCTACCAGACGAACCTGCTCGCGCTGAACGCCGCGGTGGAGGCCGCTCGCGCCGGGGAGCATGGCCGGGGCTTCTCGGTGGTGGCCACGGAGGTGCGCAAGCTGGCCGAGCGCAGCCAGAAGTCCGCGAAGGAGATTGGCGCGCTGGCCAGCTCCAGCGTCCGGGTCGCCGAGCGCAGCGGGCAGCTGCTGACGGAGCTGGTGCCGGCCATCCGCCGCACGGCGGAGCTGGTGCAGCAGGTGACGACGGTGTCGAAGGAGCAGGCCATCGGCGTGTCGCAGATGAACCGCGCCATGGTGCAGGTGGACCAGGTCACCCAGCGCAACGCGTCCGCGGCGGAGGAGCTGTCCTCCACGGCCGAGGAGATGGCGACGCAGGCCGAGTCGCTGCTGCAGATGATGACCTTCTTCCGCCTCGCGGACGGCTCGGGGTACGTGGGGCGTGGGATGTCGCCGCCGAAGCCGCCCGCGCCGCGTCCGCCCTCGTCGCCGGCGAGGTCGCTGTTCGCGGCGGCGCAGGGGCCGCTGCCCGCGTCACCGGCGCCTGGGTCGAACCAGGACTTCCAGCGGTTCTAGGAGCGCGCCCGAGCCATGAGCGACTCCATCGAGAAGTCCGGCCGGTCCAACTACCTGAGCTTCATGCTCGCGGGCGAGGAGTACGGCGTCGGCATCCTGCGGGTGCGGGAGATCATCGAGCACCGCCCCATCACCCGGGTGCCGGGCATGCCCGCCGCGGTGCAGGGGGTCATCAACCTGCGAGGCAGCGTGGTGCCGGTGGTGGACCTGGCGGTGAAGTTCGGCCTGCCGCCGAGGCCCATCACCCGGTGGACGTGCTTCGTCATCGTCGAGGTGTCGCTCGACGGGCGGCAGAGCGCCATGGGGCTCTTGGCGGACTCGGTGAGCGAGGTCCTGGAGTTGGGGCCGGAGGACATCGAGCAGCCGCCCGCGTTCGGCACGCGCGTGCGGCTGGACTTCCTCCTGGGGCTGGGGCGACACGAGGACACGTTCATCATGCTGTTGGACCTGGACCGGCTGTTGTCCGTGGCGGAGCTGCTCAGCCTGGAGACGGCCTCCGCCGAGCAGGCCGCCGGGGCCGAGGCGTTGAACACACCCGTCCCCGTCGTCGCCGCCGAGCCTGGCCCGGATGAGGCCTCCGGCAACGGCTGACGCGATGAGTGACTTCACGCGTCCACTCGCCCCGCCCCCGGTGTTGACGTCGCGGGAGCTCGCCCTGTTCCAGGCGCTGGTGGAGCGTGAGGCGGGCATCCACCTGTCGCAGGCCAAGGATGCGCTGGTGGCGAACCGGCTCTCGCGGCGGCTCCGGGAGCTGGGGCTGACGTCGTTCGGCGCGTATTACACATACGTCACCGAGCGGGGGCACGAGGCCGAGAAGGTGCGGATGCTGGACAGCCTCTGCACCCATGAGACGGCGTTCTTCCGTGAGCCGCAGCACTTCGAACTCTTGCGCGAGCGCATCTTCCCCGACTGGATCGCGCAGGCCCAGGCGGGACGTCGGGCGCGGAGCCTGAGGGTCTGGAGCGCGGCGTGCTCCACGGGGGAGGAGCCCTATTCGCTCGCGATGAGCTTGTTGGAGGCCTTCCCGCGAGGCTCGGGGTGGAGCCTGGAGGTGCTGGCGACGGACCTGTCCACGTGGGCGCTGGAGCGGACGCAGGAGGGGCTGTGGGGGCTGGAGCGGGCGGCCACGATTCCGCAGCCGCTGCTCCGCGCGTACATGCTCAAGGGCGTGCGGACGCAGGAGGGCATGATGAAGGCGGGGCCGGAGCTGCGGGCGCTGATGCGCTACGCGCGCGTCAACCTGAACGCGCCCGGCGAGTGGCCGCCGGGGCCGTTCGACCTCATCTTCTGTCGCAACGTGCTCATCTACTTCGGCGCGGAGGCGCGAAGCCGGGTGATTGGCGGGATGGTCCAGCGGCTCGCGCCCACGGGGTACTTCTTCCTGGGGCACGCGGAGAGCCTGATTGGGGTCGACGTGGAGGTCCGCTCCGTGAGCGCGAACGTGTACACGCCTCGGGGCGGGGCGTCGCCGCGGTATTGAGGCGCGCCGGTCGGGATGCGTTTCGGCGGGGGCCTGAGGCAGGATGCCGGCGTGGTCGTCATGTCCGAGGGTTCCCGATGAAGCGTCTCCCCGTGTGTCTCGTGTTGTTGCCCCTGCTGGTCACGCTGCTCGCGGGGAGGTCCCGGGCGGCGGGGCTGGAGGTGCGCTCGCTCACGGTGACTCCCAAGCCGGAGGCGGAGAGCCCCTTCCCGGCGGGTGACCTCCAGATGCCTTGGGTCACGCACGAGAAGCCGGAGGTGGCGGCCCTCATCAACGATGGGTTGTTCATCGCCCGGTTCAAGGCGCTGGCGCCCACGAAGGTGGGAG
Source organism: Myxococcus fulvus (assembly GCF_900111765.1). Next base: position 37,123 of record NZ_FOIB01000006.1, read on the forward strand.
CGCGGCTGCCGCCGGATGGGCTCGACTTGGCGGGTCTTTCCGAGCAGGGCTTCAGCGTGACGCGGAACGATGCGCGCCTGCTCACGGTTCGCTTCGACGCCGAGGGCTGTGGGGCCTACTGCGAGTCGTACATCGTGGCGTACAGCTTCGATGTGCGGACGGGGCGCCAGTTGAACCCACGGGAGTTGTTCACCCCCGCTGGCGTGCGCGCCCTGGTCCTGCGCATGCACAAGGAGAAGCTGCGACTCTACCGGGAACAAGTCTCGCGGCATGAGCGGGAGCTGAAGACGGCGAGCAAGAAGGAGCCCGCGAGCGACACGCTCGCGGACCTGGAGGAGCGCATCGCGTTCAACCGCGAGTGCCTGGAGGGTGAGGAGGCGAAGGCGGAGGAGGAGCGCTCCCGGAGCTCCTTCCACGAGCGCTGGGAGTTCAATGGGACGGAGGCGCTGATGACCTCGGAGCGTTGCAGCAACCACGCGTCGCGCGCGCTCGATGACGTCGGCAACGTCAGCCTGCCACTGTCGTACGACTCGCTGCGTCCTCAGCTGACGGCCTACGGCAAGCATGTGCTGCTGGGGGAGGGACAGGGGGTGTCTGGTGACGTCTTCGGGCAGGTGCTGCGAGGTCGACTCGGCAAGCTGCCCATCGTCATGATGCTGGAGCGGCAGGACGACGGCTCGGTCTCGGGTGTGTACTTCTACGAGAAGCACCGCAAGCCGATCGAGCTGTTCGGGAAGGTGGAGGGTGGGAAGCTCGAGTTGCAGGAGCGGGACGCCGAGGGCAACCCGGCGGCGAGCTTGCGGCTGGAGGTGGGGAAGAACCTGCTGCGAGGTGACTGGGTGGGCAAGCAGACGCTGCGGATGGAGCTGCGAGCGCCCTCGCCCCAGGGGTGAGAAAATCGATGGGGCGTGCAATCGCGTGGGGGGAGGTCCGTAACCGAGGGCGATGGATGCTCGCGCGGCGCCGCTCCAGGTCGAACTTCGGGTCTCCACGATGACACGCAAGGCACGCTGGTTCCTCTTCGCCATCCTCTGCGTGGGCGTGGGGCTGTATCCCATCAGCTACTTCCTCGCGGGCTCGAGCTTCGGGATTCGAGGCTCGAAGGACGAGGCGTTGCTGATGGACGTCGTGTGGAACGCGGCCTTCTATGTGCACATCGGGATGGGCGGGCTCGCGCTGGCGGTCGGCTGGACGCAGTTCGTCACGAGGCTGCGGGGCAAGTACCCGGGCGCGCACCGGCTCCTAGGGAAGGTCTATGTCGGGGCCGTCCTCCTGAGCGGGCTCGCGGCCGTGTACATCGGCTTCTTCGCCACGGGAGGCATTGTCGCCGCGGCGGGCTTCGTCAGCCTGGGCGTCATCTGGCTGGCGACGACGGCCAGTGCCTGGTGGCTCATCAAGAACCGGCGCGTCGAGGAGCACCAGCTCATGATGACCTACAGCTTCGCGGCCTGCTTCGCGGCGGTCACGCTGAGGTTGTGGATGCCCGTGCTGGTCCACTCGCTGGGCGATTTCGTCACGGCCTACCGAATCGTCGCGTGGCTCTGCTGGGTCCCCAACCTCGGCGTGGCCTACCTCATGTCACGCAGGCAGCTTCCGACACGTGAACTCGTGACTTCGTGACGCTGCCTGCGCGACTCGGCCGATTACAGGACTCGCGAGAGCTTCCAGTAGGCCCCACTGTTGGTGGACCTGATGGGCGGAAAGGTCTCGTACGCGTCGAGCTGAATGACGCGCTCCTCGCTGGTTGGTTGTTGTGTGGTCGTGGTGTTGGTGTAGCCGTCGAAGGTGTACACGCCTCGAGTCGGGCACGTCTCGCCTGTCTTGAATCGCTGTCCCACAGTCGCCATGGTGGTCTCCGCTTCCGTCCTCAGTAGACGGGGTGTCGTGCCGATTGGCACCGCGTGAGACTTTGAATCCATGGACGGGCGCGAGCCATACCTCCCAAGTGGTAGGTAAAACAGACCCGTTGCCGTGAGCTTCTCACGGCACGGGTGGATGCCCCGGGCGTGCTACTCCCGCAGCACGGTCAGCCCCAGGTCGGTCAGCACATAGAGCATGGCCGGTGCCACGGTGGGGTCGTAGACGAGCTGGAGGACCTGTCGCCCATTCACGGTCTCCACGCGCGTGAGCGTCGCCCCGTCCTCCTCGATGCGCCACAAGCCCTGGTCCTGCGTGCCCACGTAGACGATGCCCCCATCCGTGGCGGCGAGCGCCGTCACGTTGGAGGAGGGCAGGGCGGTGATGCGCGTGTAGTTCGCGCTGGAGCGGTCCGTCTGCTCCATGCGCCACAGACCGAAGTCACGGCTGCCCACCCAGGTCGTCCCCGCCTTCGTGCGAGCGATGGCGCGCCAGTGGTCGAAGGACTCCAGGCTGTTGAGCTGCGCGTTGTGCCCCTTGTAGCTCCAGGGCACCGGCCCCCCCCAGGTGAGCTCCCTGTCGAAGTCCGCGAGCACACCGTTCGGCTGGAGGATGCCTACCAGCCAGTCATTGGCCACCAGCACCTCTCCTTCAGGTCCGATGCCGAGCCCCCAGTTGAACCCCGCCTGGAGTGACTGGGACACGCTGCCGTCCGCGCGCGGCGTCTCGCGATACCAGGCCGCGTGGCGGTGGCTGTTGTACGTGAGGTCTCGAATCAACGTCACGCCGTGGTTGGTGCCGATGTAGACATCGCCCCGGTCCCTGCCGCGCATCACCCGCTGGCAGGCGAGCACCGAGCGGTCCTCGTCGTAGTGGAAGTCGTTGGTGTTGCGGATGCCGAGCTGCTGCTGTCCGCCCGAGACACCCGCGCTGCGCCACAGGTGCTCCTCCAGCACCACCGTGCCGTCGGACTCCACGCGCACCGCGTCCAGGTCGCCCTTCTGGTACTCCGCGAAGCGCTCCTCGGTGTAGTGCTGCTCCCCAGGAGCGGGGATGTAGGCGTGAGGTTTGTCCGGTACCTCCGGCTGTAATTCGTACGTGTGGTAGCCCACGTAGGCACGCCCCGCCTCACCCCCGCAGATGACGGTGGAGCCGAGCGCCTTCTTGTCCCGCCCGAAGCCCCCCGCCGCCTGCCCCACGCCACGCGTCCATGTGGGCGCCGTGTCGCCGGGACGCAGCACGCCAATCTCGTCGCCCTTCAGCAGCCAGATGTTGTGGCCCTCGTCGACGCCGACGCTCCGCACCCCCGCGCCGATGCCGAACGCCGTCGCGTAGTCCTTCACCGCGTCCGTGGGCCAGGGGCCGGGGCCATCGGGGGCGTCCTTGTCCGAGGACTCGCCACATGCGCCGAGGAACACCGCCATGCCCACTGCCGTTGCCCATCGCCATCCGCCGTGCATCCGCCCTCCCGGTCTCTCGCCTCCGCTGGCAGCTCCACAGCAATGCGCATGCCCGGCGGGGATGGGAAAACTTCTTCCCAGGGTGGCGACTCCAGGTGCGTGCTCGGGGGGATGGCCCGCTGGCGCGAGCCATCTCCGAGGGGACGCGACAACCCATCGCAGCCCCATGCGTCGGCTGTGCAATCAATGCGCGATGGGTGGCGAGCCCGTGACCCTGGCGGAGGTGGTCAGATCTCGTGCCACTCCATGCGCCAGAGCCCGCCTCGCGAGGCGCACACATTGAGGGAGAAGGCGGTGCAGTCGCCGCACGCGAGGTACCGACGGTGCCGCGAGCCATCACAGCAATAGGCCGCGCAGATGGGCTTCCAACTGCACGCCTCGCCACCCTGGTAGGGGCAGGTCGCCTGTGCGTTCTCGTAAAGCGCGCTCTCGATGTCCGGGTCCTCTTGAGAGAGTTCCTCCTGGGACATCTCCTCTTGGGAGGCCCACTCGGAGGAGTCCATTTCCTCGGGGAGGGGACCTCCACATGCGGCCATCAACACAAGTCCTGCCCACAGGGCAAGACGACGCAGTCCCATGACAGACATGGCTCTTCCTTTCAGGTGAGGGTGTGCTGCTTCCGCCCGGCATCAAGATGGGCATGTCAAGGAAAGCATGGATTCAATGAATTGGCAAGAATGGGGCGCGAGAGTGGTTGCCTGAGGCAATCAATTCGGGTCGGCGTGCCGGGGGGGGGCTGGTTGGTGTAAGTGGTTGCCGCAGGCAACTATTGGGATTGGGCCAGGGCAGGAGGCTCGAGGCGCGGGCGCCTTGGGGGAGGCATCGGTTCGGCGGGCTGTCACGGGCGAATGCGGTCGCACGTCTCTTGGGGCGAACCCATCAGGAGACCCTCCGATGCAGACACCTCGAAACGACACGTCACACCCGCGCCCCCGCTTGGACATCGCCCGGCTCGCCCCCGCGCCCTACCGCGCCTTGCTCGCCGTGGATGCGGCGCTGCGCGAGGGTCCGTTGGCTCCGAGCATCCGTGAGCTGGTGAAGATTCGCGCCTCGCAGCACAACGGCTGCGTCCTGTGCGTGGACATGCATGTGCGTGAAGCGCGCCACCTGGGAGAATCCGACGAGCGCCTCCATCAGGTCGTCGTCTGGCGAGAGTCCCTGCTCTTCAGTGACGCGGAGCGGGCCGCGCTCGCCTACACCGAGGCCGCGACCCAGCTGGGTCCCGAGGGCGTACCGGACGCGGTGTGGGACGCGGCGCGGGCGGCGTTCGACGAGGCGTCACTCGCGGCGCTGGTCGCGCAGGTGGCGCTCATCAACGCGCTCAACCGCATCGGCGTCCCCCTGCGCACGCCACCTGGAGCCGTGACTCACGCGAGGTGAATGGCGTCGCGCTCCAGTCGCTGGAGCTTGTCGGGGTTGAGCACGCGGTAGATGGCGCGGATGTGCTCGCCGTCCACGTCGAGCATCGTGGCGTGGAAGAGCAGCCCGTCGCGGAAGGTGAGCGCGGCGGGCTGCCCGTTGAGCGACACGATGCGGTGCTCCATCGTGCCGCTCAGCTTCTGTCTCAGCCCGAGCAACATCCGGATGATGCGGTCGGCGCCGTCGATGCGCTTGCGCGCCGCGTACGCCTTGCCGCCCCCATCACTGGTGAACGTCACGCCTGGAGCGAGCATCGAGACCAGCGCCGCCTGGTCTCCCGTGCCGAGCGCGGAGAGGAAGCGCTGCAGGAGCTGCTCCTTCATTCCGGGTGGGGCCGGGAAGCGCGGACGGCCCTCCCGCACCCGCTCGCGTGCCCGGTGGACCAGCTGCCGCACCGCCGGCTCGTTGCGCCCCAGCACACGCGCCAGCGTCTCGTACTCCTCTCCGAAGACCTCGCGCAGCAGGAAGGCCACGCGCTCCTCGGGTTTCAGCGACTCGAGCAGCACCAGCAGCGCGACCGACAGGTCCGAGGCGCGCTCCGCGGTCTGTTCCGGAGTGGTCACCTCGGTCAGCACGGGTTCTGGAAGCCAGGGGCCATCGTAGGCGGCGCGCTCGGTGGCGGCGCGGCGCAGCCGGTCTATCGCGAGCCGGCTCACCACGGTGACCAGCCATGCCTCCGCGCTCTGGATGTCCCGCGAGCCCTCCTGGTGCCAGCGCAGGTAGGCGTCCTGCACCACGTCCTCGGCGGGGGCCAGCTCACCGAGCATCCGGTACGCGAGCCCCAGCAGCCGCGGGCGGTGGCGCTGCAGGTCTTCGACAGTCAGTGGGGGCGTGGGCATGGTCATCCTGGAGCGTAGGACGCACGAGCCTCCTACCCCGTGACAGGCCCCGCCGCACCGTCTGGGTGCCCGCCTCGCGCATGCGCCGCGAGGCGGGGCGAAGCGGGTCGTTACTCCCGCGGGGAGTAGTGCTTCACCGGGCCGGCGAGCCACACGGTGGTGCCCTCCGTGCGCTCCAGCAGCTCTTCCGCCAGCTGGTTCCAGTCCTCGTAGGGCCCCACGGGCTCCAGGCTGGAGGGCATGAAGCCGAGGAACTTCTGGGGCCCCACGGCGAGGACGGTGGCGGTCGGCACGCGATACGGCCCCTCGTCGGGGATGCCGAACAGGCCCCACGCCTTCCAGGTGCGGCTCAGCGCGTCGTAGCGCAGCGGCGCGCAGCTTGTCTCGGCGATGGCCTTGGCGTCGTCCTCGCTCTCGCCCGAGCAGACCTGGAGGCTGTCGCCGAGCTTCACGCTCTCGAGCGGGCAGGAGACCTGGAGGGCGTGCTTGCAGTGGCCGATGGGGTGGGGCGCGCCGCGCTCGCTCCAGTAGGCCTGGACGAAGGCCGCCGAGCCGTGCGGGTCCTCCCATGGGATGGACTCGCCCATGCCATCGAGGAACACCCACGGCACGTGCGTGGCCTCCGCGACCGCGTCGGCCAGCGGCTCCTTCTTCGTGCCGAAGAGGGGCTCCGTGCGGAAGGGGATGAACGCCACGAAGCCCTCCGACTCCAGGGCCGCCACGGTGCCCGCGCCGTCAATCGAGACGCCGCCCTTCGTCGGGCCCAGCGGGCGCCCCAGGACGCCGCCGTTGATGCCACCGCCGGCCCCAGGGGTCTCCTTGGCCGCCCTCGCGCAGAGGTTGATGCAAGAGTTCAAGGCGTCCCGATTGGCCCACTCCTGGCTCTCGTTGGAGCAGCCCTTCGCGGTATCGAAATTGGCGACCGTGGGCGGCATGCAGTGACATGGGGAGTAGATCGCCGTGTACTTGCAGGCCCGTTCCACCCACTCCGGTGGGCCGATGCGGTCGTAATACCCGACGCCGATGAGACCGCCGGGCGTGCGCGCCTGGGCGGGAGTGCTCCAGGTGACGACGCTCAGGGCGGCGAGGAACCCGAGCAATGAAAGCCTCGACGTGCAACGAATCAGGCGCGGCTGCGAGGGGGGCATGTGTGACCTCCGTCAATGAGTTGCACATGCAGCCTGACTTCCCCAGGTGGGTTTCACAATGGGTGTTGATTGACTTCTCGGTGAGTAGCGTCTCGTGTCACAGGCTGAGTAGCGTTCCGTGTCACACGGGGTGAGCTGGGGATGTCGGCCCGATGTCCGGCCGCTGGAATACCCCTTGCCTCACTCGCGAGCGTGCGCTCCAAGCTTCCTGCTCACGCGTCACGTCGGCGTGTGGTCGAGCAAGGTGGCCAGCGTCATGAAGTCCGTTCGTTCAGGTGTTCTCGCGTGCCTCGTCGTGCTCGGCGTCGTCGCGGCTTGTGGCAAGGATTCCGCACCGCGCCCCGTCGAGCCCCCCGACGCGTCCGTGCCAGAGGCGTGTGACGGTGGTGGTGTCGTGGCCTGCGCGGGCGCGTGTGTGAACACCGGGGTCGACCCCGCGCACTGTGGTGCTTGCGACAACGCCTGCGCGAGCGAAGAGGTCTGTGAGGAAGGGGCCTGCGTCGCGGTCTGTCGCATCGACGGCCAGCAGGTCGCCTCCGGGACGGTGAACCCGGCGAACGCCTGTGAGGTGTGCCTGCCCGCGACGTCGACGGCGCGGTGGTCGGCGCGCAGGAGCATTCCGCTGCTGGTCGGCGGTGGCGACCTCACGGCGCAGGGTTGGACGGTGGTCAGCGAGGGGCCGAGCACGCTCTCGTACGGCGCGGACCATGTCCGCCTCGCGACGTCGACCATCACCGGTGAGAGGTCGAGCGGGCGGCTGCTCATCACGCGGGAGGATGCGTTCGACGGCACCAGACCCTTCCGGCTCGAAGTGACGCTGCAGGTGGAGACGGTGAACCGTCACAACACGCTCGACAGCGGCGCGGCCATTCTCGGGGGCATCACGCCCCCGTTCGGCACCGCCGTGGAGCGTTCGAAGATGGTCTACCTGGACAGCGCGGCCATCGGGTGGGCGGACGAAACGCAGTCCGCGGCGTTCCCGGTGGTCGACGGCGCGTACCATGTCTACGAGTTCGCGGTGGATGCGGCGAAGGTCGCGACGGTGAGCGTCGACGGTGTCGCGAAGCTCACGCGGAACAACTTCACGTCGAATGGCACCCTCGCCATCGGAGACCAGACCGAGGACCCGGGCGTGGATGGCGCGATGCGCATCAAGTCGGTCGACCTGCTCTGTCCCCCAGGCCCGTGAGGCGCCGCCTCTGCGCCACGCGGAATGACCCCATCCATGACAACGTGCGCAGGCCTCTTGGGTCTCATGGCCTTGATGCTGTTGTTCGCGTGTGGGGGCGGCTTTGTGACACCTGGCGGTGGCGATGCCAGCGGCCATCGCCTTGCGCCCGGGGCCCCGGCCTGCTGCGGGAATGGCGTTTGCGCCCCTACGGGCTGCCGGGGCGCTACACGGTGACCCTCTCCCCGGGCTCCAGCGCCGGTCGCTCCAGCACGACGGTCGACGTGGTGCCCTGAGCGGGAGGGCGTCGAAGGCGCCCATCCCGATTCCAGATGGGCCTCCGCGGAGTGCACGCGCGCGACATTTCCCGCGGCCTGCGTTCTCCAGTGGTGACAGGGCCCACGAGGCTCCGCTCGGGCTGCATCCATTTCCAAGAATCCGTGGGTGCCCTGGGTGATTCAGTTCAACGTGTCGTGAAACAAAGACAGGGTTGGCGGATGCGAGACGGTGCGAACAGGTGGGCCGGCCGGCTGTCGGTGGCCTGGCTTGGATTGATTCTGGCGATGGGGTGCGGGCAGGCCCCTGTCGAGGCAGGAGCGCAGGAGTCCCCGGACGTCGTGCGGCAGGGCTTGCAGGTCCACGCCCGTCTCTCGGCTGGGGACAACCATACCTTGGCGGTGCATGCGAGCGGCGGCGTCTGGGCCTGGGGTGACAACTACAACGGCCAGCTGGGAGACGGCACCACGGTGGACCGTCACACGCCGGTGCGTGTGCCGGGGCTGAGTGGCGTGGTGTCGGTGTCGGCGGGGCGGCTGCACTCGCTGGCGTTGAAGTCAGACGGGACGGTCTGGTCGTGGGGCCTCAACGGGAGCGGCCAGCTGGGCGACGGGACGACGGTGCAGCGCAACACGCCGGTGCAGGTGACGTCGCTGAGCGGCGTGGTGTCGGTGTCGGCGGGTTACGCGCACTCGTTGGCGGTGCTCTCGGATGGCACCGTCTGGGCGTGGGGCAGCGGCTACGACGGCCAGCTGGGGAACGGGTCCATGAACGACAGCCGCAACCCCGTGAAGGTGTCGGGGTTGACGGGCGTGGTGTCGGTGTCGGCGAGCCGCCTGCATTCGCTGGCGCTGCGCTCCGACGGCACCGTGTGGGCCTGGGGGAGTGGTGACAGCGGTCGGCTGGGAGACGGTTTCACGGTTCGGCGCGTCACGCCGGTGCAGGTGGTGGGGCTGAGCGGCGCGGTGTCGGTGGCGGCGGGCGGGCTGTACTCGATGGCGGTGCGCTCGGACGGCACCGTGTGGGGTTGGGGGCGCAACAACAACGGCCAGCTGGGAGACGGCACGACGACGGACCGCCTCACGCCGGTGCGGACGGTGGGGATGAGCAACGCGGTGTCCGTGTCCACGGGCATGTGGCACACGCTGGCGCTGCGCTCGGATGGCACCGTGTGGGGCTGGGGAATGAACGTCAGTGGCCAATTGGGCGATGGCACCATGACTGACCGCACCACGCCCGTGCAGGCGGTGGGGCTGAGTGGCGTCACGTCCTTGGTGGCGGGCGACATCCACTCGGCGGCGCTGCGCTCGGATGGCACGGTATGGACCTGGGGCTACAACTACAACGGCCAGCTGGGCGATGGCACCACCGTCAAGCGCGCCGTCCCGGGACAGGTGGTGGGGCTGAGCGGCGCGGTGTCGGTGGCGGCAGGAGGGCTGTACTCGATGGCGGTGCGCTCCGACGGCACCGTGTGGGGTTGGGGGCGCAACAACAACGGCCAGCTGGGAGACGGCACGACGACGGACCGCCTCACGCCGGTGCGGACGGTGGGGATGAGCAACGCGGTGTCCGTGTCCACGGGCATGTGGCACACGCTGGCGCTGCGCTCGGACGGCACCGTGTGGGGCTGGGGAATGAACGTCAGTGGTCAATTGGGCGATGGCACCATGATTGACCGCACCACGCCCGTGCAGGCGGTGGGGCTGAGTGGCGTCACGTCCTTGGTGGCGGGCGACATCCACTCGGCGGCGCTGCGCTCGGATGGCACGGTGTGGACCTGGGGCTACAACTACAACGGGCAGCTGGGCGATGGCACCACCGTCAAGCGCGCCGTCCCCGGACAGGTGGCGGGGCTGAGTGGAATCGTGGCTGTGTCCGCTGGGGACAACCACACGTTGGCCGTGCAGATGGACGGGACGGTGTGGGCCTGGGGTGACAACTACAACGGCCAGTTGGGAGATGGCACCACGGTGGACCGTCACACGCCGGTGCGTGTGCCGGGGCTGAGTGGCGTGGTGTCGGTGTCGGCGGGGCGGCTGCACTCGCTGGCGTTGAAGTCAGACGGGACGGTCTGGTCGTGGGGCCTCAACGGGAGCGGCCAGCTGGGCGACGGGACGACGGTGCAGCGCAACACGCCGGTGCAGGTGACGTCGTTGAGCGGCATGGTGTCGGTGTCGGCGGGCTACGCGCACTCGCTGGCGTTGAAGTCGGACGGGACGTTGTGGGCGTGGGGCAGCGGCTACGACGGCCAGTTGGGGAATGGCGGCATGAACGACAGCCGCAACCCCGTGAAGGTGTCGGGGTTGACCGGCGTGGTGGCGATGTCGGCGAGCCGCCTGCATTCGCTGGCGCTGCGCTCCGATGAGACGGTGTGGGCCTGGGGCAGTGGTGATAGCGGCCGCCTGGGAGACGGTTTCACGGTTCGGCGCGTCACACCGGTGCAGGTGGTGGGGCTGAACGGCGGGTAGTCCGGCCCCAGCGTTTCAGGTGGATGGCGGCGGGCCCTTCCGGAAGCGGGCCCGCCGCGATGGTTTCCGGCACGTGGGAGCGCGGCGCCGGAGGTCAGCGGATGCCGCGCTCGCGCAGCAGGGCCTCGCTGGTGGCATCCCGGCCGCGGAACGCGCGGTAGCCTTCGAACGGGTCCACGGTGTTGCCCACGGAGAACACGTGCTGCCGCAGTCGCGCCGCCACCTTGGGGTCGTGCAGCCGCCGCGCCTGTCTGAAGGCCGCGAACGCGTCGGCGGCCAGCACGTCCGCCCAGAGGTACATGTAGTAGCCGGCGGCGTACGAGTCGCCCTCGAAGACATGGGTGAAGTGCGGCATCCGGAAGCGCATGCCGACCTCTGCTGGGGCCCCGAGCTGCTGGAGCGTGTCGCGCTCGAACGCGTCCGGGTCCAGGGGCTGTTCCTTCGCCAGGTGCAACTTCATCTCGACCAGCGCGGAGGTGAGGTAGTCCACCAGGTAGAAGCCCTGATTGAACGTCGCGGCCTTCTGGATTTTCGCCAGCAGGGCCGGCGGCATCGGCTTGCCCGTCTTGTGGTGCACGGCGAAGCGTCCCAGCACCTCGGGCGTCGCCACCCAGCGCTCCAGCAGCTTGCCCGAAAACTCCCCGTAGTCGCGCACCACGCGGCCGCCGCTCAACGAGGGAAGGGACACGTTGGAGTTCAGCACGTGCAACGCGTGGCCGAACTCGTGGAAGAGCGTCTGCGCGTCGCGCCAGCCGACCAGCGCAGCCTCGCCGGGCCCTGGCTTCACGAAGGGCAGGTTGTTCGTCACGATGGGGGTGACTTCTCCCCGGAACCGCTCCTGGACACGGTACGGGTCTGTCTGGCCGCCGTTGTACTTGCCCTGGCGCGCATAGGGGTCGAAGTACAGGAGCCCCACGTGACGCCCGCTGGTGCGCTCCTTCACCTCGAAGACGCGCACGTCGGGGTGGTAGACGGGCACGCTGGCCGCGGGAGCGAAGGTGTAGCCGAACAGCTCGCCGGCCACCCAGAACATGCCCTCCCTCAACTTCTCCAACTGGAGGTAGGGCTTCACCTCGGTGTCATCGAAGTCGTACTTCGCCTTGCGCACCTTCTCCGCGAAGTAGCGGTAGTCCCACGGAGCGAGGTCCCCCGTCAGTCCGGAGCGCCGCGCCAGCGCTTGCATCGCGGTGACGTCCGCGCGCACCTGGGCGACGGACGGAGCCCAGGTGTCCATCAGCAGCTTCATGGCTCGCTCGGGGGTGGCCACCATGGTCCCCTCGAGCTGCCGGTGCGCGTACGTCGGGAATCCCAGCAGCCGGGCCTGCTCGGCGCGCAGGGTGAGGATTTCGCTGACGATGGCGTTGTTGTCGTGCGCGTCGCCGTGGTCACCCCGGCTGTCGTAGTTGCGCCACACCTTCTCCCGCAGCGCCCTGTCGTCCAGGTACGTGAGGAAGTCCGCCACGGCCGAGCGGGTATTGGACACCACCCACCGGCCCTTCAGGCCGCGTGCCTCGGCTTCGGTCGCCCCGGCCTTGCGCAGGGCCTCCGGCAGTCCCGCGAGGTCGGCCTCGTCGCCGATGACCACCGGGTTCGCCTCGTCGGCGAGCACGTTCTGCCGGAAGGAGGTGTAGAGGGCGGCGAAGCGCTGGTTGAGCTCGGCGATGCGCTTGCGGCCCGGGGCGTCGAGCTTCGCGCCGGAGCGGGCGAAGTCCCGGTAGTAGTATTGGACGAGGCGCCGCTGCTCGGGCGTCAGCCGCGCCATCTCGGGCGAGTCATGGACGGCCTGGACGCGCTGGAAGAGGGCGAGGTCCTGGGACTGCTCATCCCAGAAGGCCGCCAGCCTGGGCGCCAGGGTGCGCTCGACCTGCTGGAAGTCGGGCGTGTTCATCACCTTGGACCAGGCGCTGTAGACCTCGTAGACGCGGGTGAACGTCCGCCCCGCGTCCTCCAGCGCGGCGATGGTGTTCTCGAACGTCGGGGCCTCGTTCGTGTGGAGGATGGCGGCGAGCTCGCGCCGGTTCTCCTCCATCGCGACCTCGAACGCCGGCTCGAACTGCTCGACCTTCACCCGGTCGAAGGGCGGCACCCCGCCATGGGGGCCCGTCCATGGCTCCAGCAATGGGTTGGCGGGAGTGGCCGGGGCGGCGGCGGCCAGGCCCGCCACGAGGAAGACGAGCACACCGATTCTGTTCTTGGGCATGAAGACAGAATATGAGTGTGGATTGTCGTCCATCCATCGAATGGAATTCGACCAGGAGACCTCGATGCCCCAGCTCGACCGAATCGATCGCGCGATTCTGACCGCCCTCCAGAACAATGCGCGGCTGTCCAACAAGGAGCTGGCCGCGCAGGTGGGGCTCGCGCCCTCGTCGTGCCTCACGCGGGTGCGGAAGCTGGAGGAGGAAGGCGTCATCAAGTCGTATCAGGCGGACCTGGACGCGAACTCACTGGGGCTCGGCCTGCAGGCGCTCATCGCCGTCCAGCTCCGCCTCCATGTCGGCGAGGCCTTCGGCAACATCGGAGACCACCTGCGCTCGCTGCCGGAGACGGTGGCCGTCTACTGCCTCGGCGGCACGACGGACTTCCTCGTCCACGTGGTGTGCCGGGACACCGACCACCTGCGGCGGCTGACCATCCTGTCCTTCACGAGCCGGCCGGAGGTGAGCCGCATCGAGACGTCGCTGGTGTTCTCATACACGCGCCTGGGATTGCCGGTGGACCACGCGCATGGCGACGGCATTCCACCGCGTTGACGTCTTTCGCCGCGCGGAAGGTGAGGGGAGTGGGCCCTCCTGGATTCGAACCAGGGACCAATCGGTTATGAGCCGACAGCTCTAACCGCTGAGCTAAGGGCCCTCAGGCGTGTGCAACCCGCGTGGGCCTGGGCATAACTCCGCGCACGCGGGTCTGGCAAGCGCCACACAGGCCCCGTGTCAGCGTCTGGCCTTGGGCGCCGCGTCCTCGTCCCGTTTGACGCGGAACGTCTGCCCTCGCTGCTCCACCACGACGCCCTCGGCGCGCAGCCGCTTCGCCTGCTCCTGGGCCACCATGGGCGCGAGCACCCCTCCCGCGCGCGTCACCCGCCACCAGGGCACTTCCTTCCCCGTGGGCAGCATCGCCATCTGCTGCCCCACGCCGCGCGCCGCGCCGGGCCGCCCCGCATAGAGCGCCACCTGTGAGTAGGTGCGGACCTCTCCCCGCGGAATCGAGCGCACCGTGCGCCACACCGCCTCCGTGAAGGGCGCGCGCTTCGGCGCCGCCTCGGCCTTCTTCACCCGCGTCTTCGTCCTCGGTCTGGAGAGCGCCATGTGACGCGGGACTCTAGAAACACGAAGGCCCCCGGTCCACGAATGGGAGCGGGGGCCTTCTTGCTTCAGGCCCGGGGGCCTGGAGTCCGCGTCAGCTCTCCACGAAGGAGCGCAGGCGCTTGGAGCGGCTCGGGTGGCGCAGCTTGCGCAGCGCCTTGGCCTCAATCTGACGGATGCGCTCGCGCGTCACCTCGAAGTCCTGACCGACCTCCTCGAGCGTGTGGTCGCTCTTCTCGCCGATGCCGAAGCGCATGCGCAGCACCTTCTCCTCGCGCGGCGTCAGCGTGGCGAGCACCTTGCGGGTCTGCTCCGCCAGGTTCATGTTGATGACCGCGTCCGCGGGCGACACCAGGCTCTTGTCCTCGATGAAGTCGCCCAGGTGGCTGTCCTCCTCCTCGCCAATCGGCGTCTCCAGGGAGATGGGCTCCTTGGCGATCTTCAGGACCTTGCGGACCTTGTCGAGCGGCAGCTCCATCTTCTCCGCGATCTCCTCCGGCGTCGGCTCGCGGCCAATCTCCTGCACCAGGTAGCGGCTGGTGCGGATGAGCTTGTTGATGGTCTCGATCATGTGCACCGGGATGCGGATGGTGCGGGCCTGGTCCGCGATGGCGCGGGTAATGGCCTGACGAATCCACCAGGTGGCGTAGGTCGAGAACTTGTAGCCGCGCTTGTACTCGAACTTGTCCACGGCCTTCATCAGGCCGATGTTGCCCTCCTGGATGAGGTCCAGGAACTGCAGGCCGCGGTTCGTGTACTTCTTCGCGATGGAGACGACGAGGCGCAGGTTGGCCTCCACCAGCTCGCTCTTGGCGCGCTCGGCGCGCTTCTCACCCAGGCGGATGGCGTCGTAGTTGCGGCGCAGCGCATCCACGGGGAGGTTGGCCTCCTCCTCCACCTTCTTGATCTTCCGCACCGCGGTGCGCACGTCGCGGTCCAGCACCTCGAGCTGCTCGGGCGTGAGGTTGAGCTGCTTCTGCAGCTTCTTGCCGATGTTGGGGTTCTCCCGCGACTCCTTCAGCTGCGGGCGAAGCTCCTTCATGGAGATGCCGTAGCGACGCTCCAGGTCGCGCAGCTCGTCCTCGGCCTTCTCGACGCGCTCGATGAGCGACTTGAGGTTCACGACGATGCGGTCGACCTGCTTCTTGTTCAGCCGCATCTCCTCCAAGACCTCCATCATCTTGGTCCGGAGGTCCTTCATCTCCTGCTTGAGCTCCTTCTTGCGCACCTCGGTCAGCTTCTTCTTCGAGGCGAGCTCCTCCTCGAGGACGTCGCAGTCCTTGGCGAACTTGCGGAAGCGCTCGATCTGCTTGCAGATCTGCTCGATCTTGTTGAGCTCGCTCTGCGCCAGCTGCGCCGGGGCGTCACCCTCGCCGACCTCCTCGGGAGCCTCCTCGGCGCCCTCGGCCTGGGCCTCCTCGGGCGCGTCCTTGATGACGTCGCGCACGCGCAGCTTGGCCGTCTTCAGCTTGTTGCCGATGTCGAGGATCTCCTCGACGGCGACCTTGCAGGCGAGCAGGGCGCGCAGCACTTCCTTCTCGCCCTCCTCGATGCGCTTGGCGATCTCGACCTCGCCCTCGCGCGTGAGCAGGCTGACGCTGCCCATCTTGCGCAGGTACAGGCGCACCGGGTCGTTCGACTTGCCGCCCGGCTCGTCGTCCTCGTCCTTCTCGTCCTCGTCGACGTCTTCCTTCTCCTCCTCGACGGTGACGGTGGGCTTGATCTCGTTGTTCTGCGCGGCCTTCTGCGCGTCGACGATCTCGATGTCGTTGTCGCCGAACATGCTCATCACGTCGTCGATCTGATCGGACGACACGATGTCGGCGGGCAGCGCGTCATTCACCTCGTCGTAGGTGAGGAAGCCCTTCTCGCGGCCCTGGGCGAGCAGGTCCTTGACCTCCTTGCGCTCGGCGACGGGGTCCTCCTCGACGTCGTCCTCGACGGCGTCCGGGTCCACCTCGACGGCGGCGGCGGCCTCCTCGGCGGCCTCCTCGGGGTCCACGTCCGCGGAGACGGCGGTGACGCCCTTCTTCTTCTTCTTCTCGACGACGGCCTCGGCGGGGGCCTCCTTCGCCTCGAGCGTCTCCTGCTCCTCCTCGCCCGCCTTCATCACCCCAGCGCCCTTCGCCGCGGGACTGTCCGGAGCCTTCTTCTTGCGGATCACCGGATCCACCTTCTTCTTGGTGGGCTTCACGGACGCCTTCGAGGGCTTCTGCGTCGGCATTCGGGTACTTCTCCTTAAGAAATTCAGGGGCTTGAGGCCTGGGGCGAGCCGGCCGATCTACCGCAAAGTCAGGGTTTCTTACAAACGCGAACTCAAACCGGTTGCATGGGCGCCTTTGTTCCCGCGGAGGCCGGCTTGAGCTCCTCCAGGACACGCTTCTTGAGCGCCAGCAGTTCCACCCGCTCCGCCTGGAGCTGGCGCGTCTCCTCCGTGAGGTCGAACGCGCCCAGCGTCTGCTCCGTCGCACGGGTTATATAAGCAAGACGCTCGTTGATGCGCCGCACCATGATCTCCTGGCAGATGGTGGAGAACGCCTGTTCGAGCTCCTGTCCTTCCGAGGGGAGCTGGCGCCAGGACGTCTCGATGGCGCGCTTGACGCCCTCGGAGGCTTCATAGAGGGCGTCATTGGTGCCCCGACCGGAGGTGGCGTGCATGAGCGTCATTCGAAGGCCGGTGTGCGACAGCTCGTCACACACGCGGAAGAGGTCGCGGCCGAGCAGCCGGGGCTCCCTCAGCACGGCCGCCACGTAGAGGGCCTCCATGGGCGGAGGCGGCTTCTCGGGGGGCGGGCGGGCAGGCGCGGAGTCCTGGGCGCCCGGGTGGGAGGAGGCGGGCTTGAGCGTGGGGACCTTGCTGCGAAGCGCGGCCTCCACGTCCGGGGCGCGCCAGCCGAAGTGCTCGGCCAGGGCGGCGAAGAGCGAGGAGCGCACCAGCCCCACCGGCACCTGCGCCGCCACGGGCTTGAGTCGCTCCAGAGCCGCCATCTTCTCCTCGAAGGTCGCCGACTTTCCCTGGGGGAGCAGGGTGGCGAACAGGTACGTGGTGAGGGATTGCGCCCCGTCGATGAGCGACTCCACACCGTCCTGCCCCACACGACGTGCGAAGGTGTCTGGATCATCCCCTTGCGGAAGCAGCGCCACACGAGCGGTCGCTCCGGCGGCGAGCAGGGGGCCTGCGAGCCGCTCCACGGCCGCGAGCCCCGCGGAGTCTCCGTCGAGCAGCAGCACCAGCTCCCGCGCCTCGGCCCGCTTGAGCAGCTGCATGTGGCCGGTGGTGAGGTTGGTGGAGCACAGCGCCACGGCGTGGCGCACGCCCACCTGGTGCAGGCCGATGCAGTCGAAGTAGCCCTCGACGAGGATGGCGGCCTTGCGCTTGCGCAGCTCGTCGCGCGCCAGGTCCATGCCGAACAGCGTCTCGCTCTTGTTGTAGAGCCGCGACTCGCGCGAGTTGAGGTACTTGGGGCCCTCGTCGGCGCCCACCAGCCGTCCACCGAAGGCGATGGGCCTGCCCTCCGGCGCGCGGATGGGCACCATCAGCCGGCTGCGGAAGAAGTCGAAGCAGCCATCCCCCGTGTTGCGCTTGAGCACGAGCCCGGCCTTCATGGCCCAGTCCAGCATGCCCGACTTCTGGCAGCGCTCCGCGAGCAGGCTCCACGCGTGGGGCGCCCAGCCCAGCCCGAAGGCCTGCGCGGTTTCATCCGACACCCCGCGGCTGGCGATGTAGGCCCGCGCGGCGCGGCCTTCCTCCTGGTGCCACAAAAGCGAGCGGAAGTGCTCGGCGGCCAGGTCCGTGGCCTCCTTGATCTGCTGCCGCTCCCGCATCCCCGGGTCCTGCTGCGCCTCCAGGTCGATGCCCAGCTCGCGCGCCAAGTCCCGCACGGCGTCCAGGAACGTCTTGCCCAGGTAGCGCTGGACGAAGGAGACCGCGTCGCCGCTGGCCCGGCAGCCATGGCAGAAATAGAAGCGCTTCTCCGGCACCACGTAGAACGAAGGCGTCTTCTCCTGGTGGAAGGGACAGCGCCCCTTCCACTCCCGGCCGGACTTCTTCAGCTCCACGTGCCGGGAGATGAGGCCCACCAGGTCCACCCGCTCGAGGATTTCCTGGATCTTGTGCTCCGGGATCATGTCGCCCACCCCTGGGCCCGCGTCAGGGCGGGCGCACCGCCGACATCCTGCCAGCCGGGCCTGACGTCGCCCGTCCGGTCGCCAACCCGGTGGATCTCCCCACCCACGAGGGCGGAGGACCGGAGGCGCGAGGCGTCGTGAGGGTGTGGGGACACGTTGGGGCTCCTACGGCCCGCTGGGTACCTCCCCTGGACAGGGGCGGTACGCCATGGGCTGGCCCAGGCACTTAATGACGGGGGGCCGGGGGAGCAAGTTTCCGCTCACCCCAGGCCTTCCACCCCGGGGGGCCACCGGATGCGCCGGGTGGCCTCCAGGGAGGTGGGACAGGGGACTTCAGGCGAGCTTCGCGAGCTCCGCCTTGACGGCCTCGGAGATGGCGCGACCCTCGGCCTTGCCCTGCAGCTTGGGGGAGAGGTTCTTCATCACCGCGCCCATGTCCTTGGCGCTCTTGGCGCCCACCTCGGCGATGGCGGCCTGGACGGCGGCGACCAGCTCGTCGGGGGTGAGCTGCTGGGGCAGGTAGCTCTGGAGGACGGCGATTTCGGCCTCCTCCTTCTCCGCCAGCTCCGGCCGGTTGGCGGCCTTGAACTGGTCCGCGGAGTCGCGGCCCTTCTTGATGAGGCCGGTGATGACGCTCATCACGCCCGAGTCGTCGAGGGCGGAGGCACCGGGCTCCACTTCCTTGTACTTCACGGCGCTCTTGATCGCCCGAATGACGGTGGTGCGCAGCTCGTTCTTGGATCGCATCGCGTCCTTGAGGTCCGCGTCGAGCCGTTCCTTGAGGGTGGCCATCTTCGCAACTCCGCTGGCTGGGATTCGGGGGATTGCAGACGACGGGAGCCAGGGCACCTGACTTGGGCGCCCCGGCTCACACGCCGGCCTCGCAACTAGAACGACTTGCGGGCCTTCTTCACCGCGCGCTTCTTGGCGGCGAGGGCCTTCTTCTTCCGCTTCACGGAAGGCTTCTCGTAGTGCTCGCGCTTGCGGATCTCGGAAAGGATTCCGGCCTTTTCAGTGGCCTTCTTGAAGCGCTTGAGGGCGCTCTCAATGGACTCTCCCTCCTTCACTCGGATACCGGGCATGCGTTCACCTCCTTCCGTCATGCGTCAATGTGTGCGTACTTCGAAGGGGGAGCGGTATGTCCCAGTGGCAGGTAAAACGCAAGGACGCAGGCGGGAAAAGCCGCGCGCGGTTGGACTAGAGTGTCGCCTGCGTGAGCCCTGCCCTCCTCCTGATGGTGCTGCTGGCGACCGGTCAGCGTGGTGGCACCGGGACGACCGACTGCTGGAACTCCTGCCAGCGCCACGTGGCGGATCGCGCCCTGCGTGCCCGGGTGTGCGGCTCGTGCCTGTCGGGCGGGCGGGTGGACTCGTGGGTGGCGCCGCTGGGCGCCGTCCGCCCCATGCCTCGCGAGGCGCTGGCCTCCTCCCGCAAGGACGGTGACTGGCGTGTGCGCTGGGCCTCCGTGCGCGCGGAGGCGAAGGCGCGGCAGCTGACGGAGAAGCGCGTGCTGGCCGAGTGGGTGGCTGGTTCTCCCTCGTCGTCGGATCTGCCGGCCTGCCTCACGGCGGCGCGCGCCGCGGCGGAAGCGGGGCAGTCCACCGCGAACTTCCTGCGCGACGCGGGGGCCCGGGGGCCGGAGGCGGCGGCGCGGGTGTGGGCGCGGCGGGAGGCCATCCGGCAGACGCTGGAGGTGGAGCTGTACTCGGAGGACCCTCGCGAGCGGGGCACCGCGCTCGCCCACCTGGGCGCCTTCCTGGGGCGGCGGCCCGCCCGGGTGCTGCTCGACGCGACGGCGTCCCGGCCCGAGGAGTCGGATGGGATTGGCGCCTCGGCGCTCAAGGCAGTGGCGCTGCGCCTGGACTCCTCGGTGGGGCGACTGCTCCTGGAGGAGGCCCGGCCCGCGGACGAGGTGTTGGTGAACCGGCTGTTCGCCGTGTACTCGCGCGAGCTGGAGTCGCTCCAGCCGGAGCTGACGGCGCCCGAGCCCCAGCGGCGGGACGCGGCGGTGCTGTCATTGGGTGTCTATGGGCCGTTGGCGCGCAAGGAGCTGGAGCGCGCGCTCACGGACGTGGACCGCAAGGTGCGGGGTTCGGCGGCGCGACGGATGGCCCAGTCGGAGGGCACGTCCTTGCGCGTGGCCGCCGAGCGCAGGCTCGAGGGCAAGGACCTGGAGGTGGCCCGGCCGTGGCTGGAGGCCATGGAGCGGGAGAAGGGCTGTGGGAGCTTCTTCCTGGAGGCGGCCCGGGACTCGCGCATGCCCGCGCCGCTCAGGGGCCAGGCGCTGACGTCGCTCGCGGACTGCCGCGAGGGTGAGAGCCTGCGGCTGGATGCGCTGTCGCCGTTCTTGAAGGACTCGCAGCCGGTGGTGCGGGCGGGCGCGGTGCGGGTGCTCGGCGCCCTGGCGGTGAGGAAGCCCGAGGTGATGGACGCCACCGAGCGCGCGCTGGATGACGGCTCGCCGGAGGTGGTCGCCGCCGCGCTGGACGTCGTCGCGGGGCAGCGCCAGTCGACGCGGGGGGACATGGCGGCGGAGCTGCTCGGCTCGGAGCACCCGGTGGTGCGCGCGGCGGCGGCCCGGGCGCTGGAGACCATTGGCCGCGCGGCCCACGTGAAGGTGCTGGCCACGTGTCTGCGTGAGGACCCGGTGTCGGACGTGCGCGTGGCGGCGGCGCTCGCGCTGGGGCGGCTGGGGGGGCCTCATGCCGCGGCGGCGCTCTCCGACGCGGCGGCGCGCGACGCGGACACCCACGTGAAGCACGTGTCCCGCGCGGGCCTGCGCAAGCTGGGCTTCGGGAACTGACGTCAGCGGAGGGCCGGGCGCTAGGGATGCCCCGCGCCCGACGGCGACGGCACGCTGGGCTTCGGGAACTGATGTCAGCGAGGCCGGACTCCCGGCGAGACAGGAACCCCCGCGCTCGACGGCGACGGCTCACGGCCCGCTGATGGCCTTGGCGTCGGCGCGGTTCCGGCCCGCGCGCTTGGCGCGGTAGAGGTACTTGTCCGCGGCGGCGATGAGGTCCTCGGGCTGGGAGAAGTCCGAGTCCAAGAGCGTCGCCACGCCCAGGCTGATGGTCACCTTGATGGGCGTGCCGCCGAAGACGAAGTCGGCTTTGTCCACCGCGTGGCGGCAGCGCTCGGCGCACGCCAGGGCCTGGTCCTCGGCGGACTCGCGCAGCATCAGCGCGAACTCCTCGCCGCCGTAGCGCGCGAGCAGGTCCTCGGTGCGCACCGTGTCGGTCACCCGCTGGGCGATGCGCGTCAGGACGTAGTCCCCGGCCGGGTGGCCGTACGCATCGTTGATCTTCTTGAAGTGGTCCACGTCGAAGAGCACCAGCGACAGCGGCACCCGGTGGCGCAGGCAGTAGCTGAACTCCTTGCGCACCGTCTCCAGGAAGTACTTCTTGTTGTAGACGCGGGTGAGACCGTCGCGGGTGGCGGACTCGTAGATGCTGCGCTGGTACTGCTCCTCCAGCTCGTCCTGGATGGAGAACTTGAGGACGGTGTTGGAGCCGATCTGGATCTTGTCGCCGTCGTACAGCGGGGCGGCGTTGACCTTCAGGCCGTTGAGGTAGGTGCCGTTGGTGCTCGCCAGGTCCATCAGCTGGAAGCGCCCGTCGCCGAGCGCCACCACCTTGGCGTGCTTGCGGGAGATTCCGTCGTCCTCCACCTGGAACTGCGCCTCTGAGCTGCGCCCCAGCACCACCTCGGAGCGGTCCAGCTTGAACATCCGGCCGATGCCCGCCGCGGACTTGGCGCTGATGACAATCAAATAAGCGCTCTGCCGCTGGGCGTTGCCCAGCAGGTCCGAAATGGAATGGACGGAAGTTTTCTCCTCGGACATCGCAACACCCATCTTATGGGCCGTTTTTTCATGGCGGCAAGCATGCTGCCGGCTTCCACGCGGCCCAATCGCTCATCCCGCGTGGATCCGCCGCGTCTTCCGGGGCCGGCTGGGCACCTCCGGCTCGACTGTCCTACGTCCGACGCTCAGCTCTCCCGCCACCGGCGTCTGGATGAACCGCGCCAGCGCCTCCGGGGAGCGGGGGTGGTAGGCCAGGGCCTGCATCAGCTTCACCAGCGCCGCGGAGGGGGTCATGTCCGCGCCACCGATGGCCCCCTGCGCCAGGGACGCCGCCCCGGACTCGTACAGGCTCAGGTCCACGCCGTTGCGGTGGGCCTGGCTCACCACCACCACCGGTACGCCGCGCTCCTTCGCCTGGACGAACAGCGGCATGAGCGAGCGTCCGAGCTCGGGAGCGATGGGGAAGTTGCCCGCCCCGTACGCCTCCAGCACCAGCCCCCGGACGTGCGGCAACAGCTGCAGGGGCAGGGCCGGATCCAACCCGGGATAGACCTTGAGCATGAAGACGCGCGGGTCCAGCTTCTCGTAGAGCTTGAAGGGCCCCCGGGCGCGCAGCCCCGGCTCGAAGGTCGCGTCCACGCCGAGCGTCCCCAGCACCGGGCAGTTGGGGCTCTCGAAGGCGTCGTACTCGGACACCTTCACCTTGCGCGTGCGGTTGCCCCGGTACAGGTGCGAGTCGAAGCAGATGGTGACCTCGCGCGGCCCCTTCACCGCGGAGAGCACCGCGTCGATGAGGTTGAGCCGGGCATCCGAGCGCACCTCGCCCAGGGGCCGCTGCGAGCCCGTCAGCACGATGGGGCAGGGGGGATTGCGCAGCATGAAGGACAGCGCGCTGGCGGTGTAGGCGAGCGTGTCCGTGCCATGGGTCACCACCGCCCCGTCGAAGTCCTGGAGCTGGTGGTGCAGGTGGGTGGCCATGCGTTGCCACAGCTCGGGCTGCATCTCGGAGCTGTCCAGGTTGCTGAAGAGCTGCAGCTCGATGTCCGCGAGCTGGAAGAGCTCCGGGACGCGGGCCTTGAGCGTCTTGAAGAAGGCGGCGGGGCGCAGGGCGGAGGGCCGACCTCCGGCCATCCCCAACGTGCCTCCGGTGTGCAGCAGCAGGACTCTGGGCATGGGCAAGGGGCCCTCCTTGGCAAGGCTTGCGTTGCTTTACAAGCCCCTCGCGCGTGGCTAAGACCCGCCGCGTGCTCCTCTCCTGCTGGAAGCCTGTCGTTCCCCTGCTGGTCGCCGTGGCGCTGACCGGCTCGGGTTGCAAGAACCCGGAGGGCTCCGCGCCCGCCTCCACCCAGGCTCCGGCCGCTCCGGCCGCCCAGGCCAGGCCCCCCGCGCCTCCTCCGGAGCCTGCGGCCGCGCCGGCGGACCCCTCCCAGGCGCTCTCCGGCATCCCCGGCATGGACTTCTCCTCGCTGTCGGCGGCCTCCAAGCGAGAGCTGGCCACCGTCCTCAGTGATGAGTTCTGCTACTGCGGCTGCCCCCACACGCTGGGCGCCTGCCTGAAGTCGCACACCGGCTGCCGCCACGCCAAGCGCATGGCGCGGGTGGCCGCGCGCATGGTGTCCGAGGGCAGCCCGGCCACGGAGGTCATCGTCCAGCTGTCCCAGTACTACGGCGCCTTCCGTGAGCAGCGCGCGAAGTTCAAGGTGGACGAGCGCATGTGCATGGGCTCCGCGTCCGCCCCGGTGACGGTGGTGGAGTTCTCCGACTTCGAGTGCCCGTACTGCGCCAAGGCGCGGCCGGTGCTGGAGGCCTTCGCGAAGAAGAACGCCTCCCAGGTGCGCTTCTGCTACCTGCCCTTCCCGCTGTCCAACCACGTCAACGCGGTGCCGGCGGCCCAGGCGGCGCTGTGGGCGAGGGACCAGGGCAAGTTCTGGCAGATGCACGACGCGCTCTTCGAGAACCAGGACAACCTCAAGCCGGAGGCCCTGGTGGCGCTGGCGAAGAAGTTGGGGCTGGAGGAGGACCGGCTGGCGGCGGTGCTCAAGTCGGACTCGTACAAGCAGGAGCTGGAGGGCTTCCGCAACCAGGGCCGCGCGGCCGGGCTGTCGGGCACGCCGACGGTGTACTTCAACGGCCGGGCCCTGGACCTGAGCTTCATCCAGGAGGAGCTGCTCACCCACAGCATGGAAGACGAGCTGGAGTGGGTGACGAACAAGAACGCCTGGGCGGCTGACTGACGGGGCAGATGACGCAACGGTTCCGCATCGACGCGGGGCAGCTCGTCCCCGAGGATCGCCAGAGCCCCTCTCCGTTGGCGGGGCGCTCGGGGACGTACGCGCTGATGCCCACGGCGCCGGACCTGCTCATCTTCTCCCGGGGGCCCAGCGAGGGCGGCAGCATCCCCGCGCCCCGGGTGGTGCTCTCCGGCGACGCGGGCGGCTTTCCGCTGTCGGACCTGATGGCCTTCCTCAGCCAGTCGCGCTGGAGCGGCATCATCCGGGTGCACTCGCCCGGCGGCGAGCGCTCGGTGACGTTCCGCGACGGCGAGGTGCGGGGCGCGTCCTCGGATGACCCGGCGGACCGGCTGGGCGAGGTGCTGGTGCGCCTGGGCTACGTGGAGCGTCCCCAGGTGGAGGCCGCGCTGAAGGGCCAGCCTCCCTCCAAGGTGGGCCGCGCGCTGGTGGAGAAGGGGCTCTTGCAGGCGCACGACCTCTTCAAGTGCGTCACGCACCAGGTCAGTGAGATCTTCCATGCCATCGTGCTGTGCCGGGAGGGGAGCTTCTTCCTCATCGACCAGCCGGTGGACGAGAAGGCGAATCACTCCATCCAGCTCTCCACCCAGAGCCTGCTGATGGACAGCATCCGGAAGATCGACGAGATGGCGCACTTCCGGAAGCGCATCCCCCACGGCCGGCTGTACGTGGCCAGGAAGCGCGCCTCCGACGGCAAGCTGGAGGAGGACGAGGACCGGGTGCTGGGACTGGTCGACGGGCGCCGCACCATCCTGGAGCTGGGGCACGCGGCGCGGCTGTCGGAGTTCGACATCACCAAGGTGGTCTTCCGCCTGCTCGAGGGCGGCTTCGCGTCGGTGACGGACAAGCCGCTCTTGGTGCCCGTGGGGCCCGCGGCCGTCGCGGCGGGGAGCGCTCCGACGCAGGGACAGCCGGTGGGGCAGGGCGGGCCCGCGAAGGGGCAGCCGGCGGCGAGCGCTGTTCCCACGGTGGACCCGCGTCCGGCGGCGCGCGTGTTCAACTTCATCTTCCGGGAGATTCGCGACGAGGTGGCCAAGCAGGGCATGGATCGCGAGTTCATCGCCGCCGCCAATGCCGCGCTGTCGGGCCAGGCGCTGTCGTCCTCGCCGGTGTTGGAGGGGCTGTCCTTCCAGGCGGATGGCAGCCTGGCCGAGGCGAAGCTGATGGAGTCCTTCCAGCGGCACCACGCGCAGCTGGGCTCCGAGCCGCTGGCCTCCTTCAAGCAGGCGCTCAGCGACGTGATGTTCTTCTTGTTGTTCCAGGCCGGTGAGCTGTTGGGGTCGCGCGCGGACGAGGACCTCGCCCGTCGTGTGAAGAAGCTGCTGGCGACGCTCGAGGGCTCGTGACGACGGATTCGGATTGGCCGCGGTTGACGGCGGATGTCCCCGGCTGTGGTGGTGGTTTCAAGCTGGTCCCCGAGGACTTCGAGGTGGAGGAGCTCCCCGCCTATCAGCCGTCGGGCGAGGGCGAGCACCTCTACCTGTGGCTGGAGAAGCGGGGTCGGGACACGCGCGAGGTGGTGCGCGCGCTGTCCCAGGTGCTGGGCGTGTCCGAGGACGACGTGGGCGTCGCGGGCATGAAGGACCGGCAGGCCGTCACGCGGCAGCTCATCTCGGTGCCCGCGCGCGCGGAGCCCAAGCTGGGCGACTTCGCGCTGGAGGGCGTGCAGGTGCTGTGGTCGCGCCGGCACGGCAACAAGCTGCGGACCGGGCACCTGAAGGGCAACCGCTTCCGCCTGCGCCTGCGCGGCGTGCGCGACGTGGGCGCGGCGAGGGAGTCCTTCACGCGGCTGTCCGCCGGCGGCGTGCCCAACTACTTCGGCGAGCAGCGCTTCGGCCGCGCGGGTGACAACGCGGACCTGGGGCGCCTGCTGGTGCTGGGGCAGCGCCTGCCGAAGCGGCCGGAGCGCTTCCAGCGCAAGCTGTACCTCTCCGCCTTCCAGTCGCGCATCTTCAACCGGGCGCTCGCGGACCGCGTGCGCGCGGGCACCTTGTCCACGGCCCTGTTGGGGGACGTGCTGCGCAAGGAGGAGACCGGTGGCCTCTTCGTGTGCGAGGCACCGGAGGTGGACGGGCCTCGCGTCGCCGCGTTCGAGGTGAGCCCTGCGGGGCCGCTGTTCGGTCCGAAGATGACGGCCTCCGCGGGCGAGGTGGCGGAGGTCGAGGCGAAGCTGCTCGCGGGCGAGGGCGTCACGCTGGACGACTTCAAGCGCGGTGGCGGCGAGACGGAGGGAAGTCGCCGGCCGTACCGCGTCCGCCTGGGCTCGCCCGAGCTGACGCCCGAGGGTGACGACGTGTGGCTCACCTTCGAGCTGCCTCGGGGCGCGTACGCCACCGAGGTCCTCCACGAACTGCTCAAGGACGACTGAGCCCGGGGTTCTCCGGTGCGGCGTTGCCCGCCCTGCCCCGATGTCGCCGCCGGCGCGAGGTCCGCCTCGCGCCAGGGTTCCTTCCCGGGGCCTCGCCCAGGCAGGGGAATGTCCCCGATGCCGGGTTGAGGCTTCGCGCCCTGCTCGGGCGCCCTGGCCCTTCGCTCGGGGGGATGACGACGAGGACTCCGCCCGCCGCAGGCGTGGCTGGAGGCACTCCCCTGGCCTCGCGACAGGAAGTCCGCTGCGGGCGGTGACGCCCCCCTGGAAAAGCGAAGCGCCTCCGCGGGACGAAGCCCGGGAGGCGCTGAGCCTGCTTCCGCGTGAGGCGGAAGTTACTGCGTGATGATGTTGAACTCCGTGCGGCGGTTCTGCGCGCGGCCCGCCTTGGTGGTGTTCGGTCCGATGGGCCGCGTCTCACCGAAGCCCACCGCCTCCATCCGACCCGGGTCGATGTTGCGCCGCAACAGCTGCGCCATCACCGCGTCGGCGCGCTTCTGCGACAGCTTCAGGTTCGCCTCGTCCTTGCCCAGGGAGTCGGTGTGGCCCTCGATGCGGACCTTCCCAATCCAGGGCGCGTCACGCAGCGCCTGCGCCACGTCGTCGAGGATGGCGTTGTTCTGCTTGTTGCCGAGGATTCTCGCGGAGCCCGAGGAGAAGAGGATCTGCTTCTTGATCTCGATGCGGTCCTTCTTGATGACCACGTTCTTGTACTGCTTCGGGCAGCCGCGCTGCTCCTTGGTGCCGGGCTCGTCCACGCACGCATCCAGGCGGTCCACCACGCCGTCGTTGTCCGTGTCCTTGTCCGGGCAGCCCGAGTTCTCCGGCGGGCCCGCCTCGTTGGGGCACTTGTCCTGGGCGTCCGCCAGGCCGTCGGCGTCGTTGTCCAGGTCGGGGCAGCCGTCGTCGTCCTGGAAGCCGTCCTTGTCCTCGGGCTCGTCCGGGCACTTGTCCAGGCCGTCGTTGACGCCGTCATTGTCCCGGTCCGGGCAGCCCAGGTTCTGGATGGGGCCCGCCTCGTTGGGGCACTTGTCCTGGGTGTCCACGACACCGTCGGCGTCGTTGTCCAGGTCGGGGCAGCCATCCTCGTCCTGGAAGCCGTCCTTGTCCTCGGGCTGGTCCGGGCACTTGTCCAGGTTGTCGTTGACGCCGTCGCCGTCGCGGTCCGTCGGCGCGAGCGCGGGGCAGCCCTGGTTCTCCAGGACGCCGGGCTCCAGCGGGCACTTGTCGTTGGCGTCGAGCACGCCGTCGTTGTCGTTGTCCGGGTCCGGGCAGCCGTCCTCGTCCTGGAAGCCGTCCTTGTCCTCGGCCTGGTCGGGGCAGGGGTCGTCCTTGTCCAGCACGCCGTCGCCGTCGCTGTCCGTCTCCTCGATGCGGACCACGACCTGGGGCGGCTTCTGGGGCTCGGGCGTCGTCGGCGTCGTCGCCTGGGGGGCCTCGGGGCGCTCGCGCACCAGCACCTGCCGGGGGCCGCAGCTCTTCGACAGCTCCAGCGCCCGGTCCACCGCCGTGTCGGCCAGCCGCACGTGCGAGGCGGCGCGGCCGCTGTTGCCCTGGCTCAATTCGCCCTTGGCGAAGTCGAGGTGGGCCTCCGCGGTGGCCAGCTCCACCGGCGCGCAGCGCAGGGCGCCGCTGCGGCGCGCGCGCTCGACGTCGGCCGCGAGCACCTGGGTGTCCGCGCGAATCTTGCTGCCGCTCACGCAGCTGGTGAGCAGGAGGGACAGGAGCGCTGCAAGACAGGGACGCGTCATCGGGAGCACTCGGAGCGTCACGGGTTCGGGGTCCTCTCGCCGGTGTCGCTGCTGCCCGACACGGACATGGCCTTCTCGCGCGCCTCGTTGGCGAAGCGCGACGCCTTCACCGCGAAGTCCACGCCGGCTTGATAGTCGGAGTAGCCAACCTCCTCGCGCGCCTTGTCGAGGTACAGGTTCGCGGCGGTCCACTCGAACGGAGCCAGCTTGTCGGCTCCGGCCGTGCGCGCGGCCTGAATCTGGACTTCGGCGTCGAGGATGTTCGCGGTGGACTTCACGGGGCCGCATGCGGCGAGCGCCCCGGCCACCGACACCAGCACCGTCAGCTTCTTCATAGCGTGGCGCCTCTAGAGGAGGGACAGAGGCATCGGTCGTATCAATCGCCTCTTGGGGGGTCAAGAATCGGGCAGACCCTGTTGGAGGGGGGGCGGCCCGGCGCCAGGGACTTTGACGGCCGGCGCATGGCTTGCCATCGTCCCCCTCCTGTGCGCCCGCCCGTCCTCCCCGCCCGCCTCCTGCTGCTCTTGACGCTGCTCGTGTCCCCCCTGGCCCTGTCCGCCCAGGCGTCCGCCGCGAAGCGCGCCGAGCGCCAGGCCGAGACGGAGAAGGTGGTCCAGACGGTCCTCCAGGGCGGCGCGGTGCCCGCCGCCGTCTCCCGCCTGCGCTACCTGCGCGAGGAGCCCTTCGCCGCGGACCTCATCACCGAGGCCCTGCGCCGCGCCCTGGACGAGCGGGTCCGCCGCAACCTCGTCGCGGTGCTCGCGGGGCTGGACACACGCTCGGCGGAGCCCGCGCTGGTGCGGCTCGCGGGCGACGGGGACAGCACGGTGCGCATGTACGCCGCGCAGGGCCTGGCCCGCCTCAAGAGCCGCAACGTGCAGGTGCTGCTGCCGCTGCTGAACGACAAGAGCAGCGGCGTGCGCCGGGACGCGGCCCGCGCGCTGGGCGCCTCGCGCAACCCCAAGGTGGGCAAGGCGCTGATGGCGGCCGCCAAGGAGGAGCAGGAGCTGGAGGTGCGCGCCGCGATGCTGGCCGCCACCGGCGAGACCGGGGATGCCAAGCAGGCCAAGCCCCTCAAGGAGTTCCTGGAGAACGACTCGGAGAGCACCCGCTTCGCGGCGGCGCGCGGCCTGTGCCGGCTGGGCGCCCCGGAGGGCTTCGCCTTCGCCAACAAGCTGCTCGGCGACTCGGACCGCTTCAAGCGGCGCCAGGGGCTGGAGCTGTTCGAGGGCGTGGTGGCGAAGAAGGCCAGCCCCGCGCTCAAGCCGCTCCTGGAGGACAAGGACCGCACGCTGGCCGCGGGCGCCGCGCGCATCCTCTACCAGGGCGGCGACCCGTCCATGCTGGACTGGCTGGTGCTGGCGTCGTGGAACGCCAAGAACGACGAGAAGCTGACGTACGAGAAGGAGCTGGAGACGCTCCAGCTCCAGGATGACCGCCGCAAGGTGATCCTGCGAAGGGCGGGCGTGGCGCCATGACGTGGGCGGTGGTGCTGGCCTCGGCGCTCCTCACCCAGGCGCCGGGGGCCTCCTCGAAGCAGGACGTCGCGCCCGGAGCCGCGCGGCTGGTCGAATCCGGTTCGGCCGCGGCCCAGGCGGCCACGGCCACGCCCGCGCGCCCCAACGGCTGGACGGGCCTGGACGCGAGCGCCTTCGCGGCCCTGGTGGCCCAGGCGACGGAGGCGCCCCTCTCCGAGCGGCTCCTGTCGATGAGCGCGCGCTTCATCAACACGCCCTACGTGCTGTCCCCGCTGGGCGAGGGCTCGGGCGTGGACCCCGACCCGACCTTCCGCCTGGACGCGGTGGACTGCCTCACCTTCGTCGAGCAGTCGATGGCGCTGGGGCTGGCGCGCACCGAGCCGGAGGTGGGCTCGCTGCTCGAGCACATCCGCTACGCCCAGACGCCCTCCTACGAGGACCGCAACCACCTCATGGAGGCGCAGTGGCTGCCCAACAACATCCGCAAGGGCTTCCTGCGCGACGTGACGCGCGCGCTCGGCGGTGAGGACACCGTCAGCGTGACGAAGACGCTGACGAAGACCACCTGGCAGTCGCGCTCCTCGCAGTCGCTCCAGCTGCCCCGGGAGCGTCAGCCGACGGGCACGTTCGCGCTGAACATGATTCCGCTGGAGAAGGTGATGGCGCACGCGCGCGACATCCCCTCCGGCACCATCCTCGTGGTGATGCGCGAGGACCTGCCCCTCAAGGCCACGCGCATCACCCACCTGGGCTTCGTGGTGCAGCGCAAGCACCGCACCTTCCTGCGTCACGCCTCGCGCGGCGGCTACAACCGCGTGGTGGACGAGGACCTGGAGACCTTCCTCACGCGCAACTCGCGCTACGCGAAGTGGAAGGTCACCGGCGTGAGCCTCTTCGAGGCGCGCAGGCCCGACAGCGCCCCGGCGAGCGCGGTGGTGCGCTCGCCCTGACGGGGCGTCAGAAGGCGGGCGGCGGGGGCGAGGAGCGCTCGGTCTCCCGCTCCTCCTCCTCGGCGGCCCGCACGGCCTCGTCGGTGGTGGCGGCCTCCTGGGCGCGCTCCCGCTCGATGAGCAGGGCGGCGCGCTCCCGCATCTCCTCGGGGACGAGAATCTCCCACCAGGGGAGCAGGTTGCCGGTGGTCAGCTTGTCCACCACGCCCGAGCGTCCCGCGCGCACGAGCACCGGGATGTCCCGCTCCTCGAGCATCCCGGTGAAGACCTCGACCATGAGCGGGTTGTCCGTCGTGCCGGCGCGCGCGAAGACGCGCTGATCCAACTCATGGGGCAGCGGCAGGCCCCGGCGGCTCATCTCACTGGCCTCGACCAATCGAGGGCTGCCCGGGCAGTCCGAGCATTGCTCGATGTCGTCCCGGTACTCCGAGCCGCAGCTTGCGCAGTATCTCATGTCCGTCCCTCCTGCCCGTGGATGTCCTGGAGGGACATGGTAGGTCCGCTGTCCCGTCGCGGCACCTGGGGCCCATCCTTCCGTTCACTGTCGGGCGTCGTCGCCCGACCAGTGGCGGGCCTCCGCCCCCAGCCTGCCCACGGCGCTGCTCAGCCGCTCCACGTCGATGGGCTTGCGCAGCATCAAGTCGCAGTGCTCGGCGCCGTCCACCTGCGTGTAGCCCGACACCAGGATGACGCGCGTGCGCGCGGAGCGGGCCTTCACCCGCCGGGCCAGCTCCGTGCCCGTCAGCCCGGGCAGTGACTCGTCCGTCACCACCACGTCCGGATGCGCGCTCTCGAAGGCCCTCAAGCCCGACAGGCCGTCACTCGCGGTGACGACGTCGAAGTCGAACTCGAGCAGCTCCGCGAGGAGCTCCCGGCTGTCTGCGTCGTCCTCGACGAGGAGGACCTTGATTCGCTCGGCACCCATGCGTCTGGGTAACCCTGGCACCTGTCCGAAACGTCCGCCGCGACCGCCGCTTCACTCGCGCCGCGCCGCTCGGAGGGCAGGCGGCCGGAAGAGCGTCCCTCACCGCGGGGCAATGGGCTGTCCATCCGCCAGGGACTGTCCATCTTTGGCCCCGGAGGTGATGCCATGAAGGTGTTGATGCGGGGCGTGCATCTGAGCCTGACGGATTCCCTGAGGGACTATCTGCAGGAACATCTGGTGAGCCACATCGAGCGGTACGCGGACGACGAGGCGGCGGAAATCGACATCTCGCTGGTGGACATCAACGGCCCGAAGGGCGGGGTGGACAAGGAGTGTCGGGTGACGGTGCGCATGCCGAACTTCGCGGCCA
This sequence comes from Myxococcus fulvus, assembly GCF_900111765.1. The sequence continues at coordinate 69,087 of NZ_FOIB01000006.1, forward strand.
TCCACGTCACGGAGACGGCGGAGACGCTGTTCCAGGCCATCGACGCGGCGCGTGACCGGCTGGAGCGCAGCGTGCGCAAGGCCGTGGAGCGGCGCCGGGAGGTGCGCACGGACGGGCTGCCCGACGACGTGGCGGCGAACGTGCCCACCTATTAGCGCAACACGTATCAGGGTGTAGGGCCCGGTCTTCCTGGCTGTGGGCCAGGCGGCCGGGCCCCAGTTGTCCGCTGTCCGAATCTTGCTGGGTCCGAATGGTGAACGCTATAAGCGGAACCCTTCACCCACGGGCTAAAGGACGGCGATGGTCCGCCTCAAGTTCCTCCTCTTCGCGTTCCTGGTCCTCGGACTGGGGCTTGCTCATCTCCCGATGTTGTCGGGACCGCTTCGCGCGCGCGCGGTGGAAGGAGCCACGGCTCAGTCCGCCTCGGGCGTGACGGAGGTGGCCCGCCGCGTGGATGCGCGTCGCGCGGAGGTCCAGGCGCTGGCGCTGAAGCTGGCCGCCACGCCGGATGTGGCCAGCGCGGTGCACGCGCTGCAGCCGCCCAGGCCCGCGACGCCCGCGCGTCCCCAGTACGGCGCTGCTTCACGCGACAAGGACAAGGAGGACGACAAGGCCGGCTTGCAGCCGCTGACGGCCGAGCGCTTCTCCGCCGTCCGCACCGCCGCCGAGGCCGTGCTGCCCAAGGAGCTCAAGGGCGCGGTCGTGGCGCTGGCCGCTCCGGACGCGGCGTTCCACGCCGTGGTGGGCGGAGAGCCTTCCTCGGACAGCGCGAAGCTGGATGTCGCGGCGCTGGTGAAGGCGGGCACCACGGTGGTGGACGCGCTGGGGACGACCCACGTGTTCGCCGCGGTGCCGGTGTTGTGGGGCGGGGACTTCGGGGTGCAGCCGGCGGTGACGCTGGTGGTGGGCGCGCCGCTGTTCGACGAGGGCGCGCTGGAGGCCGCGGCGCAGGCCTCGGGCGTCACGGCGCTCGGTCTGGTGAAGGGGGATTCGGTGACGGCCTTCGGGCCGGACAAGCTCCTGGCGGAGGGTTCGCTCGCGCAGGTGGCCGCGAACACGAACGGCGTGGTGGTGCGCCGTGGGGCCGTGAAGAACCTGGGGCCCGTGGCCCTGCCGGTGCTGACGGACGGCGACGTGATGGGCGGCCAGGCGCCGCTGGCGGTGGCCTCTCGCCGCACGCTGGAGGGGACCTCGGTGGAGGTGTTCTCCGTGGCCGGGACGCAGGCGGTGCTGGGCGCGCTGGCGGACTACCAGCAGAGCGCGCTCTTCGCCCTGGCGGGCCTGCTGGTGCTGACGCTGGTGTGGGCGGCGATGATGGGCGGCGCGCGGGCCTCGGGTGACGAGGTCCAGGGCTCCTCCGACACGCTGAGCCTGTCGGCCGCGATGGCGGCGAATGCTCCGGCGGCGATGCCCGCGTCGCACTCCTCTCCGCCTGCGCCGGTGGCCGCGGCCCCGACGCCGGAGCCGTTCGCGTCCTTGCCTCCCGCGCCGACTCCGGGGCCGTTGCCGGACCCGTTCGCTTCCGCACCGCCGCCTCCCGCGGCCCAGCCGTTCGGGGCGGATCCCTTCGCCCATGCGGCGCCGGCTCCCGCGGCGGCCCAGCCGTTCGGGGCGGATCCGTTCGCGCTGCCGCCTCCTCCCGCGGCGTCCGCGCCGATGGGGGATCCGTTCGCGCTGCCGCCTCCCTCGGCGGCTCCGTCGAGCCCGTTCGGCGGGGCGGACCCGTTCGCCCAGGCGGAGCCGTTCCCGTTCCCGGCGCCTCCTGCCTCGACGCCGCCTCCTCCGGCGGTGCCTCCGGCGACGCCGTTCGGTTCCTCGTCGTCCATGCCCTTCGAGCCGGAGCCCCATGGGGACTCGCTGTCTCCGGCGTCGCCTCGGCGGGGTGCGTTCGCCTTCGAGGACCAGCCCACGGCGGCGTACTCGCTGCAGCAGGCGGCCAATCCGTTCGCCCTGGCGGCGGCGCAGTCTCCGGAGAACCCGGAGACGACGCGCGTCGCGGCCATCCCGCGCGAGCTGCTCCAGGCGAGTGCGCGTCCTCCCGACGCTCCGATTCCGCTGCCGGCACGGGGCGGGGCGGCTCCCGCGGCGATTCCGCTGCCGGGCGCGGGGCCCTCGGGCAACTCCGCGGTGGCGCTCTCCGAGGAGCAGCACTTCCAGGAGGTCTTCCGCGAGTTCATCACCACGCGCGAGCGCTGTGGCGAGCCGGCCGACGGCCTGACGTACGACAAGTTCGTGCAGAAGCTGCGCAAGAACAAGGAGCAGCTCGTCCAGAAGTACGCGTGCAAGACGGTGCGCTTCCAGGTCTACGTGAAGGAGGGCAAGGCCGCCCTCAAGGCCACGCCCGTCAAGGACTGACCGCGGCGTTCACCGTGAGGTGACAGTCGGAGCCCGGGGCGCAGCTTGCCTCGGGCTTCGCTCGTTTCTGGGGGCCAGGCCCGTCTGCGCGTTCCGTATCGAGATGCCGTCGAGAGGAGGCTCACGTCTGGTTTCAGGTGCCTGCGCCACGCGGCGGGCGGCGGCCGACATGGGCACGAGGCACCTTGCTGCCTGGACCTCATGCGGTGCCGATTCGCGGCGGAGGGGTTGCTGCGCCTCGTCCCTGGTGCCGCGCGTCGCGAGGACCGCGCATGGGTGAAGCACCGTGCTCCGGGGCCTTCGCGCCGTGCGCCGGCTCGGGGCGCCTGGCCTACCGGACGCTGGCGGTGCTGATGCCCTCGGCGCGGGGGAGCACGACGCTGAAGCGCGCGCCTTGTCCCGGCTCTCCGCCGACCTCGAGCTTGCCGCCGTGCTCCTGGAGGATGCGCGCCGCGATGGCGAGCCCGAGCCCGGTGCCTCCGTCCTTCGTGGTGAAGTACGGCTCGAAGATGCGGGCCCGGTGCTCCAGGGGGATGCCCGGCCCGCTGTCCTCGACCTCGATGAGCGCGTCGGTGTCCGTGCCCTTCACGCGCACGCGCAGGTTGCCGCCCTTGCCGGCCATGGCCTCCTCGGCGTTCTTCACCAGGTTGACCAGCACCTGCGTCAGCATGTCCCGGTCCACCCGCGCCACCACGCCCGTCTGCAGGGCGGGAAGAATCTGGATGCCCTCGGGCGGCGTGGCGTAGAGCGCGAGCACGCTCTGCGCCAGCTCGGACAGGTCCACCGGCGCGAGCTGCGGCTTGGGCATCCGCGCGAACCGGCTGAACTCGTCGACGATGCGGCGCAGTCGGTCCACCTCCTCCAGCACCACCCCCGCGCTCTCCTTGAAGAGCTCCGGAAAGCGCGGGTGGCGCGCCTCCTGCGCGGCGAGCAGCGTCTCCAGCGACATGCGGATGGGCGTGAGCGGGTTCTTGATTTCATGCGCGAGCCGCCGCGCCACTTCCTGCCACGCGGCGATGCGCTCACTCGCGACCAGTCGCTCCGTGGTGGCCTTCAGCTCGGACGTCATGTGGTTGAACGTCCGGACCAGCTCTCCCACCTCGCCCGTGGCATCCGCTGTCACCTGCACGTCCAGCGCGCCCTCGGCCACGCGGCGGGCGCCTTCGGTGAGTGCCTCCACGGGCCTCGTCATCCACCGGGACACGAGCAGTCCCAGGAGCACCGCGAACGCACCGCCCAGCCCCGCGAGCAGGACGAACGCGCGCATGACGCCTTCCTCGGCCTCGCGCGCGGCGGCGCGACTGAAGACCAGCCGCACCGTGGCCGTGTCTCCCAGCGGCAGCTCCCGAGCCACCGTGGGCGGCAGCGCGGTGCCGGCGCGCGCCAGCTCGTTCCCTCCCGAGACCAGCGTCACCTGCGCCTGCGTCAGTCGCGCCAGGTGCTGCGCCAGGCTGTCATCGAGCAGCACGCCGCCCACGGCCCACAGGCGCAGGTCTCCGTAGTCGATGGGCCGCGCGGTGACGAGCGCGGGCATCTGCCGGAGCCCCGACGACGTGCGCACCTCCACGCGGACGGGGACGGGCTTGGGGGACGACTCGCGGGTGACGGCGAAGAGGACGGGGTCGGGGTCTCCGCGCCGCGCGGGCAGGTGGCCCGAGGAGAGCACCGTGCCCCCTCGGTCGAAGAGCGCGAGCACCGTCAGGCCGCGCGTCTTCATCAGCGCTTCCGCCGTGCCGGCCTGGATGGCGCGGGTGGGGCGCTCGCGGGCCTCGCGGGCCAGGTCCTCCATGGCGGGGCTCTCGACCAGCTCCTCCACCGCGCGGCGGGCCGTGGCGGCGGAGCGCTCCAGCGACTCCTTCGCGCTGAGGGTGGCCGCCTCCATGCGGGCATCCAGCTCGCGCGAGAGCGTGTCACGCAGTCGCGACAGCGTGGGCAGGACGACCACCGCGAGAGGAACCAACGCGAGCAGCGCGAAGGCGAGCGCCAGTCGGGTCCTCAGTCTCAAGGGTGGCTCCTCCACGCGTGCCGCTCAGCCGTGCCGCGCGAACACCGCGCCCTGCTCACGGGTGGCGTCCCACCGCTGCGCTCTCGGCTGGCAGCAGGAGCGCTCCGACGAGCGTCGGTAGGCCCTGGCTGCCGCTCACCCGCGCCGCGCGGACACCGCGCAATGCTCACGGGTGGCGTCCCACCGCTGCGCTCTCGGCTGGCAGCAGGAGCTCTCCGACGAGTGTCGGCAGGCCCTGGCTGCCGCTCACCCACGCCGCGCGGACACCGCGCCCTGCTCACGGGCGCCCTCCCACCGCGGCGCCCTCGGCGGGCAGCAGGAACGCCCCGTCGAGCGTGGGCAGGCCCTGCGTGTCCATCACCAGCCCGCCGACCTCCGGCATGGCGCGCACGCCCAGGCCCTGCGCATACAGCGGCAACAGGGGCAGCGTCGCGGCCAGCGCCAACGCTCGCTCACGGGCCCTCGCGTCGCGCGCCGCCATGTCCGTCAGGGCGCCGATGGCGGGCAGCTCCACTCCGAGCAGGTCCTTGCGTCCTCCGGCGTCCAACACCACGGCCAGCGCGGGGCCCGGCGCGGGCGGCAGCATCAGCGCGTGAAGCATCAGCTCGAAGTCGCCCTTGGCCCACCGCGCGCGCAGCGCCGCTCGCGACAAGGGCTCCAGCGCCACGGTGTAGCCCCGCTCATGCAGCTTCACCTGGATGCGCTCGGCCACCGCGCGCTGGTCCTCGAGCGCCGTGTCGTAGATGAGCGTCACCTTGCGAGACGGGCCCGACGGAGGCGCCGTGGGCCGCGCCCGCGGACCTTGAGGCATCAGCGCGGGAGGCAGCAGGTGTGGCATGGGCACCGCGGGGCCATGTACGAACAGCCGCGTGAGGTCCTCCCGGTCGATGGAGCTCTCCACCGCCTGGCGGAAGTCGGAGGGGAGCCGACGGGGCGAGAACGCCAGGTACGTGGCGTACAGCATCGCGCCCGACACGGTGTCCGACTCGGACGAGACGCCCAGCTCCACCTGGACCTGTCGCGAGGACCACATGCGAGCCAGCCCCCGTTCATCCGTGGCCGTCAGCAGCAACCGGTCCAGGTACGGCCTCCCACGAGGCCAGCCGGTCTGCGCATCGAGCGCGCCTCGACCCGCCGAGGAGAACGGCCCCGCGGGAGTCCCGGACACAGGCGCGGCCAGCGCGGGATGACACAGGGCGCGCTCCAGGTCGGGCCAGGGGAACGAGAGCGCGAGCTCCAGCGTGGCGCCGCTCGCGTTGACCTGTCGCCCCTCGCCGCGCAGGGGATAGAGCAGCGCACGGTACGGCGAGGCGCCCTCCGTGCTGGACAGCCGCATCCACGCGCGAGCCAGCGCTCCAGCCGTGGCGGCGTTGGGCAGCGTCAGTCGCGAGACTTGAGGCGTGGGACGCGACAGCTCCCGGGCGAGCGCGGGATGGGCCTCGCCCTCCGGTGTCACCGAGCACACGGGGCGCGACAGCAGGCCCAGCAACGTGGCCTCCAGCGGTGTGTCCGCGAGCGAGGGCTCTCCGACCTCGGGAGGCCCCGCGTGGGCCATGCGCACCTCTCCGCCATAACGCGTCCGCCCCGCCGCGAGCGAGGGCGAGGCGCCGAGGAGGATGAGGCCGGCGAGGGCGAGACGCGGCGTCATGGCGCACCCTGGCGAAGGAGGAACAGCTCACCGGTGCCATCCGGCTTCAACAGGCCCACCACCACCTCCCGACGCGCATCGCCATCCAGGTTGGCTGTCACCACATACAGCGCGCGCCCCGGAGGCAGCGCTCCCTGCCACAGCGGCTCATGCACGGTGGGGTCCGCGCCGTTGAGCGCGTGCACCCGCAGCGCATCCGGCGAGGGCTGCAACAAGGGCGACGTGGTGAGCAGCTCCGGGGTGCCGTCTCCATCCAGGTCCCCCAGCGCGCTGCCCGCGCCCAGTCCGCTCAGCCGCGTGGGCGACGTCCCCGCGCGCGAATAGAGCGAGCCCGTGCCGTCCGGATGCACGAACAACATCCTCGGGGACGCGAAGGCCGCGGTCGTGAAGGGCGCGGAGAGCGTCACGGGCTTGCCGTCGGCGAGCCTCACCTCCGCCTGGAACGCCGTCTGGCCAGGGACGAAGCTCCCGCGCTCGACGGGGCCCAGCGGGGCACTGTCCAACGTGCCCACGGGCCGCAGCGACCCACGGTTCTTGTCGAGCACGAGCAACTCACCCTGCGCCCGCCGGGTGCTCCACGCGGCGAGGCGGGGCGGCCCGGGAAGCACCGCCAGCGCGCCGAAGGGCTCTCGCGTGGGCGCATTCGAGAAGGGCAGGCCGTCCAGCTCGCGTCGAGCCAACAGCCGTCCGTCCGCGTCGAAGACGGAGACCTCCGCCTCCGTCAGCACCGCGATTTCATCCCGCCCGTCACCATCCAGGTCGCCAGCGGCGAGCGCGGCGATGGGCTGCTCCAGCCGCGCCAGCACGGCGCCCAACAACCGCACGCTCCGAGGCCCTCCGGTGGGAGGCGTGGTGGCGGGAGCGCCCACCGAGGCCAGTGCCAGCACCTCCGCGTCCGCATCCACCGACTCCACGAGCGCGCCCGAGGGCTTCGCCGGACGCGTCGGCACTCGGCCCGACCAGAAGTTCACCCACGTGCCCAGCGCGTCGCCGCGAGCCCGCAGGGCGCCAGCCTCCACATCCAGCGTCAGCCGCACCAGCGTGCGGGCACCCTGGGCCCGGGCCACGGACTCCGCGGCCTCGGCGCTCGGCGCATCCACCAGGACGGGCGCGAGGTTCGCGGAGGCGAGCCGCGAAGTGAGCACACTGCCCACCGCGCGCCGCAGCTCCGCCGAGCCTCCTGAAAGGTACAAGCCCACGGGGGCCTCGGCGGGGAGCTTCCGCACCGCGGTGGCCAGCTCACCCGCGAGCCGCTGAACGGCGGAGGTGCCCTCCGCGGAGGAAGACGCCGCGCCCGCCGCCAGCGAGGCCAGCAGCGGCGCGAGGACGAGAGCTCGGCTCACAGACCCTTCCTGCCATCGTCGAGGAAGAACTCATCCGTCGTCACCTGCCCGGGCGGTGGTGCCTCGGCGGTGGGCTGCGTCCCCTCGAGGAACGGCTCCAGTCGCCCCGGCACGGACGAGCCGGCCAGCAGCCCCGTCGCGGGGTCGATGCGAACCTGGAGCACTCCGGGAGGCACCTCGAACTCGCGGGCGGGAAGCCCCTCGTGCGCCACGCGCATGAACTGCAACCAGATGGGCAGCGCGGCGCGTCCACCCGTCTCACTGCCACCCAGCGGCGAGTTGTCGTCGAAGCCCACCCACGCGCTGGCCACCCAGTCCGCCGTGTAGCCGGAGAACCACGTGTCCTTGCTCTCCTGCGTGGTGCCCGTCTTGCCCGCGGCCGGACGGTTGAGCTCGCGCACCGCCTTGGCCGTGCCTTCCTCCACCACGCTGCGCATCAGCGACGTGGTGAGGTACGCGACGGCCGGCGGCAGCGTCTCCTCGAACGCGGGCTGGTGGTCCTCCAGCAGCTTGCCGCGAGAGTCCCGCACGCGCAGCAGCATGAGCGGCTCGGCCAGCTTCCCGTTGGCCTGGAGCGTGGCGTACGCGTTCACCGCCTCCAGCATCGTCACCTCGCCGGTGCCCAGCGCCAGCGTGAGGTTCTCCGGCATCGCGGAGCGGATGCCCGCCCGGCGCGCGAAGTCGATGACGGTGGGCGGGGTGAGCGCCTCGATGAGCCGCACCGACACCGTGTTCTTCGACTTCGTGAGCGCCTGGCGCAGCGTCATCGGCCCCTCGAACTGACGGTCATAGTTCTGCGGCCTCCACGCCTTGCCCGTGTACGGGTCGCGGATGGTCTCGGGGGCGTCGTTGACCTGGGACAGCGGCGTGTAGCGCCCGCTCGCCAGCGCCGCGGCGTACAGGAAGGGCTTGAAGGACGAGCCCGGCTGACGTCGGGCCTGCGTGGCGCGGTTGAACGACGAGCGCTCCGCGTCATACCCACCCACCAGCGCGACGACGTTGCGGTTGTCCGGGCGGATGACCACGAGGCCGCCCTGCACCACGGGCACCTGGTCCAGCGTCGCCTCCACGAAGGCCGGAGCGGGCGGGGCCTTCAGCACGCGCACGAAGACCAGCTGCCCCTTCTCGAACACGTCGCCAATCTTCTTCGGCGCGCCCTTGCCCTTCTGCCGGGCCCAGCTCACGCCCGGGAAGGCCACCTCCGCGGTGCGGCCCACCAGGTCCACGCGCGCCACGTTGCGCTTCTCGTCCAGCTCCGTCACGTAGCCCGTCAGCCGCAGCCCCTCCTCCAGCGGCTTCAGGCGCACCGCGCGCACCAGCAGCTCCTCCTCGGACGCAGGCGCCTCGTCCTCGGGCGTCAGCTCCGGCCGCTGCTCCTCCGCGCCGTCCACGTCCGCCTCCGCGGTGGCCACCTCCTTGGGCGGCTCTCCCGACGCGGTGACGCGCGCCAGGGGCTCCAGGTCCGCGACATAGCCCTGGTCCTTCTGTCGACGTCCGGCCTCCTCGATGCGCGTGAGCACCAGGGCCCGCAGCCGCGTCCACTGCGCGTCCTCCAGCGTGCCCTTGGGACCGCGATAGCCCTGGCGACGGTCCACCGCCTCCAGTCCATCGCGCACCGCCTGCTCGGCGGCGACCTGGAGCTTGGGCACCATGGCGATGTCCACCCGCAGGCCGCCCTGCATCACCGCGTGCTCGCCGTAGCGCTCGATGAGCGTGCGGCGAATCTCCTCCGCGTAGTACGGGCCCACGGCCTGCTCCGGACGCGGCGCCAGGACGATGGGCTTCTCCAGCTCCTCGTCCACCACCTTGCGCGGCACGAAGCCCTGCGCGGCCATCTGCCCCAGCACATAGCGCTGGCGCGACTTCGCCCGCGTCATGTTCGTCACCGGGTTGATGCGGTGGGGAATCTGCACCGTGCCCGCGAGCACCGCCGCCTCACCCACGCTCAAATCCTTGGCGCGCTTGCCAAAATAATAGAGCGCCGCCTCCTCCACGCCGTAGCGGCGCTGCCCGTAGTAGGACTGGTTGATGTAGAGGCTGAGGATCTGGTCCTTGGTGAGCGCCTCCTCGACGCGCGGGGTGAGGATCCACTCGCGAATCTTGCGCGACAGCTTGCGCTCGGGGGACAGCAGCAGGTTCTTCACCACCTGCTGGGTGATGGTGGACGCGCCGGACTTGCGGCTGCCGGGGATGAGGTTCTTGATGGCCGCGCGGAGGATGCCGAACGGGTCCAGGCCCACGTGCTTGTAGAAGTCCGCGTCCTCGGCGGCGAGGAACGCGTCGCGCACGTGCGGAGGCAAATCCTGCACGCGCACCACGGTGCGCTTCTCGTAGGCGTACTCGGCGCACACCTGGCCGTCCGCGCACGTCACCTTGGTGACTTGCGGCAGCTCGTACGTGCGCAGCGCGTCCACCGAGGGCAGGTCCTGGCTGTAGTAGACGTACGCGCCCACGCACACGAGCAGGACGAGGACGAGCCCCACCACGCCGGTGATGAAGAGCCGCTTCGTCCACTTCCAGAGGCGCGCCCCCAGCCCGGGGCGGGGCGATTCGGGCGCGGTCGGCGGCGTGGAGGGCTGCGGGGCTTCGGGCGGAGTGGGCATCACAGGGGCCAGGGTCATGTGCTTCTCGACGGGGGCCGCACGTTAGACCGATGGGCCGGCGGCGGGAACCGGCCCGACGCCCGCCTGGAGGTCGGTCTCCAGGCGGGGAGGCACTAATGCAGCTCGGGCAGGGGTGAAAGGGCTTCCGGCGTCCGGGTGTCGCTCGGGGCCGGGTCCGCCCGGGCGACCCGGTTCATCCGGTCCGCGTTGACGCGCGCCTGGACGTAGCGGGGCGACAGCCGGGTGGCCTGGGCATACGCGCCCCGGGCCTCCTCCTTGCGGCCCAGCCGCTCCCAGGCCACGCCCAGATTGTTGTGCACGTACGCGACGTGGGGCAGCAGCTCCGCCGCTCGCGCGAGCACCTCCGCGGCCTTCGCGTCCTCGCCCGCGCGCAGGTAGGCGAAGCCCAGGTTGTTGAGCGCGTAGCCGTGCTCCGGCTCCAGGTGCACCGCCTGCTGGAAGCGGAGGATGGCGGGCGACAGCTCGCCCGAGGCCAGATGGGCCCGGCCGAGCACCTGGTAGCCCTCCGCGTCCTCCGGCGCGCGCACCACCGCCTCCTCGCCCACGCGCACCGCCTCCGCGTGATGGCCCAGGGACACCAGCAGGCGGGCCTGCTGGATGAGCGCGCCGGCCTCCTCGGGCATCAGGCTCCCCAGCCGCGCGTAGGCCGCGAGCGCCAGCTCCGACTGGCCCTGCAGCCGCGCCAGTCGGGCCGCCATCGTCAGCGCCTCCGTGTCGGACGGCTCGTCGTGCAGGGCGCGGCGCACCTCGGTGAGCGCGCCGGACACATCCCCCAGCTCCCTCAGGGCGCGGGCGCGGCCCAGGTGGTCCACGCGTCGGGTGTGCTCATGCGGCAGGGCCAGGGCGTCCTCGAGCGCGGCGCGCGGCGCGGGGGTGGACGGGAGCTCCGTGGCGGCCGGGAGGGTGGCCGGGATGGGCAGGGGCGCTTCGGCGAACGTCGGCGCGAGGTCCACGACGATGCCCGCGTCGCGGGTGCGCGCGTGCTGCTCGGCCAGGGCCAGCCACGGTCGCAGCGTGGCGGGCAGGGGGACGTCGGTCCACGCGGCCAGGCCCAGGGCGGCGAGGCAGGAAGGCACCAGGGCCTTCTTGAGCGTGGGCGGCAGGGTGAAACCCAGGGTGCGGCGGGAGGTCTTCTTCGTCCTCGGGCTCATGGCGACCTCGACTCCAGGCGGGGCGTCCGGGAAGGGCGCTCCGGGAGGACACCTGTGGGCGTCCTCCCACCCGGAGTCATTGCGATGCGCGTGCCAGGGCCCTTGCCCCGGAGCGTGGGACGGGGTGTGGCCGCGGGGCCGCACGAGGAGGGGAAAAGCGTGGCGGGGGCGTGGGTGCCGTGCGACGGTGCCCGCGATGAAAATCGCGACCTGGAACGTGAACTCGGTACGGGCCCGGCAGGAGCGCCTGCTCGAGTGGCTGAAGAGCGCGCAGCCGGACGTGGTGTGCTTGCAGGAGCTCAAGTGCACCGAGGCGGACTTCCCGCTGGAGGCGGTGCGCGACGCCGGCTACCACGCGGCCCTCCACGGGCAGAAGACCTACAACGGCGTGGCCATCCTGGCGAAGGAGGAGCCGCGCGACGTGGTGAAGGGGCTGTCGGACGGCGTGGACGACACGCACGCGCGCCTCATCGCCGCGACGGTGAAGGGCATCCGCGTGGTGAGCGCGTACGCGCCCAACGGGCAGTCGGTGGACTCGCCCCAGTACGAGTACAAGCTCGAGTGGTATGGCCGGCTGCGCCGCTACCTGGACACGCGCCACAAGCCGGACGAGCCGCTGGTGCTCGGCGGTGACTGGAACGTCGCGCCCGAGGACATCGACACCTACGACCCGAAGCTGTGGGAAGGGCAGACGCTCTTCACGCTCAAGGAGCGCGACGCGCTCCAGCGCCTGCGCGCCTTCGGCCTGACGGACGCGTACCGCAAGCTGCACCCCGACACGCAGCGCTTCTCGTGGTGGGACTACCGCAACCTCGGCTTCCCGAAGAACCTGGGCCTGCGCATCGACCACCTCTACGTGTCGGCGCCGCTGGTGCCCCGGCTGACGGGCGCGGACACGGACCGCGACGCGCGCAAGGGCAAGCAGCCCTCGGACCACGCGCCGGTGTGGCTGGAGCTCCAGGATTGAAGCGGGTGGGGGACATCATGATGACGCGACGATGGCTGGCGTATGTGGGGCTGTGTCTCTTCGTGGCGGGGTGCTCCGTGCGCCGGCTGCCACCCATCGCCCTGGAGCCCGTGCCGCCGCATGCGCTCTATCTGCTCTCCTCCTCGGTGCTGGGGGAGGAGCGGCGCATCTCCGTCTACCTGCCGCCTGGCTACGACACGGCGAAGGACGCTCGCTTCCCGGTGCTCTACATGCCCGACGGTGGGCTCCAGGAGGACTTCCCGCACGTGGCCTCCGCGGTGGATGCCGCCATCCGCGCGGGAGAGATGCGGCCGCTCATCGTCGTGGGCATCGAGAACACGGTCCGCAAGCGCGACATGACGGGGCCCAGCGAGGTGGCCGCGGACCGGGAGCTGGTCCCCGGCTCGGGAGGCTCGGCCGCGTTCCGCGCGTTCATCCGCGACGAGCTGATTCCCGATATCTCCCGACGCTACCGCGTGACAGGGGAGCGGGCCGTCATCGGTGAGTCGCTCGCGGGCCTGTTCCTCCTGGAGACCTTCTTCCTCCAGCCGGAGATGTTCGACACGTACCTGGTGTTGAGCCCGAGCCTCTGGTGGAACGGCGAGGCGCTGGTGAAGCAGGCCGGGGCGCACCTCGCCTCCCGTCCGGCGCTGCGCGCGCGGCTGTATGTCGCGTCCGCCAATGAGGCGGAGGACATCGTCCCCGCGGTGGCGCGGCTGAACGACATCCTCCAGGCGAGCGCGCCCGCCGGGCTGACGTGGGAGGTGGAGCCCCGGCCGGACCTGCGTCACGACAACATCTACCGCTCCTCCGCGCCCGCCTTGCTGCGCAAGTGGCTGCCTCCGGTGAACACCGCCGGGGACGCGCGGTAGGCCGCGGGCCTGGGTTCGCCGTAGAGTCGGCGGGCCATGTCCGTCCTCCGACTCGATTGTACGAAGTGCGACCGGACGTATGCGCCGGGCGCCGTGCTGAACCTGTGCACCTCCTGCAGCGCGCCGCTGTTCGCGCGCTATGACCTGGAGCGCGCGGCGAAGACGCTGCGCCGCGAGGCCCTGGCGACGCGGGAGCGCTCCATGTGGCGCTACCACGAGGTGATGCCCGTGGCGGACCCCGCCTGGCGGCTCAGCCTGGGCGAGGGCTGGACGCCGCTGCTTCCAACGCCCCGGCTGTCGGCGCGGCTGGGGATGAAGCACGTCTGGGTGAAGGACGAGAGCGGCAACCCCACCGGCTCGTTCAAGGCGCGGGGCCTGTCGGCGGCGGTGTCGATGGCGAAGGTGCTGGGGGCGAAGGCGGTGTGTCTGCCCTCGGCGGGCAACGCCGGGAGCGCGCTGGCGGCATACGCGGCGCGCGGTGGATTGCAGGCGCATGTCTTCGTGCCTCGCGACATCGCGAGCCTCTTCCTCCTGGAGACGCGGGCCTATGGCGCGCACGTCGAGACGGTGGATGGGCTCATCACGGACGCGGGGAAGGTGTGCGCGGGCCTGGCGCGCGAGCATGGTTGGTACGAGTGCGCCACGCTGAAGGAGCCCTACCGCGTGGAGGGTAAGAAGACGATGGGCTACGAGGTCGCGGAGCAGCTCGGCTGGACGCTGCCCGACGTCATCCTCTACCCGACGGGTGGTGGCACCGGGCTCATCGGCATGTGGAAGGCGTTCGAGGAGATGGAGGCGATGGGCCTCATCGGCTCGAAGCGGCCGAGGATGGTGGCGGTGCAGGCGGACGGCTGCGCGCCCATCGTGAAGGCCCACGAGGAGGGCAAGCCCGATGCGCCGATGTGGCAGGGCGCGACGACGCATGCGCATGGGCTGCGCGTGCCCAAGGCGCTGGGGGACTTCCTCATCCTGCGCGCGGTGAAGGAGAGCGGGGGGACGGCGGTCTCCGTCACGGAGGCCGAAATCGTCCAGGGGACGAAGGACCTGGCCTCGGCCGAGGGAATCTTCGCGGCGCCCGAAGGTGGTGCCTGTGTGGCCGCGCTGCGCAAGCTCCATGCGTCCGGGCAGGTGACTCCCGAGGAGTCCGTGGTGGTCTTCAACACGGGCACGGGCTTCAAGTACGTGGAGAACATGGCGCCGCTCTGGTGAAGGGTGGTGCAAGGTGCGGCGCGGCATGCGCGTGGGTGTCGTCCCTGGCGCAAGGACCTCTCGGGGCTGTGTTCCCGAGGGCGCATGCTGGTGCTCGCGGTCTCGGTGGGCCGGTTCACCGGTCTGCGATTGAGGGATGCAGTGTCCGTGGAGCCCGTGGGCTCCCGGCGTTCGACGTGAAGCATTGCCCGCCGTGCTCGTGGCCCGTGGTCGAGGACCTGCCGATGACGCGCTCGAGGAACCATTCCTCGCTGAGTCGGAACCGCGAAGGAGGAAGTCGTGACGATGTCGACGAAGAAGTCTCCAAGCCGCTCGCCGCGGGAGCCCCTGCTTCGCGGGCTCGTGGGGATGTGCCTGGGGCTCGTGGCTTGTGGTGCTCCCCGGAGCGTGGCGCCAGCGGGTGAGGCCACGACGGCGGCGCCCATCGCCCACGTGTCCACGGATGGGCGGGTGCACTCGCGTCCGGGCCCGGTGTCGGGCGCGTCAGCGGCGGTGGGCGAGCAACCACTGGGGCTGGGAGGCGCGCGGGACGGGCTCGTGTACGTGCCTCGCTCCTATCGTCCGGAGCAGCCCGCGCCGCTGATGCTGTTGCTGCACGGCGCGAAGGGGAACGCGCGGCAGATGCTGGAGGCGCTGGCACCCGTCGCCGAGTCGGAGGGCTTCCTCCTGGTGATTCCGGAGTCGCGCGGCGTGACGTGGGACCACAAGCTGGCCACCGGCGGCGCTGACCTGGACTTCATCGACCGCGCGCTCGCGCAGGTCTTCTCCCGCTACGCCGTGGCACCCGAGCGCGTCAGCGTCTCCGGGTTCTCGGATGGCGCGTCCTATGCGTTGTCGCTGGGCATCCTGAACGGGGACGTGTTCTCCCGCATCGTGGCCTTCGCGCCGGGCTTCGTGGACGCGGCGGAGCCTCGCGGTGTGCCGCGCGTGTTCATCGCACACGGGATCGGGGACAAGGCCATCCCCGTGGAGGAGGGGCGCCGTATCGGCGCGGAGCTGCGCTCGGCGGGCTTCGATGTGCGGTTCCACGAGTTCACCGGCGGCCACTCGATTCCGGCCGACGTCGCGCAGGCCGCCGCGAAGTGGCTTCGTGAACCGAATCCACCCGCGGACAGCCCCGCGTCAGGGGCAGTGCCCTAGCCTCAGTCAGCGCCAGGGGAGCCGGTCGAGGATGCCGTCCTTGACGCGCTCGAGCGGCTCCGTGACGGTGTCCCAGACCTTCTTCCCGGCGTCCTTCACGCCGTCGACCACCGCGTCCTTGACCTCGTTCCACTTGCCCGTGGCCTTGGAGAAGTCCCAGTTCGGGTCTCCCTTGCCCGCGCGCATCTGCTTCACCGCCTCGTCGAGATACGCGGTGTGGTCCTTGCCGCTCTCTCCGACGAAGGGCCGCTTGCCGTCGAAGTAGCCCTGCTTGTACGCGTCCTGGATGAGCTCGCCCTGCTGCTCGGGGTTGAGGTCCGCCCACTTCTTGCCGGAGTCGATGCCCTTCTCCCAGTCGTAGCCCTGCCCCGCGCCCTGCGCGACCAGCGCCTTGGCCGCGTAGTCCGCGCCGTGGTTCTGGTACTGCCACACGTGCGTGGCCTCGTGGGTGAGCAGGTCCTTGGACGGAGGGAAGTTCGTGGGAGAGCCGTCCTGCGCCTTCGGGTTGACGAGGATCTTGTTCCCCACCGTGAAGGCGGGCGTGTAGCGGCTCAGGTTGTCGAAGAGCGATGAGGGGCCCTTCACTACGCTGACCTTGTCCAGGTCCACGCTGTCGCCGAAGACCTTCTTCAAATCCTTCTTCTGCGCGTCGTCGAGCGGCTGGCCCTCGAGCTGGTTCGCCGCGTCCTGGACCTTCTTGAGCAGGTCCTTGCCGGGGATGGGCAGCGACGGGATGAACTCGTCGACGATGGGAGAGGCCTTCACCTGCGTCGACACGGGCGTGGCCTGCGGCTTGGGCGCTGCTTCCTGCTCCACGGGAGGACGGTACGGAACCGCGCGGCGATTCTCGAGACGAACAGGCGGGGCCATCGCTGGACTCCTCAGGGTGAGGGGGCTTCGTCACCTGGATTGTCTGGACATGTCTGCGTTTGTTTCCTCGAATTGTGAGATGAAGGGAGACATGCACGGCGGAAGCCCGCATGACGCACGCGGACGACCGTGCTGTGGCAAGACTCCCGTCGAGAGCCCCATGACGACGCCCCCTCCCGAGTCGCTCCCGTTCCCGGACAGCCTCTGCCATCGCTGCGGCGCGCCACCGCGCTACGTTCAGACACGGACCTCGGTGTTCATCATGTGCCCGCTGTTGCCCGGGAAGTACCCGCCGCAGCCGGTGCGGGCTTGCGCGCTCTTCCGCCCCGCGGGGCTGGCGGGTGTGAAGGATTGAACCGGAGCGAGGGCGGGAGAGGGAGCGGGCCCTCGTCGCGAGGAGCAGGCGGCAGGGCAGGGTGATTGCGCGGTGTGTTGCCCGTCCCCAACTGTGGCGCGCAGTGCAGTCACTGAGGGGGAGGGACTTGATGGTCGCCAAGAAGAGCTCGCGCGCTACGTCGCGCACCCGTGGGATGCCCAAGAAGCGGATGGTTTCTCGTACGCGCATGTCGAAGCCTCGACGTGCCACCGCCGCGCCACGGCGCCGCGTGGCGTCCGGGGCGCGTGCCTCGGCGAGCAGCCGGTACACCCGGCCCGCGCTGAGGGAGCGCCTCAAGAAGCGCTTGATGGCGGGAACGCGAGGAGGGCGCGCGGGGCAGTGGAGTGCGCGCAAGGCCCAGTTGCTGGCCGCTGAGTACGTGAAGGCCGGTGGCGGCTATCGCGGGCGGAAGGCGACGAGCCAGAAGTCGCTCACGTCGTGGACGCGCGAGGCGTGGCAGACGAGCACCGGCGGCACGCGTGCTCGGCGTGGCGCGACCACGGCGCGCTATCTGCCGAAGAAGGCCTGGTCGCGGCTCAGCGCGCGTCAGAAGCAGGCCACGGAGCGCCGCAAGCGTACGGCCTCGCGGAGAGGTCGGCAGTACGTGGCGAACACGCCCGCCGCGCGTCGTGCTCGCAAGACGGCGACGCGGCGCTGAGCGTCCGGACCGGGCGCCTGGGTCACCCGCCGTGCTCGCACCGCGCGGCGGGTGACCGCCCGGGTCTCCTCAACAGCAGCGTCCGCCACCACCCCGGTAGCGCGCCGCCATGCGCTCGTCGAAGAACTCCTCGTAGGTCATCACCGGGCGCTCCGGATGATGCGCGCGCAGGTGCGCCACGTACGCCTCGTAGTCCGGCACCCCAATCATCAGCCGAGCCATCCGGACGGCCTGCCGCCAGCCCCGCCGCAGCACCTCCACCCAGGTCGTCATCTCAGGGCCCCTCCACCGCTGTCACGGGGACATAGGGCGTCTCATTCGCCGTGGGCGTCGCGGAGCGCCGGGCCGCGAGCGCCGAGCGGACCCCGAACGCCACCGTCGCCAGCACCAGCAGCATGAAGAAGACGGTGAGCCCGGCATCCAGGTAGTCGTTGGAGATGATCTGCCGCATCTCCTCCACCGACTTCGCGGGCGCCAGCACCTTGCCCGTGTCGATGGCGGCCGAGAAGTCGCGCGCGTGCGCCACGAAGCTGACGCGCGGGTCCGCGCCGAACACCTTCTGCCATCCCGCCACGAGCGTGCAGCACACCAGCCACGCCGCCGGCAGCGCGGGAATCCACAGGTAGCGCTCGCGCTTCATCTTCACGAACACGACGCACACCAGCGTCAGCGCGATGGCCGCGAGCATCTGGTTCGCGATGCCGAACAACGGCCAGAGCGTGTTGATGCCGCCCAGCGGGTCCACCACGCCCTGGTAGAGGAAGTACCCCCATCCCGCCACGCACAGCGCCGTGGCGATGAGGTTCGCCCCCCACGACTCCGTGCGCTTGAGCGGCGCGTACACCAGGCCCGCCAGCTCCTGAATCATGAACCGCCCCACGCGCGTGCCGGCGTCCACCGTGGTGAGGATGAACAGGGCCTCGAACAGGATGGCGTAGTGGTACCAGAACGCCATCATCCCCTCGCCGGCCACCAGCCCGTGGAGGATCTGCGCCATGCCCACCGCCAGCGTCGGAGCACCTCCCGCCCGGGAGAGGATGGACGTCTCGCCGATGTCCCGCGCCGTCTGCGCCAGCACCTCGGGCGTGATGACGAAGCCCCACTCGCTGATGGTGCGCGCCGCCTGCTCCACCGTCGTCCCAATCAGCGCCGGCGGTGCGTTCATCGCGAAGTACACCCCCGGCTGGAGCACCGTCGCGGAGATGAGCGCCATGATGGCCACGAACGACTCCATCAACATCGCCCCGTAGCCCACCATCTTCGCGTCCCGCTCGTTCGCCAGCATCTTGGGCGTGGTGCCCGAGGCGATGAGCGCGTGCCACCCGGACACCGCTCCGCAGGCAATCGTGATGAACAGGAACGGGAACAGGCTGCCGGAGAACACCGGACCGCTGCCGTCCGTGAAGCGGGTGACGGCGGGCATCCGCATCTCCGGCGCGGCCAGCACGATTCCCACCGCCAGCACCATCACGGTGCCAATCTTCAGGAACGTGGACAGGTAGTCGCGAGGCGCCAGCAGCAGCCACACCGGCAGCACCGACGCGCAGAACCCATACGCGATGAGCATCCACGCCAGCGCCTTGCTGTCGAACGTGAAGAAGGGCGCCCACGTGGCCGACTCCGCCACCCGTCCTCCCAGCCAGATGGACAGCATCAACAGCACGAAGCCGGCAATCGATACCTCGAGCACCTTGCCGCGGCGCACGTAGCGAAGGTACAGGCCCATCGCCAGGGCGATGGGAATCGTCATCGCCACCGTGAACGTGCCCCACGGGCTGTGCGTCAGCGCCTTGACCACCACGAGCGCCAGCACCGCGAGGATGATCATCATGATCATCAACACGCCCACCATCGCCACCACACCCGCCGCGGGCCCCAGCTCCATCCGGACCATGTCCCCCAGGGACTTGCCGTCGCGCCGCACGGAGAGGAACAGCACCGTGAAGTCCTGCACCGCGCCCGCCAGCACCACGCCCGCCAGAATCCACAGCGTGCCCGGCAGGTAGCCCATCTGCGCCGCCAGCACCGGCCCCACCAAGGGCCCCGCTCCGGCGATGGCCGCGAAGTGGTGGCCGAACAACACCCACTTGTCCGTGGGCACGTAGTCCAGCCCATCGTTGTGCCGCAGCGCGGGGGTCGCCCGCGTCGGGTCCAGCTTCAGCGCCCGGTCCGCGATGAACCGCCCGTAGAAGCGATACCCGATGAGGAACACGCAGACGGAGGCCACCAGCAGCCAGATGGCGTTGATGGACTCGCCCCGGTGGAGCGCCACCGTGCCCAGGCAGAAGGCCCCGACGAGCGCGACGAGCACCCAGCCGAGCAGCGGGACGAGGCCAGGACGGGACGGGGGACGGGTCGAAGCGGCTTCCTTCACGAGGGACCTCGCGCGGCGAGCGATGCGCCCCGCGAAGGCGGCGCCCAGGCAGCTTCCCCAAGAACGCCACCCTCCGCGATGCGCGCGGGGTCCACGGGCGTCGCCGTGTTGGCTTCTGTCCACTCGCTCCGAGTGGAAGAAGACGGCCGAGGCTCAGGCCGCTTCGGGCGAGGGCGCCCGGAGCCCCGGCGCCACGATGCGCGCGAGCTGGGGCATCCGCCCGTGTTTGCACTCCACCAGGAACGCGTGCATCGACTCCGCGGACAGGCCGTGCAGCACCAGCCGGAAGCCCGCGCGCATCGTCGACAGCGGCACCAGCGGATGACGGTTGTTCACCAGCGCGACCAGCCCCGGGGCCTGCATCAGCGTGGCCACGTAGATGGCGATGGTCTCGTCGAGCTGCAGCGAGTTGCTCGCCCGCCAGAAGTCCCGGTCCGTGAGGAACAGCTGGTACACCGGCGTGAAGACTTCAATCGCCGACTGGAGGTCCAGGAAGTTCGTCCAGCGATGGGGCAGGGGCTCCAGCGGGAACTCGTCGGAGATGCCGCTGAAGTCCAGCTGGGCCGGCGGCGCCAGCGTGCGTCCCTGCTCTCGCAGCGCCTGGTTCAACCGGATGACGAAGTTGAAGAGGTTGAGGTCGTGCTGGAGGAAGATTTCGTCCTTCACGTGCTCCAGGTTCGTCGGACGGATGGGCTGGGTGGGGACGTTCAGCTCCTTCGCGTTGCGCGCGATGAAGTCGAGAATCTCCGAGCCGACGTGGAAGTGCCGGAGGATGAGGAAGTTCGCCTCCGGGCTGACCCACACCTTGAGCCCCCACGCGAGCAGCCGGTGCAGCAGCTTCGACGAGGTGAAGCGGTTGGGGATGAAGAGCTTCACCACCTGGAAGAGGATGATGGAGAGCCGCGCCACGGGGCGCATGACGGGCAGGAGGAACTGACGCGAGCGCGAGCGCTGGTCCACGAGCAGCGCCGCCTTGGTGCGCTCGTTCATCGGCAGGCTGCGGTCCAGGAACATCGCGACCCAGGGGTCGGGGTCCCTGGGGTCGTGCGGCTGGTTGATCAGTTGCTCGACGGGGTCCATGACTCACCATGACACGACTCAGACATTTCCCAGCTCCTCCAGCTGGAGCAGGTACAGGCGCGCCGTCACCTTCGCCGTCTTGACGATGCGCGCCGCCAGCTCCGGCGTGAGGATGCCCGAGCCCAGCGCTCCGTCCAGCCGGTCCAGGTGCGTGGCGTCGTTGTCGCCGTGGTAGAGGAAGAACTTCACCTGCTCGTCCTCCAGGCGGAGCTGCTCGCGGATGGCCGTGCCCCAGCGCCGGGCCACGCGGCTGCCCAGGCCCTCGATGATGAACATGGCCCCCAGCAGGTCGAACGGGTTCTCCTGACCGGCGCGGTGGAACATCCACGCCGACAGGGCCTCGCTGCCGATGTTCTTCGGCGCGCGGGTGATGGCCTCGTGCGTGCCTCCCACGGAGACGTAGTGCCGCTCCAGCATCTCGTAGTCGCGGTGCTCGTCGCGCGCGTGACGGATGAACGAGGAGCGCAAAGCCAGGTGCTCGGCGGTGATGCTGGACGCGGCGCGCGCAATCCAGCGCGAGCCCTCCACCACCTGCTGCCGCATGTTGATGAGCAGCTCGCGGTAGTCCTCCACCGTGAAGACTCCTCGGCGCAGCTTGTCGAGAATCGGCACCTGCTGGAGCCTGGACTCGAAGTCCACCCAGACGTGCGTCAGCTCGCGCACCAGTTGCTCGCGCACCGGCTCACCGCCCTCGCGGGGGCTCAGCGGCAACGGGCCGAGCTCGTCGGTGGTCTCGAGCGAGGGCGTGGCGGTGCGCTCGGGTCCCACGACGGTGAGCAGGGCGTGGCAGGTGATGAAGCCGCCGCTCTCGGGGACCATGCAGTAGATGCGCTGGCCCGGACGCGCGCGGCCCTCGTTCACCAGCTCCTCCAGCATGAGGAAGATGGAGGCGCAGCCCGTGTTGCCGCGCGTGGAGAGGTTGGTGAACCACTTCTCCTCGGGGATGCGCACGCCGCCCCGGCCCAGCAGGTCGACGATGGGCTTCTTGAAGTAGTGGGACGAGTAGTGGATGCAGAACCAGTCGACCTCGTCCGGACGCAGCAGCCCCTGGTCCATCAGCGCGAAGAAGCCGTCCACGCCCAGCGCGACGAGTGACTCCAGCCGGCGGATGTCTTGCTTGATGTTGAAGGCGCCCTGCGCCGCCGCCTCGGTGACGCTGGGCTGGTCGAGCCAGGTGGGCCCGAAGCCCGTCTCGGGCGTGTAGCGGGCGCCCACGTACATGTTCAGCTCATGTCGGTTGGCGTGCGAGCGGATGTCCATCCACTCCACCTTCAGGCTGAGCCGGGTGGGGTGGGGCCGGTCCTGCACCACGGCGGCGGCCGCTCCATCCGAGAGCATCCAGCGCAGGAACTCCGCCTCGAAGGGCACGCTGTCGTCCGCTGTCACCTCCTCGTAGTGGCGCGCCTTGAGCAGCCGGCTCACCAGCTCGCTGGCGCAGACGACGGCCTTCTTCGCCTCTCCGCCGGAGACCTGGAGCGCCGCCGCGCGCAGGGCCTGCATGCCGCTGGAGCAGATGCCGTGCAGCGATGCCACCTCACACGCGGGGCCTCCCAGCGCGCGGTGCACCTGGCTGGCGAAGCCCGGCAGCACCAGGTCTCCCTGGGTGGTCGCCGTGACGAGCAGATCCATCTCCCCCAGGGTGATGGGCGAGCGCGACAGCGCATCCTGGATGGCGTTCACCGCGAGGTCCCAGTTGCGCAGCACCGTGCGCTGCTCGCGGTCGATGGCGTAGTGGCGCTGGGTGATGCCGTTCTGGGAGAGGACGCGAGCGCGGGCCCGCGAGGGCTTGCCCCGGACCTTGCCGAGGTAGTCCTCCATCTGGTCGTTGGTGATGGGCTCGCCGGGGAGGAACTTCCCCAGGCTGGTGATGAAGACGTCGTGGGCCATGCGCCGACCATATGCCGTCCGCCCGAGCCATTTCCCCGGGAAGGAAATGACCCGCGGGAATCTTTCGCGCCCCTGTCGTTGAGGGAGTGGAAGTCATTTCCGGCGTCTGGGGGATGCCGGGAGCGGGGCGGAGGCTTGCATGAGCAACGAGCATCGTGGTGCGCCGGTCTCGTGGGATGAATTGCTACGCATCAAGGAGGCGGCGGAGCCTCGGCTGTTCCGCATCCCCGGCGTCACGTGCGTCGCGGTGGGCCCCAAGCAGCGGGGGGACACGCCGACCGGGACGCTCTCCATCATCGTCTACGTGGAGGAGAAGAAGCCCTCCCGTGAGCTGGCGCCCGAGGCGTTGATACCGCCCTTCATCGAGGGTGTTCCGACGGATGTCCTGCGGATGGGGCCGGTGGTCGCGCTGAGCGGGCCCGCGCCCAGCACGCAGGGGGACGGGAAGGTGCTGCATGCCGGTGTCTCCGTCCTGACGCCCGAGCACGACCTGAACGCCGGCACCATCGGGTGCTTCGTGGTGAAGACGAGCGGCGACACCCACCACTACTTCCTCACCAACCAGCACGTGGTGCTCCCGAAGAATGACGAAGGGCCCCTGGACGGAGAGGTGCGTGCCTCGGGGATGGGGTGCTCGTCGTGCACCGCCGGTGCGGTGGGAAAGGTGGTGGCGGCGCGGGTCGCCACGCCGGTCCCCACGGACCTGTTCAGCATGGACCCGGTCCCGGTGGTGAAGAGCCATGACGTGCACGTCGACGCCGCACTCGTTCGACTGGACCCGGGCACCCGGTGGCGGGCTCGCGCGGTCACGAAGGAGAACGTCGTCTACGAAATCACCGGGGACGACGAACTCGAGGATGTCTACAAGCTCTACAAGGGCAAGGACACGGACGGGGACGGCGTCGTCGACCCCGGCAAGGAGGACAACGCCGTCCGGGCGTTGAACATCGAGACCTTCAAGGTCGGGAACACCACCGACTACACCGAGGGCTTCCTCGAGAGCGTCCACGGGAACTTCATCCACCCCGTGCCCAAGCCGGCCCGGAACGCGGGCTCGACCGACTACTCGCAATACAAAATCTCCTTCAAACACCAGCTGGTCGTCCGCCACCGCGTCACGAGCAAGCCCTTCGCGGACCATGGGGACTCCGGCTCGGCGCTGTTGCGCAGCGACAACCGCAAGGTGTTGGGCATCCTCTGGGGCGGAGACCCCGAGGTGCCAGTGGGGCAGTTCGCGCGAGGTGTCGCCAGCCCCATCAAGACCCTCAAGAAGCTCTTCGGCGTGGAGGTGGCCACCGTCACCTCCCATCCCGGCGAGCAGGTCGCGCCGCCCCTCGGTGGAGGCAACTCGTTCGCGCCGGAGTCCGAGGCCGCGAGCGCGTTCGCGGCGAGCGCCCCCATGGACACCTGGGAGCTGCGCGCCCACGTGCAGGCGGAGCTGGTGAAGACGCGCGGCGGTCAGCGCTACGCGCAGCTCATCCTCAAGCATCAGCCCGAGGTGCGCGCCCTGGTGGAGACGAACAAGCGCGTGGCGGCCGTGTGGCGACGCAGCGGCGGCCCCTTCATCGTGCACCACCTGCTGGACGCGGCCCGCCATCCCCACGAGCCGCTGCCCTCGTCGCTCCAGGGACGTCCGCTGGACGAGGCCCTCCAGGACATCTTCCACATCCTGCGCACCCACGGCAGCGCCGCGCTCGTCGCGGACCTCGCCGAGCACCAGGCGCGCTTCACGTCGCTCCTCCGCCTCTCCTACTCGCAGCTCCTGGAGCTCCTTCGCACGCAGGACGTGTGAGGGGCCCGGTCAAGGACGGGATGCCATGCCGGACCAAGCAGGAACATTGGAGGTGCTGGCGCGCGCGCTGGGCAATGCCCTGAGCCCGCTCCAGTACGAGCTGACGCCCGAGCGCGTCCTGGACCTCTTCGCCCGGATGGGACTCCAGCTCCCCTCGGAGCTCCTCGGGAAGTCGGCCTTCACCACCGCGCTGTCGCAGGGCGCGGGCGCCGCGGAGGACCTGGGCGAGGACCTGGTGGAGCTCGCCGAGGCCGTCGAGTCCGGTGACGCGATGGCCATGGTCCAGAAGGGCCTGGCGCTGCTCGAGGACGTGGTGGTCGTCATCGAGGCGCTCGACTCGCTCGCCGACGCGCTCAAGAACGTCGCGAACCAGCTGCCGGACGTGTCGGCCGCGCAGGTGCAGGCCTTCGCGCAGGACTTCGCGCGCAAGCTGGTGGACCAGCTGCTCGCCGGTGCCCTGGAGCGCCAGCGGCCCGCCATCGCCGGCATCCTCGTGCTGGCGGGTGTCATCGAGCGCGCCGTGGAGCCGGGCAACCCGGCGGACCCCGCGAGCCCGCCGTACGTCTCGCGGAAGCTGCGGCTGGAGCGACTGTTGAAGCTGCTGACGTCGCCGCTCGCGCTGGCGAACGAGGTGTACGGCTGGAACGGCGGCACCTTCAACGCCGCGCTCCTGGCGTCGCGCTTCCAGCAGTTCCTCAAGATTTCGGGCCTCCCCGCCGGGCTGAAGCTCCCGCCGGAGGTGCCGAAGCCGCAGGTGGAGTCGCTCCTGTTCGGACTCCAGGCGGACGGCTCCAGCGTGATGCTCACGCTGCTGCCGCCCATCGAGGCGGGCTTCGACTTCATGGTGGCGCCCAAACCGGGCTGGACGCTGCACGTCACCACCACGGGGCAGCTCCCCGCCGGGGCCACGCTGACCTTCACGCCTCCCTCCAACGTCGCGGTGAGCGCGTCGGCGGGGCCGCTGACGGCGGAGCTGAAGACGACGCTCGACATCGAGCCCGTGGCTCCCGCGAAGGCGCTGGTGCTGCTGGGGCAGGCGGGCGCGAGCCGCCTGGAGACGGCGGGCATGTCTTTCGGCCTGGGCTTCGCCGTGAAGGACACGGGCGGCGGGACGGGCACGGGCGAGCCGACGTTCCATGCGCGCATCGATGACGGCAAGGTCATCATCGAGAGCGGCAAGGGCGGTGGGCTCCTGTCCCAGCTGCTGTCGAGCCTGCGCGTCGAGGCGGGGTTCGATCTGGAGGCGGACTGGCGGCCGTCCACGGGCCTTCGCTTCAAGGGCGGCGCGGGCATCGAGGTTCGCATCCCCACCAGCTTCACGCTCGGGCCCATCGAGCTGCAGAGCATCTACCTGCGCTCCGGCATCGGCGCGGGTGGCAGCATCCCGCTGGAGCTGTCCACGGGGCTTCGCGTGGCGCTCGGGCCGTTGACCATCACCGTGGACCGGATGGGCGTCGAGGGCGCGCTCACGTTCCCCAACGGTGGCGGTGGCAACCTGGGACCCGCGAACCTGGCGCTGGGCTTCAAGCCGCCCAACGGGCTCGGCCTGTCCGTGGAGGCGGGCCCCGTCAGCGGCGGCGGCTTCCTGGACTTCCAGTCGGGACCTCCGGAGCGCTACGCGGGCGCGCTGGCGCTGCGGCTCATGGCCTTCTCCGTGTCCGCGTACGGCCTCTTCGAGAAGACGCAGTCGGGCAAGACGTCCTTCGTGGTGGTGCTCGGCGCTCGCTTCACGCCGGGCTTCCAGGTGGGCTTCGGCTTCGCCATCACCGGCGTGGGCGGTCTGGTGGGCGTCAACCGCCGCGCGAACGTGGACCTGCTCGCGGAGCGACTGTCGAGCGGCACCGCGGGCAACGTGCTGTTCGCGGAGAACCCCGTGCAGAGCGCGCCGACGCTCCTGGGCGACCTCGCCGAGCTGTTCCCCGCGGCCGACGGTGTCTTCGTCGTGGGGCCCACGTTCCAGGTGACGTGGATGTCGCTGGTGCGCCTGGACCTGGGCGTGCTCATCGAGTTCCCCGGCCCGTCGAAGATCATCCTGCTGGGCGTGGGGCGCTTCGAGCTGGGAGGGCAGGGTGGCACACCGGCGCTGGTGCAGATTCGCCTGGACGTGCTCGGCGTCATCGACTTCGAGCAGAAGCTCGTCTCGTTCGACGCGGCGCTGGTGAACTCGCGCCTGCTGCAGATCTTCCACCTCACGGGCAGCGCTGGGTTCCGGCTGAGCACGGGAGACCGACCGTACGTGATGATGACGGTGGGCGGCTTCCATCCGGCCTTCAACCCGGAGCCCGCGCACTTCCCGCCGCTGTCGCGCGTGGGGCTCACGTTCAACACGGGGGGAGGCATCGGCCTGTCGCTGCGGCTGGAGGCCTATCTGGCCATCACCTCCAACACCTTCCAGGTGGGCGCGGCGCTGGAGGTGAAGGTGGAGGCGGGGCCCCTCAACGCGCTGGGCTTCCTCGCGTTCGACGCGCTCATCCAGTTCAAGCCCTTCTATTTCAACGTCCGCTTCAGCGCCGGTTTCCGCGTGCGCTACGAGGGCATCACCCTGGCCGGCGTGCGCTGCGAGGGCACGCTCACCGGCCCTGGTCCCATCGTGCTCAGCGGCAGCTTCACCATTGAAATCCTCTTCTTCGAAATCACGTGGAGCGACACCTTCACGCTCGGCGAGGAGAGCGGTGACGCGGTGCTGCCCGTGGGCAGCCTGGTGCAGGCGCTCGCGGTGGAGCTGGAGAAGCCCTCCAATCTGGAGGCCATCGGTGGTGAGGACCGGCGTGTCGCCACGTCGCCGAAGACGAACACCGGCAAGGCGCTGATCTCCCCGCTGGGGCAGGTGGCGTGGAGCCAGAAGCGCGCACCGCTCGACGTCACGCTGGAGCGCTTCGAGGGCGTGCCGTTGGAGTCTCCGCAGGCCGTCATCGCGACGCTGCCGATGGCGTCCGCCGCCGTGCAGGACTGGTTCAGCCCTGGCACCTTCGTGGAGCTGTCCGGCTCCGAGTCGCTCAACAAGGGCGCCTTCGAGCGACTGGATGCGGGCCGCCGCGTCGGCTTCGACCTGAAGAAGTCGGCCTTCATCGCGCATCCGCTCCAGGTGAAGACGGTGCGGCTGCCGCATGAGGTGCTGCTGCTGAAGTTGTTCCTGGCCTTCCCGCCGAACTTCCTCGAGGCGGCGTTGGGACGTCGCGCCGCGCCGAGCATCTTCGCCGCCGCGCCCGCCATCGCCGTCAAGGACGAGACGTGGGCGGTGCAGGGCAAGGACGGCGACGTGCTCAAGGCGGGCACGAGCCAGACGGACGCGCACCAGCGCGCGCGCTACTCGGGGGCGGTGGCGCTCCCTGCGCTGGAAGTGGCCGAGCCCATCGATCTGGGAGGCATCTGATGTCCGACGAACTTCGATTCCACGGGTGGCAGCGCTCCGGCGTCTACGACCTGGTGACCGGTGGCCTGGAGGAGGGGCGCCTGAAGGCGGCGCTGCCGGTGACGCTCCAGGACCGCGAGGACGCCTCCGACAGCGTCACGCGGGACATCCCCTTCCTCATCATCGGACCGCGTGACGTGCTCGCGCTCCAGGCGGGGGCCATCACCGGGATGATGCCTCCCCCCGGGACGGTGGCCGCGGAGGCGACGCGCTACGCGCACGTCGAGCTGAGCGACGTGGACCTGCCCTGGCGCTACACGCCCCAGGTCGTCGACCCCGCGGTGGCCGGTGGACGCAAGCTGCGTCCGTGGTTGGTGCTCGTGGTGGGCACGCCCGAGACGCTGATCCTCGCGCCGCGCAACCTCGTCACGCTCACCAGCACCGTCACCACCGCCCATGACCTGAACCACTCCGCGCGGTGGGCCCACGTGCAGGAAGACGGACACAAGCCCGTGGCGCGCCTGCTGTCGCCGTGGGTGCTCCAGCCGGAGACGGCCTACGTGGCCGCCGTCGTCCCCGCCTTCAAGGCGGACGGCACCAGTGCGTGGACTCCCGGCGCCACGGTGACGCTGCCGTGCTTCCACACCTGGCGCTTCAAGACGGGCGAGGCCGGTGACTTCCGCACCCTGGCCTCGAAGCTCAAGCCGGGCGAGGCGAGCCCGGAGCTGGGCCGCGCGCCGCTCACGTACAACCGCGTCTCTCCGTCGGAGGAACTCAGCGTGCGCGGCGCGCTGGCGCCCATCGGCGGGACGGACGCACCGCTGAGTCAGGCGGTCATCGACGACGTCGCGGCGTTGACCGCGCCCCTGACGGACCCTCGGGGCCGTCCTCTCGTCTCGCTGCCGAGCTACGGCGCGCCGTGGGTGGCGGACCCCTCCACGACGACGTGGGGCGCCGATGCGAACGGAGACCCGCGTCACCGTGGCACGGGGGGACTGGGTTTGTGGGCCGGCATCCGTTTGCAGGAGCAGCTGATGGACGCGGCCACCCAGCAGGCGGGAGCCCTGGGCATCGCGGCCCAGCGCATCCGCAACCTGACGCTGGGCCTGGGCGCCAGCCGCTCGCTGTGGAAGCGCCGGCTGCCCACGGACCCGATGCAGCGCCTGTGGCTGTATGGCCCGTCGCTGCGGCGCATGGTGACGGGGCAGGGCTCGGTGCTGGGACAGGTGGCGGGAGGTGACAGGCCGTTGCCTCCGCGCCTGTTCTCCAGCGCGGCGCGAAGGGTGCTTCGCCGAGGCCCCGCGCGCACGGACCTGGCCCAACCGGAGGCGGCGTTGCCTTCACGGGTGCTGCCGTTCGCCAACACGTGCGCGCTGCCACCGGTGCGAGGACCGGAGGGACTGCCTCACTCGGACCGCGTGTCGAAGATGCTCAACACGGACAATCTGGACGAGCGGCTTCGCGAGGGACTGGAGCGCGGCGCGTTGCCCCGTGAGGCCTGGGTGCGGCGCATCAAGGAGGCCATCGCGCGCAGCTCGTACGGCTCACAGCTCGAAGCGGTGCTTGTCGTCGTCGAGTCGAGCCGGAACTACTCGCGCACGCTGCTCCTGGCGCTGCTGGACGCGGTGGACCGCAAGGACGACCGCGAGGTGAAGCGGCTGCGCGAGGAGTTCCTTCGCACCGAGATAGGTGACGGCGGAGACCTGCTCGACCTGGGCAAGGACCTGGTGACCGAGGCACCAGAGCGCCCCTGCCGTCCGGTGGACCTGGATCGACTGGAGGAGGTGCTCACCGCCGCCATCGACCCGACGGTGCCGGAGCCGCTCGTGGTGCGCCGGGTGCTCGACGGAATCACGGGGCTGAGCGAGCCGAAGCTCGCGCCCGTGGAGGTCTGCCTGGGGCTGGACATGCCCGTGTGGCGCTTCCTGAGGGACCACGCGCCGGACTGGCTGCTGCCCGGCGTGGGCTCGCTGAAGGAGGACGACGTCGTCGCGGTGCAGAGCAACCCCGCGTTCGTGGACGCCTTCCTGCTGGGGCTCAACGCGCAGATTCTGTCCGAGCTGCGCTGGAGGAACATCCCCATC
This sequence comes from Myxococcus fulvus, assembly GCF_900111765.1. The sequence goes on from NZ_FOIB01000006.1 coordinate 98,874, forward strand.
GCCGCGGGCTGCACGCCGCTGCGCATGTTCTGGGGACAGGTGGACTCGGCCACGGACAGCCGAAAGCCGGACATCGTCGGCGTGGCCAACTGGCCCGCGGCCTCCTCGCTGGGCAGCGACGCCCACCAGCCGCCTCCGCCTGTCGGGACGGACCTGGTGGTGGTCTTCCGCAGCGACTTGTTCCGCCGCTACCCGCGCACGCTGGTGTACGTGACGCAGGCCGCGCTGGTGAATGGCGAGCCGGACTGGCACGCCGAGCCGGACCTCGCGAGTGGCCGACTGCTGCCGACGTTCCAGGGGAGCATCGGCGAGGACATCACCTTCTTCCGCTTCGACCTGGACCCCCAGGCCGCGCGTAAGTGGTGGGTCGTCCTGGAGGAGCCGCCCTCCGGCTACACGTTCCGCAACGACGTGGGCCTCGGCGGCGCGCAGGACGGCGCGGACTTCGCAGACCACACCTTCAATGACCCGCTGCGCGTGCTGATTCGCGGCGAGGCCCTGATTCCGGGAGGCGCGTGATGGCTCAGGAGATTGGCGTGTTGTTGCCCGTGCGTCTGGAGACGCGCTTCATTCCTCCGAAGAACGGGAGCGGCTGGTTGCTGCGAGTGCTCGTCTCGCCCGACGAGGTCTCCATCGACCGGCATGACCCCATCCCCGCGGACTCCGAGCTCGACAGCTTGGAGTTGATGTGGAACCGCGCGAAGGGGGACCTCGACTCGGAAGAGGGTAAGTCCGCGTGGCGCATGTTCGCGGAGCGGGTGGGTGGTGCTCGCGCGGCGTGGCTCGCGCGCTCCTTCCCCCAGTTGCCGCCGGGGCCGGACGGTGTCATCCACGTCGCTCGCCCCGCGACGACTCGCACCGAGCCGCGCATGAGCCGCATCGCGGGCTTCCCGCCGCGCTTGGAGCTGTGGGCCGCGCGAGGCTCCGCGGCGCCCGCGCTGCTGGCGACGTCCACGGTGGATGCGTCACTGCTGCGGCTCGACTTCGGCAATCCGAATGCCCCTGCCTCCGCGCGCTGGTGGAGCGACTGGAGCACGGCGGTGAGCGCGGGCCTGGGGTTCGAGGTGGACCTGGGGCTCGCGGTGCCGAACGACGTGCGCGTGCTGTACGTGGTGGGGCTGGGGAGCGAGGACCCCATCAACGTCTTCGGCGCGCACCGGGACAGCGGCGCGCTGGCGGTCATCGAGCCTGGGACGCCGACGAACTCGGTGGATGGTGCTCCGGCGGCGAGCCTCGCGCGGGAGCCCGAGACCTGGCGCGCCATCGCGCGAGCACCGGACGTGGCGGGGGCGGGGAGTCAGTCTCTCAGCCATGCGCTGGTGGGACGCGGCAACGTGTTCGGCCAGCTGCCAGGAGACAGCTTCAACCATCGCGCGCCGGGCCAGTCGTTGCTCACCGCGCTGTGGCCCGCGCTCTGGGGGCACGGGCTCAAGGACGTGTGGAACCAGGGAGCGCAGGTGGTGGACGTGGGCCTGTGGGCCAGCCAGCACGTGGTGCCCGAGGGTCCGCTGCCGCCCATCCGCATCCATGACCAGCCGTATGGCGTGCTGCCGACGACCTCGCTGCGGCGCTGGCAGGTGGCGCCTGGAGACCCGGCGCTGGAGGAGGAGCAGCGGCCTTCACTTGTCCAGGCGATGGGGCAGTGGGCCGCCGCCGCGGAGGGGCTGGGCACCGTGGCCGGCGCGGACACGGACAAGCTCTTGAAGCTGCTCGGACGCACGCCGACCTCCAATGGCTACGCGTATCGCAACTTCGTGTCGCTGGACCTGCTCTATCTCCTGTACTGGTCCTACGACGGCGGCGTGAGCTGGTCGGAGCTGGTGAAGTGGTGGGAGGAGGAGAGTCAGCAGCCACGCGCGTTCCAGGATCCTCCGGCACGGCGGTACGCGACGCTAGGCTGGCCTCAGGACCTGCGCATCCCGCTCGTGGCGCCCGAGGACGTGTCGCCGGAGACGACGCTGCGCGCGTACCTCCAGGCGAACTTCACGCTCTTCACGCCCGACGAGCTGCTGTCGCGGCCCATGCGCGTGCTCTTCGACAAGATGCAGCCCACGCCGTCGAAGACGTTGCCGGACAGCCTGCTGGTGCGCCTGTTGTGGCATGCGTTGGTGGTGTCGGCGGCGGAGGTCCGTCGTGCACGGCTGGGGCAGAGCGGCCCGTTCCTGGAGCCCGTCCAGGAGAACGCGAACACCCCCGCGCGGCTCGAGGCGATGGCCCGCTCCATGACGAGCGATGACCTGACGGTGGGCGGCTCCGTCGTCGCGCTCTACCACCAGGTGCGCGAGATGGCCGCGCGACTGTTCTCCACGCCGGTGGGGACGCTGGAGCGCGTGCTGCGCGGCACTCTGGACTCCGCGGCCTTCCGACTGGACCCGTGGGTGACCGCGTATGCGTGGCGTCGGCTGAAGTCCGCGTCGGCCCAGACGCACGCGTTCCACCTGGGTGTGTACGGATGGGTGGATGCCCCCGCGCCGGGCACGCCGGGACCGACGGAAGGCGGCTTGCTGCACGCGCCCTCGGAGGCGCAGGCGGTGACGGCCGTCGTCCTGCGGGACAAGGCGCTGAATGACGCGGAGCCCTCGCGCTGGAACATGAACCTGGACTCGAACGCCGTGCGCCTGGCGGAGCAGGTGGCCGAGCAGGTTCGCTTGGGCGCGCATATCCAGGAGGTGCTGGGCCGCGAGGTGGAGCGAGTCGCCGCGAGCAAGGCGAGTGTCGCCGCGCTGCGCATGCAGTTCCCCATCCGCGCCGCGCATGCGGGGCGCCGCGTCTGCAACGGCGAGGCGGTGCTCCAGGCGGACCCGTCGACGCTCCCGCTCACCGCGGCGCAGAAGGCGCAGTTGGTGCCGCTGCGTCAGGTGCTGGATGTCTATGGCGACCTGCTGGTGGCCGAGGCCGTGCACCATGTCGTCTCGGGGCGCGGAGACATCGCGGGTGCGGCGATGGACGCGGCGGCGGGTCTGACGGCGCCTCCGAACCTGGAGGTCATCCAGACGCGTCGCACCGGGCGCGCGGTGAACACCAACGTCGTCATGGCCCTGCCGGTGGCACAGGACCCGCAGCCCGCGTTCGACACGAGCCCGGGGCGTGTGGCCGAGCCGTCCGTCGCCGCATTCCTGGTGGCGCGCGTGGGCCCGGCGAACGCGGCCCCATGGCGCTGGCGCGTCGTGCTTCCGGACTCATCGCTCCAGGACATCTTCCTCGCGGACCTGGGGCTGCAGCCCATCGACGCGGTGCTGTTGTCCGAGGAGCAGCTCGCCGGGCTCGTGCTCGCCCATGCGCCGGAGGGCGCGACGCTGGAGACATCGGAAGTGGCGGAAGGGCTGCTCGCGATGCGGCGGGCGCGAGGGCTCATCAAGCTGTTCGGAGGCAGGCCGGCGTTGCCCGAGGACCTGGTGGACACGGGCGAGCGGCCCGAGGACACCCAGGTGCGGCAGGAGTTGCTCACCCGTTACGGTCGGCTGCGCGACGTGGGCGCGCTGCTCGTCGCCTCGCTGCAGGCCGCGGAGAGCGCGGGGGACACCCTGGCACGCAAGCTGGCGCTGAGGGACGCGGCGCGGTGGGGCATCACCCCCGTGCCGTTGGTCGAGGACACGTTGGAGGAGCAGGTGGGAAGGGCGCGCGCGGCGTTGGTGGAGCGACTGGCCCATGCACCGTCGATGGCGGACGCGGCACCGCTGTCCGCGGCCCAGCTCGCCACGGCCATCGCGGAGCTGGCCGCGCCCGAAGGTCAGCTCGTGGTGCTGAGCCGTCTTCCGCTCCAGGGCTCACCGACGACGCTCTCGCCCGCGCCGACGCTGGACGCCTCGTGGCTGTCGGTGGTCTCCGCCGTGCGGACGTCGCTGGCGCATCTGGAGGTGCATCAGCTCGACGCGCTGCTGGAGCCGGGCGCGGCGCCGCTGTCCGCATGGACCAATCGGCCCTCGGACCCGTGGCAGAAGGACGTGCCTCCGGGGCCGGATGGACGCGCGCCGGACACGCGACTGGTCGCGCTCTACGGCCCCGCGGGCGTGCTGGACGTGACGCCACAGAACCCCACGGGCATCGTGTCCGTGGGACTGCTCGACAGCTGGGGCGAGACGGTGCCGGATGTCGAGCAGGCCACCACGGCCGCGTTCGGCTTCAACGCTCCGGCCTCCCGCGCGCCGCAGGCGGTGCTGCTCGCCGTGTCGCCGTTGCAGTCGGGCGCGCTCGACTCGACGACGTTGCTGGACATCGTCGCGGAGACCCGCGAGCTGGCCCACGCGCGCATGGCGGCGCCCGCGGAGCTGCATGCCTTCGACTCGGCGCTGCCCCTGATGATGCTCCCGGCCTCCGGTGGAACGCTGGTGGAGCTGGACCCCGTCTCCTGAGGAGTGCTGCCCATGGCAACGCGCTACGAGATGTATCAACGCCTGGAGGTGAAGCAGCCGGGCGAGGACCTGAACCGGGGCTTCCTGGCGGAGGTGTGCGACCCGCTGTGGTTCCTCGGACGGCAATGGCAGATGGGCGAGCACCAGGGCGAGGACGCGTCGTCCCCCGTCTCGGTGACGTACCGGGCCAGTCACCAACCGGTGGACCCGCTCGAGGGAAACCCCGAGCAGGACCCGCTGCTCATCCCACCCGAGGCCCTCATCGAGTCCGAGCCGGATGACTGGTGGACCCCGGGCCGCAGGCTGCGCATCGGCAAGGCCGCGTCCGTCTCGCTGCCGCCGGTGGCGAGCGCCGACCCGACGTTGCTGCTCGCGGACCTGCCCACGCCGTACGAGCGCTTCAACGGCAAGGGCTACGACGGACGGCGTCTGTACGCGCGGCGCGTCGAGCTGGGCCTGGACGCCGCGCACTTCTCGGAGGTGCCCGCGACAGTGCCGGTGGACCTGTGGGACCCGGCGGAGCTGTGCTACTCGGCGCGCCTCACCTGCGCGGGACGCGAGCTGTCCGTGCCCCGACACGCGGGCGGGCATCTGGACTGGTACTCGGTGGAGAGCGAGAAGCCGCTGCCGCTGCCCGAGGAGCCGCTCGACGCCGTCACCGTCTTCCCCGGCCGCATGCGCTACCCGGGCGCGCCGCATCCGCGCTGGTGGCAGATTGAAGAGGCCCGGGTCGACATCGGCGGCTTCCCGCCGGACCGCAGCCACTTCGCGACGATGCTGCTCATCGACCTGGTCGTCTCACACAGCGATGACTGGTTCCTGTACCCCATCGTCACCCGCGCGGGCCACGCGGTGACGCTGCACGAAGTGGTGGTGAAGGACTCCTTCGGCGAGGAGTGGACCGTCACGCCGCCAGTGGACTGGTCGCTCTTCCGGGTGGCCGGACTGGCGGAGACCTCGCTGCTCGTGTTCCCCACCGTCACCACGCCCCTGGAGGGTCCCAAGCTGGAGGACGTGGTGCTGGGCGTGGACGAGGACGCCAACCTGCTCTGGGCGGTGGAGCAGCGCGTGCATGGCCGCGACCTGCCCACGCCACCCAGGGACGCCTTCGAGCGGCGCGAGCCCGGAGACCCCGTGCTCTCCACCGAGCGCAAGCGCTACGAGTACCAGCCGAGCACGCCCGTGTATCCGCACTGGCACCCGTACACGGTGACGGAGGTGGAGGGACGGCGGCGCTTCGTCCAGGGACGACTGGCGGACCTGGCCGCTCAGCCGCCGGTGCTGATGCCCGAGCCCCAGGCGCGTGTGTTGTCGGACCCGCTCGCCCAGCCCTCGGAGCCCGCGCACCAGATCGAGCCCTCCACCGTGCCCACCCAGGGCCTGCGACTGGAGCGCCGCGCCCTGCTCGCGCGCGGCACGGATGGACGCCCGGTGTTGTGGACCCAGCGCCGCCGCCTGCCGCTCCTGTCTCCGCCCGCCTCGCACCTGCGCTTCGATGTCATGCAGGAGGCACTCACGGCGGTGTCCTGAGCCGGGAAAACCCGCTTCGTGGCGCCGGCCTGTAGGACGAGCGGGCGCCACGGAGGCGGCGCACGCTCTCGTCAGTCGCTGGTCTCCGGGGTGTTTCGCATAGAGTGCCCCCGGCGAGCGCCGATGCCGGGGAATGCGAAGGACGGGAGACGCATGGACTGCGACTGGCTCATCATCGGTTCGGGCTTCGGCGGCAGCGTCAGCGCGCTGCGGTTGACCGAGAAGGGCTACCGCGTGGTGATGCTGGAGAAGGGGCGGCGGCTGGCTGCCTCCGACTTCCCGAAGACGAACTGGAACCTGAAGCGCTGGATGTGGATGCCCCAGCTCGGCTGGCGGGGCCTGTTCCAGATGAGCTTCTTCCGCCACGTCACGGTGCTGTCCGGCGTGGGCGTGGGAGGCGGCTCGCTCGTCTACGCCAACACGCTCCCCATCCCGAAGGACGACTTCTTCCAGGCCTCCTCGTGGGGACACCTGGCCTCCTGGAAGGACGAACTGACGCCGCACTACTCCACCGCGCGCAGGATGCTCGGCGCCACCCCCAACCCGCGCGACACCGTGGCGGACCGGGTGCTGGAGCAGGTGGGGCAGGACCTGGGCCGCCCGGGCTTCGAGCCGTCCACCGTCGCCGTGTACTTCGGTGAGCCCGGCGTCACGGTGAAGGACCCGTACTTCGGCGGAGAGGGCCCCGAGCGCACCGGCTGCACGTCCTGCGGCGGCTGCATGCTCGGCTGTCGTCACGGCGCGAAGAACACGCTGGACCGCAACTACCTCTACCTCGCGGAGAAGCGCGGCCTGACGCTGCACGCGGACACGGAGGCCACGTGGGTGCGGCCCCTGCCGGACGGCGGCTACGAGGTGGAGGCGAAGAAGGGCGCGGGCCTCTTCGGACGACAGACGCTGCGCCTCACCGCGAAGAACGTCATCTTCGCTGGAGGTGTGCTGGGCTCGCTGTCGCTGCTGCTGCGGCTCAAGGAGCACAAGGACGGACTGCCCCGGCTGTCGGACCGGCTGGGCGACGGCGTGCGCACCAACTCCGAGGCGCTCATCGGCATCGTGAGCGGGCGCCCGGAGCATGACTTGTCGAAGGGCATCGCCATCGGCTCCATCCTGCACACCGACGAACGCTCGCATCTGGAGCCCGTGCGCTTCTCGGAGGGCTCCGGCTTCTTCCGCCTGCTGATGGCGCCGCAGGTGCCCGGCAAGTCGATGCTGGGGCGCATGGCGCGGCTGGTGGGCCTGCTCGCGCGCCACCCGCTGCGCTTCCTCAAGGCGTGGTTCGTCCCGGACTTCGCCAAGCGGACCTTGATTCTGCTCTACATGCGCACGCTGGAGGGCCACCTGCGCATGCGGCGCGGCCGGCTGCTGAAGAGCGGGCTGTCCACCGGCCTGCAGTCCGGTCCCGCGCCCACGTCCAACATGCCCGAGGCGTTCGACCTGGCGCGCCGCGTGGCGGACAAGCTGGACGGCTATCCGATGACGATGGTGAGCGAGACGGTGCTGGGCATCCCGACGACCGCGCACATCCTCGGCGGCTGCTGCATGGGAGACTCGGCGGCGACGGGCGTCATCGACCATCGCCACCGGCTCTTCGGCTACGAGGGACTGTACGTGGTGGACGGCTCGGCCATCTCCGCCAACCCGGGCGTCAATCCCTCGCTCACGATTACCGCGCTGGCCGAGCGCGCCATGACCTTCATTCCCCAGGCACGGACAGGGGAAGAGGAAGCGCCACGGCTCGCCCGGCTGCCGTCCTGAGCGCGTGCGCTACAGGCGGACCTGCAGCTCATAGCGGCGGTTCTTCGCCTTCTTCGCCTCGGTGTTGTCCGGCTTCACCAGGGGACGGTCGGAGCCCAGGCCCACGGCGACGATTTCACCGCGGGGGATGCCCCGGGCGACCAGCTCCTTGACGATGACCTCCGCGCGCTGCTCGCTGAGCTTCTTGTTCTTCGCCGCGTCGCCCGTCGAGTCGGTGTGACCGGAGACCTCGAACTTGTAGCTCTTCACCCCGCCGGCGGTGAGCTGCTTCTTGGCGTCGATGAGGGCGTTGGTCAGCTTCTTGAGCTTGTCCTCGCAGCCGGCGGCCAGCTCCGCGGTGCCGGTCTTGAAGCTGCACTGGTTCTTCTGTCCCTCCTCGAGGAGCTTGCTGTTGACGCGCTTCTCGACGGTGGACTTGCCCGCGTCACCCGCGGCCTTCTTGAGGTTGTCGAAGGGGCTCTGCGCGGCGGCCACACCCGGGAGGGCCAACAGCGACACGGCGATGCACAACGCCTTGAGCTTCATACGGTGAGACTCCTTGGGTTCCGCTGGAGGAGGGAACCGGGCGCAGGCTGCCCAGGGCGCGCGTCGTCGTCCAGCGTCCCGAGGCCCGACGAGCGACCCAGGCGCCGTCCGCTCGCCGGGTGGGACAACGGCGCCGTGCCCACCCGTCCCATGAAACTTGCCTCCGCGTATGGGCGGAGCAGCATGCTCCCATCGTCCTTCTCCCAGGGACGGCAGCGAGGCACGTTCAGTGGGCGGCAGCAGTCGGACGGAGCGGTGGCAGCGGTTCTTGTCGGGACACCGGGTGGGCTCGGAGCCGAAGCCCGTGGAGCCGCGGGTGGAGAAGGCGCCCGAGGCCGAGGTGTCGCAGGACGAGCGCACGCCGTACGACGTGGACTACGACCGCATCGTCTTCTCCAGCGAGTTCCGTTGCCTGCACGACAAGACGCAGGTCTTCCCGCTGTCGACGAGCGACTACACGCGCACGCGTTTGACCCACAGCATCGAGGCGTCGTGCGTGGGGCGCTCGCTGGGGCAGTTGGCGGGGTTGGGGTTGAAGGCGCAGGGGGTGAAGGTGGAGCCCTCGCACCTGGGCACCATCGTCGCGGCGGCGTGCCTGGCGCATGACATCGGCAATCCGCCCTTCGGTCATTCGGGGGAGGCGGCCATCCAGCACTGGGTATCGCAGCGGTTGGCGAAGCCGGGCGAGACGCTCGCGGGCAAGCCGAGTCCCTTCACGAAGGTGGAGGAGTGGAGGGATTTGGAGAGCTTCGAGGGCAACGCGCAGGGCTTCCGCATCCTCAACCGGCTCCAGTCGCGCGAGCGGCGAGGTGGGCTGCGCTACACCGCGGCGACGCTGGGGGCGATGAGCAAGTACCCGCGGCCGTCGGTGCTCCCGGGCGGGCGCGAGGCGAACAAGGCCCGCGTGTCGGAGAAGAAGTTCGGTTACTTCCAGGACGACCACGTGCTGGCGCTGGAGACCTACCGCGCCGCGGGCCTCCCCGAGCGCGAGGAGGGCGTCTTCTCCCGCCACCCGCTGGCCTTCCTGGTCGAGGCGGCGGACGACATCTGCTACGCGGTCATCGACCTGGAGGACTCCGCGAAGCTGGGGCTGGTGCCGACGAAGGAGGCGTGTGAGCTGCTGGACGCGGTGCTCCCTCCCGAGAAGTCGACGCGTCCTCCTCCCGCGCACCTGGAGACGCGCCTGGCGCAGGCCCGCGCGCGGGTGATTGGCGTGCTCATCCAGGCGAGCAAGCATGTGTTCCTGGAGCACGTGGAGAAGATGGAGGAGGGCGAGTGGGAGAAGCCGCTCGTCTCCGTGCGGGACGACGTGCGCGCGCCGCTCGACGCCATCAAGAAGCTGACGCGTCGCAAGGGCTACGAGAGCGAGCGCGTGCTGCAGATCGAGAGCGCGGGCTTCAAGACGCTCGGCGGCCTGTTGGACATGTTCGCGCAGGCGGTGGTGACGGACACGCCCAACCGGGAGGAGAAGAAGCTGCGGCAGTTGCTGCCCCTGGAGCTGTTCCAGCGGCCGGACAAGCCGCTGACCAGTGAGGACATCGGTGACGCGCTCGCGCGGCTGTCCATGTACCAGCGGCTCCTGTGCGTCACGGACTACATCTCCGGGATGACGGACGGCTTCGCGGTGGCGCTGTACCAGCGGCTGTCCGGCATCAAGCTGCCGACCTAGTGGCGTGTCCGGTGTCGCTCAGGCGTGCAGCCCCTCCGAGGGAGCACTCGTGCGCGCCTGCCGTCCCCGCCGCTCCATCAGTGCGAGGGAGTCGTCGATGGCCAGGATGTTCCCCGAGGGGTCCCTGAACCACGCGGACTTGAAGTCGCCCATGGTCGCGATGCCGTTCTTCGTCTGGATGCCCATCTCGGGGATGTCGTATTCCTCGAGCTTCACGCCCGCCTGGCGCAGCTCGTCCACCGTGGCCTCCACGTCCTCCACGGCGAAGGAGCACGCGGTGGCAGTGGAGCCGGATGGCGTCGAGCGCTCGTAGACGAGGAGGTAGGAATCACCGCCCACGCGGTACATGGCCGCGCCCTCCTCGGAGACCTCCTTGACCTCGTCGAACCCGAGCACCTCGCCATAGAAGCGCCGGGCCGTCTTCAGGTCCGTCACGGCCAGGGTGGGCACCGCCCTCGTTCTTCCCAGTCCCATGTGTCAATCCTCCTTCCGGGACAAGTGGGCACCGGCCGGGCGACTCGCAAGCGAGGGGCCGTCGTGGCTGCCGCCTCCTGGCTCGCGTGGATGGGCATGGGTGGCGCGGTGCGACTCCGCTAGACTCGGGGCACCGTGACGCCGATGGAACAGACACCTGCCCCCACGTGGCGGCGAGCGCTGGGGCTCGTCGCGGTGTGGAGCGTGCCGGGGACGCTGTCCGCGCTGGAGACGTACTTCTTCAGCCTGTCGTCGCCTCGGCCGATGGAGCCGTGGCGCGCGTTCCTGTCGCAGCTTCCCAGTTGGTACGTGTGGGTGCCCACCACGCCGCTGGTGTTCGCGTTGACGGAGCGGCTGCGACTGGGGCGGCCCTTGCGCGCGGGCGCCTGGGCGGGGCACGTGCTGGCGTGCCTGGGGGTGAGCGGGCTGTTCGCGCTCGTGTACACGGTGTGCCAGCGGGCCTTCGGCGCGGGAATGGGAGGTGTGTCCTTCGGGGCGATGCTGACGCGTTATGCGTTGGGTTGGTTGCCGATGATGGCGATGACGTACGTCGCGACGGTGGGGGTGGCGCAGTCGCTCGCGGCCCGGCGGCGGGAGCGTGAGCGGGAGCGTCAGGCCGCGGCGCTCGCCGTCGAGCTGGCCGAGGCCCGGCTCCAGGCGCTCCAGGTCCAGCTCCATCCGCACTTCCTGTTCAACACGCTGAACGCCATCGTCGTGCTGGTGCGCGATGGGGAGAAGGACACGGCCGCGAGGATGCTGGTGCTGCTGGGGGACATCCTGCGCCGGCTGCTCCAGCAGGGCGCGACGCAGGAGGTGTCGCTCCGGGACGAGCTGTCGGTGCTGGAGCGGTACCTGGAGATTCAGCAGCTGCGCTTCCAGGACCGGCTGCGGGTGGACTGGGATGTGGACGAGGCGTTGATGGACGCGCGCGTGCCGCACCTGGTGCTCCAGCCGTTGGTGGAGAACGCCATCCGGCACGGTGTGTCGGCCCGCACGGCGGCGGGAGTGCTGCGCATCCGGGCGCGGCGTCACGGCGAAGCGCTGGAGCTGAAGGTGGAGGATGACGGGCCTGGGTTGCCCGTGGGCTTCGATGTGGAGCGAAGCCCGGGCATCGGGCTGTCCAACACCCGGGCGCGACTGTCCCAGCTCTACGGGGTGGCGGGGCGCGTGAGCGTGGTGGCGGCGCCGGAGGGCGTGGGGACCGTGGCCACGGTGTGGCTGCCCTTCCAGCGCGAGGACGCTCCTTCAGGGCGGGGGGCCGCGCATGGCTGAGCTCAGCGTCCTCCCAATGGGCAGCCGCGGCATGGGCACGGCGCCAGAGGGCGGGGGCGCGCATCGCGGGGCCATGGTTTTCGGAGCGGAGATTCCGCGTGGCTGATCTCGCCGTCCTCCTGGTGGATGACGAGCCGCTCGCCCGGCGTGGGCTCCGGCAGGCCCTGGCGCGGCATCCGGACGTGACGGTGTGCGGCGAGTGCCGCGACGGTCGCGAGGCGGTGGACGCCATCCACGCGCTGAAGCCCGCGCTGGTGCTGCTCGACGTGCAGATGCCGGAGCTGGATGGCTTCGGGGTCATCCGCGAGGTGGGCGTGTCGCGGATGCCCGCGGTCATCTTCATCACCGCGTTCGACACCTTCGCCGTGCGCGCCTTCGACATGCACGCGGTGGACTACCTGGTGAAGCCCTTCGCGGACGAGCGCTTCGACGAGGCGCTGAACCGCGCCCGGCAACGACTGCGCCAGGGCGAGGCCGTGGAGCTGGGGCGCAAGCTCGCGGCCCTGCTCGCGGACACCGGACGCGCTCCTCCGGTGGAGGGCGACACTTCGCCACAGGACGAACACCCGAGCCGGCTGGTGGTGAAGGTGGGGGCGCGCTCGGTGCTCGTGCCGGTGTCGGACATCGACTGGATTGGCGCGGACGACTACTGCGTCACGCTGCACGTGGGCGACAAGGAACACGTGCTGCGCGAGAGCCTGGCGTCACTGGAGGCTCGACTCGACGCGGAGCGCTTCGTGCGCATCCATCGCTCGGTCATCGTCAACGTGGAGCGCATCCGCGAGCTGCATCACGACTCGGCGACGGAGCTCGTGGTGGTGCTGAGCACCGGTCAGCGCCTGCGTGTCAGCCGGAGTCGACGCGAGGAGCTGGAGCGCAGGCTCGGGCGGGCTCGCTAGGCCTCTCGTCGATACGCGGGAGGAATTTGTTCCCCCTCGAGCTTGACCCGCGTCCCGACATCCTGTTCGCCGAAGAAGATGAGCCGGATGACGTCGTTGAAGTCCCTCAATCGGATGTAGAGGACCCACGCTTCATCCAGGAGCCACCAGCCGCCCTCCGCCGTCACGAAGAAGATGGCGAAGTCGCTCGTGGCCACGGGACACGCGGTGGCTGACAGGGTCCGTTTGACGTCGGGGATGCAGAAGCCGTCGATTCCATCCGCCGCATCGCTCGCGTCGAACTTCAGGTGGCGATGGTCGAACCCGCGGAGGTCCAGCCCATCCATGAACGTCACCACGGCCTGGGCGTAGTCGTGGACCTGATAGCCCAGGCCCTCCAGCTCCGCGCCCACGGTGTCGATGGGCACCGTGCGCTGCTGGAGGACGCCGCGCTGCTGGAGGAAGTCCCGGACCTTGGGTTCGAGCACTCCCATCCATGGAGGAATGAACACCGTCTCGTCGGTCATGGCGGATGAGCCCCCGTGCCTACGTCGTCATCCTCTCACACCGGCCCCGCCCGAGGGGCGTGGTTCAGGGCTTCACCTCGGCGACCGGAGCACGCTGCTTCTCCACCGCCGTCGCGAGCGCGGACACATCCGTGGCGCTCAAGTGCATGCCGAAGACGCGAGCCACATCCAGTCGCTCTCGCGCGATGACCTCCAGCGTCTCGGAGACCTGCTGCACGTTGAAGAAGGTCCCGTCCGGGCGAGGCTGGACCAGGTCGCTCGTGTAGAGCAGCCGGTGCTCGGGAAGGGAGACGAAGAGCATCCGCTCCCCGGTCTCCGTGCGCACGGGGACCAGCTCCAACCGGTTCCTCCCGGCGCCGAGCTTCACGCGTTGACCCACGCTGACCAGAGAAGCGGCCCGAGGCGCGCGGGCGAGTGCGTCCGGCGCGAGCGTCCGAGGCGCCGTGAGCACGCCCTGCAAGAGCGGCCGGTTGAGGTCCAGCACGTGAAGCGGGATGCCGCGCGCGGCGTACTCCCGGACCCCGCCCACGTGAGGCCACGCATCGCTCGTGGACACCACCGCCTTCACCTTCACGCCAGGGAAGCGACGCTGGGCCTCCTCCAGGATTCGCGCCGAGTACCCCGAGGAGATGGGCGCCTCGATGATGACGAGCCCGTCGTCCTGCTTCACCAGCGTGACATCCCACGCGCCAGGAAGGTGCACGACGCCGGGCGCCAGCTCGACCGCGGGACGGTCGGGGCGACCCAGCGGCAGGTCATCCGCGGTCATCCGTCCCCGCGCGGCGAAGCCCTTCTTCACGTCCTCGGGGATGGCGAAGTCCTCCTCGGAGACCTTCGGGGCCAGCTCCAGCCGCGTCACGGTGAAGCTGTGGTACGCCTGTCCCTTGCGCTCGTTCTCCCAGTGGCGTGGGTAGCGCAGCCCGCCCGGCTCCAGGGACCACGCCTGGAAGAACAGCCGCGTCGTCACATCACCCCAGACGCTCCAGAAGAAGTCCGACGGGTGCGCGTCCAGCGTCTCCACCATCGTGGGCAGCCGCGTCCTCGCGTTGAGATACAGCTTCACCCTCGCGTGGCCATGGCGGAACGCCACCACGTGGTGCGGCACGTCCTGCAGTCGGGTGTCCGCCAGCGCGCGCAGCTCCGGCGCGGCCAGCGCGGTGAAGAGGATGCGCTCGGGCGCGAAGTCGAGCCGCTCGTTCATGTCCTGGAGTTGGGCCCCTCCCGCGGGACGTCGCTGGCCGCCGCGCTCCATCATCACCACGCCGTCGGACAGCACCATCGTCGCGCCCTGCCAGTCCTCGAGCCCCGGGGTGCCTCGGCCCTCGGTCTTCATCCGCAGCCGGCGCTGTCGCAGGTCGCGCACCTCGTCGACCTGCTCGTAGCTGACGAGCCACGGTGGGGCAGGGCGCTCGGACTGCTCCATCAGGTTCCAGTGTCCGATGCCCTGGATGCGCAGCGCGGAGAGGGCCTGGAGCTTCGCTTCACCCCCCATGGCCTCCAGCGAGGCCCGCAGGTGGGAATGCGCGGCGTCCTCGGCCGCGAGGGCGGAGGACGCCAGGAACAGACCGAGGAGCACGAGGAGCGGGGTGGTTCGTCTCATGCCCCCAGGATGTCGAGGCGCCCGTGGGCTCCCGGTGCCTTTGCAGCCAACGGCGAGGCGGGCGCGGCGAAGTGCGCGCCCGGAGCGGCGAGTGGTGGACCGCCGGGCTCAGTCGCCCGCGACCGCGAGCTGCCAGTCCCCGTCCTTGGCGATGCCGACGCGCAGGCCCAGGTAGCTGCCCAGCTCCTTGCGCATGCTCTCCAGGGCGGCCTTCGGGTAGACGCCGGCGAGCATCTTCACGTCCTTCTCCGTCTTGAAGCCGGTGATGTGCACGGAGGGCCAGTAATAGAGGTCTCCCTCCTGGGCGTAGGGCAGCTCCAGCACCTGGACGATGCGCGCGAGGGTGGGCTCGCCCTTCGCCTCCTCCTGCTTCCAGAACGCCACCGCGTCCTCGTCGGGGCCGAAGCTGAAGCGCACGCTCTTGCCCTTCTCGTCCACCAGCCTGCCCAGCTCCGCGTAGTCGCACGCCCGCGCGGCGGCGATGATGCGGGTGCGCATGCTCTCCACCGCGGGAGGCAGGGGCGGCTTCGGCGCGGCCTTCGTGGAGGCCTTCAACTTCGCCGCGGAGCAGTCCGTGCCACCCGAGGCCTGCGCGAGCGCCCCGGCGTCACCCGAGCCGGCGTCATTCGTGCCCGCGTCGGTCAGGTCCACCGCGCCCCCCGTGGCACCGGGAGCGACGGGAGGGGAGTCGGGGACGACAGGCTGGGTGGGCGCCACCGCCGCGGCGGGAGCCCCCGCGTCCTCCGGGCTGCTGGCGGGAGTGGCGGTGCGCTCGGTGCAGGCGACGAGCGAGGCGGCGACGCAGACGGACAGGCGGGTCAGGCGGTTCATGTCCCGGGTATGTAGTTCAGGCCGCCCGGCCCGTGTCTTCCCGGTGAGCCTCTTCTGGTGACTCGAAGACGAACGTTCATTCCCGGGCCGCGCGCGCACCGCCGGACGGCGACCGAGCGCCGGGAGCACGCACGAGTTGCTTGGGTCCGTCTCCGGACGAGGTGATACTCCCCACCCATGTGCGGCCGTGTCACCGTTCGGACCTCTCCTGATCAGCTCGTGGTGGAGCTGGGCCTCGCCGGCATTCGCATGGCGGTGGACCGCCCCCGCTTCAACCTGGCGCCCACGCAGTTGATGCCCGTGGTGCCCAATGACGGAGCGCGGATGCTGGACGCCTTCCGCTGGGGGCTCATCCCCTCGTGGGCGAAGGACGCGAGTATCGGCAACAAGCTCATCAACGCGCGCGGGGAGACGGTGGCGGAGAAGCCCAGCTTCCGCAGCGCGCTCAAGCGTCGTCGCTGCCTGGTGCTGGTGGACGGCTGGTTCGAGTGGAAGCAATCCACGAAGCCGAAGACGCCCTTCTACTTCCACCGCGCGGACGGCAAGCCCCTGGCGCTCGCGGGGCTGTGGGAGGAGTGGACGGCGCAGGACACCGGCGAGGTGCTGCGCACCTGCACCATCATCACCACCAGCCCCAACGCGTTGATGGCGCCCATCCATGACCGGATGCCCGTCATCCTGCCGCCCCCGGCCCAGGAGGTGTGGCTGCGCCCCGAGCCCCAGGAGTCTTCGGTCCTGCTGCCCCTGCTGGTGCCCGTGGCGGACGACGGCCTGGACGCCTACGAGGTGGCGCGCGTGGTCAATTCCCCCACGAACGACGTGCCGGCCTGCGTGGAGCGGGTGGCCGCGTAGCCGCGGGAAAATAAATCCCCTGTCGAAATGCGAAGGCCCCGTTCGTTCGCCTCCCTGAAGTTGAACGCATCGGAGGATTCGCGATGAAGGACCGGGGTCAGGAAGGTCTCAGCCGCCGTTTCATCCTGGGGGCCGGGGCCGCGTGTGTCGCGAGTCTTGGACTCTCTTGCCGGGGACACGCCATGAACACGAAGCCGCAGCAGGGTGGCTACGCCACCGTCGACGACCTGAAGGTCTATTTCGAGGTCCATGGAGGCCCGCTGGAGGGCGGCAAGACGCCGCTCGTCCTGCTGCACGGCGGGATGATGGCCATCGAGACGGCCTTCACCAAGGACCTGCTCCCGCGCTTCGCCCGGAGCCGCCCCGTCATCGCCATGGAGATGCAGGGGCACGGCCACACGGGAGTCAGGCCGGGGCCCATCCAGTTGGAGCGCATGGTGAAGGACGTCGTGGGCGTGCTCGCGCACCTCGGCGTGAAGCGGGCCCACCTGCTGGGCCACAGCCTGGGCGGGATGATTGCCACGGGCGTGTGCGTCCACCATCCCGAGGTCGTGGCCAGCGCCACGCTCCTGAGCGTCACGTACACGCTCGAGGGCATGCTGCCCGAGCTGGTGAAGATGCAGCGAGACCCGACGCACGTGCCCTCGCCGGAGCTGATTCCGCTCCTGCCCACCGAGGCGGACTTCGTGTCGTGGAAGGCGAACTTCGACAAGTACAACCCGGACCCGTCCAGCTTCGAGTCCGTGCTGGCCCGACTGAACACCCTGCTGACCGAGTGGAAGGGGTGGAGCCCGGCGCAGCTCAACGGCATCCGCGCGCCCGTGCTGCTCGCGCTCGGCGACAACGACTTCACCCGCCTGGAGCACGCGGCGGAGATGTACCGCCTCATCCCCGGCTCGAAGCTGGCCGTGCTGCCCAACACCACGCACATGAACATCATCGAGCGCGGTGCCTGGCTGGAGCCCATGGTCCAGGAGCTCATCTCGCGCGCGGAAGGCGCCTGAGCGGAGCAGGCCGCCCGCGCCGCGCCGTCCCTGTCGACGCGCGGCGCGAGCGTGCGGCTACCGGAGGTTCGGCGTCCCCGCGTCCGGAGTGCCCGCATCGGAGGTGCCGCCATCCGGCGGGATGTAGATGGTCGTCTTGGAGCAGCCCCCGTCGCAGAAGTCGCAGTTGAGGGGCGAGCACCCCGTCGGAACGGCGACGCAACCCTTGGGAGGAGGGCACCCGTTCGGGCCGGTGCAGGTCCCCGTGCAGATGATGGTCCCCTCACCCCCGGGAATCACGACGGGAGGCACGTTCGAGGCCGAGTGCGAGGCGGCGGGAAACTCCACGCGGACGGAGAGGGTGGAGACTCTCTTCCCATCCTCCACGCGGTTTCGCGCGTCCCCGATGGGTGTCAGCACCGCGCCCTCCAATTGCCGGGCGACGTCGGGAGGCGTGTTGTCGACGAAGGGGCACGCCGGCTGGTCCGTGGACGCGGCGGCCTCTATTCGAGACGCCACGCGGGGCTCGTCACCACAGGCCCAGAGCGCCGCCACCGCCAGGACCACCGCCACCACGACACGATGCAAGGGATTGAGAGAGGTCATGGCCCCGAGTCTGGCTGGTACGCTCCGTGCGGGCTGACGGCCGCGGGACGGATGTCCAACCCCGGACACTCAATCCAGTCCCGGACTCCAGCCCCGCGCCAATCTTCCCACCCTGCCGTTCCTCCTCTCGCGCACCCGCGCATCCCTTCGTGAGACATGGAAGGCTCGAACCGAAGGATTCCCTGACAGGCGTTCATTCCATGCCTCGCCGCGAGACAGGGCGGGCATTCCACCCAACCAAGAGGGGCATTGCATGAACGAGCAGCGAAGGTCGTCGCGTGGCTGGCGTCTGGGCTCGGTGTCCGGAGTGATGCTGGGCGCGCTGGCGTGCGGAGGTGTCGCGGAGCCCGAGGTCGCCGCCCCCGAGGCCACGGGGAGCACGGCGCTGGTGGAGCGTGTGCGGGACACGGCGGAGCTGGCCCGGATGAAGGCCTACGCCGAGTCGCTCTATGACGAGAAGGACGTGGTGCATCGCTTCACCAGTCGGGGCGGCGAGGCCATCGACTGCGTGCCGCTGTACGCGCAGCCCGCGCTGCGTCAGCCGGGCATGGAGAACCACCGCATCCAGCTGGCGCCGGGCACCGAGCCCATCGCGCGTCCGGAGCGTCCGGTGGCGCCAGGGGACTCGCTCGCGGCGAAGTGGCGCGCCGAGCCCGCGACGCTGGAGGGCCGCGCGGACGAGCTGGACGCCACGGGCGCGCGCAGGCACTGCCCGGAGGGCAGCGTGCCCATCGTCAAGCTGACGCTCGACACGCTCAAGCGCTTCGAGTCGCTGGACGACTTCCGCCGCAAGGTCCCCAACCACCTGACGGGCAACGTCTCCGTGGAGACCGGCAAGCGGCGCTCCGAGCAGGCGCCCACGCCGTCCCTGCGCGCGGGCCCCACGGACCTGCACCAGTACGCGCACACGTCCCAGTGGGTGAACAACATGGGCGCGGAGGCCATCTTCAATCTGTGGAGCCCGTACACGGAGCTGAGCAGCGAGTTCAGCCTGTCGCAGATGTGGGTGGTGCGTGGCTCGGGAGCGTCGCTGGAGACGGTGGAGGCCGGCTGGCAGCGCTACCGCGACCTCTACGGCGATGACCGCGCGCGCCTCTTCATCTACTTCACGCCGGACAACTACGGCAGCGGCGGTTGCTACAACCTGAGCTGCGGCGCGTTCGTGCAGACGAACACGTCCGTCTTCATCGGTGGCGGCTTCGACAACTACAGCGTCGCCGGCGGCGCCCAGTACGAGTTCAAGCTGATGTGGTTCAAGGACGGCACCACGGGCGCCTGGTGGCTGAAGTTCCAGGACATCTGGGTGGGCTACTACCCTCGCACGCGTTTCGACGCGGCGGGCCTGGCGGACCGGGCGGACGTCATCGATTTCGGCGGCGAAATCATCGACAACCGCAACCTCAATCTCCACACGTCCACGGACATGGGCGGCGGCGCATACCCGGGCGCGGGCTGGAGCTACGCCGCGTACACGCGCAACATCCAGTACGTGGACACGAGCAATGTCTATCGTGAGCCCACGTCGCTGAGCGCGTGGCGCAACGACAGCAATTGCTATGACATCATCCAGTCCAGCAACCCGGGCGGCTGGGGCCGGTACTTCTACTTCGGCGGCCCGGGCTACAACGCCAACTGCACGTAGCGAAGGCGGCTACGTCGAGCCCTTCTCCGGCACCCAGCGGCGAGCGCTGCCGCGCAGCTTCTCCAGCTGCTCCCAGTGGCGCTCCACCGCCTGTCGTCCCTCGGCGGTGATGCGCAGCTGGGTGTGGGGCGTCTTGCCCCGGAACTGCTTCTCCACGGCGATGAAGCCCGCCTCCTCCAGCTTCGACAGGTGGCTGGAGAGGTTGCCCTTGGACAGGCCGGTGAGGCCCTGCAGGTAGAGGAAGTCCGCGCTCTCGCACGCGGCCAGCGCGGTGAGCAGCGACAGGCGCGCCGGCTCGTGGATGAGCCTGTCCAGCGAGGCGAGCTGTTCGAAGGGGGCCTTCACGCCGCGACCTCCGGCCGCGCCGGTGTCTCGTCCACCGGCGCGGGCCTGAGCGTGCGCACCAGCAGCCGGTGGTCCAGGAGCGACAGCACCACCAGCATCAATCCCCACGCCGCCTGCACGGTGATGAATCCACACTTCATCACCGACGAAGGCGCCTGGGTGTGCAGCAGGCCGCACAACGGATTGAGCCCCAGGTGGTGCGCGAGCGCGAGCATCCCCATGCCCACCGCGACGGGCGGGTAGTGCGGCGCGAAGCGGCCCGTCACCGCCCAGTAGGCCAGCAGCGTCACGCCGCCCAGCGCGAGCAGCGCCGTCACGGCCATGCCGTCGAGCGGCTCTCCGCGCGCCAGCATGGCCAGACCCAGGCCCACCAGCAGTCCTCCCAAGCCGAAGAGCACCACCAGCCGCAGCCGCGTCTGGCGCATCTGCTGGCTGGGCTTCACGTCGCCGAACCGGCGCCGGTAGTAGCTCCCCGTCACCGGATAGAGCACCAGCGCTCCCACCAGCCCCAGCCCCAGCACCCCCAGCGCCACCGCGTGCGGCAGGCCCGCCTGGGACGGCAGCGTCGCCATCCACGCCGCGAAGCCCAGCATCACCACCCCGAGCGGCAGGAAGCGCAGCCCCTGCACCCACTCGTAGTACCGCGTCACCGCCTGGATTCGCCGCAGGTGCTCGTTCATCTCGGGCCTCGTGAGGGGCAGACAGGTTTGTGCTGCAAACCCGACGAGGAGTAACAAGACGCCCAGGTCTCTGTCAATGACTGGTTTGCAGTGCAAACCGGAGCGGGCCGGCCCGTCGCTCAGGACGCGCGCTTGGGGGCGCGCAAATCGGTGATCGGCAGCGGGTGCCGGGTGCCCTGGGGGGAGACGAGGGCGGCGGCGAGGACGAAGTCCTGACCCATGCGCAGCTCCAGGGTGGTGGGCCCCTTGTGCGTGGTGCGCCAGTCCAAATCGATGCGCACGGTGCCGAGCAGCTCGCGGTCCACGGTGGTGGTGTCGAGCGACTCGAAGAGGGCGACGGAGATGGGGCCGGGGATGAGGGGCAGCTCCAGCGTCACGGACTTCGTCGCGGGCACGGGGGTGTTGGCGGGGATGACCTCGTGCTGGGCGCCGCCGGGCACCATGATGCCGATGGGCATGGGCACCACGTCCGACAGGCCCGTGATTCCGCGCGCCAGGTTGCGCCCGAGGATGGCCGCGCCCACCGCCACGCCCAGCTCCGGGTTGACCTCCTTGTCGGAGGACAGCCGCTTGAAGTGGGAGAAGCGCTGACGGATGACGGGCATGCGCGTCTGGCCGCCCACCAGCACCAGCTCGTCGATGTGCTCCGCCTTGAGCCTGGCGCGCTCCAGCACGTCGTCGCACGCGGACGCGGTGCGCTCGATGAGCTGGAACACCATCTCCTCCAGCTGCTTGCGCGTCAGCGTGTAGTCGAAGTCGATGAAGCCGCCGTCCTTCTGCGCGATGCAGGGGACGCGCAGCACCGTGGACTCGCGCGTGCTGAGCGCCATCTTCGCGGACTCGGCGGCGAAGACCAGCCGCTGCATCACCACCTGGTTGCCGCGCAAATCCAGCCCGTGCTTGCGCTGGAAGTCCGCCACCAAGAGCTCCACGATGCGCTCGTCGAAGTTGGCGCCGCCCAGGAACGCGTCGCCGCCCGTCGCCAGCACCTTCACCACGCGGTTCTGCACCGCCAGCAGCGTGGCGTCGAACGTGCCGCCGCCCAGGTCGAACACCATCACCGTCTGCTCGGGGTTGCGCAGGTTGGCGTAGTAGAGCGCCGCCGCCGTCGGCTCGTTGATGATGGCGCGCACGTTGAGGCCGCACATCTCGGCGGCCTGCCGCACCGCCTCGCGCTGGCGGATGCTCGCGTGCGCGGGCACCGTGAGCACGCACTCCTTGAAGGGCTCTTGGGCCGCGTGCGTGGCCAGGGTGAGGATCTGCTTGATGACCAGGTGGGTGACGTCCGTCAGCGACGTCTGCTTGCCGTACATCGTCACCGCGGTGTAGCCGTCCGGCGCCTCCACCAGCTCGAAGGCGTACTTGTCCTTGTGCTGGGTGACGTACTCGGACTGGTAGCGCCGTCCCAGGAAGCGCTTGGCGCCGAAGACGGTGTGCCGGGGGTCGTCGATGATCTGCCGCCGGGCCGCGTGGCCGACGATGGCCTTGTCCGCCGCGTGGAACCACACCACCGAGGGCAGCGTGAAGCTCTTGTCCGTCACCGGCACCAGCCGCAGCTTGCCCGTCTTGTCGAAGAAGGCCGCCGACGTGTTGGTGGTCCCGAAGTCGATTCCGAGGATGGGGGCCGTACTCATGCGGCCGGCAGTCTCCCATGTCTGGCCCGGAGGTTCAGCTCCGGAGATTCCAGGGATTCGGAGTCGCGGGGTTCACCCGCCTACACGTGCTCCATCACCATGACGGCGACGGTGTGGGGGGCGAGGGCCTCGTAGAGGTGGGGCACGTCGCCGGGGAAGGTGGCGTAGTCACCGGGGGCCAGCTCCACCGGGTTGTCCGAGGGGCCCGCGCGCAGCCGACCCTTGCTGACGATGAGGTGCTCGACGCTGCCGGGGATGTGGGCCTGGGCGTGGCGGGCGGAGCCGGGCTCCAGGGTGATGACGTAGATATCCCTCCGCGCGCCGGGCGGGCAGGCGGACAGCATGATGCCGGTGAAGTGGGCCTGCTCGGAGCGGATGGCGGCGCCCTCGCCCGCGCGGATGACGCGCACCTGGCGAGCGGGCGGGTCCACCAGCCGGCTGAAGGGCACCCCCAGCGCCACGGCCAGGGCCCAGAGCGTCTCGATGCTCGGGTTGCCGGCGCCCGACTCCAGCTGGGACAGCGTGGACTTGGAGATGTCCGCGCGGCGCGCGAGCTCCGACAGGGACATGTCCGCGCGCTCACGCTCCCGGCGCAGGGCGACGGCGATGGCGTCCAGCGGACGAGGGGGCTTGGGCGTTCGTTTTACCGGCATGGTCGTTCTTATTGACGAACGGGCGGCTTCTGTCCAGATTGAGATGCATGGCGAACGTGGACCGGGTGTTGGTGCGGGACGTGGGGGCGGTGGCGCTGGCGTCGGGCGTGGTGGGTGTGTCGTTCGGGGCGCTGGCGGTGGCGGCGGGGATGTCGGTGTGGATGGCGCTGTTCATGTCGGTGGTGGTGTTCGCGGGCGGCGCGCAGTTCGTGGTGGTGGGGATGGTGGCGGCGGGGGGCAGTCCGGCGGCGGCGGTGCTCGCGGGGCTGCTGCTCAACGCGCGGCATCTGCCCTTCGGGCTGGCGGTGGCGGACCTGTTGGGGAAGCGGTGGTCCACGCGGCTGTTGGGCGCGCACCTGATGGTGGACGAGTCGGTGGCCTTCGCCCTGTCGCAGCGGGAGCCGGGGCGGCGTCGGGCGGCCTACTGGCTGTGCGGCGGCATGTTGTTCGTGGGGTGGAACACGGGCGTGGTGCTGGGCGGCTGGGCGGGGCGCGTGGTGGGCAGCTCCGAGTCGCTCGGGCTCGACGCGGCGTTCCCCGCGTGCATGGTCGCGCTGCTGTTGCCGTCGCTGCTGCCGCCGAAGGCGCAGGACGCGGAAGTCGGCGCGAGGGAGCGGGCGGCGAAGGCGCGCAAGGTGGCGCTGGTGGGCGCGCTCATCGCGTTGGTGCTGACGCCGTGGCTGCCCATGGGGCTGCCGGTGATTCTGTCGATTCTCGCCGTGGGAGTGGCGCTGCGATGACCTTGCTGCCGATTCTGGTGTTGGCCCTGGGGACGTATGGCTTTCGCGTGGCGGGGCCGCTGTTGAGCGAGCGGCTGAAGCTGTCCACGCGGGTGCAGGAGCGGATGGCGCTGGCGACCATCGCGATGCTGGCGGCGCTCGTGGCCACGTCGACGCTGCTGGCGCAGGGCGGCTTCGCCGGGTGGGCCCGGCCGGCGGGGGTGCTCGTCGGCGCGGTGCTCGCGTGCCTGCGGCTGCCCTTCATCGCGGTGGTGATTGCCGCGGCGGCGACCGCGGCGGGGCTGCGCCTGCTCGGCGTGCCGTGAGTCGGGGTGGCTCCGAGCGGGCCGCTCAGTCGAATTCGTAGTGGAAGGGCGGCGTGAATCCGTCCGTGTGCGTGGGCAGGGAGATGGGGCTATCCGGCGCCGTGTTGGACAGGGGGAGGCCTTGGCTCTCGCCCTGGGTGGTCCGGCAGCGCCCATCCGAAAAGTAGGATTTGAACTCGCGGAGCACGCGCAGCTGGGTGTCGGGACGTCGGCGGAAGGTCGGGTCCCCGGCGACGGTGAAGACGTAGCGGGGAGGGATGGTGCCCGCCATGAAGGCCTCGCCCGTGCAGTCGCTGGTCTCGAAGTAGCGCGAGATGTCCTGGAAGACGGGCTTGGACCTGCCGGTCTCCAAGTCCACGGACCAGACGAGGCCCTGGGCGTCCGCGAAGAGGCTGTCGTTGCTGACGAATCGGCCCGTGGCGTCGTGGACGCGCATGGTCCGGAGCGCGGGGCCCGGAGGCCCGGAGGGCCCCGTATCGCCCTTGGGGCCGGTGGGGCCCATCGGCCCGGTGAGGCCTTGTGGGCCGGTGGGACCCGTGGGGCCCGTGACTCCCTGTGGACCGGTGGACCCGGAGGGGCCGGCGATGCCCTGTGGACCGACGGGGCCTGTTGCGCCCATGGGGCCCGTGTCTCCCTTGGGGCCGGAGGGGCCCTGCGGGCCCACGGGACCTCCGGCGGGTCCTTGGGGGCCTTGAGGACCCGGCGGGCCCGCGGGTCCTTCCTTGGCGCAGGCCGTGGACAACAGACAGCAGCACGTCAACGTTCGGAGCAGTGCGGAGGTCATGGGCGGCCTGCCATCACATGTCAGCCGAGGCCGTGAGGGCAACCGTGGCGTGGACGTTTCGCGCCATCGCGCCATGTCTGGCCTGGCGAGGTCCGGCGTCGAGTCACTCCCGTCCGGAGGGCCCGGACGGGAGCGGGCCTCGTTCAGGGGCAGGCGCTCTGATTGTAGGTCTTGGGGTAGGGCGTCAGGGTGCCCTCGAAGACGGGCGCCGCGCCACAGACACACGTCAGCGTGCCCAGCACCTCCGTGTACGTCTTGTTGTAGTACTTCGTGAGGTAGGCGCTGGTGCAGAGCGCCGACGCGGTGACTTGTCCGCCCTGTGTCTCCGGCGGTGGCGCGTTCGTGTCGCCCTCGCTTCCACCACAGCCCATCAGCAGTGCCGACGTCAGCAGTCCTCCGAGAATGCCTCGCATGCGTCCTCCTGGAACTCCGTCTCCGGTGGGTGTTGCACTCGCGAGGATAGGGCATCGCGGCGGGATTCGCTGTCTGCCGCCACCGAGCGGAAACGTTCAACATGTCTGGATGAAGGGCGCGGCGCCGCGCGCAACGTCGAGGGCGGGATTCCTTCGGTCGCTGTGTGTATTTCTTCACGTCTCGGCCGACCGATATCGACGCACCGCGAGGCGTGATAACCGCGACGGATGCGAATGAATCAGCGGTGGCTCGAGGTGTCGCTCCTGGCGACGGTGCTGTGTCTGTGTGCCTGCGGCTCCAGTGACTCGAAGGACGACGCGGGCAGCCCGGATGCGGGCGGTGGTGACGCGGGGACGCCGGACTCGGGCACTCCGGACGCGGGTCCCGAGGTGCCCTCCTTCGAGCAAGGGGACGGCGTCTCACGTGAGTCCACCGTGGTGGGTGGAATCGACGTGGACCGCTACACGTGGACGGACTCGAAGGGGCGCCCGAGGACGCTGTCGCTGAAGCGGCAGACCGCCGCGGGCAATGGCGGGTACGCGGTCCAGATGACCTATCAGGTCGCCGCGGGCGCCGACTGGCGCACGGTGACGGTGGACGGCACCGGCGGCGGCGAGCGCGGCTTCGGCTACTTCGTGGGCCATGAGCTGTACCGCCAGTTCGACAACGGCGCGTCCGGCACCATCGCGGGGCTGAATGGCGAGGACGACTCGCCGCTGGGATATGGCTTCGCGGTGCGGGGAGCGCCCTCGTCCATCCTCCCGGCGAGCACCTCCGCCAGCCACACCTTCACGACGACCTACCCGAAGTGGGGCACCCGGGTGGCCATGGCGGACGTCACCGCGGCGACGCCAGCCGCCACCGCGGCCCACCAGAAGTTCCTGGTGCCGCTCACCCTGCGCTGGGTCTTCCAGAAGGGCGTCGACTTCCCGCGCCTGGACATCCGGTTGGACCTGGGCGAGGCGACGGCGGGACAGCTCTCGTTCGACCTGCGCGGCCCCTACGGCGTCGTCGAGTTCGCGGACGCCGACACGCAGGCGCCGCTGAGCAACGTGCAGTGGGGCGATACGCGCAACCACTTCACCACGCAGGCGCCGGTGGCGGGCGCGCTGACGACCCAGGCGAACTGGACGTGGAACGAGCCCATCGGCGCCACGCGCAAGTATCACGCGCTGCTCGCGCGCCACTCGGGCACGGGCGTGTTGTACGAGCTGGGCCTGGTCGAGCTGAAGCTGGGGCAGGACGCGGGGCTGGTCTACGGCGGCTACAGCACCAACAACGGCGCGACGAAGGCCGCCACGGGGCGGGCGCTGCTGAGCGATGGCTTCTCCGCGGGCGAGTGGCCGTTCCAGTCCGCCCAGTATAGCGGGCTCAACGCGGCGACGGGCGTGACGGGCAAGAAGTTCGCCTGGGGCTCCAGCCCGTTCTACGGCTCGGCGTTCACCTCGGTGTACTTCAACAACGACTTCAGCACGGCCATCGACGCCTTCCCCGCGAGCAAGGCGCTGCTCTACCGGACGTGTCTGGTGATGGGCGTGTCCCCGTTCACCGACGCGAGCCGCAAGTCATTGACGCGCCAGGTGGCGGAGAGCGCGGCGCCGAGCTGCGCGACGGCCGACCCGCTCTGAGCCGTCACTCCAGGGCCCCTGCCTCGCGCGGGCAGGGGGCCGAGACGCGCGTCTCGTGGGGGGACGACACACCCCAGGACGTCTGGGCCCCGAGGCAATCCCTGCCGCGCCATCCCACCAGGAGGGTGCGGCCCTCGTCTGCGTAGAACTGGAGGCGCTCGGTCTGGCCGGACGCCAGGGGCCGTTGGCGCGGGGCGCGAGTGGCCTCGGGGCGGGCGTCCATGAGGAGCCGCTCGAACACCGAGCGATGGACGTTCCATTGCTGTGAGGGCCGGGGCTGACATTCCGGATGGAGGCGGATGCGCGCCCCTCCCACGGGCTCCGGCGCTCCCTCCACGCATTCCCCCGTCGCGGCGTTCTTCAGCCGGATGCCCCGAAACCCCGGAGGCGGAGCGGCGCCGGGTGTCTCGAGCGGGGTGATGACCCATTGCTGCTCAAGACTGTCATCACAGCGCGCGGAGACCAGACGTCGCCCGCGAGCACCCAGACAGAAACTTCCATCCCGGATGCGCTCCCAGCCGGACTGGGTTCCCCGCACCGGCTCGAATTCCCAGTCGAGCCCGGGGCCATGACAAGGCGCGGCGCTGACATTGCCGCCCGGCTTCCCGATGGCTGGCTTCATACAGTATTGCTGTTGTTGTTGATGAAGGACTGTCAGGGGGCGCACCTCCGCGGGGGCAGACGCGCAGAGCGCCAAAGCCACACTCCGGGCGACAACGCGAATCGTCACGCGACCACGGGGGTGATTGCGCACGGCTCCTCCACGAGGGACAGGGATTGCCGACAGGGTGCGTTGACCGCGTCGGGCACGTCTATCCCAGAAATGTGGGGAATTATTGCCAAGGCTGGGTATGGTCAGGGAATGGTGACGCGTTCGCGGCTGGAGCGAGAGTTGTTGGGCGCCTTGCGTGAGCTGTCCGAAGCCGAGCTCCCCTTGGGAGAGCTGTTCACGCGGCTGAATGTCTTGCTTCGTGAGCCGCTGGGCGTGGATGCGAGTTGTTGGCATGGCACGGACCCGGCGACGGGGCTGGTGACGTCGACGGTGATGGAGAACCTGGACCCGAGGGGGTTCGAGCGGGCGGCGTATCTGGAGTTGTGGGCGCCGGAGCCGTTGACGTTCGCGGGGCTGCGGGCGTCCGGGCAGCGGGTGGGCTCTTTGCGGAGGGCGGCGGGGGAGAAGCTCGACGAGAGCGCGCGCTACCGGGAGCTCATCGCGCCCTTCGGCTTCGGGGACGAGCTTCGGGTGAACTTCGACTTGCCCTCGGGGTGTTGGGGCGCGGCGACGTTCCTCCGGGCGACGGACCGGGGGCCCTACACGGAGCGGGAGCTGGGGATGATGGAGCGCTTCTCCGCGCACATCGGGCAGATGTTGTGGCGCTCGTATCAGGGCACGGTGCCGAAGGGGGAGGGGCAGCCGCTGCCGGGCATCGCGGTGCTGGGGCCCCGGGGGCAGTTGATGTCGGCGGACCCGAGGGCGGAGGCGGTGCTGGCGGAGCTCGCGGAGACGTCACCGTCGTCGACGGGGGTGCCGTCCGGCGTCATCACCGTGGCCGAGCATGCCCGGGGCCTGGGCGCGGCGGGGCGCAGGGACGTGCCGTCGCGCTCCAGGGTGAGGACGCGCACGGGGCAGTGGCTCACGCTGCATGCGTCCCTGCTGGAGGGGCGTCCGGACGGGCAGGTCGCGATTGTCGTGGCGCCCGCCACGCCCGCGGAGGTGCTGCCCATGGCCCTGATGAGCCTGGGGCTGACGGCCCGTGAGCAGGACGTGGCCATCCTGGTGGCCCAGGGGCACACCACGGACACCATCGCGCGGACGCTGGCCATCACCCCGGCGACGGTGCAGGACCACCTGAAGGCCATCTTCACCAAGGCCAAGGTCCGCAGCCGCCGCGAGTTCATCGCCCAGCTCGTGGGCATGTCCGCGGGGCCCCAGGGCGTCGCGCGAGGGGCGTGAGACAAGGTGCCGCGCGGGGATGTCTCAGGCGTGAAATGAGACATCCGCCATGGGTTGAAAATTATGTCTCGGATTGCCCGCGCCGGAGGCCCAGGGCCTTCATCTTCTTGTAGAAGTGGCCCCGCTCCAGGTCCAGGAGCCGCGCGGCCTCCGTGACGTTGTCGTGGGTATGGGCCAGCACGTAGAGGATGATCTCCCGCTCGGCGTCCTCCACCTGCTCGCGGAAGGTCTTGTCCGCGCGGGGCTTGAAGCCCACCACGGGGGCGGGTGCCGACGTTGGGGGAGGGGGCGCCACCAATGCGTGCGCGGGCGTGCTCGCGGCGGCCACCACCGCGGAGTCCAGCGTGGGCGCCGGCGCGGCCACCGTCTCCACCGGAGGCGGCACGACGCCGCGTCCCCTTGGCAGGAGCTCCAGCGCGTCCGTGCGCGTGACGACGGGGCCCTCGCACAGGATGGCCAGCCGCTCGACCAGGTTGCGCAGCTCGCGCACGTTGCCGGGGTAGTCGTAGGCGCTCATCACCGCCAGCGCGTCCGGGGACAGCGTCAACGGCCGCCGGCCGTTCTTCGCGCAGGCCTCGCGCAGGAAGGTGCCGATGAGGTCCGGCAGGTCCTCGCGCCGCTCACGCAGGGGCGGCGAGTGAATCTGCACGACGTTGATGCGGTAGTACAAATCCTCGCGGAAGCGCCCGGCGCCAATCTCCTGCTCCAGGTTCTTGTTCGTCGCGGCGATGACGCGCACGTCCACCTTGAGCGTCTCCGCGCCGCCCACCCGCTCCAGCTCTCCTTCCTGGAGCACCCTGAGCAGCTTGGCCTGCATGGCGGGCGGCATGTCGCCAATCTCGTCGAGGAACAAGGTCCCCTCGTGCGCCAGCTCGAACTTGCCGCGGCGCACGCTCACCGCCCCCGTGAACGCGCCCTTCTCGTGGCCGAACAGCTCGCTCTCGATGAGCTCGTGCGGCACCGCCGCGCAGTTGAGCTTCACGAACGGCAAGGCCTTGCGCCGCGAGTTCTGGTGCAGCGCCCGGGCGATGAGCTCCTTGCCCGTGCCGTTCTCACCGGTGATGAGCACCCGCCCCTCGGAGGGCGCCGTGCGCTGGATGAGCGAGAAGATGCGCTGCATGGCCGGGCCGCTGCCCACCATGTCGTAGCGCCCCAGCTGCTCGCGCAGCTCGCGCAGCTCCTCCATCGCCGCCTGGTGCTTGAGCACGTTGCGCAGCGCGACCAGCAGCCGCTCCCGCGCGATGGGCTTCTCCAGGAAGTCGCGCGCCCCCAGCTGCGTCGCCTTCACCGCCGTGTCGATGGTGCCGTGCCCCGACATCATGATGACGGGCAGCTCGGGCCTCAGCTCCGTCAGCCGGGCCAGCGCCGTCAGCCCATCCATGTCCGGCATCTTCACGTCCATCAACACCGCGTCCACCGGACGCGCGCTCACCACGTCGAGCGCCACCTGCCCGCTGGCGGCCAGATGTGTCTGATATCCCGCAAGCTGCAACGACTGGCTCAGGGTCAGCAGGATGTTCTTCTCGTCATCGACGATGAGCACGGATGCGGGCATGCGGGGCGCTCCCGGCCCGGGGACCACGTCACGCGGCCGCTCCCGGGCAACAGCGACAATCTCACGGAAAATATTTGGACATTCAAGGGTTTCGGGGCGCGGAGGGGTGTCTCGAAAGGGACAAAAGCTTTGACTCACCCCGGCGACTGAGACTACACGCGACCCGAATACCCGTCCCCTGCGGGTGCTTCTTTCGTTTCAATGATTTCGGGAGGAATGATGCGTCGGATTTCTCTGTGGGCGGGTCTCGGCCTCGCCATGGCCGTGCTGACCGGCTGCCCCCCCAGCTACCCCAACTGCAAGGACGACTCGACCTGCTCCGAGAAGGGCGAGGTCTGTGTCCAGGGCACGTGCCAGGAGTGCGCGACCGACGCCAACTGCAAGGAGGGCTTCTCCTGCCAGGGCAACAAGTGCGCGCCCAAGCCGCCCGAGTGCACCGTCGACAACCAGTGCGGTGACGGCCGCATCTGCGAGGCCGGCAAGTGCGCCGAGGCCCAGTGCAAGGACGACTCGGCTTGCCCCTCCGGTGGCAAGTGCCAGGGTGGCCGCTGCCAGGTCCCCACGGACACGTGCGCGTCCAACTCCGACTGCGGTGACGGCCAGGAGTGCAGCGCCGGCCGCTGCGTGACGGCCTCCGCGGACAAGTGCGACTGGAGCCCCATCCGCTTCGGCTTCAACGAGTCCTCGCTGGACTCCGAGGCCCAGCAGCGCCTGTCGGACCTGGCCAACTGCCTGAAGACGGGCCAGGCGGGCAAGCTGACCCTGGCGGGCCACGCCGACGAGCGCGGCACGGAGGAGTACAACCTCCAGCTCTCCAACCGCCGCGCGGCGGCCGTCAAGCGCTACCTGACGGACCTGGGCATCAAGTCCAACGCCGTCACGACGGTGGGCTACGGCGAGACGCGCCCGGTGAACAACGCCTCCTCCGAAGAGGCGTGGAGCGAGAACCGCCGGGTCGAGTTCCAGCGCTAGTGGGGGCTGAGGTAGGCTTGGCGCCACATGGCCGTCCACGAGCCGGAAGCGCGTCAGTCCTATCTCGTCTTCGCCTGCGGTAGCAGCTGGTACGCGGTACCCGCGGACAGCGCGGCGGAGGTCGTCACCTTCCCCGAGCTCACGCGGGTACCGGGCGCTCCAGCCCACCTGCTGGGTGTGTTCGCCCACCGAGGAGAGGTCATCCCGGTGGTGGACATGGGCCTCTTGGTGGGCGGCGCCAGCCAGTCCTCGCGGCGGGCCGTCCTCGTGCGGCTGCCGCGCGGCACCCTCGCCCTGACGGCGACCACGGTGGCCGGCGTCTCCCCGGTGACGGGAGCGCTCGAACCCCTGGGCTCCGCGGGCGTCCAGGTCCACCTGAGGGGCCCCGCCAAGAGCGGTCCCCGGGATGTGGCCGTCATCGACCCCGAAGGGCTCTTCGACCACCTCAGCCAGGGCGCCTGAGTCATGGCCCCGGCAGGCCCCGTGCGGGGCATGTTGTTGTGTCACGCGGGCCCGCATCGGCTCGCGTTCCTGGCCCATGAGGTGCTCTCCATCACCTCGCCGGGGGAGGAGGACGCGGCCTCGGCCCGGCTGGCCTTCCATGCGTCCGCGGGTGCCTCGC
The DNA here is from genome assembly GCF_900111765.1 of Myxococcus fulvus. Next base: position 130,656 of record NZ_FOIB01000006.1, read on the forward strand.
GCGTGCTGGTGGCGACGTCGGGCGGGGCGGTGGGCGTGGATGCGCTCGAAATCGACGCGGAGGCGCACCCGCTCTTGCCCGCTCCGCCGGTGGCGGTGAGCGCCTCGGGAGGCAGCCTGCGCGGCTTCGTGCTGGCGCGCGGGGTGCTCTGGCCCTTGTTGGGGCTGGCGGACTTCGAGCGCTTCCTGAGGCGGCGGATGGGGGGCGCGGCGTGACGGGGCCTTCGGACGTGCGGGGGCTGGCGCTCTGGGTGGCGAGGCCGGTGATGCCGGCGAGTACGGTGGGCATCTGTCTGGCGCTCTTGCACGGGTTGCTGACGGATGCGCTGCCCAGGGAGGCGTGGCTGCGCTTCCTGGGGCTGGTGGTGGTGGTGACGGCGCTGTCCTTGTGGCTGGTGCGGCTCAACGCGCGGCGCTCGCTGCGGGTGCTGCACGCGGTGGGGGAGGGGGCGCTGCCCGCCTCCGCCGAGCACCTGCGCCAGGCGCTGCTGGAGGCCCGGGCCTTTCCCGACAGGGTCTTCTCCTTCGCGCTGCGCAGCTGGTTGTTGGGCGCGCTGGTGGTGGCGTTCATCTTCATCCCCTGGACGGACGCGTCGCTGGGGCTCGCGCCGCGAATCGTCCTGGTGGGCGCGTCGCTGGGCTCGCTGACGGCGCTGCTCATCTACCTGCTGGTGATTCGCCGCTGTCGTCGGGCGGTGGAGTTGGTGGCGGCCCGGGGGCTGTCCCCGCTGGAGGTGGTGGCCGCGGCGCCCCCCCGGCGGCTGCACATGCGCCGGCACATGGTGCTCTTCACCGCCATCGCGGTGCTCACCCCCTCGCTCTTCATCCTCGACGCCACCGTCACGGGCACCTCCCGGGCCATGGACGAGGTGGTGCGCGCGAAGTCGCCCCAGGAGCGGGACGTGGCGGTGCGGCGGGCGGACGACGAGCGGGGGCTGGTCGTCGCGGGCCTGGTGGCGGTGCTGGTGCTCTTGACGGCGCACCTGGGAGGCACCGTCATCGCGGGGCCCCTGCGCGCCATCACCGAGGAGGCCACCCGCATCGCCCAGGGAGACCTGCGGCCTCCGCGCGTCATCCCCGCGGAGGACGAGGTGTGGGCCACCTCGGCGGCCTTCGCGCAGATGCAGGCGCAGCTCGGCCAGGCCCTCACCCAGCTGCGGCGCGCGGGCCTTCAGATATCCACCACCACCGAGCAGCTGGTGGCGACGTCCGGTGAGCAGGAGGCGGGCGCCGACGAGCAGGCCAGCTCGCTCAACGTGACGAGCGCGACGACGGAGGAGCTGGCGCGCTCGGCGCAGCAGATCGCCGGCAACGCGGAGTCGGTGTCCACCATCGCCGAGTCGACGTTCTCCGCCGCGCAGACGGGCCAGCGCGGCGCGGCGGCCTTCCTGGGCGCCATGCAGCGCATGAAGCAGGACAACCAGGCCATCGCGGACGCGGTGGTGCGGCTCAACAAGCGCGTGCAGCAGATTGGCAAGGTGGTGGAGTTCATCAACGAGATCGCCGACAAGTCGGACCTGCTGGCGCTCAACGCGGAGCTGGAGGGGACGAAGGCGGGCGAGGTGGGCCGGGGCTTCTCGCTGGTGGCCGCGGAGATGCGCAGGCTCGCGGAGAACGTCATCCGCTCCACGAAGGAGATTGAGGGCCTCATCGAGGAGATCCGCGACGCGACGAACGCGGCGGTGATGGCCACGGAGGCGGGGCTGAAGGCCATGGACGCCGGCACGGTGCTGGCGGCCGAGGTGGACGAGAGCCTGAGCCTCATCCTGGAGCTGGCGCGGCAGACGTCCCACGCGGTGCGCAGCATCTCGCTGGCGACGCAGCAGCAGCAGACGGGCACCGACCAGCTCGCCGCGGCGATGGGGGACATCCTGCGCGTCACCGAGCAGAACTCGGCGGCCACCAAGCAGATGGCGGTGGCCAACGCGGACCTGTCCACGCTGGCGAGGGACTTGAAACGCGTGGTGGAGCGCTTCCACGTGGTGGCCGGGGAGGACGCATGAGCCCGCGCGCGAGCTCCAGGCGGACGTCCTTCACCCGGCATTTGATGCTGCCCGTGCCGCTGACCAACCTGGTCGGCGTGGTGTTCGGGCTGCACTACGCGTGGCTCACGCTCTCCGATGCGCCGGGGATGGCGGGCCGGATGGAGCTGTTCGTCCGGTGGGCGTGCGGGATGGGGGCGGTGGCCATCGTCCTGGGCGCGTGGGTGTCGCTCGCGCGGCTGCGCACGGTGCGGGCGTTGGAGCTCGGGCGCGTGGCTCCGACGCCGGAGGTCTTGAAGGCCGCGGTGATGGAGGTGACGCGCTGGCCGGACGAGGCGTTCCTGCGCTCGCTGGGGCTGTGGCTGTTCACCACGCCCCTGCTGGGCTTCGCGGTGTGGTGGACGGCGGGCGTGGACGCGGACGCGGCGCGGCGCATCGCCGGGTTGGGGCTCCTGTTCGGTCCGCTGACGGCGCTGCTGGTGCACTGCCTGGTCATCCTGCGCTCGCGCAAGGTGGTGCTGTGGCTGGCGGAGCTGGGCATGACGCACGGCCAGCTCATCGCGGCGATGCCGAGGCGGGCGGAGATTCGCGCGCGGCTGGTGGCGTTCGCCTTCATCTCCGTGGTGACGCCGGCGGTGTTGTCCGTGCAGCTCTCCTCGGCGTTGGGGGAGCGGGCGCTGCGGCAGCTCATGGCGCATGCGGCGCCGAGCGCGGAGCTGGCGTCGCGGCTTCGCGTGGAGGCGCTCGTGTCGGGCGGGCCGTTGGTGTTGCTCGTCTTCGCGCTGGCGCTCACCACCGCGTATCTGGGCGGCACGCTGTTGGGGCGGCCCCTGCGGGAGCTGTCGAGCGAGGCGCGGCGCATCGCCGAGGGGGACCTGGCCAGCCCTCGCGTGGTGCCGACGGAGGATGAAATCTGGGACGTGTCCGCGGCCTTCACCACCATGCGGACACACCTGGCGGACGTGATGTCCCAGCTCCAACGCGCCGGAGCGCAGATTTCGGCGACGACGGAGGAGATCCTCACCACCTCCGGACGCTACGAGGTGGGCGCGACCGAGCAGGCCAGCTCCCTGGACCAGACGAGCGCGACGACGGAGGAGCTGGCGCGCTCGGCGCGGCAGATCGCCGAGAACGCGGGCTCGGTGGCGCAGATTGCACAGCGCACGTTGGGCGCGGCGCAGCAGGGCCAGCGCAGCGCGGAGTCCTTCCTGGGCTCGATGGAGCGCATGAAGCAGGACAACGTCGCCATCGCCTCGTCGGTGGTGCGGCTGAACAAGCGCGTGCAGCAGATCGGCAAGATCGTCGAGTTCATCAACGGCGTGGCGGACAAGTCCGACCTGCTGGCGCTGAACGCGGAGCTGGAGGGGACGAAGGCGGCGGAGGTGGGGCGGGGCTTCTCGCTGGTGGCCGCGGAGATGCGCAGGCTCGCGGAGAACGTGCTCGAGTCCACGAAGGAGATTGAAGGGCTCATCGAGGAGGTGCGCGAGGCCTCGGCCGCGGCGGTGTCCGCGACGCAGGGTGGCGTGCGCGCGGTGGAGTCCGGCACCACGCTGGCGCAGCAGGTGTCGGAGTCGCTGCGGCAGATCACGAAGCTGGCGGGGAAGACGTCGGACGCGGTGCGGAGCATCTCGCTGGCCACGCAGCAGCAGCAGACGGGCACCGACCAGCTCGCGGAGACGATGGCGGACATCCTCCGCATCACCCAGCAGAGCCTCAACGCCACCAAGCAGGTGAGCACCGCCAACACGGACCTGCTCGTGCTGGCGCGGGACTTGAGTGAGGTGGTGGAGCGCTTCCAGATTGGACAGGAGACGCTGCGAGGGGAGGAGGGCGGGTGAACCCGAGTGAGCGCCTGCTCAGGCAGTTCCGGGACCTGGTGACGGTGCGCCTGGAGCGCATCAACCGGGCGCTCATGGAGCTGGAGGCAGGGGCGAGCCCGGACGCGGGACGGGGGGCGCTGCGCGAGCTGCACGGGCTCAAGGGCGAGGCCCGGATGATGGGCTTCGACGACATCAACGTGCTGGTGCACGAGATGGAGGAGCTCGTCCGGTGCGTGGAGCCCCGGCGCTATGCCTTGTCCGCGGACTCCGCGGATGCGCTCCTGAGCGCCGCCGATGCGGTGCTGTTGCTCTCGGGGGCGCAGCCGGGCGCGGCGTCCTCGCCCGAGGTGGCGCGGCTCGTGGGCTGGCTCCAGGCCTGTACCCGCGCGGAGACCCGGGACGGTCCGACGGGAGAGGGCGCGGGGTCGTCCTCGAACGCGCGGGTCGACGGGGCCGAGTCGTTGGCGCGGGCCGTCGCCGCGGCGTCGGTTCCGTCCGGGGTCGGGGCGCCGCGGGGTGCGACTGGCGACGTCGGTGGCGAGGCCTCTGGCCCCGGTTCCTCGTCCCGAAGTGAAGGTGATGCGCGGAGCCATGCTCCTGCGGCCGATGCTGCGTCCCGAAGCGAAGGCGATGCGCGGAGCCTTGCTCCGGCTTTCAGCGTCGCGTCTCGAGGTGAGGCGCATGCTCTCGATGGGACCTCGTACGGCGAGGCGCGCGCTTCCGACGTCCCGTCCCGAAGTGGAGGGGCCGCCCCCGATGCGCCCCTCTGGCTGGATGGAGGTGTCGCCGAAGGGCCAGCTCGCAGCGGAGCGCGCACGGCGCCCGGTGGCAATCCGCTCTGGCGGGTCTCGGGGACGGGGATGACCCGCGTGTCCACGGTGTCACCCGCCGAGCCTCCACTGCGCGGTGGCGCTCCTCCGCCCACCGGAGGCCTCTCGACCGTCGCGCAGAATCGCGGCTGGCCCTCGGCGCCGCGTCCGGAGACGAGCCCCGCCCGTCCCTCCACGGGGACGACTGGCGCGGCTCTTGCGCCCACGCCTGTCCCGGGCCCTCGCGTGGTCGCGCCGGGGCAGGGCCCCTCGCCGACGCCCCGTCAGCCCGAGACGCGCATGGACGCGGTCCGCATCGACGTGGCCAGCCTGGACCTGTTGACCAGCGCGGTGACGAACCTGGCCCAGGTCGCCCGTCGCCGGGAGCGCGCCAATGCCCGCCGCCTGGCCCTGGCCCGGGAGCTGGGAAAGCTGGCCCGCGAGGCCGAGGACCTGGGCCCCGCCGCCGCCGCGCTGGTGGCCCGGCTGGGCACCGCCAAGGAGCTGGCCGCGGACCTCCATCGCGAGTCCAAGCTGCTCTCCAACGAAGAGCTCCGCGACCTGGGGATGGTCGTCGAGGAGGTGCAGGGGCTGCGCATGCTCCCCCTGTCCGTCCTCTTCGAGCCCTATCCGCGCATGGTGAGGGATTTGTCGCGCACGCTGGGCAAGGAGGTGGAGCTCGTCGTCGACGGCGAGGACACCCGCGCGGACCGGGCGGTGGTGGAGGCCTTGCGAGAGCCGCTGATGCACCTGGTGCGCAACGCCCTGGACCACGGCCTGGAGACGCGCGTGGACCGCGTCACCTCCGGCAAGCACCCCCGGGGCTGCCTCACCCTGCGCGCCGCGCGCGAGGGCAGCCGCATCATCCTGCGCGTCGAGGACGACGGCATGGGGTTGGACCCCGTGGAGCTGCGCCGCGTGGCCGTGCGCCGGGGCGTCCTGGACGAGAGCGCCGCCAACGCGCTGTCCGACGCCGCCACCCGCGAGCTCATCTTCCTGCCGGGCTTCACCTCCCGGGAGGTCGTCACGGACCTGTCGGGTCGGGGCGTCGGCCTGGACGCCGTGCGTGCCTCCATCCAGGGCCTGGGGGGTGACGTCGGCGTCGAGTCCGCGCCCGGCTGGGGCACCATCTTCGAGCTGCGCGTCCCCGTGTCCCTCACCGTGGCGCCGCTGCTCTTCGTCCAGGTGGGCCCGGAGACGCTCGCCTTGAGCGCCACCCACGTCTCGCGCGCCCTCAAGGTGGAGCCCCTGCACCTGTGTGAGGTGGCCGGCCGGCCCGCGCTGCTCGTGGAGGGCCGCGTGCTACCGCTGGCGTCCCTGGGCTCGCTGCTCGGCCTGTCCCCGGAGCGCGAGGTCCGGGAGGGAGAGCTCGTCCTGGTGGTCCGCAGCCAGAGCGGCGCCGCCGCCGTCGTCGTGGACCGCGTGCTCGAGGAGCGCGTCCAGGCCATCCTCCCCCTGCGCGGCGTGCTGGCCCGCTTCGGCCACCTCACGGGTGCCACGTCCCTGGCGGACGGCCGGCTCGCCATGGTGCTGTCGGCGGCCTACCTCACCGCCAGCGCCCACGGGACGTCCCCGCTGAAGCTGCCCCGCTCGTCGGCCCCGGAGACGGAGTCACGGCGCCGGCGCATCCTCGTCGTGGACGACTCCCCCCTCACCCGGGAGCTCATCTCCAACCTCCTGGAGGCGGTGGGATACGACACCGTCATGGCCGCCGACGGGGCGGACGCGCTGGACGTCCTGGAGGGCACCCCGGTGGACCTGGTGGTGACGGACCTGGAGATGCCGGGCATGGACGGCCTGGCGCTGACCCGCCGGCTGAAGGAACTTTCCGCCCAGCCCAGGCTGCCCGTCGTCATCCTCACCACCCGTGGTGGAGAGGAGGACCGGCGGCGTGGGCTGGCGGCGGGGGCGGACGCCTACGTCACCAAGGGGGACCTGGTGCGCCAGGACCTGGTGGATGTGGTGGGGCGACTGTTGTCCTGAGGGCCCCCGCTCAACCTCCTGAGGACAGGACGGAGCATTGGCTATACTCGGCGCCTCGCGCACGGGGTATGGACAGGGCATGGGCAAGAAAGTGTCGGTGCTGGTGGTCGATGACTCACTCATCTGCCGACAGCTCATCTGCGAGGCGTTGAGCAAGGACCCCGACATCGAGGTGGTCGGCTCGTGCGCGGACGGCAAGCAGGCCGTGGAGATGACCAAGGAGCTGCGGCCCCACGTCATCACCATGGACGTGGACATGCCCGTCATGGATGGGTTGACGGCCACCGAGCACATCATGGCCGAGTGCCCCACGCCCATCCTGGTGCTGACGGCGGATCCGCGCTCGCAGGCGCCGGAGCTGACGTACCGGGCGCTGGAGCTGGGCGCGCTCGCGCTCCAAATCAAGCCCGCCATCGACGCCGGCCCCGAGGCCTGGAACCTGGTGCGGGAGATCAAGCTGCTCTCCTCGGTGCGCGTCATCCGCCACCTGCGCCGGCCCCAGAAGGGCATCACCCCGCCCCGGGTGACGACGTCCGTGCTGCCCGCCGTGTCCATGGGCGTGGTGGTGGTGGCCGCGAGCACGGGCGGGCCGCAGGTGCTGTGCCGGATGCTGTCGGAGCTGCCGGCGGACTTCCCCGCGCCCATCGTCATCGTCCAGCACATCAACGCCGCCTTCGCCGAGTCGCTGGCGGGGTGGCTGGGCAACACCAGCCGGCTCAAGGTGCGGCTGGCGCAGGACGGCGAGCCGCTGATGCCGGGCCACGTGCTCATCGCGCCGCCGGGGCAGCACACCATGATTCCCTTCCGGGGACGGGTGGCGCTCAAGGCGGGCGTGGAGCGCGACGGGCACATGCCCTCCGGAACGACGCTGCTGGAGAGCGCGGCGAGGACCTACGGCCGGCGCGCGGTGGGCCTGGTGCTGACGGGCATGGGCGCGGACGGCGCGGAGGGGCTCCTGGCCATCCGTCAGGCCGGTGGGCTGACGCTGGCGCAGAACGAGGAGTCCTGCGTGGTGTTCGGCATGCCGGGCACGGCGGTGGAGCGCAAGGCGGTGGACCACCTCATCCACGGCGACGAGGTCGCGGCGACGCTGTCGCGGCTGGCGCGGGGTGAGTCGTTGGCCGTGGGGCGCTGAGCTGGCGGTGCGTGCTCCGAGCGCGCCATGGGCTTTCGTGCGCGCCTTCCTCACGGCGCGTACGGGCATGGCCTTGAGCGGGCCCCAGATTCGTCGGCTGGATGACCGGCTGGCGGAGCGGTGTCGCGGGCTGACGCCGCACCAGTACCTGGCGTTCCTCAAGTCACCCACGGGCGCCGCGGAGCTCGAAGGCCTCATCTCCGCGGTGGTGGTGAACAAGACGGACCTCTTCCGGGACGAGGTGCAGCTCACCGACTTCCGCGAGCACGTGCTGGCGCCGCTGGTGGAGCGGGCGAGGGGAGGGCCCCTGCGGGTGTGGAGCGCGGGGTGCTCGACGGGCGAGGAGGTGGCCACGCTGCTGGTCCTGCTGGCCGAGGCGGGCGCGAGCCCCGGGAGCACCGTGCTGGGCACGGACATCTCGGAGGCGGCGCTGCGGCGCGCGCGCGGGCTCTCCTTCTCCACGGAGCAGCTGCGTCGGGTGCCGCCCGTGCTCCGGGAGCGCTACTTCGTGTCGACGGGCTCTCGCCTGGCGCTGGTGGGCGGGCTTCGCGAGCGGGCCAGCTTCCAGGTCCACAACCTGATGGACGTGCCCTATCCCCGGGCCCCGGCCGAGCGCGGCTTCGACGTCATCTTCTGCCGCAACGTCCTCATCTACTTCACGGTGGAGTCCTTCCACCGGACCGTCGCCACGCTCGCGGAGAGCCTCGCGCCCGGGGGCACGCTGGTGCTGTCGTCCTCGGAGCCGCTGCTCCAGGTGCCGCCCACCCTGCGCGTGGTCCGCACGGAGTCGGCGTTCTTCCACGTCCGGAGCGAAGCCGAGCGCCTCGTGCTCGTGGAGCCGACGCGAGGCGCGCCCGCCTCCGTCCCGACAGGAAACTCCAAGGGGCCCTCCAGGGGAGCGGCGCCGTCCTCATCGGCGACCCCGCTCGAGGCCCCGCCGCTGGCCCCTGCCTTCGCCGAGGCCGACCTGCTCTTCGCCTGCGTGCTGGACGGCGCCGCTTCGGGCGTGTCGGACGCGGTGGCGGAGCGGGACCTGCGCCAGTGCCTCCAACTGGACCCCGACCATGCGGCCGCCCGCTACCTGCTGGCGCTGCTGCTGGAGCAGTGCCGCCGCCCGCTCGAGGCGGCCTCCGAGTACCGCCGGGCCCTGGTCGCCCTGGAGGAGGGCCGCGCCCGCCCGGTGCCCTTCTTCCTCAACCCCAGCCGTCTGCGGGTGGCGTGCGCGCACGCGGCCGGCCGCCTGGAGCCCCTGGGCGGGCCCCGCTAGCCGCCCCCTTGGAGAGAAGTCCGGACGACGCGCCGATTTGGCCCTAAGATGCCGGCCCCATGCGAAGGCTCGTCCTGTTCGCGCTGCTGGCGGCGCTCCCTGGCTGTTTCTATCCCGCGGACCGCGGCCGCGCCCTCGAGGCGAAGGTCGACCGGCTCGGCACCGACTCCGCGCAGATGCAGGCGGAGTTGAAGGAGGCGCGCGCGCAGCTCGCCATCGTCCTGCCGAAGATCGACGAGAAGGTCGCCGAGGTCACCAAGGCCCTGGACGGCCTGGACACCGCCGCGCGCCGCAAGGACGCGGACATCGGCATCCAGCTCCAGAAGACGATGGAGGACCTGTCCCAGCTGCGCGGCCAGGTGGAGACCTACCTCCACAAAATCACCGAGCTGGAGACGGCGCTCGGCGCCCAGGACCAGAAGCTGCTCGCCATGCAGGGCGCCGCCGCCGTGAAGGAGGCCGAGGCCAAGAAGAAGGCCGAAGAGCTCCAGCGCCCCACCAACCCCAAGGACTTCCTCGCGCTCGCGCAGGAGCGCGCCAAGGCCGGCGAGCTGCTCGTGGCGCGCCAGCTCTTCAACGAGCTGATGAAGAAGTGGGCCAAGGACGCCCTCGTGGGCGAGGCCCACTACGGCCTGGGCGAGACGTACTTCTCCGAGTCCAAGTGCCGCGAGGCGCTCTTCGAGTACGGCAAGGTGGTGCAGGACCACCCGAAGACGCCCTCCGCGCCGGACGCGTACCTGCGCTCCTCGGAGTGCTTCGCCCAGCTCAAGATGAAGGACGAGTCGCGCCTGGCGCTCGAGGAGCTGGTGAAGAGCTACCCCAAGTCCGGCGCCGCCAAGACGGCCAAGGAGCGCATCGCCGAGCTGGACAAGGCGAAGGCGCCCGCGAAGAAGGGGGGCAAGAAGTGAGCCTCCGCCTGCCCGGGCTCGCCCTGCTGGCCGCGCTGCTGTTCCCGCTCGTCGCGGGGGCCGCGCCCAAGCAGCTCGTGCTCCTCTTCACCGGAGACAATGGGGGCGAAGTCGCCCCCTGTGGTTGACGACACAACCCGTCTGGCGGTCTGGCCAGAAGAAAAGTCACGATAGAGAAGGAGCGCGCGAAGGGCGTGCCGGTCCTCGTGTTGGACGCGGGCAACGCGCTCTTCAAGAGCCGGGACAGCGGTGAGGCCCCAGATGCCCGCGCGCGCGCCGAGCTGGTGTTCGCGCAGATGAACGCGCAGGGCACCACCGCCATGGCCGTGGGCACGCGCGACTTGTCGCTGGGCGTGGACTTCCTGCTCAAGCAGTCGCGCAAGTCGAAGCTGAAGCTGCTGTCCGCGAACCTCGCGGACGCGCAGGGCAAGCTGCTGTTCCCCGCGTCGATGGTGACGCAGGTGGGAGGGCTCAAGGTCGGTCTGGTGGGCGCCTCGCCCGCCACCGAGCGTCCAGAGCCCATGGAGCCCTTCGCCCAGGGCAAGGCCGCGGCCGTCCAGCGCCAGGGGCTGCCCGTGCTCCCCGCCGTCACCGCCGAGGTGAAGCGCCTGCGCGAGCAGAAGGTGGACCTGGTCATCCTGCTGGCCGCCGTGCCCTACAACGACCTGCTCGCGCTCGCCGGTGAGCTGGAGGGCGTCGACTTCGTGATGCAGTCCCACGAGGGCCGGGGCTCCGGCATCGCCCAGCGCGTGGGGCTGACCACCGTGGTGCCGCCGGGTGAACGGGGCCGCCAGGTCGCGAAGCTGGAGCTGTCCATCGACGGCCCCGGCCGCTTCGTGGACGTCTCCGAGCGCGAGCGCACCCGCGACGGCCTGCGCATCGTCGAGGCGAACCTCGCCCGGGCCAGGGAGCGGCTCGTCCAGACGAAGGACGAGGCGCAGAAGCGGGCGCTCGAGTCCACGGTCGCCAGCCTGGAGGCCCGGCGTCAGTCCCTGGAGAAGACGGTGGCGGGCGGCGCAACGCCCTCGGCCCGGACGCATCTATTGTCGTACATCCAGCTAGGCAGTGACGTACCGGCGGATCCGGTCGTCCAGAAGGCGGTGGAACGTGTCGAGCCCCCGGGCTCGGCGGCCCACTGAGCCGCGCTGGTCTTGTGCCCCGGTCGGTGCGCCGTTATAAGCGCCGGCCATTACAGTGTCGGACCTCCCTGCCGTGGGCGGCTGGGGGCAAGGCACCCTGGAGAGCGTCATGAAGCCGGAAATGCACCCCGTCTATCCGCCGTCCCGCATCACCTGCGCGTGCGGCAACATCGTCGAGACCCACTCCACCCGTGGCTCGTTCTCGGTGGAAATCTGCTCGAACTGCCACCCCTTCTTCACGGGCAAGTACAAGCTCGTGGACACGGCGGGCCGCATCGACCGCTTCCGCAAGAAGTACGGCTCGAACCCCACGGAGACCGCCGCTGGCGAGGGCGCCATCGCCGTCCCGGTCGCCAAGGGCAAGAAGGCCAAGGCCTGATTCGAGCCGTCGCGCGCTCGCCGCGTGACCGCCATTCGCAGCACCGTCGAGCAGGGTGTCGGAGGGCCTCACTGGAGGCGCTCCCGCCCTGCTCGAGTCGTTTCCACGGCAAGTGTCCCGGGTCAAATTTCAGGGTGCTACAGGCCAGAAATTAGACGTAGCACTCAAGTCACCGCACATTCCGCCGCGTCCCACGACGAAGAGTCCGACGGAGGCGTGATGTTGGCTGAAGCTGCTGCCCCTGACCTGAAGATTGTCCGGCGCTCCCTCAACGAGAGCGTGCACGCGAAGGGCGACGCCTGGACGCTCCTGCACGGGGACAGCCTGGAGCTCCTGAACCGGTTCGAGCCCCAGACGTTCGACATGATCTTCGCCGACCCTCCGTACTTCCTCTCCAACGGCGGCACCACCTGCAAGGGTGGCAAGCGCGTCGCGGTGAAGAAGGGCAACTGGGACGTGTCGCGCGGGGTGGAGGAGGACCACGCCTTCACCACGGCCTGGCTCGAGGCCTGCCAGCGGCTGCTCAAGCCCACCGGCACGCTCTGGGTCAGCGGCACCCAGCACGTCATCTTCAACGCCGGCTTCGCCATGCAGAAGCTCGGCTACAAGCTGCTCAACACCGTCACCTGGTTCAAGCCCAACGCCAGCCCGAACCTGGCCTGCCGCTACTTCACCCACTCGACGGAGCTGCTCATCTGGGCCTCGCCGAAGTCGGGCGGCAAGCTGCAGCACGTCTTCAACTACAAGAAGATGAAGTCGGACAACGGCGGCAAGCAGATGCGCGACGCGTGGGTGCTGCCGCCCTCCGGCGACGCGGAAGTCACCGACGACGGCGAGGGCCGGCTGTGGACGCTCACCGTCCCGCGCGGCGGTGAGGAGAAGGCCCACGGCAGCCACCCCACGCAGAAGCCGGTGGCCCTGCTGGAGCGCATCATCGAGGCGAGCACCCCCGAGGACGCGCTGATTCTCGACCCCTTCAACGGCAGCGGCACCACGGGCGTGGCGGCCCTCAAGCTGGGCCGCCGCTACGTGGGCATCGACATGGACGAGAAGTACCTGGACCTGTCCGAGAAGCGCCTGAAGGCGCAGTCGGCGAAGTAGTCCGTCGTCCTCCTCCCCGCGCCTTCTTCAGGCGCGGGAGAGGATGAGCTCCACGCCCTGCCGGGCAATGGGGTGGTAGCGCTCCGCGTTCTTCTGGAAGAGCGAGCGCGCCAGCGGCTTGTGCTCGCGGGACGCGCTGAGCACGCCGTACAGGGGCTTGAGGTACTTCATGCGGCCCACCTCGCCCAGGAACACCTCGGTGCGCGCCACCGCGGGCTCCCAGCCCGCGCGCAAGGCCGCCACCAGCCACGCCACCAGCACCTCCGAGTTGCGGCTCTGGGTCAGCTCGAAGCGCTCGTCCAGCTGGCGGAACAAGTCCCGCGGCGCGTCCGACGGCAGCCACTCCAGGAAGAGCTGCCACTCCGCGGGCGTCCAGTCCTTCACCGCGTCCTTCGACGGCACGGTGCCGCGCAGGCGCAAGAGCGCCTCCAGCCGGCTGGAGCGAGGGGACGGCGCGCCGCCGGGGATGCCGGGCCGCTGCAGGTACGCGTCCGCGTCCACCTTGGCCAGCGCCCCGGGCAACTCGCGCTCGGTGAAGGCGATGAACTCCTCGGTGGTGAGCGCGCGGAAGCGGTAGGTGGCCAGGTAGCGGCGCAGGAAGCCGTCGAACGTCTCGCGGCCCACCGCGTCCTCCAGCGCGCGCAGGAACAGGTAGCCCTTCTCGTACGGAATCTGGGAGAAGGCCTCGTCCGGGTCCACGCCCGTCAGGTGCGTGCGCAGCGCCGTCAGGTGCGGGTGCTCGCGGAAGTGGTGCATCGCCTCTTCCAGCGCGCGGCGTCCCAGCGCCCCGTGCAGCGCGGCGACCTCCTTGCCCGCCAGCGCCTCCAGGATGCGGCGCTCGGCGAACACGGTGAAGCCCTCGTTGAGCCAGAAGTGCTCCGCGGACGCGTTCGTCACGAGGTTTCCCGTCCACGAGTGCGCCAGCTCGTGCGCCACCACGTTGACCAGGCTCTTGTCGCCGGCAATCAGCGTGGGCGTGAGGAACGTCAGCCGAGGGTTCTCCATGCCGCCGTACGGGAACGACGGAGGCATGGTGAGCAAATCGAAGCGCTCCCAGTCGTACGGCCCGAAGAGCGACTCGGCGGCGCGCAGCATGTCGTCCACGCCGGAGAACTCCTCCGCCGCGTCCTCGAGCAGCTCCGGCTCCGCCCACACGCGCGAGCGCGGCCCCAGCTCCTTCGGCGCCAGGCTGCCCACCGCGAACGCGAGCAGGTACGGAGGCACCGGCTGCGGCATCTCGTAGTGCTCCTCCGCCTCCACGCCGTGCTCCTCGCGGCCGACGAAGCTGGCGGCCATCACCGCCTTGAGCGCCTTGGGCACGCGCAGCGACGCGCGGTAGCGGATGCGGATGCGCGGCGTGTCCTGCAGCGGCACCAGGCTGCGCGCGTGGATGGCCTGGCACTGGCTGTAGAGGAACGGGTGCTGCCCGCCCGCCGTCTGCGAGGGCGTCAGCCACTGCAGCGCGCTCGCGGTGGGGGACGTGCGGTAGTGCACCGTCAGCTGGCGCACCCCCTGGGGCAGCTCCACGCGGAGCCTGCTGCCCAGAATCGGCTCGGGCGGCGCGAGCATGTAGGGCAAGGGGCGACCATTGCCGTCTACGACTCTGAGAATCTCCAAGTCCCGGGTGTCCAGGTCGAGGGGACCGGCGGACGCTTCCTTCAGCGTCAGGGTGGCCTCGGCGTGCAGCCTTCGCGTGCGGAAGTCGACGCGGGCCTTCCAGTCCAGGGTTTCCGTCTCGGGCTGCGTGCTGTCGTTGTACGAGTGCGGGTCGGGGCGAGCCATGGAGGTCCGGTTTGTAGTCCTTGCCGCGCCGGGTGGCGAGTGCTCCCACCCGCTGAACCGATTGACTTTCGGGTCAATCGCCTACATTTGTGCAGTCCCCTCCTTCCCACAAGAGCAAGGGAGCCTTCCCCAATGACGACGCGGATCCGCAAGGTAGCTGTGCTGGGCGCCGGAGTGATGGGCAGCGGCATCGCCGCCCATCTGGCCAACTCGGGCGTGCGCGCGCTCCTCCTGGACATCGTTCCGCCGAAGGCCGCACCGGGCGAGGACACCTCGACCAAGGCCTTCCGCAACAAGTTCGCCCTCGGGGCGCTGGCCAACATGCGCAAGCAGAAGCCCAGCCCCATCATGTCCGAGCAGGTGTTCACCGCCATCGAGGTGGGCAACTTCGACGACGACCTGCAGCGCATCTCCGAGTGCGACTGGGTCATCGAGGTGGTGAAGGAGGACCTGGCCGTCAAGCAGGCGCTCTTCGCCAAGGTGGAGCAGCACGCCCGCAAGGACGCCATCATCTCCTCGAACACGTCCGGCATGTCGATTGTCGGGATGACCGAGGGACGGGGCGAGGCCTTCAAGAAGAACTTCCTCGTCACGCACTTCTTCAACCCGGTCCGCTACATGAAGCTCCTGGAGCTCGTGGCTGGCAAGGACACGGACCCTGCGGTGATGAAGGCCATCCACCGCTTTGGCGAAGAGGTGCTCGGCAAGGGCATCGTCTACGGCAAGGACACCACCAACTTCATCGCGAACCGCATCGGCGTGTACGGGATGATGCGCACCATCGCCGCCATGGGCCCCGCGGAGCTGTCCATCGAGGAGGTGGACAAGATCTTCGGTCCCGCCATGGGCCGCCCCAAGTCGGCCGTGTTCCGCACCGCGGACATCGTCGGCCTGGACACCTTCGTCCACGTGTCGAAGAACTGTTACGACACGCTGACGCAGGACGAGGAGCGTGAGGTCTTCGCCATCCCCGGCTTCCTCCAGAAGATGGTGGAGAAGGGGATGCTGGGCGACAAGAGCGGCGGCGGCTTCTACAAGAAGGACAAGAGCTCCGGCGGGAAGGAAATCCTCGCGCTCGACCTGAAGACGCTCGAGTACCGCCAGCAGGGCAAGGTGCGCTTCGAGTCGCTGGGCGCCGCCCGCGAGGTGGAGAACGTCAAGGAGCGCGTCGCCGTCGTCATGAACGGCACGGACAAGGCCGCGAAGTTCGCCGAGCAGGTGACGCTGGACGTGCTGGCGTACACCAGCCGCCGCATCCCCGAGATTGCGGATGACGTGGTCAACGTGGACCGCGGCGTGCGCTGGGGCTTCGGGTGGGACCTGGGCCCCTTCGAGGTCTGGGACGCGTACGGCGTGAAGAAGGGCGTCGCGCGGATGAAGGAGCTGGGCCTGAAGCCCGCGAAGTGGGTGGAGGACATGCTGGCCACGGGCCGCGAGTCCTTCTACGGCGTGGAGGGTGGCAAGGACACGTACTGGGACATCCCCACGAAGTCCGTGAAGGTGGTGCCGGAGAACGCGCGCACCCAGCGCGTGGAGTACCTCAAGCGCGGCAACAAGAAGGTCGCCGGCAACGACTCCGCCACCCTGTGGGACCTGGGCGACGGCGCCACGCTGCTGGAGTTCCACACGAAGATGAACTCCATCGATGACCAGATCATCGAGATGATGCACACGGCGCTGGACGAGACGGAGAAGAACTTCAAGGGCCTGGTCATCGGCAACGATGGCGCCAACTTCTCCGCGGGCGCGAACATCGTCGCGCTGGTGTGGGCGGCGAAGAGCGGCCAGTACGAGGACATCCGCAAGCTGGTGACGTCGTTCCAGGCGGCCAACCAGCGCATGCGCTACAGCCCGGTGCCGGTGGTGACGGCGCCGTTCAACCTCACGCTCGGCGGCGGCGCCGAGGTGACGATGGGCGGCAACGCGGTGCAGGCGAGCGCCGAGCTGTACATGGGCCTCGTCGAGGTCGGCGTGGGTCTCATCCCCGGCGGCGGCGGCAACATGCAGCTGCTCCGCAACGTCTACGGCGCGTACTCCACGGACAAGGACTTCGATCCGTTCCCCTTCCTCAAGAAGGTGTTCCTGTCCATCGGCACGGCGAAGGTCGCCACCAGCGCCGAGGAGGCGCGCGAGGCGGGCTTCCTCACGCACGCGGACGGCATCAGCGCCAACCGCGACTTCCTCCTGTCGGACGCGAAGGCGCGTGTGCTGGGCATGGCGGACGCGGGCTTCCGCGCGCCGCGTCCCTCGCGCTTCCGGCTGGGCGGCCCCAGCGGCTACGCCACCATCGACATGATGCTGTACGACATGGAGATGAACGGGCAGGTCAGCGCGCACGACCGCAAGATCGGCCAGAAGCTGGCGCGCGTGCTCACGGGTGGCGACACCAGCACCTCGGCGCTGGTCACCGAGGAGAAGCTGCTCGAGCTGGAGGCCGAGGCCTTCCTGAGCCTGTGCGGCGAGGAGAAGACCCAGGACCGCCTGACGTTCATGATCGAAAAGGGCAAGCCGCTGCGGAATTGACGGCCGGCCGGTACTCATTGGCGACGACATAAATTTCGCTGCATGCCCGGGTGTTACCCGGGCAAGGAGACATCAAGATGCCTGGTCGAGTCGTGATTGCCAGCGCGGTCCGCACGCCGTTCACCCGCGCGCACAAGGGAGAGTTCAAGGACACGCGGCCGGATACGCTGGCGGCCGTCGCCATCAAGGAGGCCGTGGCGCAGGTCCCCGGCCTGAAGCCGTCGGACGTTGAAGACGTCGTCCTGGGCTGTGCCATGCCGGAGGCCGAGCAGGGCATGAACGTGGCGCGTCAGGCCACGCTGCTGGCGGGTCTGCCGGTCGACGTTCCGGCGATGACCATCAACCGCTTCTGTTCGTCCGGGACGCAGGCCATCGCGCAGATTGCGGCGGCCATCCAGGCGGGCCACATCCAGGTGGGCATTGGTGGTGGCACCGAGTCCATGACGATGGTGCCCATGGGCGGCAACAAGGTCAGCGCCAACCCGGACATCATGGCGAACCACCCGGAGATCTACAGCTCCATGGGTGTGACGGCGGAGAACATCGCCTCGCGGCACAACGTGTCGCGAGCGGACTCCGACAAGTTCGCCGCCGAGAGCCAGCGCCGCGCGGCGACGGCGCGGGAGACGGGGAAGTTCAAGGAGGAGATTGTTCCGGTCACCACCACCGTCTACGACGAGGACGGCAACGCGCAGACGGTGACGGTGTCGGTGGACACCATCCTGCGTCCGGAGACGACGGCCGAGGGCCTGGGCAAGCTGCGCCCGGCGTTCAACGCCAAGGGCGTGGTGACGGCCGGCAACGCGTCGCCGCTGACGGACGGCGCGGCGGCGGCGGTGGTGATGAGCGAGGAGAAGGCGAAGGAGCTGGGCGTCAAGCCGCTGGGCTACTTCGTGGACTTCGCCGTCGCGGGCGTGCCTCCGGAGGTCATGGGCATCGGCCCCGTGCCCGCGGTGCGCAAGCTCCTGGCGAAGAACAAGCTCGAGGTGAAGGACATCGACGTCTTCGAGCTGAACGAGGCCTTCGCTCCGCAGGCGCTGTACTGCATCCGTGAGCTGGGCATCCCGGAGGACAAGGTGAACCCGAACGGCGGCGCCATCGCCCTGGGGCACCCGCTGGGCGTGTCCGGTGCGCGTCTGGTCGCGACGATTCTGCGCGAGCTCAAGCGCCGCAACGGCCGCTACGGCGTCGTCACCATGTGCATCGGTGGCGGCATGGGCGCCGCGGCGCTCATCGAGCTGGCGAAGTAGTCGCCGCCTCACCTGAAAGTTCACGGGCCCCGGGGAAGCGCTTCCCGGGGCCCGTTTCATTTCCAGCTCCGTCCCTCGACGAGGGGGGAGTTACGTCCGGCGCTCGGGCGCTTCCGGATCGTCCACGGGGACGCCGGCGAGCCGCAGCACGCGCAGCGCGTTGGTGGTGTCCACCACGCCCTCTCGCAGCGTGTAGTCGAACACCATCTGTCCTTCCTCCAGGTGGTCCCTGAAGTGGACGTTGCGGACCTTCGCGTGGGTGGTCTCCTCGGCGAGCGAGGTCAGCGACAAATCGTGCGTCGTCACCGCGCCGCTGGCGCCCGTGGCGAGCAGCAGGCGCAGCACCTCGCGCGAGGCGAGCTGGCGCTCCCGGGTGTTGGTGCCCAGCAGGATTTCGTCGAGGAGGAACAGGGCCTGACCGTTCGCCGCGCGTGCCGCGTCCAGCACGGCCTTGATGCGCTGCACCTCCGCGTAGAAGTACGAGACGCCGCGCTCCAGCGAGTCCTTCACCCGCATGCTGGTGAGCACATGCAGCGGTGACAGGCGGAACGACGTGGCGGCCACCGGCGCCCCCGCGAGTGCCAGCACCACGTTGGCGCCCACCGCGCGCATCAGCGTCGTCTTCCCGCTCATGTTGGAGCCGGTGATGATCAACGCGTGCGCGGGGCCGGGGAGGGACACGTCATTGGGCACGGGCGCGTCCAGCAGCGGGTGACCCAGCTTCGTCGCCTCGACGATAGGGCCCTCCTTCACCAGCGTGGGCCAGGCGAAGGCGGGGCGGTCATGGGCGAGCCCGGCGACGCAGGACAGGGCCTCCAGCTCCGCGAGCGCCTCGAACCAGTGCCGCACGCGGGTGCCGTGCTTCTCGCGCCAGTTCTCCAGCGCGAACAGCGCGTGGATGTCCCAGAGCGTGAGCCAGTGCACGATGGGGTGGAACTGGTGCCGCTTGAACTCGATGAGCGAGAAGAGCTGGCTGAAGCGTCGGAAGTTCGTGGACACCGCCGGCTCGCCCTGCTGCTGGAGGCCCGCCTGGAGCTGGCGCAGCAGGGGATGCTCGAAGCGCTGGCCTTCGATGCGCTCGAAGAGGGGGGCATACCGCGCGAAGCCCCGCTCGCCCTTCTCCACGTTGTCGTCCATCCGCTTCAGCGTCTTGCGGGTGGCCGCCGCGAGCGCGAGCTGCGCGATGAGGCCCGCCCAGACGGACGCGCCGGGAATCACGCCCACCTCGCCCAGGATGAAGAGCGCGAGCGTCACGAAGGGCAGCACCACCGCCAGCGGGCGGGACCAGCGGATGGAGTCGAGCGAGGAGCCGGCCTCCGCCCACTGGATGAAGAGCGCGGGGTCCGCCTTCTCCTTGGCCACCGTGCGCGCGTCCACGCAGAGGTCCTGACGGAAGTCCACGCTGGGGGCCAGCTCCTGGGCCGCGCCCTGACGGGCCTCGACGACCTCCAGCGGGGCGGGGGACGACAGCCACGCGGCGAGCCGCTCCTCGCCGGCGCGGGTGGCCGTCTCGTTGAGGAGCTGGAACAGGCTGCCCTGACCGAAGACGTCCAGGTCCGGCGTGTAGAGGTGGGCGGGGGAGGCGAAGCGCTCACCCTGCTCGGTGAACTCGTGCCAGCCGTGTCCCAGGCGCGCCAGGCCCCGCTCGTTGAGCGTCACATAGAGCCGCTGGCGCTCCTCGCGACGGAACACCTGGTGGTGCATGACGGCGAGGATGATGAAGACGACGACGAAGCCGAGCGCGCCCCACCACCACGTCTTGGGCAGGCGTCCGGTGAGGATGAGGCCCGAGATGATGGCCGCGGCGAGGACGGCCACGGTGCGCAGGTTGGCGTAGCGGGCGCTGATGCGGTCCAGGACGGACAGCTCCGCCTGGGCGGCGGCGCGGCGCTCGGTATACGTGTGGTGGGGACTCGGGCGGGTGGCGTTCACGGACACGGTGGCCGCGCATGCTGTGCTTCCGGCCCGCCCAGGGCAAGAGGCCCTTGTTCTCGGGTGCCTTCGGGACGACGAAGCCCCACCCGCGGCTTCAGCCCCACAACGCCCGGGGCGGCCAGAACAGGGTGTTGCCCTCGAAGTGGAGGCCCGGCTCGCGGTCCTTCGCCAGCAGCAGGGGCCCGTCCAGGTCCACCACCTCGGCGTCCTGGGCCACCAGGGCCGCGGGGGCCATGGACAGGGACGTGGCCACCATGCAGCCCACCATGAGCTGCAGCCCGTGCCCTCGCGCATCCCGGGCCAGGGCCAGGGCCTCGGTGAGTCCTCCCGTCTTGTCGAGCTTGATGTTGAGCGCGTCGTACTTGCCCACGAGCGCCGCCAGCCCGTGCCGGTCATGCGCGGACTCGTCGGCGCACACGGCCACCGGGCGCCCCAGCCCCCGCAGGGCCTCGTCGTCCGAGGCGGGCAGGGGCTGCTCCACCATCACCACCCCCAGCTTCGCGCACGCGTCGAGCAGGCCGGGCAGCTCCGCGGGGCTCCAGCCCTCGTTGGCGTCCACGATGAGCCGGCTGGCCGGCGCTCCCTCGCGGATGGCCCTGAGGCGCTCCAGGTCCTCGGTGCTCCCGCGCCCGAGCTTCACCTTGAGCAGCGGCCGGTGCGCGGACTTCACGGCGGCCCGGCCCATGGCCTCCGCCGTGTCCAGGCTCAGCGTGTACGCCGTGACGAGCGGCCGGGGCTCGGGCATCCCCAGCAGCGCCCACACCGGCCTGCCAGTCCGCTTCGCCTCCAAATCCCACAGGGCGCAGTCCAGCGCGTTGCGCGCGGCCTTGGGCTCGAGCACCTCGGGGACATCCTCCCGTGACAGCCCACCCTCGATGCGCGCCCGGGCGGCCTCCAGCGCCTCCAGGACGCCCGGCACCGTCTCGCCATAGCGGGCATAGGGGACACACTCGCCGCGCCCCACGGCGCCGTTTTCCTCCAGCGTGACGACCACCACCTCGGCGCTCGTCTTCGAGCCTCGGGAGATGGTGAAGCTTCCCGCGATGGGCCAGCTCTCGTGTCGGACGGTGAGCTTGCGCATGGGCCTTCAGCTCCGGACGGGGAAGCGGCGCGAGAGCTCGTCGACGAGCGGCCCGACGCCGGTGCGGATGGGGTCCACGCAGGGCAGCCCGTGCTCGCGCCCGGTGCGCTCCAGCAGCGCCAGGGCCTCGGCTTCGTCCAGGTGCTCGGTGTTGATGGCCAGCCCCGTGCACTGGATGGCGGGGTTGGTGAGCTGCCCCTCCAGCACGGTGCGCTCGATGACCGCCTGGATCGAGGGCAGCGCGTGCTGGACGCCGCGCATCTTCGTGCGCGTGGGCTCGTGACAGACGATGAAGGCATCCGGCTGCGCGCCATGCAGCAGCCCCAGCGTCACGCCCGCGAACGAGGGATGGAACAGCGAGCCCTGGCCCTCCACCAAATCCCAGTGGTCCGCGTCGTTGGCGGGGGACAGCCACTCGGCCGCTCCCGCGACGAAGTCGGACACCACCGCGTCGATGGCCACACCCCGGCCCGAGATGAAGATGCCCGTCTGTCCCGTGGCCCGGAAGTCCGCCTTCAGGCCGCGCGCCCGCATCTCCTTCTCCAACGCGAGCACGGTGTATTTCTTTCCCACCGAGCAGTCCGTGCCCACCGTCAACAGGCGCAATCCCTGACGCTTCGTGCCCTTGCCCGTGGCGAAGTCCTGGTCGGGGATGCGCACGTCGTGCAGCGCGCGGCCGTTGCGTCGGGCCGCCTCGGCGATGGCGGGAAAGGACGACAGCCGCTTGTGCAACCCGGTGGCGACATCCATCCCCGCGTCCAGCGCCTCCACCAGCTTGCTCACCCAGTGCTCCGGCAGCACGCCGCCCGCGTTGGCCACGCCGACGATGAGCGTCCTGGCGCCCTTCGCCTTCGCCTGCGCGATGTCCAGGTCCTGGAGGCCACAGTCCGCCTTGCAGCCCGGCAGCCGCAGCTGCCCGACGCACCAGTCCGGCCGCCAGTCGACGATGCCATGCGCCGTCTTCGCCGCGAGCTGGTCGGGGACATCCCCCAGGAACAACAGGTAGGGCTTCTGGATCTCCACCAAGGTCCTCCCCGGGCCCCAGGCAGGGGCTGTGGCGCGCTTTTCAGCACGGCCCCTCGAAGCCCGCAAGGACAACGCGGACCCCGCCAGGATTGGCGTCGGAAAGGAGCCCGGAACCACCCTTCACGTAGGCCCTTCCGGCGCCCCGGAAATGTCAGACCCACCCCGTATTCTTCCTCTCGTCACGGCACACGAGGGGAGCCAAGAAATGGGCAAGTCCGTCGTCGATAATCGCGTCGAGATTGTCTTCAGCTTCGATACCACCGGCAGCATGTATCCCTGTCTTGCGCAGGTCCGAAAGAAGCTGCACGGCACGGTGTCCCGGCTGATGAAGGAGATTCCGGGCATCCGCATCGGCGTCATCGCGCACGGCGACTACTGCGACGCGCGCTCGACGTACGTGACGAAGATTCTCGACCTCACGGACGACGTGAACGCGGTGGTGCGGTTCGTGGACAAGGTGGGGCAGACAGGCGGCGGCGACGCGCCGGAGTGCTACGAGTTGGTGCTGCACGAGGCACAATCCCTCTCATGGACCGCGGGCTACAAGCACGCCTTCGTGTTGATTGGCGATGACGTGCCGCACGCGCCCTCGGACAACCCGAAGCGGCTGGACTGGCGCAAGGAAGTGGACGCGTTGGGTAGGCTGGGCATCCCCGTGTACGGCGTCCAGGCCCTGGCGCGCCGCCACGCGACGCCGTTCTACAAGGAGCTGGCGCAGAAGTCGGGCGGCTTCCACCTGAGCCTGGACCAGTTCTCCCACGTCACCGACATGCTGCTGGCCGTCTGCTACAAGCAGTCGTCGGACGCCCAGCTCCAGGCCTACGAGGCGGAGGTCTCCCGCGAGGGTCGCATGAGCCGGAGCCTGAGCGGCCTGTTCAGCACCATGCTCGGCCGCGCGCCCACGTCCGTCTACGGCGAGGCGGACCTGCGCGCCGTGCCTCCCGGCCGCTTCCAGTCACTGGAGGTGGACGCGGACATGCCCATCAAGACCTTCGTCCAGGAGAACGGCCTGGGCTTCAAGACGGGCCGAGGCTTCTACGAGTTCACCAAGACGGAGACCATCCAGGGCCACAAGGAGGTCATCCTCATGGACCGCAAGACGGGGGACTTCTTCAGCGGCGAGCGGGCGCGCGAGATGCTGGGCCTTCCGCCGGGAGAGACGGTGCGCATCCGCCCCGCGAGCCTGGAGAAGTACGTCGTCTTCGTGCAGAGCACCTCCGCCAACCGCAAGCTCGTGAAGGGCTCGCGCTTCCTCTACGAGGTGGAGGACTGGGACGGCGCCAAGGCGCTCGCGGCCTGAGTCCCGACGACAGGAGCAACGGCCCGGAGTGCGTGTTGCGAGGGCGGTGACTGTCGGTCAGGTGATGGTCGACATGAGCCATTGTATCTTGGGGGTGGCCCGGGCGAATCCAAGGGTTGAAGAGGTGGCATCGGGTCGTTAGTTCCGAGGGTCGTGAGACCCTGGCTCCCATCGCTGCTGCTGCTCCTCACGGGCTGTGGCGCGTTCGAAATGCACCCGTACGAGGTTCGCGGGGGGGAGCGGGACTCGAATGCGCGGGCCGTGGAGCGGCTCCAGCAACGGATGAGCTCGGGGCCCTTCCGCTTCGCGGTGATTGGGGACATCGGCATCTTCCAGGGCTCCTCGGAAGCGGCGGTGAGGGACCTGGCGCGGCGGGACGTGGACTTCGCCGTGCAGATGGGGGACCTGACGGAGTTCGGCTCGGCGGACGAGTACAAGTGGGTGTCGAAGCTGCTCAACGACGCGTCGGTCCCGACGATGGCGGTCATCGGCAACCACGACATGGTGGGCAAGGGGACGGAGCTGTTCCTGGCCCGCTTCGGTCCGACGTTCCTGTCCTTCGAACATGGCGGCAGCCGGTTCGTCCTCTTCGACTCGAACTCCCGCGAGTACGACTTCCCCGGCGACGTGCCGGACCTGGCGCGGCTCGGGCAGGCGCTCGCCGATGCTCCGTCGGACGGCCACCTCTTCACGTTCTCGCACGTGGCGCCCGGGCATCAGGACTTCGACCCGGCGCTGACCGGGCCCCTCGAGGAGCTCCAGTCGGAGCGGGGCGTGACGGTGTCCTTCCACGGCCACTCCCACCGCTTCCAGAGCGATGAGCGGCGGGGCGTGCGCTACTTCGTCACCGACGCGCTCGACATCCGCAGCTACCTGCTGGTCTCCGTCGAGGGGCCGTCGGTGGATGTCCAACAGGTCTTCTTCTGATGTCGCGCCCGGGGCTCGCGGGAGGACTGCTGGCGTCGCTGCTCCTGGCGGCGTCCCCGGCGCGCGCGGAGGAGGAGCAGGAACTGCTCGAGGACGCCTCCGAGTCGAAGGGGGCGCCGTGGTACGTGCCGGACCACGCGGCCGTGCAGTTCGCGGGCTCCATCGGGATGCTCGCGGCGGGGCCCGGGTGGGCGTTCCTGGACGAGCAGGTGGACCTGGAGGTGCTCGTGGGCTGGGCGCCGCAGGCGGTGGCGGGCTCGGACTTCGTGACGCTGACGCTCAAGGCGCAGTGGCATCCGTTCCGGGTGCGCCATGGGGAGTGGGACATCCGTCCGCTCACCCTGGGCGCGGCATTCAGCTACACGTTCGGCGACGACTTCTACCTGACGCTGCCGGACCGGTACGAGTCGGGCTACTACTGGTTCAAGACGGCGCTGCGTCCGGCGTTCTTGCTGGGAGGGGGCGTGGGGCGGCCGGCGAAGGTGCTCGGGTTCGAGCGGCTCGAGGGCTACTACGAGCTGGTCGCCACGGACTACCGCATCGTCCAGTTCCTCCGGAACCCGGACACCGTGAAGCTGGGGTTGTTCTCGCTCGCGCTCGGAGCCCGCGTCCGCTTCTGAGTCACGGACGTGGCCTCAGCGCGGCGGCTGGGTCGCGGTGGCGGGCGCGCCCGCTGGCACGGCCCGAGGCGTGGGCTCGGAAGCTTCGCTCTGCGCGCCACCGCCGCGCAGCCTGCGGAGGATGCGCGGCGCCTCGGCCGCGAAGCGCTCCTGTGCATCCGGCAGCGGACGGTCCCACAAGTCACTCAGCTCGGTGCCGGGCAGGCCCGCGCCGAAGCGCACCTTGAGCTCACGCCCGATGAGCGCGTAGCGCGGCTCCCAGCCGATGGTGGTGAGCAGGTAGCGCCGAGGGTCCGGACGGCTCATCGGAACCCCATCCCCCAGCTGCTCCGGCGTGTGCGTGTCGCCCAGCAGGTCGAACAGCGTGGGCACCAGGTCGATGTGGCCGGTGACGGCTTCGACCTGTCCAGGCGGCAGGCGCTCATCGAAGACGAGCATGGGCACATGCAGCTGCAGCTCGGTGACGTCGCTGGCGTGGCCCACGCGGCCGTGCTCGCGGAACTCCTCGCCATGGTCTCCGGTGAAGACGACCAGGGGGCGCGTACCGCGCACGGCCTCCCACTGGGACAAGAGCTCCTCGACCTTCGTGTCCACCTCGTAGGCGGAGTTCCACGCACGGGCCTTGAGGTGCTCCGCGGGCACACGCGCCGTGGCGAGGCCACCCTTGCCATCCCACGCGGGTGAGAACACCGCCGAGCGCGGTGGGTAGTCGTAGTCGAAGTGCGTGCCCGCGAAGAACACGAAGGTGAACAGCGGCGTGTCCACGGGCGTGGCGCGCGCCAGGTCCAGCGCGTCCTTCACCATGGCCGCGTCGCGCAGGTGGCTCTTGCCCTCGTAGTCCGTGCGCAGGCCGCCCTGCACGTCGCGGAACACCGTGTCCTTCAGCCCCATCCAGTCCACGGAGGACGCGGCGAAGAAGGCCTGGCGATAGCCGTTCTCCCGCAGCGCGGGGAAGAGCAGGGGCGCGCGGCCCGCGCCCACCACCGCGTCACGGCGCTGGGCCTCCAGCCCGAAGAAGAGGCTGAAGACCGAGTAGTCCGTGGAGCTCGCCGCGGCGTGGTGATGCAGGAAGCGCGTGCCGTGCTCCGCGCGCTTCCACAGGTGGGGCATCACGTCCGGACGGAAGAAGTCGTCGCGCAGGCTCTCGACGAGGATGAGCAGGATGTCGGGCTTGCGCGTGAAGCGCACGGCGGCGGGGTCGATGGTCGACGCGGGCACACCGGCCTCGGGGCTCACTCCCAGGCGCAGGCCGGAGGCGGGAGGCCGGCTCGTCAGCCGCATGAGCAGCGTGTTCATCCGCACGGGCGGCTGGAGGGGCAGGGTGGTGGCGGCGTGCAGCACCGCGCCACCGTGGGCGAACACGAGCCACGCGCTCGTCAGGCGCTCCGCCGCCGTGGTCAGCACGAGGACGGCGACCAGCCGCCCCACATGCCGGGGCCGATGGACGCGGCGCAGGAACTGGACGCCGACCCAGACATCGAGCGACAGCACCGCCAGGGTGCCGACGGCCAGCAGCGCCAGTTCATGCGGCGCGAGCCCCGTCTCCGCGAGCGCGCGAGGCTGCATGGCCACCGCGAGCACCAGGCCGTTGATGTGGAAGCCCAGCGAGGACAGCACGAGCGCGTCCACGCCCAGCATCGCCACGCCCAGCGCCACGGCGACAGGCATGGCCACCGCGTAGCGCCGCCCGAGCAGCATCAGCGGCAGCGTGGCGACGAAGGTGAGCAGCCCCAGGAACAGGGCCTGGATGACGCCGCCCACGAGCAGCACGGGGCGCAGTGAGGCGGCCAGCCGCTCCACGGAGGCGAGCAGGGGGGCGCCGAAGAACGCCAGCGCGAGCAGCCCGTGCAGCGTGCACCACAGCAGCGCGGGGCCCAGCAGGGGCGCGGCGCCGGCCAGACGCAGGCGGAGCCCCTGGGCGGGGAGGGTGTCGGAAGGCGTCCGGGACATCGCGCCTTCTGCTAGCCCGCTCCCGGCGCATGTTCAAGCAGCGACGCGCGCCCGACTGCTTCCTCGCAGTGGAAGCGCGCCCTGGCGTCTCCAGAGTCCTCGTGCCGCGTGTGGGAGGGGTGCCAAGATGGGGAGCATGCCGCCACGCAAGCTGGTGCGACACCTCGTCTGGCTGGAGTCCTTCACCGCCGCCGTGGAGGCGGGCAGCATCGAGTCCGCCGCCGAGCACCTGGGCGTGGCGCGCTCCGTCGTGAGCGAGCACATCCGCGCGCTGGAGATGGCGCTGGCGGACGGCGCCACGCTGCTCGAGCGCGGCCCTGGCCGCCGACTCCAGCTCACCGCTCGGGGCGAGCGGCTCTTCGCCGGCACCCAGACGCCCCTGCACCAGCTCGACA
This sequence comes from Myxococcus fulvus, assembly GCF_900111765.1. Next base: position 157,967 of record NZ_FOIB01000006.1, read on the forward strand.
TGAAGCGCCTGAGAGATCTCGCCAGCGCCGAGCCCGTGGTGCGCCTGGGGCTCAATCCCACGCTGTCCCTCTCCCTGCTCGGCAAGGTCGCCCAGAACGCGGCGGCCACGGGGCTCAAGCTGGTGCTCAGCTTCGGTGGGCCGCACGAGCTGACGCGCCAGGTGCAGACGCGCCAGCTGGACCTGGCCCTGGACTTCACGCCCCTGCCGCCGCACGAGGGCGTGGAGTCGGAGTCGCTGCTGCGCATGTCCTTCGTCGTGCTCGCGGGCCCCGGGAGCGCGCTCGCCACGTCGTCCTCGGCCCGGCGCACGCTGCATGTGAGGGACCTGGCGGGCCAGCCCTTCGTCGACTGGCTGCGAGACGACCCCTACGGTGGCGCGAACAGCGCGCGCTTCGCGGAGCACGGCGTCGCGGTGCAGGAGGTCGCCCGCGTCGAGAGCTTCCTGCTCCTCTATGAGCTGCTGCGGGCCTTTCGCGCCTGCGCGATTACGCCCGACCTGCGCCCCATGCACCCGTTCCCCGACGACATCCACGCCTGGCCACTGAAGGAGGAGGAGCCCCAGGCCGTGGAGGTCGTGGCCCTCTGGCCCTCCGGCTCACTCAGTCCAGGGGCCGCCAGCGTCCTCGACGGACTGCGTCAGCGCGTGTGAGTTCTCGTCGATAAATCGACGAAGGCGTCGAATTCTGTCGGTTTTCCGGAGCCGAAGCCCGTCTATATCCTCTCCAGATTGGAAGTTTTCACCAGGAGTACTCGGATATGACGCCAACGGAACTGACGATATCCCGCCTGCCCGCGCATCTGCGGCGCTACGTGGTGAGCCAGGACTACGACGCGTATACGCCGAGGGACCACGCGGTGTGGCGGCACATCCTGGGCAAGCTGCGCGGACATCTCTCCGAGCGGGCGCATCCGGTGTACCTGGAGGGCCTGTCGGCGACGGGCATCAACCTGGAGGCGATTCCAAGCCTCGATGAGATGAACGAGCGGCTGTCGCGGCTGGGCTGGGCGTGCGTGGGCGTGCGCGGCTTCATCCCGCCGGCGGTGTTCACGGAGCTCCAGTCGATGGGCGTGCTGGCCATCGCGTCGGACATCCGCACGCACGAGCACATCGGCTACACGCCCGCGCCGGACATCGTGCACGAGAGCGCGGGGCACGCGCCCATCATCGCCAACCGGCGTTACTCGGAGTACCTCAAGGCGTGCGGCCTGGTGGGGTTCAAGTCCATCGCGAGCCTGGAGGACCAGGCGGTGTTCGAGGCCATCCGGAACCTGTCGGTGGTGAAGGAGGATCCGGACGCGAGCGAGGACGAGGTGGCGCACGCGGAGGCGCGGCTGACGGCGGCGAGCGCGAGCCGGCGCTACGTGAGCGAGAGCACGCGCGCGAGCCGCCTGTACTGGTGGACGGCGGAGTACGGCCTGGTGGGTGACCTGGAGCGGCCGCGCATCTACGGCGCGGGCATCCTGTCGAGCATCGGCGAGGCGGAGCACTGCATGACGCCGGCGGTGCGCAAGCTGCCCCTCTCGGTGGCGTGCGCGGACGCGGAATACGACATCACGCGGATGCAGCCGCAGCTCTTCGTGGCGCGCGACTTCGAGCACCTGTTCGAGGTGCTCGCGGAGTTCGAGTCGACGCTGGCGTTCAAGCGCGGTGGGGACTTCGGGCTGGAGGTGGCGCGCGAGGCTCGCACGGTGAATCACCTGGTGCTGGCGGATGGGCGTGAGGTGACGGGGCGGGTGATGGAGTCGGTGCTCGCGCCGGGGCCGGTGGCGCCCGGGCTCACGTCCGCGCTGGTGCGGATGGAGGGGCCCATCATCGTCTCGCGGGGTGGCAAGGCGGACGGGGCGCGGCCGTGGAATGGGTCGGCGCTGGTGGCGTTCGGCGCGGGCGAGTTGCCGGAGCGCGGGCCGTTCAAGCTGTCGCTGTCGAGCGGGTTGGAGCTGGAGGGCTTCGCCGCCGGTGGGGGCGAGGTGCTGGCGCTGCGCGCGCGACTCGCGGGTCGGGTGCTGGAGGTGCCCGCGGTGACGAAGCTCTTCTTGAGCACGCACCTGCCCTCGGTGGCGGGTGGGCCCGCGGACCCGGCGACGTGGGACCGGTGGTTCGGTGAGCTGGAGGCGTTCGCGGAGGGCGACGGCGAGTCGAAGGCGCGCGAGCGCAAGTCGCTGGCGCTGCATCCATCACTCGCGGCGCTCTACCGCGAGGTGCGCGGGCTGCGTGAGTCGGGGCGCGCGAAGCCGGAGCGACTGGCGCAGATCGCCGCCGCCGCGACGGACTTCCAGGATGACTGGCTCCTGCGCGCCGAGGTCGAGGAGCTGAAGGCCCGCGCCTGAGCCGAGACGGGGCCGCAGGTGTGCAGGCGGTCTCGATGGAACCTCCAGGCTGGATGGCTCCTGTGCGCCGAAGTCGAGGCGCTCGGGGCTCTCGCCCGAGCCGTGACGGGGCCGCGTGTGCTGGCGGTTTCGATGGAACCTCCGGGCTGAATGGCTTCTGCGCGCCGCAGTCGAGGCGCTCAAGGCACTGCCCGAGTCGTGACGGGGCCGCCGGTGGACGCTGTCTCGGCGGACCTCCCGCACGACATGTAGGGTTCGCGCGACGTGGAGTCTCGTGGAAGGCGCGAGCCCCACGTCGCAGGTCCCCTGTTGGAGGACGGTCCCGTGGGTCAGCGCGGACAGACGGCTCGACTCGGGCAGGCGGCAAGTTTCTGGCCGCGCTCATCCCGTCGAGCGTTCGCTATCTCGCGCGGCGCGGGACGGATTGAACGAGTTGAACGGAGAGGTTCACTCGTCGGCGTTCGGTGGGCGCCGGGCATTTCGCCGAGTTCGTTCACTCAGCCCCGCACCGGAGCGGGCTCCGTGCGTTCCACGACAGTGGAAATCGCGCCCACATCGCGGCTTGTCCGGCGGCCACGGACGTCCACTTTCGATCAGCACGGCCTTGGGATTGAATGAGTTGATCATCCGCGCATCCGGGAGCACATGAAGTCGCCCGCACCGGAGAGCAGGGCCACGACAGGCGAGCGCGCTCTCGCGCATCACCCGGGGCACTCCCCAAAAACGACGCGGGCCCGGCCACACGCGAAGCGCATGGTCAGGCCCGTCGTTGAACGCTGCTTCGTCACACCCGCGAGCGCGGGCTGAGGCTCACTTCTCCTTCGAGGCGATCTTGCGCAGGGCCTTCTGGTCGCGCACGCAGAGGATGCGGCCGACGTTGCCGAGCACGCCCTCGCGCTTCATCTCGTTGATGAGCGTGGACACGAACGAGCGCGAGGCGCCCACCAGGTCCGCCAGGTCCTGCTGCGTGATTCCGCGCAGGTCCGTCTCACCGCCGTGGGGGCAGCGCTCACCGTGCGCCTCCACCAGCGTCAGCAGGGTGTCCGCCAGACGCGCCGGGACCTCCTTGAAGGTCAGGCCCAGCACGCGCTTGCGCAGGGCACGCACGCGCTCGGCGTAGGCGCGCACCACGTCCACCGCCAGGGCCGGACGCGCCTCGAGCTGCGCGCGGAAGTCACGACCCTCGATGCTCCACACCTCGGCCTCACCCGCCGCGATGGCCATCTCCTCGATGGGCGTCCCCTCGGGGCGGAACAGCTCGCCGAACAGGTCGCCCGGGCGGAGGATGGACACCACCGAGCGGGTGCCATTCTTCCCGATGCGCATCAGGCGCACGCGGCCGGACTTGAGCAGATAGACGCGGTCCGTGTTGTCGCCGGGGCGGTAGATGGTGGAGTTGTGCGGGAAGGACTCGACCTTGAAGTACCCCTTGAAGTCGATCGCCTCCTGCCCCGGAACCAGCTTGTTCGCGGTGACCATCATCCCGGAGCTGGTCGCCTGGAGCGGCGCCACGACGTTGGAACCGATAGGGCCGAGGGGGCGATTGAAACCGTGCATGGCATTCACTCCGTGGAAGGCAGTCGGGGGTAGAAGCGGCCGCCTGCTTCGGCGGCAACGGGGCTTTCCAGTTCCAAGGAACGTGCCAGCGGGGAATGAAGTGCTCCAGGGGGAACACATCCAAGAATGCCGGGTACTTAGCGCTAGAGGTCCGTAGCACCCAGCCTCCTGTGTCCAAAACCTGAAACAGAACGTTCAAACAGTCTGATCAAGTTGAACGAAACGTTAAAACCTCCGGAGCCTCTGTCGCGGCCCGGACAGTGTTCACGGGTCGTCTTTCACGGGGAACCCCGGCCCTGAAGGGTTCTGTCCCTGTGAAAGATTGTACTTCTGCAGTTTGCGCTCGAGGGTCGGGCGACTGATTCCAAGAATCTGGCAGGTGCGACCCTTGTGCCCCTTGGTGACGGCCATCGCACGGGCGATCAGCATCCGCTCCGCCTCGTCGAGCGTCGGAATCTGACTGGCGTCGTCCACCGCGGGCGCGGTGAACATGAGGCTGTTGCTCGGGGGCCGCCCGCTGTCCGGTGAGGGCTGGGTGTCGAGTGCCGGCAGATCATCCCCGCGGAGCACATCCCCTGGCGCGAGGACGACAGCGCGCGTGAGCACGTTCTCCAGCTCGCGCACGTTGCCCCGCCACGGCAGCCGGGTGAGGCGCTCCATGACCTCGGTGGGCACGCGCGTGACGCGTTTGTGGACCTTCTCGTTGATGCGCTCGAGCAGGTGCTTGACGAGCAGCGGGATGTCCTCGCGCCGCTCGCGCAGCGGGGGAATCAGGAGGGTAATCACCTTGAGGCGCTGGTAGAGGTCCTCGCGGAAGCGCGTGGCCTCCACCTCCTCGGAGAGCGTGCGGTGCGTCGCCGCGATGACGCGGGCGCGCAGCTTGATGCGCTTGACGCCGCCCACGCGCTCGAACTCGCGCTCCTGCAGCACGCGCAACAGCTTCGCCTGGAGCATCAGCGACATGTCGCCAATCTCGTCGAGGAAGACGGTGCCGTCCTCGGCCAGCTCGAACTTGCCGGGCTTGCCCGCGGTGGCGCCGGTGAAGGCGCCCTTCTCGTGGCCGAACAGCTCGCTCTCCAGCAGCGTGTCGACGATGGCCGAGCAGTTGATGCCGATGAAGGGCCGGGGCTCGTCGTACGAGTAGTTGTGGATGACGCGGGCGATGAGCTCCTTGCCGGTGCCGCTCTCGCCCGTAATCAGCACGGTGGCGTGGCTGCCCGTGACCTTGCCGATCTCCTTCACCAGCTGCTGCATCAGGGGGCTGGTGCCCACGATGTCGCCCAGGCGCACCGCGGCGTTCTCGCGGTTGACCTCGTCCGCGCGGCGCGACAGCTGGCGGTACTCCAGCGCGCGCTCCACGACGAGGTCCAGCGCGGCCGGGTCCGGGAAGGGCTTGTGGATGTAGTCGAACGCTCCGGCCTTCATGGCCCGGATGGTCGTCTCCATGTCGTGGTACGCGGTGACGAGGATGATGCGGGCATCGCCGCACAGCCCCTTCATCTCCTCGATGATCTCCAGGCCCGTGCGGTCCGGGAGCATCATGTCGAGGATGACCACGCTGGGCATGGTCTCCTGGGCCGCGCGCAGGCCCGCCGCGGCGCTGGTGGCGGTGGCCACCTGGTAGCGCGGCTGGTTGTCGTGCTCGATCTCCTCGAAGTGCATCTTCAAGGTCTCGAGGAGCGACACGTCGTCGTCGACGATGAGGAGGGTCTCCATGGCGTCCCTCTCAGGTGGCGAACGTCAGCGTGAACACCATGCCGGGCTCCGCGCTGCCCTCGGCGGCCACGTCCCCTCCTTGCCCCATCATCACCCGGCGCAGGGCCGCCAGCGACAGGCCCGCCCCCCGGGCCAGCCGCGAGCCGAAGGGCTCGAACAGGGTGCCGCTCTCCTCGGGCGGCAGGGCGGCGGCGGGGTCCTTGAGCACCATGAGCACGCGGCCCGGTCCGCCCCGCTTCAGGGCGACCTCCACCGGGCTGTCTTCGGGGCGGCCCATGGCCACGTTGAGCAGCACCTGCGCCAGCACGGGCCGCAGCCGATTGGGGTCCACGCGCACGCGCGGCAGCTCCGCCTCCTCGTCCACGCGCACCTCGATGCGCCGCTCGGCCAGCTCCAGCGCCACCATGCCCTGGGCCTCCTGGAGCACCGAGCGCAGCGCGTGCGCGTCCAGGTTGGGCGTGGTGTCGCGGCCGTACTCGGACAGGAGCCACAGCATGCGCTCCATGGTGCGGATCTCGCGGTTGGCGATGGTCAGCCGCCGCTTGTCCCGGTCCGACAGCGCGGTGTTCCGCGCGAGCGTCTGCACCGCCATCTTCACCGAGGACAGGGGGTTGCGGATCTCATGGCTGAGCGACGAGGACAGCCGTGAAATCTGCACCGGCGGCGCGCCCTCGAGCAGCACGTTGAGGTCCTGGACACACGCGCAGGACTCTCCGTCCTCCTGACCGAGCGTGAGCCTCAAGGGTGTGGCGTCCTCTCCGCCCAGGTGCGCGGAGACGAACTCCACGGCGCGGCGGTCCTCGCGCGCGACGCGGTCCAGCTCGCGGGCGCGCTCCTGGGAGACGCCGAGGGCCACGTGGAGCGGGCGGTCCACGAGTGACTCGGCGGGGTGGTGGAGTATGGCGGCGCAGTCTCCCTGCGCGCGGGTCACCCGCAGGCCTGGAGACCAGGCGAGCAATGCGGCTTGCAGGAGGTGGGCGTTCATTGGTGGGTCCCGAACATAACGAGTAAGGTTCCGCGCTGTCCCCTTATGTCCCTCATCGCGCGTTTCCCGAAGAACCTTGTGTCGGCCCTCCTCTTCCTGTCGGGAGGCACCGCGCTGGTCTACGAGTTGGTCTGGTCCAAGTATCTCGGGAACGTCCTGGGCAACAGTGGTCAGGCGCATGCCGTGGTGCTCGCCACCTTCATGGGCGGCCTGGCGCTGGGGGCATCTGTCTTCGGGCGGACAGCGGACCGGGTGAAGAGCCCGCTGGCCCTCTATGGCGTGCTGGAGCTGGGCGTGGCGCTGTACGCGCTGGCCTTCCCCTATGTCCTCGACGCCCTGGGGGCCCTGTGGCTGGCGGTGGCGCCCAGCGTGCCGGACGGGTGGCGCGTGGGACCTCGGCTGCTGGTGGCCGCGCTGTCGCTGGTGGTGCCCACGCTGCTGATGGGCGGCACGCTGCCGGCGCTGGTTCGTCATTTCGCGGACAGTCTGTCGGGGGTGCAGCGGGAGCTGGCGCGGCTGTACGCGGTCAACAGCCTGGGCGCGGCGCTGGGCGTGTTCATCGCGGGCACGCGGCTGGTGCCGGTGCTGGGGCTGTCGGCCTCCGCGAAGCTGGCGGCGGGGCTGAACATCCTGTTGGCGGTGGCGGCGCTGCTGCTCGCGCGCAGGTACCCTCCGGCGCTCGCGCCCGGACAGGCGGCGCCGGTGGCGGAAGGGGCCCAGGACGTGGCCTATCCCCGCGTGGCGGTGCGCGCGGCGCTGGTGGGCGTGCTGCTGTCGGGCTTCACGTCCATGCTCTACCAGGTGACGTGGATCCGCCTCTTGTCCATCGTCCTGGGCGCTTCCACGTACGCCTTCACGCTCATCCTGACGGCGTTCATCCTGGGCATCGGCCTGGGCAGCTTCTGGTTGATGACGCGCGCACAGAAGGTGGACTCGCTGCGCGTCTACGGCTTCACGCAGGTCGCGCTGGTGGCCAGCCTCTGCGTGGCGCTGCCCCTGTATGTGCGGCTGCCGCACCTGTTCCGCTCGGCGCAGTGGATGATGACGCGCTCGGTGGACACCTGGCCGTTGTTCCAGTTGCTGACGTTCGGCTTCTGCTGCCTCGTGCTGCTGGTGCCCACGTTCTTCATGGGCGCGGCCTTCCCGGCGGCGGCGCGCGTGGCCACGGCGAAGGTGTCCGAGGTGGGGCGCGAGCTGGGCAGCGTGTACCTGTGGAACACGGTGGGCACCATCACCGGCTCGGCGCTGGGTGGCCTGGTGCTGATGCCGTGGTGGGGCATGGAGGGCAACTTCGTGGCGGGCGTGGTGGCGAACCTCGCCGCCGCGGCGCTGGCCTTCCACGCGCTGTCGGGTCGTCCCCAGAGCTCCGCGCGCGCGCTGTGGCCGGTGGGCGCGGCGGCGCTGTTGGCCGTGGTGGTGCTGGGCAGCATGAGCGGCTGGTCCGTGCGGCTGTCGGGCATCGCCTCCATCCGCTCGCACCAGAAGCCGCCGGACAGCTACGCGAAGCTGGTGGCGGACACGGAGAAGAACTTCCAGCCCGTGTTCTACCGGGACGACACCTTCGCGACGGTGCTGGTGGCCGACTATCCCAAGGACCACCTGCGCTTCATGAAGCTCAACGGCAAGATTGACGCCTCCAACGGCAGCGACGTGGAGACGCAGGTGATGGCCGGCCACCTGGGCGCGCTGCTCCACGCGCGCGAGCCGAAGAACGTGCTCCTGGTGGGCGCGGGCGCGGCGATTACGGCCGGCAGTGTGCTGGCGCATCCGGTGGAGCGGCTGGACATGGTGGAGATCGCCCCGGCGGTCATCGACGCCGCGCGCCTGTTCAAGGATGACAACCGCAACGCGGTGGATGACCCGCGCACGCGCGTGCACATCGACGACGCCAAGACGTTCATGGCGCTGGCGGACCGCAAGTACGATCTGGTCGTGAGCGTGCCCTCCAACCCGTGGGTGGCGGGTGTGTCCGGCCTCTTCACGCGGGACTTCTTCCAGACGGTGGACCGGCACCTCACCGACGACGGGGTGCTGGTGCAGTGGATCCACACCTACGAGAGCAACGACGAGCTCATCCGGCTGGTGGTCCGCACCATGCGCGACACCTTCCCGCACGCCACCACGTGGCTGGGGCCGCAGGACCTGGTCATGGTCGCGAGCCGCAAGCCGCTGGCGCTCGACGCGGAGCGGCTGGCCCGGCGCATGGCGCTGCCCGAGGTCCGCAAGGACTTGGAGCGCGTGGGCCTGACGGACGTGTTCTCGCTGCTCTCCAAGCAGGTGCACAGCGAGGAGGGGCAGCTCGCCTTCGCGGGGCCGGGTCCCATCAACACGGATGACCACAACCTGCTCGAGTACGCCTCGCCCATCGCTTTCTTCGTGGCGAACCTGGATGTGCGCGTGAAGGACGAGCGGCGCTCCCCGGATGGCAGCTCGCGGCTGTTCATCGAGGACTACCTGCGCCAGCACCCTCCCACCCCCGAGCAGGCCGAGCGGCTCTACCGGAACATGGAGCGCTACCACGCCGCGAATGACCCGCTGGTCCGAGGCGTGGCCTCGCTGTGGCGGCAGGTGGCGCCCGACAGCCGGGGGGCCGCCGTGGCCCTGGCCCGCGCCGCCCTGGCCCAGAAGGATTTGACGCTGGCCGCCTCCCTCCTGGAGCCCGAGGTGAGGAAGGGTGGGCGTGAGCCGGAGCTGATCGCCGCGTACCTCAAGCTCGTGGCCGAGCAGGCCTGGGCCACGCGGACTGTCTGGACGCCGGTGGACGCTCGGGATGCGCTCGCCCTGGGACGGCAGGCCGCCGCCGAGCACCCGCAGGACGAGGACCTGTCACGGGCGGTGCGGAACCTGTGCGATGCTCTCCCTGCCTCCGCGTGCACCCGGGATTCTCCGCCCGTTGCGGCCCCGGTTGGCCCCTGAGCGGGCCTCCAATTCTCAAGAAGTGAGCTATTCGCCCGGAATCACAGGAGATTGCCCCCATCCTCCCGATGACGGATGGAGGTGCAGGTGGGATCTCCTTTAGGGTGCGTTTCAACCCCGAGTAACAGGGTGTCTTTCCCGTCTGAACCCCAGGAGACTTCCATGAAGGCGATCTCGAAGAAGAACCAGCTCCGCAAGGCTCGTGGTCAGGGCATGACCGAGTACATCATCATCGTTGCCCTCATCGCGATCGCCGCCATCGGCGTTGTGACGCTGTTCGGTGACAACATCCGCAAGCTGTTCGGCGCCTCCGCGGCCGCCCTCGCCGGCAACTCCGACGTGGACAACGACGGTCAGTCGTCCAACGTCGCGCTGAACAAGAAGACGATGAAGGACTTCGGCAAGAACAACGCCTACTGAGTCCCTCGGGTCTCGTGAGGAGTCGCCTCGCGGCGCTTCCTCCGAATCATGTGGCGGGTGTCCTCCTCACGGAGGGCCCCGCCATGTTTCTTTGTACGCATGGGCTCGGCGGTGGTGCGAGGGGCCCGGCGTGATTGACGTCCAGGATGCCCTCCTTGAGCGAGCCCATCTCGGTTGAGTCCGCCACGCTGCGACGTCGGGTGGTGTTGTACCGGACGCTGTCGCTGGTGCTGACGGTGTTCCTGGTGGCGGTGCTGTTCGCGGTGAAGCGCGCGATGACGGTGCCCGAGGACCCGGACGTCGAGGTCTTCGACGTGCCCGCCGTCTTCGAGTCGCTGGCCCAGAAGAACCCCGACGCGGCGGACATCTCGGACACGTTCTTCTTCGCCGACGGCGCGACGGTGCACCTGCACGTCATGGGGCGGGGACAGGCGTGCCCGCTGCACATCCACCGTCGCACGCACGAGGCCACGGTCATCGTCGCGGGGCAGGCGGAGGTGCAGCAGATCTGGGGCGAGGATGGGGCGTTGACGGAGCGACGCGGGACGCATCCTCCCGGGGACTTGATTGCCTCCGAGCCCTTCACCGGGCACGCGTGGTTCAACCGCGCGGAGGACCAGATGCTGGGCAACCTGGTGTTCGCCGCGCCGCGCTTCGATGGAAATCTCTACATCGACGGGGAGGACGCGCGGATGCAGCGAGGGCCGGAGCCCTTCACCTTCACGCCGTTGCAGGCGCTCGCGAAGCTGGCCGAGGCGGGCGGGGAGGCAGTGGTGGTGAAGCTGCCCGCGTTGGAGGGGCGGATGTCCAGCGTGGTGCTCGCGCGGGGCGCGCATTCGCTGGAGGCGACGCGCGCGGAGCCGGTCATCGTCTACGTGGCGGAGGGCTCGGGAGTCCTCGCGGCGGACGAGGAGAAGCCGGTGAAGGTAGGCCAGCTGTGGGTGCTGCGTCGGGGCGCCACCGTGCGCGCGACGGAGGGCTCGCCGTTGATGTTCTATGTCTTCCGTCCGCCGATGGACGCTCCGGCGAGCGTGGCTCGCGGCGAGTGACGCGGAGGGCTGCGAGTCCTCGCGGCAGAGCGCTCACCGCTGGAGCCTGACCTCTTACTCCTGCACATGGCCTCTTCCTCGAATGGCGCGGGGCCCTGCGCGCGGACTCGATGGCTTGCGGGGAAGCAGTCGTGTGCTTCGTGCACGCCCGGGGTTGACCCTCACGCGACGTGAGGCCTTAGTCATCTCATCCGAGGTGGAGAGAGATGGCCCTTACAGTCAGCCAGGTGGCCCGTCTGGCGAAGGTCAGCGTCCGGGCGTTGCATCACTATGACGACCTGGGCTTGTTGAGTCCCTCGGGACGCAGCGAGGCGGGTTACCGGCTGTACACGCAGGTGGACCTGCGGCGGCTGCAGCAGGTGCTCTTCTTCCGGGAGCTCGGCTTCCCGTTGGAGGAGATCCGCCGCATCCTGGGCGACCCTCACTTCGACCTCCGCGCGGCCTTGCTCATGCAGCGACAGTTGCTGTCCGAGCGGGCCTCGCGACTGGACGCCCTCCGGCGCACGGTGGACCAGGCGCTGGAGGCACTCGAGCAGGGGAAGCACATGGACAACGAGAAGATGTTCGAGGCGTTTGGGGACTTCGACCCGTCGAAGTACGAGGCGGAGGTGAAGGAGCGCTGGGGGGACACCGAGGCGTACCGGGAGTCGTCCCGACGGACCTCGCGCTACAAGAAGGAGGACTGGAGCGCCATCAAGGCGGAGCAGGACGGTCTCCTCGGGTCGCTCGCGAGGCAGCTCGAAGCGCGGCGCGCGGCGACGGACCCCGAGGTGCTGGCGCTCGCGGAGGCGTATCGCCAGTTCATCTCGAAGTGGTTCTACCCATGCTCACACGTGATGCAGCGAGGGCTCGGGGAGATGTACGTGGGGGACTCGCGCTTCACGGAGAACCTGGACAGCGTGAAGCCGGGGCTCGCGCGGTACCTGCGGGATGCGTTCGTGGCGAACGCGGAGCGGCACGGCGTGACGTCGTGAAACCCGTCACGCGCGGCGTCTCGCCCTGAACCACACGAAGCCGAGCCCCGCCCAGCCGAGCAGTGACAGGGCGAGTCCCAGACGGAAGCTCGTGGGCGCGTAGTCGAAGTGGACGCGGTGGGCGCCGGGCGTCAGGCGCACTGCGCGCAGGGCGTGGTTGGCGCGGTGGATGGGGGTGTCCTTCCCGTCCACCGTCGCGCGCCACCCGGGGTAGTAGCTGTCCGAGACGACGAGGTAGCTGTCGTCACATGCGCTGACGTCGAGCTCCAGGTGCTGGGCGGTGCTCTTCTCGATTCGTACGGAGCCTCCCGCGCATTCGGGCTGGTCCAGAGGCTCGCCGGTGGCGAGGAAGGCGATCTCCCGGAAGGGATGGTCCTCGTCGAGGACGGCCTCCAGGGCTTCTTCGTCCGAGACGACGCGGGCGCGCTGGACGAGGAACGCGCGAGGCAGCGCGGTGCGCGAGCGGGACAGGGTGGTGCCATCCTCGGCCTGATGGAGCAACTCGAGGTCGTCGAAGGGGGGCGGCCCCTTGCGGATGTAGTGCGTGACGCCCGCGAGGTCGTAGGCGCCGCGCTCTCCCGCGAGGTGGAAGACGTCCGAGCGCAGCGGCTCGGGAGCGCCGTAGCCTTCGAGGGCGGGGAGGCGTTCCTCGACGAAGCGGTTGGGGATGAGGCGGTCGAGGCTGCGCTCGATGGTGTTGGTGATGCCGACGCGCGTCGGGTCCTCGGGTCCTTCGATGTCCGCGCTGATGCGTCCCTGGAAGGGCTCGGGCAGGAAGGCGCGCAGGGAGAAGGGTTGCTTCAAGGCCTCCCAGGGCGTGTAGCGGGGAACGCCGAGCAACGAGTGCGCGGCCGCGAGCTCCAGCACGGCGAGCGCCGCGAGTCCGTGTCGCACGCGGCGCGGGCGGGCGAAGGACCACGGCAGCAGGAGCACTGTGACGACGGCGAGCCCGAGCGCGAAGGGCACCCAGGGGGCGCCTGCTTCAGCGGAGGCGCGCATGGGGAGCATGCGCACCACGGGGCCGCTCGCGGCGATGGCGGCGCCCATGAGGACGAAGGCCACGGCGGCCTTCACGCGCGAGGGTGGCAGCTTCCGTGCGAGCCGGCCCAGTGCATCCAGTCCGAAGGCCGCGAGCACGGAGAGACAGAAGGCGGTGCCGACGAAGTACTTCGCGGGATAGCGGAAGAGGGAGAACGGCGGCACGGACTGGAGGACCCAGGCCGCGGGAGGGAAGTGCCGCCCCAGGCTCAGCAGCACCAACGCAAGAGCGCCGATGAGGAAGGGGCGAGCGCGCCGGGGACCGTGGAGCCCACCGACGATGGCGAGCGCGCAGGGCAGGGTGCCGAGGAACAGGTTGAGGATGAACCACTGGTCCTTGCCCCAGTACCTGTCGCGAGGCCAGTCCGCGAGCGGCCACACCGACGAGAGGACCTGCGGCCACGATACGGACCACGCGAGCTGCTCCGACCAGCCGCCCTGCGCGCGCAGCGAGTTGAGCGCGAACTCGGCCGTGGGCAGCAGGACCACGGAGGCGAGGATGGCGGAGAGGATGAAACCACCCACGATGGCCGTCACGGCACGAACCCGGGAGCGGGCTCCGCTCAGCGAAGCCCGTGAGGAACGGGGCGAGGCGGTGGTGACGTGGAGGGTCTGCTCTTGCTCGGTGGTGGTGCTGGAGGCGACGTGGGACTCACTGTCGAGGGCGGAAGCGACCTGCGAAGAGGCCGTGGGGCGAGGCGTTGTGATGGGAGGGTGAGCGGAGGCCTGTTGCGGGACCTGCGCCGAGGCGTCGCGGGATGCCACGACATCGTGAGGTGTCCCCGAACCGCCGGGGCTCGCGACCTGTCGGGTGGCTCCAGGTGTCTTCGTCGCGCCGACGAAACCGGCCACGAGCACCGCGATGATTCCTTGCCACAGCGTGGTCTCCGGCGAGCCGGCGAACAGGGACAGGGTGGAGAAGATGGCGAGGCGGGTCAGCGGTCCTCGCCCGGGCTGGAGCGCGAGGTCATACGCCGCCAGGAGGATGAACCCACTCCAGGCCGCGGCATCCACGACGTTCTGCTGGATGCCCAGGTCCGTCATCATCGGCGACAGGCCGAACATGGCGCCCGCGACGAGCGACGCGGGCCACGAAGCACGCAGCCTCCTCGCGAGCAGGAACACGCCCACCGCCGCGAGCGCCGCGTGTGCGATGTGCATCACCGTCATCGAGATGATGTGCCCGGAGACGAGCACAGCCACCCATCGCGGCGGATAGAACACCTGCGAGTAGAGCGTCGCGGCGAACGGCTGCCCCAGCCGCATGTACGGCGTCCACAGGGGCAGCTCCCCCGTGCGCAGGGACTCGAGCAGGAAGGCGGAGTCGGGGAAGAAGATGCGGAACACGTCGCGGCCCGCGAGCAGCTCGCCGCGCAGCACGGGGCTGTAGTCGAACGCGAGCATCGCCACGAGCCCGACGACGGCGAGCGCGACCTTGCGTCCCTCGAGTCTCCGCGTCGTCATGGGTGGCCCGTCGCGGTGGGACGCTCGCGAATCCACAGGACGTAGTTGCCGTCCCGCGCCTCCTCCCGCCAGCCCCCGAGCACTCGGAGGTTGTCGAGCAGGATGTTCCCCGGGTTCTCGATGTCCCAGAGGAGGTAGTCCGGGTCATAGCGAGCCAGCGCGTCCTCCCATCCGGGCTCGCCCCACACGAGCTTGTCGTAGTCCTCGTGGATGGACATGGGGAACGGGTCATTCCGGCTGTCGATGAACACCTTGTAGTCGGCGCCCGCGAAGAACGAGATGGGTCCGCCGATGACGAAGGGGTTGAGCACCTTGCCCGGCGGGTGCTTGCGCAGCGCCTCGAACACGGGGATGGGGATGACGGAGCGCTTCACGCCCTGGTCGAAGGGCAGCGGGTGCTGGGCGTGAATCACGACGAGCCCCAGCAGCGCGAGCGTGGGCCAGAGTCCGCCCCCGGCCTTGGCGCTCCACCCGGCTGTCCACGCATCCGCCCGACCCCAGAAGCGCTTCCAGGCACTGACCACCGTGTCCGTGGTCTCGCCCGCGACACGCGTCAGCGCCGCATGCTCCAGCAGGGCGAGCGCGAGCAGCACGGCCGCGAAGGGCGCATGCCGCTGGACCTTGATGGCGGCAATCCCCAGCACGAAGGCGGGCAGCAGGATGGCCACCTTGCGGACGCGGGACTGGCCGACAGCGAAGCAGGCCGCGCCGCCGAGCGCGAGATAGGCCCAGCTCGACGCGAGGTCGAGGTTGAGGGGGCGCCACTCGACGATGGTCTGCGTGGAGGCCAGGAGCGAGTGGTGGATGGGGTACAGATAGATGTTGATGCCATCGGGCCCCAGTCCCGCGGCGAGGAACGCGGCGACGCTGAAGCCGACGGCCTTCAGTGAGCGCCGGAGCGACTCCGGGGTGCGCTCGTCGAGGTACTGGCCCACGGCGGTGGAGCCGAGGAGCGCGGGCCCGAGCAACCAGCTTCCGTGGACGTTGGCCCAGATGGCGCCGAGGAATGGGAAGACCCAGAGGATGCGGTCATTGCCCGCGCGCCACGACTGGATGGCGAGCACCGCGAGGGTGAAGAGCAGGTGGCCCAGGTGGTACGGCCGCTCCTGGGGCCAGGTGGGGCCGTAGACGACGAGCAGGGCGGCGAGCGTGGCGACGGCCAAGAGGCCGCGTCGACCCGATGCGGCGCGCTCGAGGACCTTCCACAGGAGCATGAGGTTGAGCGCGACGAGCCCCGCGACGAGCAGCGCGGGACCCGCGGCGCCGAGCAGGCGGATGAGCCCGACGCAGAGCACGCCGAAGCCCCACTCGTGGGGGACCCAGCCCGCGGTCCCCGTGACGCTGAAGGGGTCCACGCGGGTGAAGCCGTTCTTCAGGACGAACTGGCCCCCGGCGAGGTGGAAGAAGAGGTCGAAGTTCTTGAGCGGCGACATCCCGAGCCGCACGGTGAGCACCAGTGCCGCCAGAGCCGCCGGTCCTGGGAGGAGGAGGGACCGCGTTCTCATGTGGGCCCCAGCCTACAGTGCTCCCGGGCCTCCTGCGAAGGCGCGCTTTCGTCAGCGAGAGGGGACGGGGGCTCGCGCCCGAAATTGGGGTGAGCGGGTTCTGCTCTTCATCAGGGTCTCGACATGTTCGGCACAGACCTCGCACGTCTCCGTGCCCGCATGTCCACAGAACACACAGCCAGGATGCCGGGGCGACCTGGCCGTGGTGCCCCGACGCACACAGCCCGCGCAGATGGTCGCCCTGGGGCCGATGATGAGCCACGGAGCCAGCCATTGCTGGTCACAGACGTCACAGGCCAGGGGATGGTCCTCCGGAAACATCAAGGTCAGTATGATGGCTCCGCATTCACGAGGGACGTGTACCCGCCAGGCCCAGAGCCCGCTTGCCTCGAGGAATCGCTGCGTCCGAGCCCTCCGTTTCCAGGAGAAGAAGACCAGCGCCAGGGTGAGGCGATCCTCGGCAGGCGCCTCACGCTCGATGGTTCGGAGGATGGTTTCGAGTTCATCGTCCCTCAAGCGGGGCTCGCACGCTTCGAGGACGGTACCGGCTACCATGCTCAGCCGTCCGTCCGTCAGGCATTGCCAGAGATAGGGAATGAGGTTGTCTGGCGGATGATTCAATCCCACCAGCGCCGTCACAGCCCGATTTTGAATCTCCGGGGATCGCGTCGTCGCGCGAATGCGCCGCCAGATGTGGACCTGGAAGAACCTGGGGTAACGAGAGAGCGCCCCGTCATCCGCGAAGCCCTCCTCCGAGCCGAAGTAGGCGAGCGCTTCGGCGGGCGCCTGCCTGGCACTCCGCAGGAGTCTGATGACGGCCCCAGGTCTCGAGGCGATTCCCAGCAGCTTTCGCAAAGCCTGTGCTCCTGGCGTTGGCCGGCGTCGGGTGAGTAAATCACAGCCAGCAAGGCACTTCGATGCGTGGCTCCTCGAGGCGACATCCCACCATCGAGCGGGCCCTGCACCGAGTTGCCTGCGTCTGGCAAGCCCCCATATCGGCCCCGGGATTCCCCGACTTGTCCTGCTCCCCCCTCGGGGAAGCCGTGCTATGACAGATGTCGGACATGGAAGGTCGCCTGCTGCTGAAGAACTGCGCTGTGTTCCGAGCGGATGGTCGGGTCCGCCGTGGCATGGCCGTGGTGGTCGAAGGTGGCGTCATCCGTCGCGTCGCGCCCGACGCCCACGTACCGGTGCTGCCCGGTGACTGGGAGGTCGCCTGTCGCGGTCGCCTCGTCGCCCCGGGCCTGGTCGACAGCCACTCGCACCTCGTCAACGGGCAGCTGTTGCCGCCCAATGGCCAGTTCCTCCTCCTGCCGCCTCGCGAGCGACTGGAGCGCATGCGCCGCGTGGCCCGGCTCGTGTCCACCGAGGACGTGGAGGCCCTCACGCGCTTCGCCGCCGCGCGCGCCCTGCGCGACGGCGTCACCCTCGTCGTCGAGCACCTCGCCTGCTCCGATGTCGCCGGTGGTCTCGCCGCCCAGGCCCGCGCCGCCGAGAGCGTTGGGCTGCGCCTGGTCACCAGCCACGCCACGCACAGCATGGACGGCGCCACCCAGGCCGATGCGTGGCTCGACGCCAACGCGGACTTCGCCCGCCGTCATGCGAAGCACCGCATGGTGCGCGGTGCGCTCGGCTTCCACGCCTCGTACACCTGCGAGGATGCGCTCCTGTCGCGCATCTCCCGCCTGAGCGCGGAGCTCGACGTCCCTACCGTCTTCCACCTCGCCGAGAACGAGGACGACCTCAGCACCACCTACGCACGACATGGTCAGCGCGTCGTGCCCCGGCTCGACTCGCTCGGACTGCTTGGCCCCCGCGCCATCGCCGGCTATGCCCGCGCCCTGGACAGCGCCGAGGCCACCCGCCTGGAGCAGACCGAGACCTTCGTCTCGCTCGCGGCCCGCGGCGTGCGCACCCTCGAGCGCGGCACGGACCCGATGGAGGCCATCCTCCTGCGCCTGCACCTGCTCGGCCTGGGCACCGGCGGCCATGGCACCCTCCAGGACGAGCTACTCGCGGCCCTCGTCGGCGTGCTGCGCATCTCCCGCGCGGGCCACCTGCCCGACGTGGACAGCACGCTCGCGCACCTGCTCGTCAGCGGCCCCGCGGAGCTGTGCACGCGCCTGTTCGGCCTTCCCTCCGGCACCGTCGAGGAGGGCAGCCTCGCCGACCTCGTCGTCTACGACTCGATTCCGGCCGCCGACCCCGAGACGGGCTACTCGCCCTATCTCATCGGACAGCTCGCTCGCTCTCCCGTCGCTTGGACCATCGTCGATGGCCGCGTCCGCGTGCGTGAGGGACAGTTGCTCGGCACCGACTACGTGGACCTGTCCCTCGCCGCCACCGAGGCGCTCGAGCGCGTCTGGTCTCGCGCCCGGCTCGGAAGCTGATACAGGGAGGGCCCATGCCCACCCTCGTGGACACACTGCGGACCGCGCAGGCCCGGCGCGGACCCCTGCTCGATGACGCCCGCACCACCGCCTTCCGCGTCCTCAATGGCGAGGCGGACGGTGTCCCCGACGTCACCGTCGACCGCTTCGGCGGCCTCTACGTCGTCAGCCTCTACCGCGACCTCTCCACCTCGGAAGAGGAGTCCCTGCTCGACGCCGCCATGGCCGCGTGGGCCCCGACGAGCCTCTATCTCAAGCGCCGCCCCCGCGAGGCCCGCGTCCTCGCCAACGTCGCGAAGGAGACGCTCGCACCTGAGAGCGCCGCGCGCGGTGAGCCCATCGAGTCCCTCACGGCGCTCGAGAACGGCCTGTCCTTCCTCATCCGCCCCGGACAAGGACTCTCCGTCGGCCTGTACCTGGACATGCGCGACACCCGCGCGTGGCTCCTGAACGAGGCGCGCGGCCTCACCGTGCTCAACCTCTTCTCATACACCTGCGCGTTCGGCGTCGTCGCCACCGCGGCCGGCGCGAAGCGGGCGCTCAACGTGGACGCGAGCCGCCGAGTGCTCGAGTGGGGCGAGGAGAACGCGCGCCTCAACGGACAGTCCGCGGACCGCTATGACTATGTGGCCGGGGACGTGTTCGACTGGCTCAAGCGCTTGGCGAAGAAGGGCGAGACGTTCGACCTCGTCATCGCGGATCCTCCGTCCTTCTCCAACACGAAGGAGGCCCGCTTCTCCGCGGCGCGCGACTACGCCCGACTGGCCGAGTCCGCCGCTCGCGTCGTCGCACCCGGAGGCCGGCTGGTCGCCTGCTGCAACCATGCAGGCCTACCCCTGAAGCGCTTCGAGACGATGGTGGCCGAGGGCATCGCCCTGGCCGGACGACAGGGGAGGGGGCTGGGGTCGACGGGGCCTTCTTCCCTCGACTTCCCGAGCCCTCCTGGCCAGGAGCCGGCCTTGAAGGTCCACGTCGTCCAACTTCGTTAGCGCGAGGTGCCCTGGCGCGGGTTAAGGTGCAGGGTCCATGTCTCCCGCCGCACCGCAGCAGCGCGAAACCGGTCGCTTCGGCAAGTACCGGCTCATCGACCGCATCGCCGTTGGAGGGATGGCGGAGATCTTCCTCGCGCACCAGGAAGGTGAGGACGGACGCGAGTCGCCCGTCGTCATCAAGCGCATCCGCCCGCACCTGTCCAAGCACGCGGCCTTCGTGAAGATGTTCCTCAACGAGGCCCGGCTCGCCGCCCAGCTCAACCACCCCAACGTCGTGCAGATCCACGACCTGGGCAAAATCGCCGAGAGCTACTTCATCGCCATGGAGTACGTGGCCGGCCGCGACATGCGCCGCGTCGTGCCCAAGGCGGAGGCGCTCGGCATCCCCTTCCCGCTGGTCTACGCGGTGAAGATCGCCTCCTGCGTCTGCGCGGGCCTGCACCACGCGCACACGAAGGCGGACCTCTACGACAACCCGCTCAACATCGTTCACCGGGACGTGTCGCCGGAGAACATCGTCGTCGCCTTCGACGGCTCGGTGAAGATCCTCGACTTCGGCATCGCCAAGGCGGCCAACCAGGTCAGCCAGACGCGCACGGGCGAAATCAAGGGCAAGCTCAGCTACATGAGCCCCGAGCAGTGTCTGGGCAAGGCGCTGGACTGCCGCAGCGACGTGTTCTCGCTCGGCGTCGTGCTCTACGAGTGGCTCACGGGCTTCAAGCTCTTCACGGGCGAGTCCGAGGTCGCCGTGATGCGCAGCATCACCGAGGGGAAGATCTACGCGCCCTCGTACTTCCGCGAGGACCTGCCCGAGCGCGTGGAGGTCATCCTGATGAAGGCGCTCGAGCGGGACCGCGAGCGTCGCTATCAGACGGCGGCGGAGATGCAGAAGGACCTGGACGCGTTCCTGGACGCGTACGACTTCACGCCCACGCCGCTGCACCTGGCCAACTTCATCAAGCAGCTCTTCGAGGAGGAGCTCCAGGAGGAGCAGCGTCGCCAGCGCGCGCGCCAGGCCACCGCGCCCACCTCCGAGGAGGCGCTGGAGCTGTCCGAGGTCGTCGGCGCGCTGGACACCGCTCCACCCCCCGTGTCCGAGCCTTCCCCCGCCGTCACCGCGCCCCTGACGATTCCGCCGGGAATCGCCGCGCTCGCGCCCGGTGGCCCCGAGGAGCGCACCGAGCCGCGCATGCTGGCCGTGCCGCTCACCGTGGAGCAGTTGGAGGCGCTGGAGGCCGTGGCCCGTCGCAACAACGTGCAGCCGGGCCGGCTGGTGGCGGAGCTCCTCGAGTCCTGGCTCAAGTACCGCTGACATGCCTCGGCTGAAGCTGACGCTCGAATACGAGGGCACGCGGTACGTGGGCTGGCAGGTGCAACCCAATGGCCGCGCCCTCCAGGCCGTGCTCGAGGAGTCCCTGGGACGTCTGCTCGGAGAGCAGGTGTCCGTGCGCTCCGCCGGGCGCACCGATTCGGGTGTGCACGCGACAGGACAGGTCATCTGCTTCGACACCGAGCGCGCGCTGCCGCTGAAGGCCTATGTGCAGGGCCTCAACAGCCTGCTGCCAGAGGACGTCGCGGTGGTGAGCGCGGTGGAGGCCCCAGAGGGGTTCGACCCGAGGCGCTGGTCCCGAGGCAAGCGTTACCGTTACCGGGTGAACAATCGCCGCACGCGCTCGCCGCTCCTGCGCACGACGCACTGGGAGGTGTTCGCGCCGCTGGACGTGGAGGCGATGCGGAGGGCCTCCGCGCACCTGCTGGGCCGACATGACTACTCCGCGTTCCGGGCGTCGGACTGCCAGGCGAAGCACGCGGTGCGCGAGGTGCGCCGGCTGTCCGTCGAGGGCGAGCCGGGTGGGGCCATCAGCTTCGTGGTGGAGGGGACGGCCTTCCTGAAGCACATGGTCCGAAACCTCGTGGGCACGCTGGTGGAGGTGGGCAAGGGGCGTCGGTCCGAGGCGTGGGTGGCCGAGGTGCTGGCCTCGCGGAACCGGAAGAACGCGGGGCCCACGGCGCCGCCCCAGGGCCTGGTGCTGGAGGAGGTCTTCTACGCGGACGGCCCGCCTCCTCGCTCAGCGGGGGGCGAAGCGGACGCGGACGAGGACGAGGGCTGAAGTGGAGTAGGCTGCCGGCCGTGAGCCCCAAGACCAGTGCCCTCGAGCCGCTGCGCGTACGCATCCGCCGTTTCCAGTTCATCGTGGGACTGGGTTTCATCGCGCTGGTCATGGGCTCGACGCTGAGTGTGTCGCTGACGCTGCGGTTGAGCCAGCGGGTGCAGTCGCTGTCCTTCGGTCCGCTCAAGATTCTGGTCGCGGTGCTGCTGGAGAACCTGTGGCTGCTCGCGGTGCTGCCGACGCTCTGCTACGGCGCGGGGCGGGTGATGGAGCTGCGGCCGTGGAAGACGGCGGCGGGCGCGGCGGTGTCCGGCGCCACCTTCGTCCTCGCGCTGGGCTTCGTGCAGGGCGGCGCGGATGCGCTGTGGCTGGGCGGCCTGGGCTCGGTGCTGAACGTCTTCGCCTTCGCGGGCGGCGTGGTGCTCAGCGCCCGTGCGCTGAAGCTCGGACGGGACGCGGCGGCGAAGCAGACGGAGAAGACGCAGGCGAAGTCCGAGGCCCGCAAGTCCGAGTACGACGAGTTCCTCCGCGCGGCGGAGCAGGGCGGTGCCCGACTGGAGCAGCGTGAGGCGCAGGGAGCTTCCTCAGGCGCCGCGACGACGGCCACCGTGGAGGGCGCTTCGACGGGCGCCGCGTCCGCCGCCTCGCCGCCGACCGCCGAGACACTGGGCTCCCCTTCCGCGAGCACGGTGGCGACTCCCGGTGTCTCGACTCCCACCAACGCTGAATCGCTCAGCGCAGCTCCGTCGAACGCGGACACGGTTGCTCCGCCTCAAGCTGCGCCAGCCCCGAGCGCGGTGGAGACCCTGGGGGCCTCGACGACGAGTGCCACGACGGCAGGGCCCCTCGGTGAGGCGCTCCCCGGGCAGGTGATTCGCCTGCCCGAGCAGTCCCTGTCCGCCCAGGCACCGGAGGCTCCGGAGTCACCGAAGCCTCCCGTGCCCTAACGTACCTCAGGTCCCGACGGCGCTCGTGGGCGTCGACGGCGCGGCGGGCGAGGAGGTGTGAGCCTCGGCGGCGTCAGCCTGGGCGATGCGCTCGTCCAGCTCCGCGGTGAGCGTGGCGAAGGCCTCCTTGCCGATGGTGGCCGACTGGTACGCCTTGAGCAGCGACTCCTTCTCGACGATGAGCACGCGGCGGATGGCCTCCTGGTGCTCCTCTTCGTGGAAGCGCATCGACTGCTGCTTGAGCTGCGCCAGCTCCGCCTCCATCACGCGCTCCTTCTCTTGGTAGTCCTTCTCGACCTGGCTCACCACGTCGCCGGGAATCTCCCGCGCGCGGCGCATCGCCTCGAGCGCGGCCATCGCGGCGTGGATGGCGCCCAGTCGACCGCGGGCCAGCTCGTACTGCTCCTGGTACTCGTCCTTGAGGCCGGTGATGCGCAGCTTGCGCAACAGCGGCGCCATGGTGAGGCCCTGGAACACGATGGATAGCACCACCACGCCGAACGTCATGTTCACCAGCAGCTCGCGGTGCGCGAAGTCCGCCGGGAGACTGAGCACCAGCACCATGGAGATGGCGCCCCGGAGCCCCGCCCACGTGAGCACTCCGCTCCAGGACCACGGCATGCGCTCCGACGTGAGCTTCAGGATGGCGGACACGCCGTACACCACCACCGCGCGGCCCGCGATGACCGCGAAGTAGGCCGCCAGGATCGGCTTCCACGACGCGAGCAGCGAGGTGAGGTTCACCTCCAGGCCGATGAGCAGGAACACCACCGAGTTGAGCGCGAAGGACCAGTACTCCCAGAAGCTCTCCACCGCGACGCGCGTGGTGGGGCTCATGCCCTCGTGCGTGGCCCAGTTGCCGCACAGCATGCCGGCGACCACCGTCGCGATGACGCCCGAGTAGTGGAAGTTCTCCGCGATGACGAACGAGCCGTACGCCGCGATGACGGTGCAGGTGATCTCCACCATCGCGTCATCCACCTTCTTGATGACCCGCGCGGCCACGTAGCCCACCGCGCTGCCCACCACCATGCCCATGCCGGCGACCTTGATGAAGTCCATCACCGCGCCGCCCACCGTGAACTGGCCGCCCATCGCCACGGCCACCACCAGCGTGAAGAGCACCACGGCGGTGCCGTCGTTCAGCAGGCTCTCACCCTCCACCAGGATGAGCAGCCGCTTGGGCGCGCCCAACGACTTGAACAGGCCCACCACCGCAATCGGGTCCGTGGAGACGATGACCGACGCGAACACCATCGCCGGAATCATCCCGAACCCCGTCACCACGTTCATCCCCTCCACCCAGTGCGAGAGGATGAACGCCGTCAGGCCCGCCGACGCCGCCACGCCCGGAATCGCCATGGCGTGGATGGTCAGCTTGTTCTTCCAGAACTTGCGGAACTCGAGGTGGAACGCCGCCTCGAACAAGAGGCCCGGCAGGATGATGGCGAAGAGCAGCTCCTTGGTGAGGTGCGGTGGCTCGAACAGATGCACCGCGCCCAGCGTCAACCCCGCCACCACCAGGGCCACCGTGTAGGGAATCTTGAAATACCGCGCCGCGATGGCCACCGCGGTCGCGACTGCGAAGATGAGGACGAAGGCCAATTCGAAATGCATCGTTCCTTGCCTGGTTTGACGTCAAAACTTCAAAGGAACGGACCATAACCCAGATGCCCCGCGAGGCGAGGCACCCAGGCGCAAATGGCGCGGCGGGTGCCTGTCTACCCGGTCCCCAGCAGGGGCTCGAAGAGGGCGCGAGGGTCCAGGCCCGGAGGCAGGCCGGAGACGCCGCCGTCGTTCACCTCGATGACGGCCCAGCCGCCGTCCTGGAGCATGGCGACGTCGAGGGAGAAGAAGGGTGAGTCGATGCGGCGTCCCAGCGGCTCGAAGGATGAGAAGTCGGGGACCTCGACGTCGAACTCATGCTGGGGCTCGGCGGCGAGCAGGCGGCCGTGGCCGAAGAAGAGGCGGAACTCCAGGTGGGCGGGGCCGGTGGGCGTGCGGCCGTAGACCTTGAGGGGCAGGTACTTGCGGACGACGAGCCCCCGCTCGAAGCGCTCGCCGCGCTCCTCGATGAGGTTCTCGCACGTGCGCGCGAAGTCCTCGAGCGTGGCGCCGGCGGGCACGTAGCAGGCCTCCTCCCAGCGCTCCTTCGCGGACTTCACGTGGTCTTTGAGAATCCACGGCGGAGGGCCGAGCACGCGGACCGCTTCGCTCCAGGCCTCGCGGGCCTGCGTGCCCTCCGTCCAGATGGAGCGCGCGGTGTAGCGCGCGAGGCGCGGGTACCAGAGAGGCAGGTACAGCGCGGCGGCGTACTGCGTGGGGGTGGTGGTGAGCCGGTGGCCGCGCTCGGAGAGGGCCTCGTCGAGCGCGCCGTACTCCTCCTCGGTGAGCATCCAGCCCCGGTAGAGCAGGCGCAGGGGGCCTTGGTGCGGCACGGCCTCGAGCGCCAGCTCGGCGTTGCCGTTGAGCAGCGCGGCCAGGTCCACCTGGTACGTGTCGAACCCCAGGGCCTCCGCGGCCTCGGCCTCCACGTCGAAGGTGTCGTGCTGGGAGGGATTGCGACCGAAGAGCAGGGCGTGCGCGGTGCGAGCCATGACTAGTTCCCTCCCCGGCGCTTCGAGTCGTCTTCCGTGTCCTTGAGGTCGAGGCTGGCCAGCAGTCCTTCGGGAATTCGTCCGCCGAAGATGATGTCCAGCGCGTGGCGTGGGGTGGGGGACTCGAGCGGGCCCGCGCAGCGGATGCAGGCGAGGGCCTCGCCGACGCAGCGCTCGCACCAGAAGCGTCGGCAGGCGGGGCAGTGTCGGTAGTGGGTGGCGAAGTGCTCCGGCTGGGCCGCGGCCACGGGATTTCCCGCGGGGTCCACCGAGAGCGAGATGACGCGAGGACAGCCTCCAGCACATTCAGCGATGGGCATGCGCGGCCTTTCGTCGAGAGCAGGGAGCGAGGGCGCAACCCGGACGCGGGCACACGGAGTGCCTGACGTGCTGGCGGAAGATTCTCACGCGCGAGCGCACGCACGACTTTCGACGAAGGCTGGGGGCTTCGGCGTACCCGACTGCGTGGCACGGTGACTCCTGACGGCGGCCCGCAGCCGCGCCCGCAGCAACGGAGGTGGATGTCGCCGTGTCCTCAGGTTCAATGGTTCCTGCACGCGTGAGGCGTGACAGTGGCGCCGGGTCGACCGCGAGGCTCGGGTCCACCCGAAACCCCATTCCTGGAGCATGCATGAGCACGCTGACGCGTCGTCTGGGTGTCTGGCTGTCGAAGAGTCTGTTCTGTGCGGCACTGGTGGCGCCCGCGGGCGCGGTGCTCGCCGCGGAGCCGGTGAGCGTCATCTGTGAGCTGGGGACGTCCACGCGGACGTTCTCCCCCGCGGCGACGATGACGCCCCGGGACATCGACGTGACGACGTCATCGGCCTTCAGCAACTGCCTGACGGTGCTGGGGCAGGTCGTCCTCAACGGCAACGTGACGACGGGACCCTACGAGCGCACGGGGCTGACGTGCTCGAACCCGCTGGCCACGGGGGCGGGTGAGGCCACCATCACCTGGAACACGGGCGAGTTCTCGAAGTTCGACTACACGTCCGTCGACGTCAGCGTCGCGGGGCTGACGACGGTGGTGACGTATGCCGGGACGGTGCTGCACGGGAAGTACTACGGCGCCACCGCGACCTGGACCATCGTCTACACGACGGCGCTCTTGAACCTGGCGTGCATGAACCCCGCGGGCGTGTCCTCGCTGGGCGGCGTCGCCCAGCTCACCATCACCCGCGTGCTCTGAGCCGTGAGGCCACCGCGCCCGCCACCGGAATGACTCGGGGCGGGCGCGGGCTTCGTCACGGGTAGCAGGCCGCCTGACGCAGGCCGGTGTCCTCGGGCAGGCCCAGGGACACGTTGAAGTTCTGCACGGCCTGGCCGGCCATGCCCTTCACCAGGTTGTCCAGCGCGGCCATGACGGCCACCGAGCGGCCCTTCGTCGCGACGGAGATGTCGCAGAAGTTGCTGCCGGTGACGGCGGCGATGCGCGGGGTGCCCTCGACGATGCGCACGAACTTCGAGCCTTCGTAGTAGCGCCGGAACTTGTCCGTCAGCGACTGCGTCACCACCGCGCCGCCGTGCTCGGGCCACTCGAACTGCACGGTGGCGAAGATGCCGCGCACCATGGGCGCCGAGTGCGGCACGAAGGCCAGCCGGTGGCGCTGCGCTCCGTGGGCCACCAGCATGACCTCCACCTCCGCCTCGTGCTGGTGCTCCAGCGGCTTGTACGCGCGGAAGTCGTGCGCGCGGGTGGGGTGGTGCGTGCCCTCGCCCGGCAGCGAGCCGGAGCCGGACGAGCCCGTCACGCCCGAGACGGCGAGCAGACCCAGGCCCGGCGTGGAGGCGATGGGCAGGAGCGCCAGCTGCACCGCGGTGGCGAAGCAGCCCGGGTTGGCGATGCGCTTGGCGCCCTTGAGCTCCTCGCGCTTCCACTCGGTGAGGCCGTACGTGAAGGTGCCCAAGAGGTCCGGCGCGGGGTGCGGCTTGCCGTAGGCGCCCGCGTAGCGGCCCGGGTGGTCCAGGCGGAAGTCAGAGGACAGGTCCACCAGCAGCACGCGCTCGGCGAGGCCCGCCTCGGCCCACTTCTTCTCCAGGCCGAGGAACTGGGTGGCCAGCTCGCCGTGGCCCAGCGCGCTGAAGACGACGGGCTGCTGCGAGTCGGCCAGCCAGCGCCAGTCCGGCTCCGCCTCGAACTTCGCGTCCACCAGTCCGCGCAGGTGCGGGTGCACCTTGTGGATGGGCTCGCCGGCGTGGTGCCGGGACACCACGCGGATGCCCGCCACCGCAGGGTGGCCGGAGAGAATCCGCAAGAGCTCGCCGCCGCCGAAGCCGGAGGCGCCCAGGATGTAGATATGTGCCCGCGTCATGACTTCCTCCCCGCGCCCAGCTTCGGCGCGAGCTTCTCCACGATGAGACCACCCAGCGCCGCCGCGTCCGCGCGAGCGTTGCGCGCCGGAACCCCGACGACCTGCTCCACGAAGCGCACGCCCACCGCGTTGTCCGTCGCCGGCCCCGCCAGCACGTCCACCTCGATGCCGTACGTCTCCTTCAGGTGCCGCACGCCGCCGGCGGCGCCCACCGGGTCGTTCGCGCACATCACCCACGCGCCCGCCAGGCCCTTGAGCTCCGGGTCCGCGAGAATCGCCTGGACGCCGTACTCACCCATGATGCCGTCGCCCGTCTCCGCGACGATGACGTCCACGTCCGCCGACGCCAGCTCGCTGAACAGCACCCGCGCCACCCGCGCCGCCGTGCGAGGCCCCGTGCAGACGATGCCCGCGTCCGTGAAGTCCATCACCACGTCCGCGCCGGAGTCCTGCATGCTCAGCGTGTCGCGCATCAGCGACACGCCCGTGAGCTTCGCGCCGCCCACGCGGTAGCCCGCCTGCGCCAGCTTGCGCACCATGGCGCTCGCCGCGTACGTCTTGCCCGCGTTCATGCACGTGCCCACCACGTAGACCACGGGGCACTTCACCATCGTCCCCGTGCCCTTGAGCGCGCCCGAGGAGACGTGCGCCGGCTGCCCGTTGCGCGACAGCAGCTCCGGGAACTCCAGCACCTGGCCCAGCACCTCCGCCTCGAAGGGCATGCCCACGCCGGGGTTGTGCGAGGTGCACTTGCCGATGACGCCGCCCATGTTCAGCACGTGCAGCCGCTGGCCCACGGTGACGGACTCCGGCACCACGCCCTCGTAGCCGTGAAGCGCGTTGCGGTGCCCCAGGGCGCCCACCATGATGTCGCCCGCGTGCAGCGTCACCAGCCGGCCGTGGGGGTCCTCCAGCTGGTTGTAGACGCTCTTCTCGCCGTGGATGCGCACGGCCACGACGGCGCCCTCCTCGGCCTTCACCTCGGGCGTCAGGTGCACGGTGCGACCCAGCCCCAGGTTGCGGGTGACGCTACCGACCTTGTCGACGAAGACCTTCATGTCAGCCTCCCTTCGCCTTGTGAGAGAGCATCTGCGCCACGCCGTACAGCTTGGCGAAGCCAGCGGCCTCCGAGCCCGTCCACAACACGTTCGCCTCTCCGTACGTCGCCACCTTCGCGTCCATCAGCGAGTACGGCGAGCGCACGCCCTCCACCACCTGCGTC
Source organism: Myxococcus fulvus (assembly GCF_900111765.1). The sequence goes on from NZ_FOIB01000006.1 coordinate 186,491, forward strand.
CGCGGGTGCAGCACCAGCCGCACCTCGCCCGTCACCCGCTCCTGCGAGGACGTGAGGAACGCCTCCAGGTCCTTCACGAGCGGGTCGAAGAAGTGACCCTCGTGGAGCAGTGAGCCGTACAGGTTGCCCACCGTCTCCTTCCAGAAGAGCTGCTTGCCCGACAGCACCAGCTTCTCCAGCTCGCGGTGCGAGGTGATGAGCAGGTGCGCCGCGGGCGCCTCGAAGCCCACGCGGCCCTTGATGCCCAGGATGGTGTCACCCAGGTGCACGCCGCGGCCGATGCCGTACTGCCGGCCCAGCACGTTGAGCGCCTCCACCAGCTCCACCGGGCCCAGCGCCTTGCCGTCCAGCGACGTGGGCACGCCCTTGTCGAAGCCCACCGTCAGCGTGCGGGGCTTCAGGTCCGTGGGAATCTCGCCGGAGGGGAACGCCGCCTCGGGCAGCGCGCTCCACGAGTTGAGCGTCTCGCTGCCGCCCACGGACGTGCCCCACATGCCCTCGTTGACCGAGTACGAGCCCAGCTTCGGCGGCATGTGGATGCCGCGCTCGGCCAGGAACGACAGCTCCTGCTGACGGCTCAGGCCCAGCGTGCGGATGGGGGTGATGAGCTCCAGGTCGCCCGCCAGCGAGCGGAACGCCACGTCGAAGCGCACCTGGTCGTTGCCGGCGCCGGTGCTGCCGTGCGCGAGCGCCTGCACGCCCTTCTCGCGCGCCACGCGCACCACCTCCACGGCCTGGCAGGCGCGCTCGGCGGAGACGCTCAGGGGGTAGACCTGGCCGCGCAGCACGTTGCCGGCGATGAGGTAGCGCAGGTAGCCCTCGAAGAGGGTGCCGCGCGCGTCCACCTTGATGTGCTCCACGGCGCCCAGCTTCGCCGACAGGGCCGCGATGTTCGCCAGCTGCTCGGGCGGAAAGCCGCCCGTGTCCACCGTGACGGTGGTCACGTCGTAGCCCTGCTCGCGCAGGTACACCGTGCAGAAAGCGGTATCGAGTCCGCCGGAGAAGGCCAGCACCACGTTCTTCTTGCTCATGTCGTCACTCCTCGCGGGGAATCGTCGTCACACATCCCAGACGTGCTCGGCCGCCGTGGCCAGGGCGCGGTGGGTGTCGTCGAGCCAGGCGCGCTGGGCGCCCAGCTCCTCACGGGCCTGGGCCAGTCCCAGGTTGCCGGCGCCACCCAGGTGGGTGGCCGTCAGGGCCTCGCGGTCCGGATGGAAGGTGCCGTCCGCCAGCTCCCGGCCCACCTGCCGGTACGCGTCGCGGAAGGCCTGTCCCCCGGCCACCAGCGTGTACGCATGGTGGGCCGCGTAGAGCGTGTCGTCACAGGCGGCCAGCGCCGCGTCCGCCTTGACCTGGAGCACCGGCACCAGCCGGGACAGCACATCCAACAGCGAGCGGCTGGAGGACAGCGCCGCCAGGGTGGGGCGCTTGAGCAGCTGGAAGTCACGGTGGTAGCTGGACGGCAGTCCGCTCGCCACGGCCTCGACCTGGTGCAAGAGCCCCCGCAGCTCGCGGCACCGTCCGCGCGCCAGCTCCACCACGTCCGGGTTCTTCTTCTGCGGCATGATGGACGAGCCGGTGGTGAAGGCGTCCGGGAGGCCCAGGAAGCCGAACTCGTCCGTGCTGTAGAGCTGCACGTCCCAAAGCCACTTCTCCAGCGTGCCCGCCACGCTGCAGGCCCATGTCAGCACCGCGGTCTCGTGGCGACCGCGGCCGTTCTGCGCATCGATGGGACTTCTCTGCACGCGACTGAAACCGAGCAGCGACGCGACGTATTCACGGTCGATGGGCAGGGGCACGCCGAAGCCCGCGGCCGCGCCGAGCGGACACCGGTCCAGCCGGCCCCACACGCCGCGCAGCGCCTCCAGCTCCTCGAGCAGTCCCTCCGCGAAGGCCATGGCCCACATGCCGAAGGTGGAGGGCATGGCGCGGCGCAGGTGCGTGTAGCCCGGCAGGGCCACGTTCTGGTTCGCCTGGGCGAAGTCGAGGAACGTCTCGGCGAGCTTCACCGCGCCCGCGCCGAGCGCGAGCACCTCCTCGCGCAGGAACAGGCGCACCGCGAGCAGCACCTGGTCATTGCGCGAGCGCGCCAGGTGGATGCGCTTGCCCGGCTCGCCCACGCGCTCCACCAGCGCCGCCTCCAGCGCGGTGTGGCCGTCCTCCTGCTCGGGGCGGATGGTGAACTGGCCGGCGCGGGCCTCGTCGTGCAGCGTCTTGAGCGCGCGCACGAGCACGCGGGACTCCTCGGCCTTCAGGAGCCCCACCTTGCCCAGCATGCGCGCGTGCGCGGCGCTGCCCAGAGCGTCGTGCGGCGCGAGCGACAGGTCGACGACGGGGTCGTCGCCCACGGTGAAACGGTGGATGACCGCGTCGAGCGCGGCGCCCTTGCCCCACAGGGTTTCAGCCACGGGCCACCTCCTCGAAGTAGCCGCGCAGAAGGCGCGTGTAGAAGGCGGCGCCGGCTTCCAGCTCCGCCCGGGTGATGTACTCGTCCGCCAGGTGGCTTCGCAGCGTGTCCCCTGGGCCCACCTTCACCGCGGGCAGCTCGCCCAAAAAGGCCCAGTCCGACGTGGTGCTGGAGCCCACCGGCGCCTCTCCCGACGCGGCAATCGCCGCGCGAACGATGGGCTGATGGTCCGCCGTCGCCTTCGGCAGGTAGCGCGCCGAGTGCACCTTCACCTCGCTCCGCAGCGCCTCGCCCAGCTCCTTCGCCACTTGCGCGTGGTCCATGCTCGGCGTGGTGCGCAGGTCCACGAAGAACTCGCACGCGTCGGGCACCTGGTTGCGCGCCAGGCCTCCGGAAATCTGGGTCACCTGCGCCCGCGCCTCACCCAGCAGTGGATGCGACGGGAAGCGCAGCTCCGCGAGCTTCGAGATGTCCCCGGCCGCCATGTGGATGGCGTTGACCGCCTGCGCCTTGTGCGCGTGCGCCACGTGCGCGCTCTTGCCGTGCGCGGTGCAGCGCAGGAGCAGCATGCCCCGCTGCGCCGTGCAGGGCTTGAGGCTCGTCGGCTCGCCCACCACCGCGGCGTCGAGCGGTCCCAGCTCCGGCAGCAGCGTGCCCAGGCCCTGGCCTCCGGTCTCCTCCTCGGCGGTGAAGGCGAAGACGACTTCGCCACCCTGGGGCGCGCCTTCGGCCAGCAGGGTGCGGGCCGCGACGAGCATCCCCGTCACGCACCCCTTGGCGTCGTTGCTGCCCAGGCCGTACAGGCGGTCCTCGCGCCACTCGGGCGCGTGGGGCGCGTACGTCCACCCGGCACACGGCTTCACCGTGTCCAGGTGCGAGTTGACGAGCAGGCGTCGGGGGCCGCTGCCCACGGAGAACCACACGTTGTGGCCCTTCCGATGGACGCGCGCACCCCAGCCCTCCGCCCACCCGGACACCGTGTCCGCGATGAAGCGCTCGTCACCCGACACGCTGGGGATGGCCACCAGCGCCTGGAGCAGCTCCGCCGTCTTCATCCCGCGTTCCCGGCGGCCGTCTTGGGCGCCTTCTCGCGGACGACCATGGTGCCGCTGCCCTCGTTGGTGAAGACCTCCTCGAGCAGCGCGTTGGGCGCGACGCCGCTGACCAGGTGCACGCTGCCCACGCCGCCCACGAGCGCGTGACGGATGGCGTGCGCCTTGGGGCGCATGCCGCCGGAGATGGCGCCCGTGTTCTCCATGGTCGCCAGGTCCGTCAGGTTCGCCAGCGTCACCAGCGACGTGGGGTCGTTCAGGTCCTTGAGCAGGCCCGGCACCTGGACCAGGAAGAAGAGCTTCTCCGCCGACAGGGCCACCGACAGCGCCGCCGCCACGGTGTCGGCGTTGGTGTTGTAGACGGCGCCGTCCACGCCGCCGGAGAGGGGCGCGATGACGGGCACGTAGTCGGCCGAGCGCAGGTGCTCGACGACGCGCGTGTCCACCGCCTCGATGTCACCCACCAGCCCGTAGTCCACCAGCCGGCCCTCGGTGGCGCCCGGCTCCGTCACCATGACGGGGGGGCGCTTGCGCGCCTTGATGAGGCCCGCGTCCACGCCGCTCAGGCCCACCGCGGGCACGCCCGCCGCCTGCAGGTCCGCGAGCAGGTCCGTGTGCAGCTTGCCGGCGAGCACCATCTTCGCCGCGTCCAGCACGGGCGCGGACGTGACGCGGCGGCCCGCCACCTTCTCCACCGGCAGGTGGAGGGCGTCACACAGCGTGTCCAGCTCCGGGCCGCCGCCGTGCACGACGACGGGGCGGATGGAGAAGGTCCACAGCAGGGCAATCTGCTCGCACGCGGAGCGGCGCAGGCGCGGGTCGCTCAGCATGGCGCCGCCGAGCTTCACGACGAACGTCTTGCGACGGAACTGCTGCACATAGCGCGCGGCGTTGCGAAGCGCGGAGTACGGGTCGGGCGACAAGGGCACGGGAGACCTCGAAAGGAAGAAGGGTGACGGGCACGCCTCGAAGGGCGCCTCGGTTCAGAGGGACTGCGAGCGCATCCAGTGCAGCAGGGCACGCTGGACGTGGAAGCGGTTGCCCGCCTCGTCCACCACGCGGCTGCTGGGGTGGTCCAGGACCTCGTCGGCGACCTCCACGTTGCGACGCACGGGGAGGCAGTGCAGGAAGGCGGCGTCCTTGGCGGCGCGCGACATGGTGCGCAGCGTGGGCATCCATCCGGAGTACGACGCGAGCAGCGCCGTGACGTCGTTGGGCGAGAAGGCCGCCGCGGCCGTCGGGCCCCAGGACTTGGCGTAGACGGCGCGGCTGCCGGCGAGCGCCTCGTCCTGCTCGTGGGTGTAGGTGATGCTGCCTCCGGTGGCCTTGGCGTACGCCTCCGCCTCCGCGCGCACGGCCGGGTGCAGCTCGAAGCCGGGTGGGTGGGCCACGCGCACCTCGCAGCCGGCCGCGGCCGCGCTGAGCAGGAACGAGTTGGGCACCGCCTTGGGCAGGGGCTTGATGTGGGGCGCCCACGTCAGCGTCACCGGCAGCTTCTTGGTGGAGCCGAACGTCTCGCGCAGGGTGAGCACGTCCGCCAGGCCCTGGCAGGGGTGCTCGCGCGCGGACTCCATGCTGACCACGGGGACGGTGGCCCACTTGCGGAAGGCGTTGATGATGGGGTCGACCTCGTCCTCCTCGTCACCGCCGCCCTGCGAGAAGGTGCGCACGCCCAGCATGTCCACGAAGCGCGACAGGACCGGAGCGGCCTCCTTGAGGTGCTCGGCGCGGTCCAGGTTCATCACCGCGCCCTCGCGGTGCTCCAGCTTCCACACGCCCGCGCCCACGTCCAGGATGATGGCGTTGCCGCCACCGCGCAGCATCACCGCCTCGAACGAGGTGCGCGTGCGCAAGGACGGGTTGAAGAACACCATGCCCAGGATGCTCCCCGGGAAGAGCGCGCCGGGGGCCTTCTTCTTCCAAGCCTCCGCCTGCGAGAGGACGGCCTCCACACCCGCGGGGCCGAGATCCTTGATGTGGGTGACGTGCTTCATGGGCCTGCGCTCCCCGGCCTGGACCGGTGCATAGGTGGATGAATATGCACCTTCATGCGTGCATTTCCGCGAATGGGGCGCGGATATTATGCAGAAGGACGCGGCGCGCAAGAGTATTGTTCCCGCAATCTTTCATGCGGGTTCCTTGCATGGAAATTCACGTGCATGCATGGTGGAAGGAATGAACCTGGACGACGAAATCCTTCGGCTCATCTCGGAGCGGGAGATCAGCGATCAGGCCGTCTTGCAGGAGCTGCTGGAGGCGGAAGGGCAGGCGCCGAGCCAGTCCACGCTGTCGCGGCGGCTCAAGAAGCTGGGCGTGCAGAAGGTGGGCGGGCGCTACCAGCGCGCGTCGCTGACGGAGCCGGTGGCGACGCCGGAGCGGCCGCGCGTGAGCATCGTCGAGGCGCCGCCGAACCTGCTCGTGGTGAAGACGAGCCCCGGCTACGCGCCGGTGCTGGCGCTGGCGTTGGACCGCGAGCCGGAGGTGCCGGGGCTCGCCGGCACGGTGGCCGGTGACGACACCATCTTCGTCGCGGTGACGGACCCGTCCCGCCTGCGAGAGGTCCGCTCCGTGGTGGAGCGCTTGATGCTGCGCAGCGCCTGAGGAAGGACGTGAAGCACGCGGCTTGGACCTTGCTTCCGGTGCGGGGCTTGCACTCGTGTCCTCGGCGATGCAACCTTTGAGGGAGGCTCCAGCAGGGACGACCCAAGACGTCAGACCCCCGTGCTACTTCGTGAGCATGACCATGGAATCGGGGTTGGGCGGCGGGGTTTACCGGAGTGAGGGCAACGTGGAGAAGAAGCCGGCGACCTATGCGGACCTGGAGGCGCTCCCCGAGACGGTCATCGGGGAGCTCATCGACGGCGTGCTGCATGTCAGTCCCAGGCCGGCGCCTCGGCACTCGTTGGCGGCGTCGGTCCTCGGCGGGGAGTTGATGGGGCCCTTCTACAAAGGGCGCGGCGGGCCAGGAGGCTGGTTCATCCTGTTCGAGCCGGAGCTCCATCTCTCCGGCGGAAATGTCCTCGTCCCGGACCTCGCTGGGTGGCGGCGCGAGCGGATGTCGGAGATTCCGAGCGGGGGCGGCTGCACCATCGTTCCGGACTGGGTCTGCGAGGTGCTCTCTCCGTCGACCTCGCGGCTGGACCGCTTCGCCAAGCAGCCCATCTACGGTCGTGAGGGCGTGAAGAACCTGTGGCTCATCGATCCGAAGATCCGGACGCTGGAGGTCTGGCGACTGGAGGGCGCGGGGTACCAGAAAATCGCCCAGCACGAGGGGCGGGCCAAGGTGCGCGCGGAGCCATTCGAGGCCATCGAACTGGAGCTGGGTTTCCTCTGGGACGCAGGGTAGCGCGGCACGCGGTTACAGGGCGGTTACACCTTTCACCGGGGCTCACTCGTTACTGTCCCAAGCGTGCTCACCAGGGCACCGCCGTACGAAAGGACACACGATGAAACCGGCCCTCAAGCTCCCCATCATCCTCGGCTCGGCCGCGGCGCTCGCGGTCTCCGCGCTCCTGTTGGGCAAGCCGTCCACGGACGAGGCTCCCGCCCCTGTCGTCGTGGCGCCTCCCGTCAGCCCTCCGGCGCCCGTGGCGGTGGTGCCCGCTGCTCCCGTGGCGCCTCCCGCGCCCCAGGTCGTGGACCCGAAGACGGCGCCGGTCATCCAGATTGCGCTCCTGCTCGACACGAGCGGCAGCATGGATGGGCTGTTGGACCAGGCGCGCACCCAGCTGTGGAACATCGTGAACCGCTTCGCCAAGGCGAAGCGTGGCGGCGCGGCGCCCCGGCTGGAGCTGGCCCTCTACACCTATGGCGACACCACCCCCGGCGCGAGCTCGAGCGAGATCCGCCAGGTGACGCCCTTCACCTCGGACTTGGATGCGCTCTCCGAGCGGCTGTTCGCCCTGCGCACCTCCGGCAGCTCGGAGCACGGTGGCGAGGTCATCCAGGAGGCCACCCGGAAGCTCGAGTGGAGCCCCAAGGAGGACGCGATGCGGCTCATCTTCGTCGCCGGCAACGAGACCTTCATCCAGGGGCCGGTCGACTACCGCGAGGCGGTGGCCGCCGCGCGCAAGAAGGGCATCACCGTGAACACCATCCACTGCGGTGACTACGAGCAGGGCATCGCGGACCACTGGAAGGACGCGGCCACGCGCGCCGACGGCAGCTACATGAACATCGACCAGAACCAGAAGGTCGTCGAGCTGGCCGCTCCGCAGGACGATGAGATTGCCCGCCTGGGCGCCGAGCTGAACAACACCTACGTGGTGTACGGCGGTGCGGAGGCGAAGGAGAGCCAGCAGCGCCAGGCCACGCAGGACAAGCTCTCTCGCGGCGTGTCGCTGTCGAACATGGCCTCGCGTGCGATGGCGAAGAGCTCCGGGAACTATTCCAACGAGAGCTGGGACCTGGTGGACGCGGTGAAGAAGAACAAGGTGGACCTGGGCTCCGTCGCGGCGGAGGAGCTGCCCGAGCCCATGCGCAACCTGGACGCGGCGGGGCGCAAGGCGTGGCTCGCGGCCCGGGAGAAGGAGCGAGAGGCGCTCCAGCAGCGCATCCAGCAGCTCGGCAAGGAGCGCCAGCAGTTCCTGGCGGAGGCGCGCAAGAAGCAGGCGACCCCGGGCGACGACACGCTGGACGGCGTCATCGGCCAGGTGGTGCAGCGCGAGGCGAGCAAGCGCAGCTTCACCCTGGAGTAGGATGCGTCATGGCCGCGCGCCGAGTGCTCGTCGTCGAGGATGACCCCGCCATCCGGCGCGGAATCGTGGATGCGCTTCGCTTCGAGGGCTACGAGGTCCTCGAGGCGGGCGTGAAGGAAGAGGGCCAGCGCGTGGCCGAGCGCACGCCGGTGGACCTGGTGCTGCTGGACCTGGTGCTCCCTGATGGTGACGGATTGGACCTGCTGGCGGCGGTGCGCAAGAGCCGGCCCACGCTGCCCGTCATCATCCTCACCGCCCGGGGCCAGGAGGAGGACCGGGTGAAGGGCCTGAAGCTCGGCGCGGACGACTACGTGGTGAAGCCCTTCTCGGTGCGGGAGCTGCTGGCTCGGGTAGGTGCGGTGCTCCGACGCTCGGCCGAGCGTCCCGTGGGCGCCTCCCGCGTGGAGTTCCCAGGCGGGCACTTCGTGGTGGAGCGCCGCGAGCTGAGCTTCGATGACGGCACTCGGATGGACCTGTCGGAGCGTGAGGCGGATGCGCTGCGCTACCTGGGGGAGAACCCCGGTCGGGCCATCTCCCGCGAGGAGCTGCTCGACCGCGTGTGGCACCTGCCCGCGCGCGGACTGCAGACGCGCACGGTGGACATGACGATGGCGCGCCTGCGCGAGAAGCTGCGCGATGACTCGGCCGAGCCCCGCGTCATCCTCACGGTGCGCGGCAAGGGCTACATGTTCTCCCAGTCGGGCGGCACCCGATGATTCGTTCGCTCCCGGCGCGTCTGGCTCGTGGTGCGCGCCTGTCCGGCGCGTGGCAAGGGGTTCATGTTCTCCTCGTCAGGTGGCGCCCGATGATTCGCTCCTGGCGCGTCTGGCTCGCGGTGAGCGTCTGTTCGGTGCGCGGTAATGGCTTCATGTTCTCCCTGTCGGGCGGCGGCCGATGATTTGCTCCTGGCGTGTCTCGCTCGCGGTGAGCGCCTGGGCGCTGTGCACCAAGGGCTCCATGTCCTCCCAGTCGGGCGGCGCCCGATGATTCGCTCCTGGCTTACGGTTCGCGCCTGTTCGGCGCGCGGCGAGGGCTCCATGTTCTCCCAGTCGGGTGGCGGCCGATGATTCGCTCCTGGCGCATCTGGCTCGCGGTGAGCGCCTGTCTGGCGCTGGCCCTGGCCGGCGTGGTGTGGCTGTCCGTCTTCGCCCTGCGCCTGGACCGCGCGGACCGTCAGGCCCGCATGAGCGCGGCGCGCGAGGAGAACGTGCGGCTGGCGCTGTGGCGGCTGGACTCGGAGCTGTTGCCGCTGGTGGCCCGGGAGAGCGCGGTGCCGGCGGAGGCGTACGCGGCCGTGGCTCCCGTGCCCGGCCTGCTGGACGCTCGCAACGCCCCGCTGCCGGAGGGTCAGGCGTGGATTGCGTCCCCGTTGCTCTCGGGGCCGCCGGAGCATGTCCTGCTCCACTTCCAGGTGGACTCCGCCGGGAACGTCTCCTCGCCGCAGGTCATCGAGGCGTCGCTGCGCGCCTCGCTTGGAGTGGCCCCGCCCCGTGTGGCGGAGGAGGTGCTCCGGGCTCGCCTGGAGCACGTGTCGCGCCAGCTCGGTGGCCTCCGGCTGCGCGAGGCGCTGGCGACGCGGGATGCGCCGGCCTCGAAGGGCAGCCCGTTGTCTCGCGTCCAGAGCAAGCTGTCGTCCTCGTTCCAGGAGCTCAAGAACGCCAGTGAGTACGACGCCCGCTCGCGCAGCGCGCGCCAGGCCGCGAACCAGAATGTCGTGGCCTACCAGGCCCAGGAACCGTCGGCGGCTCGCGCCAACCCTCGCGCGGAGATGCGGGCGCTCTGGGTGGGCGACGCGCTCCTGCTGGGCCGGCTCGTCCAGGTCGATGGCCAGGAGGTCCTCCAGGGCTGCTGGCTGGACTGGCCCGGGTTGAGCCGCTGGCTCCAGGGCCGCGTGGAGGACCTGCTCCCGGGCGCGACGCTGGAGCCCGCACGGGGCGACGTCACGGCGACAGGGGAGGGGAGGCTCCTGGCGGCCCTGCCGGTGCGGCTGGTGCCGGGCTCCACTTCCGCCGAGGAGGGCTCCTCGGGCGCCCTCTCGTCCCTGCCGCTCGTCCTCACGGTCGCCTGGAGCGGCGTGGCGCTCGCGGGCGTGGCGGTGGTGGCGCTCCTGGTGGGAGTGATGGCGCTGAGCGAGCGCCGGGGCGCCTTCGTGTCGGCGGTGACGCACGAGCTGCGCACGCCGCTGACGACGTTCCGCATGTACACGGAGATGCTGTCGGCGGGCATGGTCCCGGACGCCGCGCGGCGACAGGAGTACTTCGACATCCTCCACCGCGAGGCGGAGCGGCTCAGCCACCTGGTGGAAAACGTGCTCGCCTATGCCCGCATCGAGCGCGGGCGCGCGCCGGCCCGGTTGGAGCCGGTGGCGGTCGACGCGCTCGTGTCGCGGATGGAGCCCCGGCTGGCCGAGCGCGCGCTCCAGGCGGGGCTCATGCTCAGCGTGGACATCCCCCCGGACGTCACCGTGATGACGGACCCGTCGGCGGTGGAGCAGGTCCTCTTCAACCTTGTCGACAACGCGTCCAAGTACGCCGCTGGCGCCTCCGACACGCGCCTGCACCTGGAGCTGGAGCGGCGGGGCCGCCGGGTGGGGCTGGTGGTGAGGGACCACGGCCCGGGCGTGGACCCGGCCACGGCCCGAAAGCTCTTCGAGCCCTTCTCCAAGTCCGTTCAGGCCGCGGCCCGGTCCGCGCCCGGCGTGGGCCTGGGGCTCGCCCTGTGCCGCCAGCTGGCCCGGAGCATGCGCGGGGAGCTGCGCTACGCCCCGGCTCGCGAGGGCGGCGCCCGCTTCGTGCTGTGGCTACCCACCGCGTAGCCCGCGTCCAGGTGGACCCAGGACCTCGGGGCCGCCCACCCTCCAGGGCGTCGTGGGAAGCCGAGGCGTGGCCACCCCCCATGCGCGGGGCCCCGAACGCTTCCTCGCTGGCACGTGCGCCAGTCGGCTTTGGAAATGTGGATAAAAACGAATAGCCCGTGAAGTTGGTGATCCTGCGTTGCGCCAAGACGGCCATGGGAGCAGCTTGGCCATCCCGGCGGGCATGGAATTGTCGGTATTCACGAAAACAATTCTTTGTTCTCAAGATTTGCGGGGGATTTCGTTCGACAGGCTAGGCAGGCGTGGCGAAGCGACTCGATGGGATGTGAGACCCAGGAGGACACCATGGGCATGTCGGAGAAGACATCGCTGCTGGAAGGCGCTCGCAACGAAGGCGCGGAGGTCCGGGACGCTCTTCAGGGAGTGGCGTACCAGGAGCTCCGCGAGATGACGCATGCGGCCATGAGTGGTGAGGCCTCGCGGGCCACGCTGCGTCCCATGCTGCTGCTGCGCGACATCTGCGGGCGGTGGGCGGGCGAGTCCGCGGACATGGAGCGACGTCGCCATGTGCTGGGGGTGGGGGCCCAGGCGATGCGTCGGGCGTTGGTGGAGGCGGTGCGGGTGCGCAACGCCCGCCGTCGGGACGCGCTGCGCGAGCCCCTGTACCTGCACGACGAGGTGACCGAGTCCCCCGTGGGCGTCGACATCGACGTGCTGGGGTTGGAGCGGGTGCTGGTGGAGCTGGAGTCGTTCAAGCCCCGGCTGGCCCGCCTCGTGGAGCTTCGCTACTTCGCGGGCCTGGGCATCCAGGAGACCGCCGCGGTGCTGGGCGTGGCGCCCGCCACCGTGCGCCGGGACTGGACCTTCGCGCGCGGCTGGTTGTGCGAAGGCGTGGGGCACTGACGCTCCCCACGTCGCCGTCCTGGTGCGTGTTGCCTCGCAGGCAACGTTCTCGTTCGCCGTGTTGTCCCCGGGTCCTCGCATCGAGGGCGCGTCGTCACGCGCTCCCGAGTGAAGCGCGGTGCGGCACAGCACGTGCTCTGGGGTCCGGCGGGCCGCGCCCGAAGCCGGCCCTCACCAAGGACGAAGCTTCATATGAACCAGGGGAAGAAAGTGGGTCTGTTGGGGAGCCCGCTGCGTTGGGCCGGAGTGTCGATGACGCTGTTGTCGGCGCCCGTGAGCCTCGCCGAGGACTGCCCGACGCCGTCGCTTCAGCAGTGCGTGGACGTCGACTACCGCTCGAGCAAGTGCGGCGAGGCCCACGACGGCCATTGCCAGCAGATCATCGAGACGGAGTGGAGGGCGCGCTGGGACAACGCGCCCAAGCGCACGGTGCTGTTGCCGAAGGAGTTCGGCAGCGGGACGGCGACGGTGGCCACCCAGCCCGTGTCGCTCGGCACCACGCGCGTGAGCGGCATGGACCAGGGCCTGTCGGGCCAGGTGCTCAAGGGGCAGATTCTCTACCGCAAGAAGCTGGAGAACCTGACGAAGACGGAGCAAGCGTACCTGGCGCAGCTCCAGGCCTGGGACAAGAACGGGACGCAGGTGACGTCCTGCCAGGAGTACGTGGACGAGAAGTACTACGACTACAGCCGCTTCGAGCGGCGCTCGGGCGTGCACGGCGACGACTACCGCGCGCTGTTCCAGTCGGCCTACGAGACGGAGGGCATCGCCCACCGCACCCTGTACAGCCGCGACGGCAAGAAGCTGGCCCCCATCTGGGGTGAGACCCGGGTGGCGAAGAACGCGTACTTCGCCTTCACGCCCGGCCCCTACCCGAAGGGCTTCAAGCCCTACGAGTTCACCACCGACGCCGCGCGGCTCGCCAACAACCCGGAGGCCCGGCAGTGGGCGGTGGCCTCGGACTCGTGGCACCAGGAGATGGCCGAGCAGCTCGCGCACATCCCGGATGACGAACTCACCGTGCGCCAGGAGGAGCAGGAGGGCTTCATCGCGCTGCTCGCCCAGCGCGCGGGCATCTACGCCGACTGGCAGAAGGCGTACGCGCTCTTCCTGAAGAAGGACCGCGACACGAAGGAGCTGAACGCCACCACCGCCGAGCGGCTCTACGCGCTGGACAAGGCCATCGAGGAGCGTTTGGTCCAGGCCGAGGGGCAGGGCTGCCTCGACTCGAAGTACGTGACGTCCTGCGACTGGAGCCCGCGCCGCTACAAGCTGGAGCTGGACGCCGCCATGGGGCCGCGCCGCGCCGCGGACCTGCAGGCGTGCTTGTTCCTGACGGGCAATGACTTCAGCGAGACGAGCTTCGTGCGCAACGCGCACCTGCTCAAGATCTCCACCCTGAAGGAGAAGGACTACACCCTCAACACGACGATGCTGGCCCAGTACGTGCTCGCCTACGGCCAGTACATCCAGGCGCAGGCGGCGCCCACCAACCCGTCCACGGGCCTGGTGCGCCATGGCGGCGAGGCCGGTGACAGCGGCTACGCGGGCGACAACTTCATGGGTGCCGGCTACGACTACAACGCCGGCTGGGAAGTCACGGCGCCGGCTGCGTCGAGCGCGCGGATGCAGGCGAAGGGCTTCGGCCTGACGGGCCCGTGGTGCGAGTACAACGCGCGCATCTACGGCGAGTTCAACGCGTACGCGAACCTCTTCAGCCCCACCCGCATGGAGGTCATCCACATCGACGGCTCCGCGGGCACCGAGGGCAACGGCATCCGGCTCACCGTGGGGGCCCGCTTCCTGGGGCAGTCCGTCTACACCCACGACCAGACCCACCCGCTGCGCGTCACCTTCGCGCAGACGAAGCCCGTGTACGCGTTCGACGAGGCCCAGACGTCCTACACCTTCATGGTCTGGTACATCCCCGTCACGCTGACGGCGGGCGTGTCCGCGGAGACGGGCGTCAAGTTCGACATCGGCGGCGCCATCACCCGCGACTGCGCGGCGGACCTGCTGGGCGTGGACCTGTTCGGCATCCTCACGCCGTACCTCTCCGTCAATGGCTTCGCGTCGGTGGGCATCGGCCTGCCGAAGGTCCAGGTTGCCGTGCGCGGCACGGTGGTGCTCACCCGCGCCAACCTCCCGCTGGAGACGGACATCGGCATCTACCTGAGCTCGCCCTCGCACCCGACGGACCCGAACACGCTGTTCCTGCGCCTCACCTCGAAGCTGGACATCGAGACGCGCTTCCTCGACGGGCGCATCTCGCTCTTCGCGCAGCTGTTCGACCTGAAGGCCGAGTTCCCCGTGTTCTCGTGGAGCGGCTTCGGCTTGAAGCACAACATCTACACCGAGACCAAGACGGTGCCGCTGGCGCGCATCTTCTAGTCACGCGGTGGGGCCGCTCCGGCGCTCACGCGTCGGGGCGGTCCTCCAGGGACACCATGGCCCCGCATCGCCATGGCGTCCCGCCCCAGTCCCTTCCTTTCGAGGTCCTTCATGCGTCGCCCGAGGCTCGCCGTCCGTACGGCCGTGCTGTCCACCCTGCTGCTCACCGGCTCGCTGTCCGCCTGGTACTTCACGCGCCCCACCGTCGTCGCGGGCGAGGGCACCCCGGTCGTCGTGAGCGACTCCCGCCTGCCCCTGTTCCAGTGGACGCCGGGCGAGGAGCGCGTCTATCGGTTCACCTGGGATGACCTGCAGCGGGTGGAGCTCCCGATGCCCGTCCCGGGGGGCGCGGCGTCCTCCGGCGCGGTGGAGGGCACGCTGCACCTGGAGGGCTCGCTGGCCCTGCGCGCGCTCGAGGTCCGCCCGGATGGCACGCGGGTGCGGCTGTCGCTGAAGTCCCTGGAGCGGCACGACGCGGTGCTCTCCGGCCAGCAGCTCTTCCCCGACGCCGCTTCCGTGGTGACGCAGCTGCCCGAGTCCGCGTCCGCCTGGGTGGAGCTGGACGCGAAGGGCGCGCTCCTGGCGGTGCGCTTCTCGGAAGCCGAGCCCGCCATGTTCCGTCAGCTCGCGCAGACGCTCGCCGCGGAGCTGTTCCCCACCACGCTGCGCGACGCGGCCGAGTGGGACGTGGTCGAGTCCAACCAGACGGGCGAGGTCCAGGCCCGCTTCCAGTTCGACGGGGACTCCGTCCTGACGCGGCGGCGCACGCGCTACGTGTCGCTGAACGCCGCAGGGAAGGAACGGCCGTTCCAGCAGGAGCTGCGCTCGCTCACCCGCTTCGAGCGCGCGCCGGACGGCCGGATGGCCGGGGTGTCCCACGACGAGTCGCTGGACGCGACGCGGACGGATGGCGCCCCGCTGATGTCGCGCCGGATGCGCCTGCGCGTGACGTTCTCCGCGCGGAGCATGGCGCCGCTGCTGGCGACGAACGAGGACAAGCCCCTCATCCGCAAGCCCGAGCAGATCGTCTTCGAGGGCGACAAGGAGACGGCGCTCCTGCGCAGCCAGGCGGACGGCATGACGGTGGACGAGGTCCTCCGCGTGCTCACCTCGGCCACGCGCCCCGAGTCCATCCCGGAGCTGGACCGCTTCGTGCGGCGGGCCATTGCCGCGCTCAAGCTGGAGCCCGGCAGGACGCGGGAGCTCGCGGCGTCCTTCCTGCGGCCGGGGGTGAATCCGGGGCTGCGCGAGCTCACCATGGACGTGCTCGCGGGCACGGGGCATGCGCAGGCCCAGGCGCTGATGCGCGAGCTGCTCCAGGCCCCCGTGGCGCGCGAGCACGAGACGTCCTACGGGCTGATGCTGCAGCGCGCGGGCTTCCTCGAGGCGCCCGAGCCGGAGACGGCCCGGATGCTGACCACGCTGCGTGAGCAGGCGCGTGCGGGCAACGACGTGGCCACCCGGCGCGCGTCCGAGTACGCGCTGGGCGGCGTGGTGTCGAAGCTCCCCTCCGGGGACCCCAACGTGGCGACCTACCTGCGCCCGCTCCAGGACTCGCTGCGCGACGCGAAGGACCCTCAGGACCGCATGCACGCGCTGCGCGCGCTGGGCAACACGCGGCAGGAGGCCGTGTTGGACCAGGCGCAGCCCTACCTGCGCGACGACTCCTCCGAGGTGCGCGCCGCGGCGGCCGAGTCCCTGCGCGGCGTGCCGCAGGAGATTGCCACGCGCATGCTGCTCGACTCGCTGGTCCAGGAACCGGAGCGACTGGTTCAGGCGGCGCTGCTGGACGCGCTCGACGCGCGCAGGCTGGACGGGGCGGACCTGGAGCGGCTGCGCGCCTGGGTCGTCTCGGGGGGGATGGTCTCCGGGGTGGAGGCCACGCTGCTCAACCTCATCACCCACCGCATCGATGGCGGCGGCGCGCCGGTCCTCCAGATGCTCCAGGCGCTCGCGCTGCGTCCGGGCCAGCAGTCCTCCACGCGCGCTCGCATCATGTCGCTGATGGCCCAGTCCTCCGCCGAACTGGGGGGCTGAGTCCCGACGCGGCCTTCACTTCACTCCCACAACACCTCCGAGAACTTCATGACACGCATCCTCAACGGGCTGGGCCTGGTGGCCCTGCTCGGCCTCATCCTGGCGCCCGTCGCCCACGCGGACATCGTGGACGACGTGTGGCGCGGCACGAATGTCCGCCTCAACGCCGCGCGCATCCACGTGCGCGGCAACGACTACGCCACGGGCTACTGGCTGCTGCCCAAGTCGGCGGGCACCCTGAACCTGCACGTCCCGGCGAGCACCTTCGGCGTGAACTCCGACCTGGTGCTGAACCTGTGGGGCTCGCGCAGCGGCAACGTCATCACCTGGACCTTCGACGACACGCTGCCCTCGCCGTACTACCTGGGCGACGCCAACAGCGTCACGCGCGTGCGCGGCACGCTCAAGGCCTTCGCCCGCCAGGTGCGCGGCGCGGATGACCCCTCCTGTGAGAGCGCCTCCTGTCCGCACAACGTCGAACTGGTGCTGACGGGTGGCAGCCAGGTCTGGGTGGATGGCTACACGGACATCGTCTTCAAGTTCTACTGGACGGAGCCGGTGCAGGTCCGTCAGTTCGTGGCGTACGCGGGCGTGCCGCGTCCTCGCCTGGCGGCGCTCCGGGTGCTGACGTCCACCAACCGCTGCCCCTCCTCGAGCGCCACGGAGCTGTCGGGTGAGGTCGTCCTGAGCAGCCCCGCGCCCGCGGGTGGAACGCTGGTGGAGCTCTTCAGCGTGGACGCGAGCGTGGGAGTCCTCAACGTGCGCGTGCCCGAGGCCCAGCGCACCGCGCGCTTTGCCCTCCGGCTGCCACCGCATTGGGGCGGGCCCACCGTCATCCAGGGCTCCTCGGGCGGCATGCTCCAGTCGCAGCGGGTCGCCCTCAACCGGTGCGTCACCCAGGTGTTCGAGTTCACCCGGTGGCGTCAGCTCCCGACGGTGTCGATTGCCCGCCTCATCACCAACGAGGGCGCGGTCATCGCCCGCCTGGCGAACGACGAGTCGGACAGCCTCATCACGAGCAAGTCCACCGTGCAGTCGCTGCGCGAGGCGCTCGGCGTGGACCGCGTCGACGTGAAGTCCGTCAGCGCCAGCGGAGACCTGTTCGGCACCGCGTACTCGTACAAGGGCCCGGCCGCGGTCCGGATGAAGTCGAACGAGGTGAAGGCGGGCGCGCAGCTGCGGGTCGACGGCTACGAGGCCCTGGTGGGCAACGCGCACGGCACGCCGCTGGTGCGCTGGCCCGACGACAAGGACGTCGTCTACGTCGTCGATGAGGTCGGCCCCGCGAAGCGCGAGGCGCTGACGGGGCTCGGCTCGGAGCGCCTGTTCTTCAACGCGCTGGGTGAGTCGGCCGCCGTGGTGCAGACGGAGAGCGGCCCTCGCGCGGCGCTCATCGCCGGCAAGGAGCGTCACATCCTCCTGGAGCTGGAGTCGGACATCGCCGCGCTCAACGACGTGGGCACGGTGCTGGGCACCGCGCGCATCTCCGGCAAGCAGAGCCAGCCCTTCCGGTGGACCCGCGAGAAGGGCGGCGAGCTCTTGCCCCTGCCCGAGGGCGCGCTGTCCGCGAGGGCCCTGGGCCTCAACGCCAGCAACTGGGTGGTGGGCACGGCCACGGCGGAGGACAAGTCCCAGCTCGCGTTCATCACCCCGCCGGACGGGGAGAAGAGCTACCCGCTCTCCCAGCTCGCGCCCAAGGAGCTGGAGAAGGCGGGCCTGCGCATCGTGGAGGCCCTGTCCATCTCCGACAACCTCGAGGTGCTGGTCCGCGCCGTGGATGGCGACGGCAAGTCCGTGCACCTGGTGCTCAGCCCGTGAGCGGCGCGGAGCCGGTGCACCCCATGTCCTTCCAAGCAACGAGGAACCCCATCGTGAACCTGAACTCGCCCCTGCGGGGGCTCCTGATGCTGTGCATGGTCGTCATGGCGGGCTGCGGAAGCTGCCAGGGCGGCAACTCCGAATGCGACCCCGGTCAGTATGGAACCAACGGCTGCGCGTGCCGCACGGACTCCGCGGGCTGTGACACGGGCCTGGCCTGCAACAGCGGCACGTGCGTGCCGTGCGGCGGCGAGGGGCAGGAGTGCTGCGTCGCCGCCTCCGCCACGTACTGCGGCGGCTCGCTGATGTGCGTGATGGAGTCGGGCGGGGAGCTCTGCCGCAACTGCGGCGACGTGGGCGAGGCGTGCTGCAACTCGTCGGGCAGCCAGGTCTGCAACGCCGGCGGCAACTGCATGGGGGGGACGTGCCAGTCCATCGCCGCCACCGCGTGCGACGCGGGCGGAACGGTGTTCTCCCTGGGCATCGAGACCAAGCAGTTCTGCGCGGTGCGCGTCGTGGACGTGCGTGCGACGTCGGCGCAGAAGGCGATGGAGTGCGCCACCGCCAGCGCGCTGTTCGACCCGATGACGGAGGTGCTCACCGCCACGCCCAACATCCCCATCCAGGACATCGAGGTCTGCGTGGAGACGGCGGCGGAGGGTCGGCGCACCACCACCGTCCGGGCCTTCGGCGAGTACGAGGCCCAGCGCTGCGCGCGCTTCACGCGCTGCGGGAACGACGGCTGCCTCTCCGTCCGGCTGGGGGCCTGCCGGTAGCGCGCGAAGGGGAACTGGAGCGTGGCCGCCTTGGGGGGCGACCTCGCTCCCACGCGCCGCGGCGAGGGTCATCGAAGGCCCTCGTCGTGGCCGTGGTTTCAAAGGCTCAGGGCTTGCCCAGCAGCTCCAGCGCGGACGTCGTCAGCGCGGTGACGCCGGTGCGCAGCGTGCGCTCGCGGTCCGGGATGAAGCCGGAGGAGTGCAGGGACGGGAGCGGCTCGCCGCCCGAGCGGGCCTGGAGGAAGCGCTGCGGCTCCACCGCGCCCAGCCACAGGAGCACGGCGGGGACTCCGGCGCGGCCGTACTCGGAGAAGTCCTCGCCGCCCATGACGGGCTGGGCCTCTCCGACGTTCTTCTCGCCGAGCACGCGCACCACGGCCTCGGTGAGGCGGCGGGTGAGGGCCGGGTCGTTGTAGGTGGCGGGCGTGCCCTCGGTGACGTCGACCTTGGGCGGACGCGTGGCGCCGGAGGCCAGGGCCTCCGCCTTGGCGATGCGCTCGATGCCCTCCAGGAGCGCCTTGCGGACCTCGGGCTTGTAGGAGCGCACGGTGAGCTGCAGGCGCACGTCGTCCGGGATGATGTTGTGCTTGGTGCCGCCGTGGATGGAGCCCACCGTCACCACCGCGGGCTCCAGCGGGTGCTTCTCCCGGCTGACCAGCGTCTGGAGCGCGAGCACCGTGCGCGCGGCAATCAGGATGGGGTCCACCGTCGTGTGCGGGTAGGCGCCGTGTCCGCCCTTGCCGAAGAGGGTGATGTCCACCGAGTCCACGTGGGCCATGGCGTAACCGGACACGTACTCCACGCGGCCCGCGGGCGCCGCGGTGGTGTTGTGCAGCGCCACCGCGAAGTCGGGCTTGGGGAAGCGCTTGAAGAGCCCATCCGCGAGCATCTTCCGCGCGCCGGCCCCAATCTCCTCCGCGGGCTGGCCCACCATCATCAGCGTGCCCTTCCACTGGTCCTTCTTGCGCGAAAGCAGCGTCGCCGTGCCCATCCACACCGTCATGTGCACGTCATGTCCGCAGGCGTGCATCACCGGCACCGTCTGCCCGTCGCCGCCCTTCACCTGCACCTTGCTGGCGTAGGGCAGGCCCGTCTTCTCCTCCATCGGCAATGCGTCCAGGTCCGTGCGCAGCATGACGGTGGGGCCGGGGCCGTTGCGCAAGAGCGCCACCACGCCCGTGCCTCCGACGCCCGTGGTGACGTCGAAGCCCAGCTTGCGCAGCCGCTCGGCCAGCTTCGCGGCGGTCTTCTCCTCCTGGAAGGACAGCTCGGGGTGCTGGTGCAAGTCGCGGTACAGCGCGTCCAGGTCCGGGTAGAGGCCGTCGAGTCCACCCAGCACGGGGGACGGCTGCGCGCGCGAGGTGGGCGCGGTCAGCAGGGCGATGAGCAGGGCCAGCAGGGAAGGGCGGTTCACCAGGAGGTCTCCGGTCCGTTTCGAGGGCGGGGCCACTACAGCACATCGCGCGAGGCCCCGGCTTCCACGCCGCCCTGTCGCCGGGTCATCCCGGACGCATCGACGCGAGTCGTGCCCGCTCCACGTCCGGCGCGAAGCCCGTGCCGCGCAGGAAGTCGAACCAGCGCTCCAGCACCGTCTCCACCGGCGGCAGCTCCACGCCCATCCGCCGGGCCATGGCGAGTGCGGGCTCCACCGGGTAGCGGGCGGTGTCGAGGAAGTCGAGCGACTCGGTGGCCGCGCCCAGCAGCCGCTCGGGCAGCCATCGCACCCATGACACCGGCAGCGGCAGGCGAGGCGCGCGTCGGCCCGAGCGTCGCGCGGCCCAGCGAATCAGCTCATGGAACGTGGGCGAGCCCGGGTCCATCAGCGTGTACTCCTGGCCCGCGGCCTCCGGCACCTCCACCACGCCCGCCATGAAGCGCGCCACCGTGTCCACCGCGACCACGGGGACGAAGGTGTCCTTCGAGCCCAAGAGGACCGGCATCTTCCCGGCATGCACCTGGGCCACGGTGTCGCCGAGCCCCAGGCTCTGCACCGTCGCGCCGGTGCGACTGTCCCCGATGACGGAGGACGGGTGCACCGTGGTGAGGGGGACACCGAGCCGCGCGGCGGTCTCCACCGCGACCTTGTGGGACAGGCCCTTGGACGCCTCATAGGCGCCGGCGTCGTGGAAGCTCAGCGGGGGCGCGGGGACGATTCGCCCGGAGGCGTCGAGTCGTGGGCCGATGCGATAGCCTCCCACGAGCACGAGTCGGCGCAGCGAGGTCAGGCCCGCGGCCAGCTCCACCACGGCGCGCGTGCCCTCCACGTTGGTGCGCTGGGCCTCCTCGGGCGACAGGTGCCAGGCGAAGCGCGCCCCCAGGTGGAACACGTCGCGCACACCCTGGAGGGCCGCGGTGTCCTCCGGAGTGAGTCCCAGGCGCGGCGCGTCCAGGTCTCCCTCCAGGAACACGAGCCGCTCGGGTGCACCCCCGAGCGCCGCCACCCAGTCCTGGTAGGACTGACTGCGTCCCTGGGCATTGCGAGCGAGCACGGCGACGCGTCGTCCGCGCCGCGTCAGCTCCGGCACGAGCCAGCGCCCCAGCAATCCCGTGGCGCCGATGACGAGCGAGTCCGGTGACGAATCCTTCATGACGACCTCTGTATCTAGACCAGTCTACATATTCTGGAGTCGCGCCGACGCGGCCCATCCGCGCACGGCGTGGGCCGCACTCATTCGAGTGAGAGCAGGCGCTCCAGTTCCTTGGAGAGCTCCTCGACGGGAGCCCGGCTGCGGTGGGCGCGCATGAGCAACAGCGCGCCCTCGATGGAGGAGAGCACCAGGGCGGCGCGACGGCGCGACTCGGCGGCCGTGAGTCCCTCGGCGCGGAGCCGCTCGGTGAGCAGCTGCTGCCAGGACTGGAGCGCCTCGGCGGCGGCTGCGCGCACCGGCTCGGGCGTGGCGCCGGAGGACAGCACCACGGCGGAGACGGGACAGCCCTTCTCGAAGCCGGAGGCCTCGGCCCGGTCCGCCAGCTGCGTGAGCGCGCGACGCAGCCCGGTGACGAGCCCCTTGGATGAGGCGAGGTGCTCGCCGAGCAGCCGCGTCACCTCCGCGGACGAGGCCTGGAGGGCTTCGACGGCGAGCTGCTCCTTGCCCCCCGGGAAGTGGAAGTAGAGCGAGCCCCGAGGCGCCTTGCCGGCCTCGAGCAGCTCGTTGATGCCCGCGCCGGCATACCCCGAGCGCTCCAGCATCTCCGCCGCGGCGGCAATCATCCGCCGACGAGTGTCCTCACCCTTGCTCACGCATGGGTGAATATACCGCTCATCATATTCTGTCGAGCCCTTCGACGTCAGGGCTTCAGCGCTGGCCCTTGCCCAGGCGGGCGATGAAGAGCACGTGGCGGGGGCCCTTGGTGCCGTGGGCGTGGGGGTGGAGGACCTCCACGGTGAAGCCGCACTTCTCCAGTCGGCGCTCGAAGCCGGGGGCGGGGCCGGCGCTCCAGACGCCGAGCGTGCCACCGGAGCGCAGGGCGCGCGCCGCGTTGGACAGACCAGGCAGGCCATAGAGGCCCTGGTTGTCGGGATGGGTGAGCGCGGTGGGGCCGTTGTCCACGTCGAGCAGGATGGTGTCGAACGTCTGCGGGTTGTGGGCCATGACGCGACTGACGTCGGCCTCGACCACGGAGACGCGCTTGTCCTCCAGCGGCGCGCCGGCGAGGGGCGACAGGTGCGGTCCCCGGTTCCAGGCGACGACGGTGGGAAGCAGCTCCGCCACGGTGACTTGAACACCCGGGCCCACGGCGTCCAGCACGGCGCGGACGGTGTAGCCGAAGCCGAGCCCCCCGACGAGCACCCGTCCGGTGCCCCGGCTCGCCAGCTCCGCGCAGCCGGCCTTCGCGAGCGCCTCCTCGGAGCCGTGCATGCGACTGGACATCAGCGTCTGTCCGCGCACGCGCAGGACGAACTCGTCCCCTCGGCGGACCAGGGTGAGCTCCCCCACGCCCGGGACGTGGGCGGTCTTGAGTGTCTCCCAGGGCTTCATGCGCCCGGCTCATCGCCTGGAGCGGGCCCGGGGTCAAGCACTCCGCGCGGCACGCCCGGCCCTCGTGCCTCCGCCTGTGTGCAATGCCCCGTGCCGTCCTCATCCATACCCCCGCGAGGGCGCCAGGTCGCGGCGTCGTCCCACCGGAGGAGGCATCCAGGCCATGAACGAGCGCGAGGCTTACCTGCAGAAGATGGACGCCGAGAGGCAGCGCATCGACGCGCGAATCGCGGAGGTCGAGGCGCAATCCGACATCCGCCAGGCACAGGACGAGGTCCAGGAGCTGAGGGGCGTGAAGCAGCGTCGCGAGGCGTTCCGCCGCAAGCTGGAAGAGCTGCGTCAGCGCGGCACCGAGGACTTCGAGCGGGGCAAGCAGGAGCTGCTGCGTGCCTGTGACGACACCCGCAAATCACTCGACGACGCGGAGGCGCAGGCGGACCAGCGGCGCGCGGCCTACGAGCGCAAGCGCGAGGCGGAGCTGCGACAGCTGGGGGCCCAGTTCGACGGGTACGAGGCGGACATCTCCCGCTCCCGCGCGGAGGACTCGCTGCTCACGAAGGAGGAGCTGCACTTCCTGCGCTCGTCGTTCTCCAGCACGGGCGAGGCGCTGCGGCGCTTGATGAAGGCACGGGGCGGCGAGTGGGCGCGGCTTCGCGGGGAGTACGAGGCGTCCTGGCGCGAGCTCGTCGAGAACTCGCGCAAGATTCGCGCGGACAGTCCCGAGGCGTCGCAGACACCGCCATCCCCGTCCTGAGTTCGCGAGGGGACTCAGGACGTCCCACGCTCCAGGAGGACGTGCTCCGGCGTGACGCGGCCCTCGGGTCGCGACACCCGGCGCATCCTGTCGGCGCTGGAGACGGGCACGGTACATTTCGAGCCTCTCCCGGAGGTATCGCATGGGCGTGTTCGTCGAGCCGTCGCAGTCCTCGCGCGAGTCCACCTCCGCGTCCTCGGCGGGAGCCGGCGCCACGGAGGGTGGCTCGTCGCGCACGAGGGCCCTGGGCGCGCTCCAGCAGGCGCTGGACTCCTCCCCTCGGGTGGTGGCGCAGGCGAAGCAGGCGCAGACGCTCCAGCGCCGCGCTTCGCCGCGCAACGACACGGGCCTTCCGGACTCGCTGAAGTCCGGCGTTGAGTCCCTGTCCGGCATGTCGCTGGACGACGTGCGCGTGCACTACAACTCCTCCGCGCCCGCGCAGCTCCAGGCCCTGGCCTACACGCAGGGCTCGGACATCCACGTGGCGCCCGGCCAGGAGAAGCACCTGGCTCACGAGGCGTGGCACGTCGTGCAGCAGAAGCAGGGCCGCGTGCGGCCCACGGCCCAGTTGCAGGGGGCCGCGCTCAACGATGACTCGGGCCTCGAGCTCGAGGCCGACGCCATGTCCGCGCGAGCCTCCAGGCTCCCGGCGGCGTCCTCTCACGCTGTGGCGACCGCGCAGCTCAATGCGACGCCGAGCACCGGGGCAGGGGCGAGCGTCCCCATCCAGCGTGTCGCGGTGCAGCTCGGCGCGGATGGCGCGGGCAACATCAACAACGTGAACGTGGGCGGGCGCGCGGGCTCGTTGTGGCCCACGGAGCGCCACCACACCACGCCCTGGCAGACGTACCTGGACACGCTCGACGGCGCGCTGCTCGGGCGCACGCCGGACGCCGCCGTCGCGCGGATGAACGGGCTGGACAACCACCTGCGGAACCTGCCGGGGTGGGACCTGGTCGATAGCCTCGAGGGGCCCAAGCAGGCGCACCTCCAGGCGGAGATCGCCGAGCTGGCGCTCCGTCGTGCCACGGCCAACGGCGCCGCGGCCGGCTCGGCCGCGCAGCTCTTCGCGCTCCAGGGCTACATCCAGCAGTGGCTCACCGTGCGCAGCAAGCTGCCCCTGTCCCAGGCGAACTTCGGAGGCGGCGCGGTCACCGTGGCGGCGGACGCGGGCGTGGCCCGGGCCGGTAACCTCGCGGGCGGCGGAGGTGTCACCGACGTGGAGCTGCGAGCGGCGCTGCTGCGCCTCTTCGACTTCGGCTCCGTGGCGAACCTGCAGACGGACGAGGACGGGACCGAGGACCCCGCGGAGTATCGGGCCTTCGGCCTGAGCCGGAACGACACTGCCGAGAACCTCGATGAGCTTCGGGAGCTGGCATTCCGGCAGCATGCCCGGTCCATCCGGAGGGCCTACCCCCAGGCCTTCGCTCGCCTCTACGCGAACTCCCAGGAGATGGTGGACGACATGGAGGCGCGCTGGGCGGATGGCGACGAGTCCGAGGCGTCGGAGGACTCCGAGATGTCGGACGCCTCCGACTCCGACTGAGCCCCGCCCACGAAGAAGCCCCCCGCCCATCCACGAGGGACGGGGCAGGGGGCTTCGGGTGCTTCCCGCGTCGCGGCCGTGCTTACGCCGTGCGCTTCACGTTCTTCGCCGTGTCCACCAGCACCTTGGCGAAGGTGAGCCCGTTGGGGCCCGCGTCGGCCTGGATGGTGTCGCCCGGCGCGAAGTCGCCGTTGAGCACCTTGATGGCGAGCGGGTCCAGCAGGTTCTTCTGCACGGCGCGCTTGAGCGGACGGGCGCCGTACGTCGGGTCGTACCCGCGCTCCGCGAGCAGCTCCCGGGCCGCGTCCGTCAGCTCCAGCGTCAGGCGCTTGTCCGCCAGCAGCTTGCCCAGCTTCGCCAGCTGCAGGTCGACGATGCGGTAGATGTCCTTCTTGCGCAGCGGCTCGAAGATGACGATTTCGTCCACGCGGTTGAGGAACTCCGGACGGAAGTGCGCGCGCAGCGCGTCCAGCACCTCGTCGCGCGTCTTCTCGTCCAGTTCGTCCTTGCCCGCCATGCCCGCCTGGATGTCCGCGGAGCCCAGGTTGGACGTCATGATGAGCACCGCGTTCTTGAAGTCCACGGTGCGGCCCTGGCTGTCCGTCAGCCGGCCCTCGTCGAGAATCTGGAGCAGGATGTTGAAGACATCCGGGTGCGCCTTCTCGATTTCGTCGAAGAGCACGACGGTGTACGGCCGGCGGCGCACCGCCTCCGTGAGCTGTCCGCCCTCCTCGTAGCCGACGTAGCCCGGGGGCGCGCCGACGAGCCGCGCCACCGCGTGCTTCTCCATGTACTCGGACATGTCGATGCGGACCATGGCCGTGTCGTCGTCGAAGAGGAACTCCGCCAGCGCCTTGGCCGTCTCCGTCTTGCCCACGCCCGTGGGGCCCAGGAAGATGAACGAGCCGATGGGCCGGTTGGGGTCCTGCAACCCGCTGCGCGCCCGGCGCACGGCGTTGGACACGGCCTCAATCGGGCTGCGCTGACCAATCACCCGGTTCGCCAGCCGCTCCTCCATGTGCACCAGCTTCTGGACCTCGCCCTCCATCAGCCGGGAGACGGGGATGCCCGTCCACTTGGCCACGACGGACGCGATGTCCTCCGAGTCCACCTCCTCCTTGAGGAACTTGTGGTTCTTCTGCAGCTCGATGAGCTTGGTGTTCTGCGTCTGGAGCTCCTTCTCCAGCGACGGCAGCACGCCGAACTTCAGCTCCGCGGCGCGGTTCAAGTCGCCCTGGCGCTCGGCCGCGACCTGGTCGTTCTTCACCTTCTCCAGCTTCTCCTTCAGCGTCCGGATGCCGGCGATGGCGCCCTTCTCCGCGTCCCAGTGCGCCTTGAGCCCGTCGAAGCGCTCACGCAGGTTGGCCAGCTCCCGCTCGATGGTCGCCAGACGCTCCTGCGAGTGCAGGTCCGTCTCCTTGCGCAGGCCCTCCTTCTCGATCTGGAGCTGCGTCATCTTCCGACGCATGTCGTCCAGCTCGGTGGGCATGGAGTCGATTTCGATGCGCAGGCGGCTGCCGGCCTCGTCGACCAGGTCGATGGCCTTGTCCGGCAGGAAGCGGTCCGCGATGTAGCGGTGGCTGAGCGTGGCGGCGGCCACCAGCGCGCTGTCCTGGATGCGCACGCCGTGGTGCACCTCGTAGCGCTCCTTGAGGCCACGCAGGATGCTGATGGTGTCGTGCACGCTGGGCTCGCCCACGTACACGGGCTGGAAGCGGCGCTCCAGCGCGGCGTCCTTCTCGATGTGCTTGCGGTACTCGTCCAGCGTCGTCGCGCCGATGCAGTGCAGCTCGCCACGCGACAGCGCCGGCTTGAGCATGTTGCCCGCGTCCATCGCGCCCTCGGCCTTGCCCGCGCCGACAATCGTGTGGATTTCGTCGATGAAGAGGATGACCTGGCCGGCGGAGTCGGAGACCTCCTTGAGCACCGCCTTGAGCCGCTCCTCGAACTCACCGCGGTACTTGGCGCCCGCCACCATGGCGCCCAGGTCCAGCGTGATGAGCTGCTTGTTCTTCAGGCCCTCCGGCACGTCGCCGTCGACGATGCGCCGCGCCAGGCCCTCCGCGATGGCCGTCTTGCCCACGCCCGGCTCGCCGATGAGCACCGGGTTGTTCTTGCTGCGCCGGCTGAGCACCTGGACACAGCGGCGGATCTCCTCGTCGCGGCCGATGACCGGATCCAACTTGCCCGCGCGCGCCGCCTCCGTCAGGTCGCGCCCGTACTTCTCCAGCGCCTGGTACGTGGACTCCGCGTCCTGGCTCGTCACGCGGCCGGAGCCCCGGACCTCCTTGAGGCTCGACAGCACGCGCTCGCGCGTCACGCCCGAGGCCTTCATGATTTCGCCGACGGTGCCCTTGTCCTGCGTGAGCGCCAAGAGCAGGTGCTCGGAGGAGATGAACTCGTCCTTGAGCGCCTTGGCCTCGTCGTCGGCCTTGTCGAAGGTCTTCAAGAGGCGCTGGCCGAGCATCGCGCTCTCACCGCCCTGCATCCGCGGCAGCTTGCCGAGCGCCTCGCCCAGCCGGGACGCGAACAGCTTCACGTCCGCGCCAATCTTGCGCAGCAGCGGGTCGACGAGGCCGTCCTTCTGACCCAACAGCGCGGCGGCCAGGTGCTCCGGCTCGTACTGGGGATTGTCGGCGCGGCGGGCCAGCGTCTGGCCCTCTTGGATGGCTTCCTGGGCCTTCACCGTGAACTTATCGAGTCGCATACACTCAACGTAAGAGTCGCGGAGGGCTTGGCAAGTTGGTGCGGTGCGTCACGAATCGCGGTCCAGGCTGCGCCGGAAGCGGAATACTTTGGACTCCTGGTAGCGGCTGGCTTTTCGAGGTGCCTGGGTTGCCACGAGGGAGGTGGCTCGGTTATAGGCGGCGCGCACCCGCGGGGGGCTGAACCTGGAAGCGCACGGCGGCTATCTCATTCGACTCGAAAGCTTCGGCGGGCTGGAGTTGCTCCGGCTGGCCCGCGAGGCGCTGCAGCTGGACGGCGCGTCAGGCGCCACCGGGCTGCAGGTTTCGGTCAACCGTCGCCGCAAGGTGGTCCGGTTGGCCTACGTGGCGCCCTTCACCCAGGGCCGGCCCGGCGCCCACTGGTACGCCGCGCACCATGCGCTGCCCCGGCTGCTGTCCCGCGCGGCCAACACCACCGTGCAGGCGTACGTGTACGACCCGGACGAGGGCGAGGAGGTCATCGCCTACGGCAACGGTCGGCGCGTGGGCGGCGAGCGGGTGGTCTACGACAACGTGGATCTGCCGGAGGGCCGTCCCGAGGATTTGGACGAGGCCGCCTTCCTGCACATGCAGTCGCGCTGGCCCATGGGGCACCTGGCGCACGTCTTCGGTCTGTCGCGGCAGGCGCTCCTGAAGCTGCCCGTGACAGGTCAGGTGCTGGGGCTGGAGGACTCCACGGCGGACGTGGAGGCGGTGCTGGAGTCCCTGCTGCCGGGCTCCGTGGCGCCCCACGCCCACTGAAGAAGCACGGCTAGCCGTCGACGGCGCCGTCCTGGGTGACGAGCGCCTGGCGCACGGACTCGCTGCGGAAGAACTGGCCAATCACGGCGAAGGTCCCCGCGATGAGCGTGGTGCCCGCCACCGTCATGCCCAGCGCGAGCCAGGGGGCCACGGTGGTGACGGCCTCGGCGGCGGAGGGGTCCTGGTACTCGGGGCGCTGGGCGAGTGTCTGGGCCAGGGTGACGCCCACGCGTCGGGCCACCACGGCCCACTGGGCGCCGTCGATGGTGCGCAGCACCGCCACCGTGACGGCGGCGCGGCCGAGCATCCGTCCCATGGCGCCCCGGGGCAGGTCTCCGGGCCGGAGCATGCGCAGGGCGGACACGAAGACGAAGGCGCACGCCACGGCGAGCACGCCCATCAGCGCGGCCCGGGGCTCACGCATGGGCTCGAGCGCCTGGTACTGCGTCTCCAGCAGGTGCTGGAGCACGGCGGGGTCATTGCCGAGCAGGAGCGGAGGGCCCTTCTCCAGGTGCTGGGAGCGCACCTCGTAGAAGTGCGCCAGCTCCGTGGCCTCGTTCAGGGACGCCCAGCCGGTCAACGCGGCGAGGATGCAGGCCACCAGCGCCGCGAAGCGGATGTGCCCGGGCAGCGAGCCCGAGCGGGGAGCAGACACCGTCACCGCTTGCTTGCCTCCACGAAGCGCAGTCGCAAGTCGGCGAGCAACCCGTCGAAGAGCTTCTCCTCCTCGGCCGTCAGGTTGCCCCGCGTCTTCAGCCGCAGCATCGACAACAGGTCCAGGTTCTGCCGGGCCAGCGGCAAATCTCTCGTCGTCTGGCCCGTTTCGGGGTTCGGCGCATCACCCAGGTAGATGAGCACCGCGGTGCCCAGCCCCATGATGAACGTGGTGAAGCCGATGGGCTCCTCGGACGCGGAGCGCGCTTCCCCCCGCATGACGAAGGTCTCGCCGCGCTTCTCGTCCGCGGGGCTCATGGATTGTTGGGCTCGTCTTCGGAGGAGGAGGCGACGGCGGCCAGGTCGGCCTCGTCGTTGTTGGTGACGGGGGCCTCGGGGGCCTCGTCGGCGTCATCGGACTCGTCCGTGTCGTCCGTCTCGTCCTCGTCCTCGTCGTCGTAGTCGTCCTCCACGTCGTCGAGCATGAAGGTCTCCACCGGGACGGACTTGTCCGCCGCATCAGGCAGGCTCTCGAGGTGGCGCTTGTACGCCTTCTCGTCCAACTGGCCCGAGCGCAGGTACCGCTCCGCGGTGCGCTTATCGAGGTGCTTGGGGTCCACCGTGTCCGCCATGTTTCAAATCCTCAGAATTGCTTGGAAAACAGCGCGCCACCTTATAGCAGAGGGGCCGCCTGTCAACGCCGCCGTCCCGTCTTCCCAGTGCCGATGAACGTCCCGCCCCGCCCGCTGCTTCCCCCTGGCCCTTATCTGTTGTGTGACGACACCGTGTTGCCGGACATGCCGCTGGTGGCCAAGGCGGAGCGCCTGCTGGCGGGCGGCGCGCGCGTGGTGCAGCTGCGGATGAAGCGCACGCCCATCCGCGAGGCGCTGGAGGCGGCCCGGGCGGTGGTGGCGCTGTGCCGGAGCGCGGGCGCGGTGTGCCTGCTCAACGACCGGGTGGACCTGGCGCTGCTGTCGGACGCGCACGGGGTGCATGTGGGGGACGAGGACCTGCCTGCTCGGGATGCGCGGGTGTTGTTGGGGCCTGGCCGGCTGGTGGGTGTCACGGTGCGTGATGAACTCGGCGCGCGGGAGGCGCTGGAGGCGGGCGCGGACTACGTGGGCGTGGGGCCGGTCTTCGGCACGACGACGAAGGCGGTGCCGGCGCCGGTGCTGGGGTTGGAGGGGCTGGCGCGCGTGGTGAGGGGCAGCCCGTTGCCGGTGGTGGGGATTGGCGGCGTGGGGCTCTCCAACGTGGCGAGCGTGGCGGCGACGGGGGTGCATGGCGCGGCGGTGGTGTCGGACGCGCTGCTCGCCCAGGACATCGCCGAGCGGGTGCGGCTGCTCGCGGGCGCGTTTGAACGAGGCCGTGTGGGGGGGTAGGTTCGTCCGACGGACTCCCCCATGAACAATCATCCGCGACACCATGGTCAGCCGCCCCGGCGGCCCAACATCGGCATCACCCCGGACTGGAGCCAGCCCGAGGACCAGCCCTTCGCGCGGTACGAGCTGAAGGTGCCCTACGCGGAGGCGGTGCTGCGCGCCGGAGGGTTGCCCTTCGTGTTGCCGTACGCGGACGACCCCACGTGCGTGGAGGCGTATCTGGACCGGGTGTCGGGGCTGCTCGTCACCGGCGGCGCGTTCGACATCCCTCCCGAGGCGTACGGTGAAACGGCGCGCGAGGGACTGGGCGCGCTCAAGGAGGGGCGCACCGCGTTCGAGGCCGCGCTGATGCGCGGGGCGCTCAAGCGGAACATGCCCGTGCTGGGCATCTGCGGCGGCATGCAGTTGCTCAACGTGGTGCTGGGCGGCACGTTGTTCCAGGACATCGGCCGTGAGGTGCAGGGCGCTCGCGAGCACGAGCAGAAGCATGACCGCACCCAGCCGCAGCACCCGGTGGACGTACGCAGCGGCTCGCTGTTGGCGGAGGCCGTGGGACATGGCCAGTTGATGGTGAACTCCACGCACCATCAGGCGGTGCGCACGGCGGGCAAGGACGTGAGCATCTGCGCCATGGCGCCGGACGGGGTGGTGGAGGCCATCGAGTCCACCGCGCACGCCTTCGCCGTGGGCGTGCAGTGGCATCCCGAGTACATGTCGACGACGATTCCCGTGCACGTGGGGCTGTACAAGACCTTCGTGCAGAAGGCGCGTGAGCATCGGCGATGAGCCCGAGGGTGGTGCTGCTCGCGGGGCTGGAGCCGACGGGGAGGGCGGGGCTGCTGGCGGACGTGGCCGCGGTGCGCGCGCTGGGTGGGCAGCCCGTCGCGGTGCCGCTGGCGCAGACGGCGCAGGGCCGGCAGACGTTCTCCTGGACGGCGTCTCCTCCGCGCGTGGTGACCGCGCAGCTCACCGCCGCGCGCGAGCTGGGTGATGTGCACGCGGTGAAGTGGGGGATGGTGCCGGGGCTGCCGCAATTGGAGGCCGCGAGCCGCGCCTTGAAGAGCGCGAAGGCGTGGTGGGTGGTGGACCCGGTGGTCTTCACGTCACGGGGACAGCGGCTGTCGCGTCTGTCCGCGCGGCGCTACCTGTCGCTCGCGGGGCCGCGCGTGGTGCTCACGCCGAACCTCGATGAGGCGGGGTGGCTTCTGGGGCGGCCCGTGCCGGAGGACGTGGCGGGCGCGCGCGAGGCGGCGACGGAGCTGCTCTCGCATGGTTTCGGCGCGGTGCTGGTGAAGGGCGGGCATCTGCCCGACACGGGGGCGCTGGCGGACGTGCTGGCCACGCCTGATGGAGTGCTCGAGGTGAAGGGCCCGCGGCTCGCGCGCTCCCCGGAGAAGCGCGGGACGGGGTGTCGGTTGGCGTCGGCGCTGGCCACGGAGCTGGGGCGCGGCCAGTCGCTCGAGGCGGCCACGCGCACCGCGCGCAAGCTGGTGGTCCGGTATCTCAAGACGGGCCGCGAGTAGGCGCGCTCCGAGGGCCCCGCCCCAGTGCAGGGCAGGGCGGTGTGCCTACTCGCCGCGGCTGCGGCTCTCGAAGCGGGTGTACTCGGCGAGGAACACCAGCGGGATTTCACCGATGGGGCCGTTGCGCTGCTTGGCGATGATGAGCTCGACGGGGATGACGGTGGTGGCGCCCGTCGACGGGGGCGGCGCCTCGCCGCCTTCCTCCACCTCTTCACGGTGGATGAACATCACCACGTCGGCGTCCTGCTCGATGGAGCCGGACTCACGCAGGTCCGACAGCATGGGCTTGCCGCCCTTGCGCTCCTCGACCTTACGGCTGAGCTGACTGAGGGCGATGATGGGCACCTCCAGCTCCTTGGCCAGCTGCTTGAGCGCACGGGAGATTTCGGCGACCTCCAACTGACGGCTCTCCACCTTGCCCTTCTGATGCATGAGCTGGAGGTAGTCGATGATGAGGAGCGACAGGCGCGGGTCCTTCTGCTTCACGCGCCGCGCCTTCGCGCGCAAGTCGAACGGTGACAGACCGCCGGAGTCGTCGATGTAGATGGGCGCGTTGTAGAGCGCGCCCGCCATCTCCTGGAACTTCTCCTCGTCATGCGGAGAGAGCCGGCCGCCACGCAGCTTCTTCATGTCCACGCGCGCGGTGGACGCGAGCAGACGCATGAGCAGCTGGTCGGCGGGCATTTCCAGGCTGAAGATGCCGACGGCCTTGTTGTCCTTGAGCGCCGCGTGCACCGCCATGTTCATGGCGAACGACGTCTTGCCGACGCCCGGACGGGCCGCGAGGATGATGAGCTCGCCGGCGTGCAGGCCCGTGAGCTGGTTGTCCAGGTCGATGTAGCCGGTGGACAGGCCGGTGATGCCCGTCGCCGCCGACTTCATCTTGTCGAGCAGGTCGAGCGTCTGCTCCATCAGCTCGCTGACCGGACGCAAGTCTCCCTCGCGCTTCTTCTCCGCGAGGAGGAACACCTTGCGCTCGGCCTCGTCGAGCAGCACCTCCAGCTCGCCCGTCTCCTGGCTGGCGAGCTCCTGAATCTCCCGGCCCACGTTCGCGAGCCGGCGCCGCAACGCCTGGTCCTTGACGATGTTCGCGTACTGGACCGCGTTGGAGGCCAGGGGAACGACCTGGTCCAGCCGCATCAGGTACGCGGGGCCGCCCACGGCGACGAGTTGCCCGAGGACCTTCAGCTCCTCGGCCAGCGTCAGGTGGTCGACCTGTTTGCTCTGGCCGTCCAGGCGGATCATCGCCGCGAAAATCTGGGCGTGCGCCGGGCTGGAGAAGTCGTCCGCGTGGACGACTTCGCCCACCGCGGCGATGAGTGAGTTGTCCGCGAGCACGGACCCTAGGACCGCGCGCTCGGCGGCGAGGTCCTCGTGGACCTTTCGCCCGTCTCTGACGTCGAGGGAGTTCTCCATGGCTGCCCGCCCACTCTACAGGCGGCTCTGACATCCCCCTATTTTTCCGCCACAGACCTGTAGCAACGGGTGGGCACAAGGCGTCCTCCACCCCACCAGGTCACCCCTCGAAGCCCCAGCGCCGCAGGAAGGCTTCACGCCACGTGCGGCTGAGGACCACCGTCGTGCCGTTCTTCAGCACGAGGATGCCGTCGCCGTGGGTCCAGGGCTCCAGCCGCGCCACGGCCTCCAGGTTGATGATGTCGCCCCGGTGGATGCGCACGAAGCGCTCCGGGTCCAGGCGCTCCTCCAGGGAGCGGAGGCTCTGGCGGACCAGGTGCTCGCCGCTGGCCGTGTGGACGCGCACGTACTTGTCCTCGGAGGACAGGCGCCACACCTCCTCCAGGCGCAGCGGCACCCAGGCCTCGCCGGACTTCACCACCAACCGCTCCAGCGCGCGTCGGGGCGTCGCGGTGGTCACCTCGCGCAGCAGCGCCTGGAGTCGCTCGGCTTCGCCCCCACCGCCGACGAGCTGGGCGTGGGCCTTGTCCAACGCACGGGTGAAGCGCTCGCCGTCGTAGGGCTTGAGCAGGTAGTCCACCGCGTGCGCCTCGAAGGCCCGGAGCGCGAAGCCGTCATAGGCCGTGGAGAAGATGACGGCGGGGCCCGGCTCGGCGCCGAGCGCATCGAGCACCTCGAAGCCCGTCAGCCCCGGCATCTGCACGTCGAGCACGATGAGGTCCGGCCGGAGCGCCTCGATGCGCTCCAGCGCCTGCGTTCCATCCTCCGCCTCGCCCACCAGCGTGAAGCGCGTCTCGTGCTCGAGCAGGCGCTTCACCTTCGCGCGGGCGGGCGCCTCGTCATCCACCACGAGCAGTCGGAACGTCGTCATGGCGTGAGGCTCCGTCCCTTCGCACGAGCGCGGCTCGCGGCAGCTGTCGGCACGCCGCGCGACGACTCCCTCGCATCGCGGAACCGGACGCCTCGTCGACAACCCATGCGCGTCCTCATGACGTGCCGCTCCGAGGCAGCGTGAGCGCCACGCGCGCGCCGCCCTCGGGCCCGCGTCCCCGCTCCAGCCGGGCTTGTCCACCGTGCAGCAGCGCCAGCACCTGCTCCAGGTGCGAGAGCCCCACGCCCGGCCCCGAGGCCGGAGAGCTCTCGCCGAAGCCTCGCCCGGTGTCCTCCACCTCCAGGCTCCAGTCGCCGCCATCCTCGCGAGCGCGGATGCGGACCTCCAGCGGCTCGCGGCGGTCCTGGTTGTGCTTCACCGCGTTCTCCACCAGCGTCTGCAGGGCGAAGCAGGGCACCCGCGCCGAGTCGAGGACCGGCGCCACGTTCCAGCTGACCTTCAACCGGTCTCCGAAGCGCGCGGACAACAGCGCGATGAAGCGCTGCGCATGGGCCCGCTCCTCCGCCAGCGTCCACGTGGGCTCGGCCCGCTCCAGGCTCGCGCGCAGGAGCTGTCCCAAGTCACTCAGCAGCCGGTCCGTGCGCGCCAGGTCCTCGTACATGACGGAGCTGATGGTGTGCAGCGAGTTGAAGAGGAAGTGCGGGTGGAGCTGTCCGGTGAGGGACTGGAGCTGGGCGGCGCGCAGCTCGCCCTCCAGCTCCGCCGCGCGCAGGACCCGAGCCTGTCGCTCACGCCACGCGGCCAGCAGGATGACGAAGGCCGCCGTCAGCCCGTAGACGAGCACGTCCTTCACCACCTCCATCGGCAGCCGGAAGCCCAGCGGTCCGTAGTCGTACCGCCCCCAACCGAACAGCACGTAGAGCGGATGGCGGGAGCCCATCATGAAGAGGATGTGCGCCGTCGTGTAGAGCGCGAAGCACACCGTGTGCAGCCCCACGAAGCGGACCCAGCCCGATGCGCGGGGCGACGGCGCATTGAGCGCCGCGAACAGGATGATGGGCGCCGCGAGCCACCCCGAGAGCGCTCCGGTGAGCTCCCACAGATAGGCCCGTGACGCGGGCAGGGACGTGAGCCCGTTGGCCAGCTGGTCCAGCCTCACCGCGGTGCCATACGACAGGCCGATGAGCAGGCTGAGGCCCAGCGTCACGAGCACCGGACGGACACGGAGGCGTGGCCAGCGCCACGCGGGCTTCACGAGGGTGGGGGCGTCCATGAGGTCCTCGTCACGCAGTATGCCCCGGAGCCGCCGCGCTCGGGGCGTGCAGCCGGCGTGACGCACGGGCCTTCAGCCCGAAGAGCGGCCTCAGCCAGGGCAGGCGAGCGACTGCCTCGCTCAATCCCCAGGAGAGCAGGAAGGACACCGCGAGGACGCAGCCGAACAACACCCACGGCCCCACCGGCAGCCTCAAGAGCGCGAAGCCCACCACGATGATGACCGTCTGGTGAAGGATGTAGAACGGGTAGGACAGCTCCTGCGCGTGCGTGAGCCACGGGCGCGAGGTGGTGATGGCGCGCCGCGCCCAGCCCAGCGCCGTCAGGATGAACAGCCACTGCGAGACCACCCGGCCCAGCGTCTCCGGAACGCGCGGGTATTCGTTCGGCGGCACCATCACCGCGAAGAGCACGGCCGACAGCCCCAGGAGTGCCCACCTGCGCTCCACCAGCACGTCCCACAGGCGCGGCGTCCGCCCCATCAGGTGGCCCACCAGGAACAACAGCCCGTAGTGGCCGAAGTTCAATGGGTCGTCGAACAGGCCGTGCGTCACCGGATGCCCGTGCAGCAGCACGTCGTTGAGCGCCAGCGGCACGGCCAGCCACAGCACATTCAGGCCCCGGCACAGCCACGCCTCCAGCCGCTCCACCCACGCGCGGGCGCTGCCCAGCCACGCGAACAGCGGCAGCGCCAGCATGCAGTAGACGAAGAGGTAGACGACGAACCACAGGTGGTGCCAGCTCAGGCTGCCGCCGCGAGGGTAGGGCACGAACTGGAACACGGAGGGGTAGAAGTCCGCGTAGCTCCCCTGGAATTGCCCCTGGAGAACGCGCTCCACGTAGATTTGCGGCGGGACGACGACGAGCATCCCGAAGAGCACCGGCACCAGGAGCCGCCGCACCCGGTCCGCCGCGAAGGCCCCCGTCGACCGTCGCCGCAGTGCCAGCGCGGTGCCGATGCCCGAGATGACCATCAACAGCGGCATGCGCACCAGGTGGAGCACCTCCATCGTCGGCTCCAACACCGGCAGCGCGACGGGCGACTTCACGTGCCAGTCCCACGTGTTGAACATCATCCCCGTGTGGAACAGGTGCAGCACGAGGATGGCCACGACGCGCAGCCAGTCCAGGTCCGGGTGATGGGTGTCGGAAGACGTCGTCGGTGCGGGCGTGCTCATGGGCGAGCCTCCTGTCCCCACCGGGATACGCACCCCGCGCTGGCCCCTCCATGCGTCTGTCGTGGGACGGACCGGCGACGGCGCCAGCCGGACAGGGCAGGGGGCCGGAAATGAAAAGGCCGCCCGGGTTGCCCCGGACGGCCTCTTCGATGCGACGTGGGTGAAGGCGACGCGCCGTTACTCGGCGGCGACCTCGACCTTGATCTTCGCCGTCACCTCGCGGTGCAGACGCAGCTCCACCTCGTAGTTGCCGAGCGTCTTGATGGGCTCGGGCAGGTGGATGGCGCGACGGTCCACCGTCTGGCCCTGGGCCGCGACGGCCTCCGCGATGTCCAGCGCCGTGACGGAGCCGAACAGCTTGTCCTGCTCGCCCACCTTGCGCTTGATGGTGACCTTGATGGAGCCGACCTTCTTCGCCTGCTCCTCCGCGGCGCCCTTCAGCTTGGCGTTGCGGGCGGTGATGACCGCCTTCTCGTGCTCGAGCTGACGGAGGTTCTGCTCGCTGGCCAGAACCGCCTTCTTGCGCGGCAGGAGGTAGTTGCGGCCGAAGCCGTCCTTCACGGTGACGAGCTCCCCGGACTTGCCGAGGTTCTCGATGTCCTCACGCAGAATGACCTTCATGTTCAGTCTCCTGTGCGGACCGGCGCTCAGCCGACCACCGCGTTGTAGGGGAGCAGCGCGATGCCACGGGCGCGCTTGATGGCCGTCGCCACCTCACGCTGGTGCTTCGCGCAGTTGCCGGAGATGCGGCGGGGGATGATCTTGCCGCGCTCGGTGACGAAGTACTTCAGCGTCGCCTGGTCCTTGAAGTCCACCGAAGCGTCCTTCTCCGCGCAGAAGCGGCAGACCTTCTTGCGACCGAAGCCACGGCCACCGCCGCGCTTCTCGTCGTCACCACCCATGCCGCCGCCGCGATCCCCGCGGTCGCCACCACGGTCACCGCGGTCACCGCCGCGATCACCCCGCGGCCCACCGCCGCCGAAGCCGCCACTGCGGCCGCCCGACGACGCGCCCGTCTTGCTGTCCGTACCGTTGCTCATGAAATTTCTCGTTTCCTGGATAGGGCCCTAGAGAATGTCCCGGGTGGCGCTCAGGCCTCCTCGGACGACTCCTCCTCCGACTCGCCAACGGCCTCCTCGCCGCCATCGCCGCGGAAACCACCCTCGCGGTCGGCGGGAGCCCCAGGACGCGTCTCCTCCACGTCGCCAGCCAGCTTCAGGTCCTCGAGGACCGGGCGCGTGTCGGGGTCCACCTCATCCGCCTTCTTCACGGAGATGTAGCGGGTGACCTCATCCAGGTTCTTCAGGTTGCGCTCGATCTCCGCCACCAGCTTCGAGCCGCCCAGGTAGCTGGCGTGCACGTAGATGGCGCGGGGCTGCTTGGCCACGGGGAACAGGGTCTTCTTCTTGCCCCACACCGTGAAGCGGAGGACCTTGCCACCCTCGCGGTCGACGATGCCACGGACGCGCTCCTTGAGCTTGTCCACGTTGTCGTCCGTCAGGTCCGGCTTGACCAGGAAGATGGTCTCGTACTCACGAAGCCGCTTGGCGGCCTGCGTCTCTGCCATGTTTTCTCTCCCCTTGGGGTCGAGTGCCCCTCGGACCATCCGAGGAGCGGGGAAACGGCGAGCGGCCCTGAGAGCCACCACCGGGGACGGGAAACCGCGCGCCCGTCACCTTCGCGCTACGTCCCGTGTGGAACACGGGAAGCTGGAAAAGAACATCCCGCCGGAAGCAGCCTCCAGCGAGCGAACGGGCCTTCTAGGAGGCGCCCCAGGGCAAGTCAAGCACCCGGAAAGCCCGCCCGGCCGCTTCCCTGGAGGATCAGGCCTTCCGGTTGAACCGGTTCATGGCCACCGACAGCCCCTCCCGCACCCAGCACTCGGTCATGTCCAGCGCCCGGGGGATGAGCTCCTCCAACTGGCGGCGCTCCCCGTCGTCGAAATTGGACAGGACGTAGCCGGCCACCCGCTCGCGGGCGTTGGGCCCCTCCGGCTTGTCGATGCCGAAGCGCAGCCGGATGAAGGCCTCCGAGCCCAGGCTTCCGACGATGCTCTTGAGCCCGTTGTGGCCCCCCGAGCCGCCGCCCGCCTTGAGCTGCAGCCGCCCCATGGGCAAATCCAGCTCGTCGTGGATGACGAGCACGTCCTCGGGGGCGATCTTGTAGAACCGCGCCGCCTCGGCCACCGAGCGGCCCGACAGGTTCATGAACGTCTGGGGCTCCACGAAGAGCACGCGCTCGCCCGCGAGCGTCCCCTGGCCCACCTTGGCGGCGAACTTCTCCTGGTTCAGCTCGGCGCGGGCGCGCGACAGCATCGCCTCCACCACCATGAACCCGATGTTGTGCCGGTGCCGCTCGTACTCGCGCCCCGGGTTGCCCAGCCCGCAGATGAGCTTCATGGGAACTCCAAAAAGAAACGGGGCCCGCCTCCGACGAGGCCGGCCCCGTGTCCAGGGTACACCGGAAGAGGACTACTTCTTCGCGGGAGCCTTGGCCGCCGCCGCGGGGGCCGCCTTGTCGCCGGCCTTCGCCGCCGCCGGAGCCGCCGCGGGAGCCGCAGCCGCCGCCGCCGCCGGAGCCGCCTCGGCGGACTCGGGCGCGCTCAGCACGGCCAGGGTGTAGTTGACGTTCGTCTTGATGGAGACGCCCGCGGGCAGCTTGATGTCGTTGACGTGCAGCGCCTCGGCGATCTTCATCGCCGTCACGTCCACCTCGATGCGCTCCGGGATGGCGTTCGGCAGCGCCCACACCTCGAGCTCGCGGCGGGCCTGGGTGAGCAGACCACCGTCCGCCACGCCCTGCGCCTTGCCCGTCAGCACGAGCGGCACGTTCACCTTCACCTGCTCGTTCTCACGCACGCCGATGAAGTCCACGTGCAGGATTTCGCGCGTGACGGGGTCCATCTGGTAGTCCTTCAGGAGGACCTGCTGGTCGCCGCTGGCCAGCTTCAGCTGGATGAGCGTGTTGAACTTGTGCGGCGTGTTAATGGCCGCCTTCACGCTCTTGGGGTCCACGGCGATGTGCACCGGCTTCTCCAGGTGCTTGCCGTACACCACGGCGGGGACCAGACCCTGGCCGCGCAGACGGCGGGCAAAGCCCTTGCCGGAACCTTCACGCGCCTTCGCCTCGAGGGTGCTCTTGTCGGTGGACATGGAAATACCTTTGTTGGGAGATGCAACGACGGTTGCCAACAGCCCCTGGCGCCCTCGGCATCCCGCCCCAGTGGCGGGCCCCGAAGACGGCGCCCATGGGAAGGGGCCGTTGGAGGAGGCCGGACATGCCAGCCCCCCGACATGGAGTCAAGTCGCCCGACGGCCGGGCGACTGTCGCCTCAGACGAACAGCGAGCTGAGCGAGTCGGCCCGGTGGATGCGGGCGATGGCTTCCCCGAAGAGGCGCTCGGTGGTGAGCACGCGGATCTTCGAGCAGGCCAGGGCCGCGGGCGACAGCGGCACCGTGTCCGTGAAGACGACCTCCTCCAGCACCGAGTCCTGGATGCGCTGGATGGCGGGGCCGGAGAGGATGGGGTGCACCGCGTACGCGACCACGCGCCGGGCGCCCTTGGCCTTCAGCGCCGCGGCCGCCTGGGTGAGCGTGCCGGCGGTGTCCACCATGTCGTCCACCAGCACCGCGTCCTTGCCCGTGACGTCGCCGATGAGGTTCATCACCTCCGAGGCGTTGGGGCGCGGGCGGCGCTTGTCGATGATGGCCAGGCCCGTGTTCAGCCGCTTGGAGTAGGCGCGCGCGCGCTCGACGCCGCCGGCGTCCGGCGACACGATGACCAGCTCCTGCGACTCCGGGAAGCGCTTGCGCAAATCCTCCAGGAACACCGGCGAGCCGTACAGGTGGTCCGAGGGGATGTTGAAGAAGCCCTGGATCTGCCCGGCGTGCATGTCCATGGACACCACGCGCTCGGCGCCCGCGACCTCCAGGAGGTCCGCGATGAGCTTGGCCGTGATGGGCGTGCGCGGCGCCACCTTGCGGTCCTGGCGTGCGTACCCGTAGTACGGAATCACCGCCGTGATGGAGCCCGCGCTCGCCCGCTTCAGGGCGTCGCACATGATGAGCATCTCCATCAGGTGGTCATTGGCCGGCGGGCACGTGGACTGGAAGATGAAGACGTCGTGACCGCGGACGTTCTCTCCAATCTCGACGTGGATTTCACCGTCGGAGAAGCGACCCACTTCGGCCTTGCCGAGCGGACGCTTGAGGTACTCGCAGATTCGGTGAGCCAGGCCGGGATTCGAGCTCCCGGCGAAGATCTTGAAGTCGCGCGGCTGCATGATGGAGCCGCTGACTAACCTGGACACGCGCCGATGTGAAGGCCGTTAGTCGAGATCCGCTGGCATCGGACCGAGCATCCCGGCTTGCGCCTGATGGAGGTGCCGCTCGTACTCCATGAGGATGACGCGCTCCATCTGACTGCGCGTATCCGCGTTGAGCGGGTGGGCTATATCCTTGTACGTCCCATCTTTCCGCTTCTTCGCCGGCATCGCGATGAACAGCCCCGAGGAGCCGTGGATGACCTTCAGGTCGCGAATGACGAAGCAGTGATCCAGGGTGATGGTGACGTACGCCTTGAGCTTGTCCTCTTCGACCGGAAACACCCGGACGTCGGTGATGTTCATGGTCCCCCCCCGAACCCGAAAGGTCGGAGCTGGCGGGAAGCCTGGGACATCCCGGGTGCAAAATGCAAGTGTATGGTGATGCCTTCGTGTTGCGATTGTTCCACTCGCTCACAGTCCGGATGAGCGAGCGGGACTACCCCAGGGCTCCCGGCCAGTGCAGGACCAGGTGGGTCAGAAAAGCCAGATGGTAGACCACGATGATGCCGTACACGACGGCGCCCGCCCGGATGGCGACGCGGCTGGCCCTCAGCCGGCGGTGCAGGCACAAGAGCCACAGGCCCGCGTTCACGATGAGCAGCTTGGAGAACATGAAGAACATCGGTGACTGCTCGTAGGCCAGGCGCATGAGCGGGTTGAGCTCCTCCGCCACGCCCAACTGCAGGAAGAGCAGCGTGAACAGCCCGTCCATCAGGTTCAGCATCAGGAGCGCCACCGACGCCGGTGACGCGTAGAAGGAAGCCCGCCCACCCTGGATTGCGCCCTGAACCTGCTCCACCGTCGTCGTCGCCACGCCCCACCTCCCCGCCCACGCCTGCGTCCGAGCCACTCCCTTTCAAGCGGCTTGCCAGCGCTCGAAGGCGGCGTGGAGGGGCAGGCGGGCGGACGGGCGGAGAGGACGTGGCGGGCCGTGTCACGGGCACGCGGATGGCGGTTGACTCCAGCGGGGGGGTGACAGACTATCCGCGCCCCTCCGCCCCCAGGCCAGGCGAGCTCCCTTGCACCAATTCCCCAAAGATATCGGGTGGATAGAGGTCATCTGCGGTTCGATGTTCTCCGGTAAGACGGAGGAGTTGATCCGCCGCGTCCAGCGTGCCGTGTACGGCAAGCAGAAGGTGCAGGTGTTCAAGCCTCGCATCGATAACCGGTACGACGAGACGTCGGTCGTCAGCCACTCCAAGCTCCGGGTGACGTCCACGCCGGTGGAGCGGGCTGAAGAGATTTTTTACCGGTTGGCGCCCGACACGCAGGTGGTGGGCATCGACGAGGTGCAGTTCTTCGGCACCGAGGTGGTCGCGGTGGTGGAGGCGCTCGCCAACAAGGGCCTGCGGGTCATCTGCGCGGGGCTGGACCAGGACTACCAGGGGCGCCCGTTCGAACCCATGCCGCAATTGATGGCCGTCGCGGAGTACGTGACGAAGGAGCTGGCCATCTGCGTGGTGTGTGGGAATCCGGCCAATCGCTCCCAACGCATCGTGTCCAGTGGTGAGCGGGTGGTGGTGGGCGCCGCGGGCGCGTACGAGCCGCGCTGCCGCAAGTGTCACGTGCCGGAGCCCTCCGAGGGCACGCCGCCGCAGACGCTGGAGTTGTTCGACTGACAGCAGCGTGGGCGCCCGGACGGGCGCGGGCGCGAGAGGAGACGACCGGATGCGCGACACCCTGTACGCGAACGTGCCCTTCAAGCTGAACGAGATGACCCACCACTATGGACCCAACGTCCACCTGGTGGGCAATCCGTTCCTGCTCTCCCAGCTGGCCACCTTGTGCGCCAAGGGCGTCATCCAGCCGCAGATCAACCGGCTGGTGGAGACGCTCTACATCGACCTGGTGAAGACGGTGGTGAACGCGGAGTTCCCCCGGAAGATGGTGAGCCTGCCCACCCGGATGATCGACTCCACGCCGCAGGGGCTCTACCAGGGCGAGGTCATCGACCCGCAAGTGCGGGTGGTGACGGTGAACATCGCGAGGGCGGGCACGCTGCCGTCGCAGGTGACGTACGACCTGCTCAACGCGACGGTGGACCCGACGGTGGTGCGCCAGGACCACATCATCATGAGCCGGATGATCGACGCGGCCGAGGCCGTGGTGGGCTCGCAGATCGGCGGCGCGAAGATTGGCGGGGACGTGGATGACGCGTTCGTGCTCTTCCCGGACCCGATGGGCGCCACGGGTGGCAGCCTGTCCACGGCGATTACCCTCTACAAGGACAAGGTGCCCGGCACCCCCCGGCGCATCATCACCCTGAACCTCATCGTCACGCCGGAGTACCTGCGGCGCATGACGACGGACCACCCGGACGTCATCATCTACGCGCTGCGGTTGGACCGGGGGCTGTCCCCGCCGGAGGTGTTCGGCACGGCGCCGGGCGCGCTCTGGGAGAAGGAGCGGGGCCTGGATGACAGGCAGTACATCGTCCCCGGAGGCGGCGGCTTCGGGGAGATCATGAACAACGCCTACGTGTAGCGCGGAGGAGACCTTGGCGTTCTACGAGCAGGAAGTCGGCGTCCTGATTCCCGAGGACAAGCTGCAGGCGCGCGTGAAGGAGCTGGGTGCGCAAATCACCCGGGACTACGCGGGCAAGGAGCTCACCCTCGTCTGTGTGTTGAAGGGCTCCACGTTCTTCGCCATGGACCTGGCGCGCGCGGTGGACCTCCCGCTCACGCTGGAGTTCCTGGGCGTGTCCAGCTACCAGGGCGGAACGGAGACGACGGGCGAGGTGCGCATCACCACCGACGTCAGCAAGCCGATGGCGGGCAAGCACCTGCTCATCATCGAGGACATCATCGACACGGGGCTCACCATGAGCTTCCTGTTGGAGAACCTCCGCGCGCGGCACCCGGCGTCGCTGAAGCTGTGCTCGCTCCTGGAGAAGCCGTCGCGGGCGCGCACGAAGATCGACATCGACTACAAGGGCTTCGTCATCGACGACCTCTTCGTCGTCGGCTACGGCCTGGACTTCGCGGAGAAGCTGCGCAACGTGCCGTTCATCGGCGTGATGAAGGGCAAGTAGGCTCGGGTGGACCCGGCCGCGCGGGAGGAGGCCCGTCCTCCCGCCGGCTCGAGGGTGGCGGAGCCTCGGGCGCTCCTCGCGGACAATCGGCCTCCGAGCATGGAGCGAGGTGTCGCTTTGCCACCGGAGCGTGCGTGCGCAGCGTCCCGGGTGGGACTGCTGGCGCCGCGAGGCGCCGGGCGCGAGTGTCCGTGTCCGGCTGGAGCGCGGCGAGAGAGGATGCGCATGCGTTCGCCGACGGACAGGAGGACCCCGGCTGCGGTGTCAGCCGGGATGAATGACGGGATGCGGAAGTACATGGCCGAGTTCATCGGGACGTTCGTCCTGGTGCTCGGCGGCGTGGGGGCGGCCGTGCTGGCGGGGGACCGCATCGGTTTCCTGGGCGTGTCGTTCGCCTTCGGCCTGTCCTTGCTGGCCATGGTGTATGCGATTGGCCCCATCTCCGGCTGCCACGTGAATCCGGCGGTGACGTTG
The DNA here is from genome assembly GCF_900111765.1 of Myxococcus fulvus. The sequence goes on from NZ_FOIB01000006.1 coordinate 231,220, forward strand.
GGGCTGACGCTGGCGGGCAAGTTCGAGAACAAGCACATCCTGGGCTATGTGGTGGCGCAGTGTCTGGGCGCGGTGCTGGCGGCGGGCGTGGTGCTGCTCATCGCCAAGGGCGTGCCCGGGGGCTACCAGGCGTCGGTGGCGGGGCTGGGCTCCAACGGGTACGGCGTCGCGTCTCCGGAAGGGTATGGCGCGGGGGCGGCGTTCCTGGCGGAGGTGGCGCTGACGTTCCTGCTGGTGCTGACGGTGCTGGGCGCGACGGACGCGCGGGCGCCGGTGGGCTTCGCGGGGCTGGCGATTGGCCTGGTGCTGACGCTCATCCATCTGGTGGGCATCCCCGTGACGAACACCTCCGTGAACCCCGCGCGCAGCCTGGGGCCGGCCGTCTTCGCGGGCGGACAGGCGCTGGGGCAGCTGTGGATGTTCATCATCGCGCCGCTCCTGGGCGGGGGGCTCGCGGCGGCGGTGTACCGCTCCGTGTTCGCGCCGGCCGCGGCCATCTCCGCGCGCACGGCGGAGCGCTCGCTGGATGCCGAGCGGGTGGAGCGCATCGCCCAGGACCGGAGCCGCACGCGCTCGCCGGTGTGAGCGGGCAGGCGCGGCGCGAGTCACCGCGTCGTTGAAGCAGGGGCCCGTCGCCGGGAGGTTCTCGGCGGCGGGCCTCGTGCGTGGGGCGGCCCGGGACGAAGCCGTGCGGCGGGCGGGGCGAAGCGATATGCAGCGGGTGCGGGGAGGGGCCGTGCCTGCCCGCGCCTGGCTCCGGGACGATGGAGCGGAGTTCTCCAACATGCTCTTCGAGCCGACGCGCCTCTCGGCCTTCCTCCTGGCGGGGCTGGTCCTCAACCTCACCCCGGGCCCCGACACGATGTATGTGCTGGCGAGGAGCATGGGGCAGGGCCGCTCGGCGGGCTTCGTCTCCGCGCTGGGCATCTGCGTGGGCTGCCTGTTCCACATCGCCGCGGCGGCCCTGGGGTTGTCGGCCCTGCTCGCCACCTCCGCGATGGCGTTCCTGGTGGTGAAGTGGGTGGGCGCGCTCTACCTCGTGTGGATGGGCGTGCAGATGCTGCGCAGCAAGCGAGGGCCCGACGCGGTCCAGGCGCTGGCGCCCACGAGCCTGGGGCGCATCTTCCGCGACGGCGTCGTGACCAACGTGCTCAACCCGAAGGTGGCGCTGTTCTTCCTCGCCTTCCTGCCGCAGTTCGTGGACCCGGCGCGTGGCGACGCGGGGCTCCAGTTCGTGCTGCTCGGGCTGTTGTTCGATGTGACGGGGACGCTGTGGCTGTGCTTCATCGCGGCCGTGGCGGGCGCGTTCGGCGGGTGGCTGCGCAAGAGCCCGCGCTTCGCCGTGTGGCAGCAGCGCGTGACGGGCGGCGTGTTCGTCGCGCTCGGCGCGAGGCTCGCGCTCCAGGAGCGCACGTAGCCTTCAGCGGAGGACGGCGGCGCCGAGCAGGTAGACGACGTAGCAGGCCCAGGGCAGCGCGAAGGCCATCATCAGCAGATTCAGGCTGGCGGCCCAGACGGGCACGCGCTCGCGTTGGTTGCGCCACGGGAGCATGACGAGCGAGCCGCCCGCGAGCACCGGCAGCGGCAGCAGGTTGGCGGCGGCCACCTTGGCGCTGAGCAGGCCCCACGCGCGCAGCGGCTCGCCGTCGCGCAGCAGGGCGACGAAGCGCTCGATGCGCTCCGGGAGGAGCGAGACCTGGAAGGGCAGGGCGAAACCGCTGACGAAGTGGCGCAGGCCCTCACCGGGGCCCAGGCAGGCCATGGCGACCCCGACGAGCACGACCCAGGGCAGCACGATGGTGGCCGCGTGCAGCGCGACGGGCAGCTGGCGCAGCCGGTTGTCCTCGGGGACCTTCGAGGACGCCGCGTCCTGCGTCGGGTCCTCGAAGCTCACCGCGCTGCCGAGGGGGACCAGGGGCCGCATTGCCCACTGGATGCCCCCGAGCGACAGGGTGAAGAGGCGTGGGCCGACGCCCAGCTTCACCAGCGTGGGCCGCACGCCGAACGAGCTGGCCACGGCCGCCTGACTCAGCGCCCACAGCGCGTTGACGGTGAAGAAGAGCATCCAGAGCCAGAAGAGCAGGGCGGCGCGGTCCATGGTGTGCCTCCTGTCTATCACGTGACACCCATGGGGTTCACCGTGGCCCGCTCGACTGACGCGCGGTCGCTGGATGCCCTCCCGTCAGCCTGGTGCCGCGCCTCGGGGGCCGCCAGTCATTCCATCACCGGGATGGGGCCTGCCTTCGCGCTTCGCCGTCGATGTCTCGGATTGCGGCTGGGGGGCTTCGTCGCACTGGAAGGCTCCCCGTCCTCGCGGAGTGTCGACTATCGGTGGGGCTCGGGAGATGGAGGAGGGCTGGGGGCCCCTCGTGAAATAGAGAGCCATGCTCCGAGACGAGGAGCGCTCCATGCCCACGCGAGGAACCTCACGACGACCCGCTGCCCGCGAACGCGCCACGCCCCGACGTCCGGAGGGTGGGCAGACGCTCACCTTCCACGCGGTGGACGAGACGCGCTGGGTGGACTTCGCCCGGCTGTTCGAGCGTCGAGGCGGCCCCAGCTACTGCTGGTGCATGGTTTGGCGCGCGCAAGGGGAGGAGGCACGACGGGCGGGGCGCGTGGAGCGCAAGGCCGCCATGCGCAAGCGCGTGAAGCAGGGGACGCCCATCGGGCTGTTGGGCTACCTCGGTGACGAGCCGGTGGCGTGGTGCTCGCTCGCGCCTCGGGACACGTATCGCAAGGGCCTTGGAGGGCTCGACGCGCCGGAGGACGCCCCGGGCAGCGTGTGGTCCCTGACGTGTCTGTTCATCGCGCGTGAGGCGCGAGGGCAGGGCATGACACGCCAGCTCATCGAGGCGGCCATCGCGCATGCGCGAAAAGAGGGCGCGAAGGTGCTCGAGGCCTACCCCGTGGACCCGGAGTCACCGAGCTATCGCTTCATGGGCTTCGTCGGCAGCTACGAGGCGCTGGGGTTCCAGGCGGTGGGGCGCGAGGGCAGTCGCCGCCATGTCTATCGGTACGCGCTCGGTCCGAAGCGGCGGACCCGCAAGGTCGCGAGTCCGCCATAGACGCCTTCGGAGCGTCGACCACGACGTCACCGCGCCGCCGTCACTTGCACGGACTGTTGACGTCCTCCGCGACGGCCACCACATCCAGGGTGATGCTCTTCGGGTTCGTCACCCAGCCGCCCGCGGAGATTTGATGATGGCCGTTGTTGGTGCCCTTGGGGTTCGCGAAGGCCGTCACCCGGTAGTTCAAGATCTCCTGGAAGAGGACGTTGCGGTTGGTCGCGATCATGCTCGCGCTGAACCGCCACGCCGCCACGTTCTCGACGGTGAACGACGAACTGGCCAGGGTGTTCAGCGTCTTCACCCGGCCGCCGTACCCGCCCTCGAACATGTTCGACCACCAGCGTGAGAACTCGTTGGGAGGATCGTTCAGGGAGTTCCACGGGTCGCGGTGGAAGCTGAGCCAGACGGCGGTCCCGGAGCTGGTGGCGCTCCGGTTCGACAGCCCCCAGCCCTCCTGCGTCCTCGCTACCGGGCCATGGGCCGCGGACCAGTAGTTGGCCATGCAGCTGCCATCCTGGAGGTACTTCACGTGGAGCGGGATGGAGATCTGCGTGATGGGATTCACGTTGTTGGTGGTCTCGGGGCTGGTGCCGAGCAGCGGCGCGCCCCGGTTGTTCGTGCACTGGGCCTGGAATTGGTATTGGTAGTAGCCCTTGGCGTTGTCCTCGCGGACCATGAGGGTGCGAGGGCTGCAGGTCGCCTGCTGGACGCGGATGACCACGTAGTCCGCGTTCGACTTCCCATTCTCCCGGTAGACGTAGAACGAGCTGGTGAACCCGAACTCGACGTCCTGGGACTTGCCCTGGGTCGCCTTCCAGGAATCGTTCGTCACGCGGGCGCTGTAGCTGCCGGTCAGCGTCCGGATGCCATACATGACGCCCTGGGGAGGAATCAGTCCGGGCCCTCCCACGGAGCGCGCGCTGCGCTCCCGGTGGGCTTCGAGCGTCGCGGCCCAGTCGCGCGGTTCGCCCTGGCGCTCGAGCACCGCGAGGGAGGGCCTGGCCGTCGGGGAGGTTGGCGGCACGGCCTCTGCCTCTCCACCCGAGAGGACCTGCTCGTCGGTGGTCGTCACCGGTGTGGTGTCGTCGAGCGCGGTGACGGCATAGCTGGAGGGGGTGGTGGCCTTCAGGTCTCGGGTGACCATGAGGACGGAGGCGCCGTCCTGCACCTCACAGCCGCAGATGTCCGCCAGCGCCTTGCGCGCGGGGCCGTCCGGATGGCGGAGCACCAGCAACTTGCCCGAGTCCAGGGCCTGTCGCAGCAAGGGGGCATACTGGTCGGGCTTCGTGGTGGCGCAGTCGATCCACAGCACCTCCGCGATGCCCAGGTCGTCCGTGCCCTGCTTCACGGAGACCTCCGCCACGCTCTTCAGCGCGTTGAAGTCCTGTCCCGTCGTGGTGCCCGCGAAGAGAATCTTCGGCTTCGTCCGAGTCGTCGGCTGCATCGTGTCTGGCCTCCATGGCAGTTGCACTGCATCCAGCCCCCGGCACGGACGGCATGCCGGGGCCACAACGGTGTCGAGGTGTGTCCTCACTTCATGCCGGGCAGGAAGTACTGCTCCGCGTGCAGGTAGCTGAGCGTGTACCCGAGCGATGTCCCGAACGTGCCGCCGAGCGAGAGCGCGACGAGCTTGCGCAGCCCCTCGACCTCCAACTGCATCGTGGGGCCGTTGGCGACGTTGTAGCTGGCCCGGCGCAGGCCATCCGCCAGCCCGTCCAGGTCATCCAGCGAGCGCGCCACGCGGCTGAGCGTGGCCTTGCCGCCGGAGGCGACGACGCTGCCCACGCCTCCCGCCACGCCGCCGAAGATGGCGGCGAAGGTGAGGTCCGCGCCCAGCGGGGCGCCCGCGACGGCGTTGCCGATGAGCTGGCTGCTCAGGCCGGACACCACGCCGCCAATGACATCCACGCCCGCGCGCAGGCCGATGTTGAGCAGGCTCTTGCTGGCGAGGTTGAGGCTGGTGGCGGCGATCTCTCCCACCGCGGAGAAGCCTCCGGCGATGGCGCCCGCCGCGGCGCCGATGCCCACCTGGGCGCCCCAGTCCGCCCAGCTGAACTCCTTGCCCATCGCGTTCGTGCTGATGTTGTAGGCGAGCCCTCCCAGCCCCGCGCCCACCAGCCCGCCCACCGCCACGCCGATGGCCACGGCGGCGACCCCCTGGAGTCCGGGCACGAACGACAGCGCGATGCCGCCCGCGATGAGCGCGATGTCCACCGCGTAGGAGACGATCTCCTCCCAGTGCTTGGAGAACCACTGGGGCAGCGTGTTGGTGAAGAAGTTCTTGATGGCGCCGAAGAAGCCGCGGCCCGTCGGGTCGATGAGCGTGAGCGGGTCGTTCAGGGCGTACGCGTAGCGGTTGAACGCCCCCATGCGGTCGTCGGGCGCGCCCATCTGCGCGTCGGCGGTGATGAAGTTGCCCAAGAGCGGGCTGTAGTAGCGCGAGGACGCGTAGTAGAGGCCCGTGCTGTCCAGCTCCAGCCCCGTGAACTTCCGCCGGACGTCGTCCTGCCCCGAGCGCACACGCGGCTGGCCGAAGGGCTCGTAGTCCAGGCGGCTCGCCACCTGGCCCTGCTCGTCGGTCGACAGGGTGGTGCTCTGCGTGTTGTCCAGGTGGAAGTAGCGCGTGCCCGGCGACGGCACACCGGCGTGTCCCGTGGGCGGCGTGCCCGACTCCGCCACCGTGACGGAGGCGACGAGCGCGTCCCCGTCCAGGATGTAGCGCGTGTGTTGCCGCGCGCCGCTGGCGAAGCGGACCACCTCGAAGCAGGGCGCCACGTAGTACGTCGTGAGGTCCGGCTCGGCCTTCTTCAGGCGGCGCCCGTCCTGGTCGTACGTGAAGCGGACCTGGCCCACTTCCTGGAGCCGCCGCTCCGGGTCGTAGCCGAAGCGGGTGGTGTTGCCCTGGTACGTCAGCTCCACGAGGCTGCCGTTGCCGTCGTAGCGCGTGTGCAGCGCGTCCGGGCTCGCGGGGGAGTAGCCCCGCGCAATCTGGTGGCCCAAGCGCTCCAGCGTGAGCCCGGCCTTGCTCGTGAGGCTGCAGGCCCCGTCGTAGGCGAAGTCCTGGGTGCCGTACCCGCCGCCCTGGGCCTTCACCAGCTGGCCCAGCATGTCGTAGGTGAAGCTCTGGCCCTGGGGCGTCTCCAGCCTGTCGCGGACGGCGCTCACCTGCCAGAAGGCGTCCCACTCCAGGGTGCTGGCGGACGCGGGCTTCTCGTCGCCGGTGAATACGTCCTGGGTGAGCAGGTGCCCGTCCGGCGTGTACGTCCACGCCGTCCGCGCGCCATTGCCATACCGGGCCACCGCGGGTGCGCCCAGCGCGGTGAAGTCGGAATGGACCAGGTGCTCCTTGGCGCCCTCCGTGATGCGTACGAGCCGCTGGAGCGCGTCGCGGTGGTAGCCCACCTCCGTCTTCGCGGTGTCCGGGTAGACGATGCGCGAGACGAGCCGCGCGGGCGTGAAGTCCTGGCCCAGCGTGTACGCCGTCCCGTCGAGCGTCAGCTTCACGGAGGTCGTGTTCCCGTCCGCGTCGTGCCCATAGACATACGCGGAGCCGTCGGGGAGCTGGACGCCCGTCAAGAGCCCGAGCGAGTACGCGCTGGTCGGCTCGTCGTAGGTGTAGTCCGTGCGCGAGGTGCCCGCCTGCTTCGACAGGACACGCCGGAGCGCGTCGTGCCGGAACACCGTCGTCTGGCCGGTGCCGTCGGTGTGCGTCCACTCCCGCTGCGCGTCGCGGTAGGCGTACGTCTCGCGGGTGAAGGTGGTGCTCCCCGAGCGGGTGGTGATGGCGGTGTGCCGGTCCACGCCGTCGTATGTGAAGGTGGTCTCCACCTTCGGGTCCGTGGCGCTCAGTCGCCGGCCGATGGCGTCGTAGGTGTAGCGCGTGGTGTTGCCGCGCCCGTCCTGCAGCTCCATCAGGCTCCGCGAGTCGCCGTGGAACCCGTGCGTCATCGTGCGCGTGCGCGGCGCCGCGGTGCCGACGCCCTCGGTGAGCACGACGCGGTCGGCGCGCGGGTACTGGTAGGTGGTGACGTTGGGCGCGGCGCCGGCGCTGGACGTCTCCCGGCGCACCACGCGCTCGTATTCGTCGTAGCTCAGGGCCTGGGCCCGCTTGGGCGTGTCGCCGCTGAAGTAGGGCAGGCTCTGCTCGAGCGGCTGGTCATGCGCGTCCAGGACGGTGTCCTCGAGGATGGCGCGGCCGATGAGCGCGCCGTTCTCCATGCCCTGGCTCGCCGTGCGCGTGACTCGGCCGAAGCCGTCCACGTACTCGGTGCGCACCAGCCACACGTCCTTGTTCCAGTCCTGGCGCGTCAGCGTCTTGCGGTAGGCCCCCGTGCCATCCTGGCCGCGCTGGAAGCGCATCGTCGCGACGAGCGCGCCGCCGGGGCCCATCCGCTGCGTCTCCACCGGGCGCCCCAGCCCGTCGTGCACGTGGACCTCGCGGGCGCCGTTGGGCTGGGTCTGCGAGGTCAGCACGCCCTGGGCGGCGTCGTACTGGAACTCGAACTCCAGCGCGCGCCCGGAGGCGGGCGTGGGCAGCACGCGCTTGCTCGGGAACGTGTGGAAGGTGGACTCGAAGGTGTGGCTCACCGCGCCCTGGGCCGGGTCCTCCAGCCGCGTCTGGTTGCCCCAGTCGTCGTACTGATACGAGTAGACCTGCCACGCGTCCCCGCCCGTCCAGCGCGAGTGCGTCTTCGTGTCCCAGGTGCCCGCGTCGTAGGTGGTGCGCTCCCAGCGCAGCGGCTGGTTGCCCTGCGCGTCCGTGCTGAGCTTGCGCTCGGTGGGGAAGCCGAGGCGGTGCTGCGCCGTGTCGTTCTGGAAGGTCTGCCGGGTGTACAGCGTGGCGCCCGGCGCGCCGGTGATGCTCTGGGTGATGGAGGTGGCGTTGCCGTAAGCGTCGTACTGGAAGGCCTTGGTCTGCACGCAGTCGGGCATGTCCGACTTCGCGAAGGTGTACAGCTTCTTTCGCACCTGGGTCGTCTGGAGCTGGTGGACGCCGGAGCTCCCCGGCGTGGCGTAGTCGTATTCGGAGCGGACCATCAGCGCCCGGTCCGAGGCGCGCCGCACCGTCTGGCTCGCCACGGCGTAGGTGCGGGGGAAGTCCTGGTGGTAGCGCGTCTCGGTGATGGCGCCAGCGGTGCCGGTGTCCGGGTCCTTCTTGGACCACGCCGCGAAGCCCATCCACCCGCGGCCCTGGAGGTTCAGCCGCGCGCCCGCGAACGTGAAGGCATGGGCGTGGCGCCGTGTCTCGGAATACACCTGGGTGTACGCCGCCACGACGTAGCGCGGGGACTGGACGCTGCGGGAGGCGAAGCTCATGCCGACCTCGGGCGTCTGGGCGCCGGGGTTGGCCGCCAGGGCGTACGTCGCGCCGGGGAGCTGGTTGTTGAACAGGGACTGGGTGTCCACGACGTCCGGGGCGGGCGCTTCCCGGGTGTAGACGGACGGGTCCGTGAGGGGCTTGTAGGTGAGCTCGAAGCGGCCGCCCAGGCCGTTGGTGATGCGGGAGACCAGGTCGGGGTACTCGGGCGTCGCGGCGAGCAGCCAGGCCGCGCCGGAGCCGTCCACGTGCAGCAGGTCCGCCTTGCCCACGCCCGTCAGGCCCACCGCGGAGGTGGACTCGCCCACCGTCACGAAGGGCGGCACCTGCGACACCTTGGCGTGCAGGCGCAGCGCGCCGCCTTCGTTGAGCAGCACCGCGAGGCGGCGGGGCGTGGGCTCTCCATCGCGCTGGTGCTCGCCGACGATGACCAGGTCATCGCGTCCCTTGCCCGTGACGTCGGCGGGCATGAGCTGGGGGATGGCGGCGCCGTAACGCAGGCCCGTGCTGCCCAGGTCCTGCACGACGAAGCCCTTGCCCGTGTTGAAGAGGGCGCGCAGGTGCAGCGTGGTGCCGTCCGTGTAGGGATTGAGGAGGTCGACTTGGCCGTCGCCGTTCAGGTGGATGGGGACGAGGCTGCCGCCCCAGGGGACGCGCGAACTCGCGGGCAACAGCGGCGTGTCCTGCTGCTGGAAGCCCCGGCGCTCGGGGCGGGCCATCAGTCCGGTGAGCTTCAGGAAGCCGCCGTCATTGGACGCGTGGACCAGGTCCGTCTGGCCATTGCCGTCCAGGTCCAGGGCGCTCAGGTGGCCGCCGAAGGGCAGGGTGGTGGAGGTGGCGCCGTGGGCCGACGGCGCGAAGCTGGAGCCATTCGAGTAGAGGACGTCCAGCTTCAACAGGGAGCCGTTGTTGGTGGCGTAGACCAGGTCCGTGCGCCCGTCGCCATCCACGTCCAGGGCCAGCAGCCGGCCGCCCCAGAGCAAATCACCGGGGCCGGCGCCGTGGACGGGGCCCTCGCGGACCAGCGACCAGCGGCCGTTGCGCTCGGTGGCCTTGAAGAGCGTCAGGCCCAGCCTGCCCCCATTGTTGGCGGCGTAGACCAGGTCCATGTGGCCATCGGCGTCCACGTCGAGCGGGCAGAAGGTGCCGCCCCAGCCGAGCTGCGCGCCGGACAGGTCCACGGGGAAGGGCCCTTCCAGGCCCGTGCGCGTGGAGAGGTACAGGTCCAGTCGGAGCTGGAGGCTGACGTGGTAGGCGTGCAGGACGTCCGTGAGGCCCTGGCCGCTCACGTCCATGGGGATGCGCAGGCCGCCGGGCATGTTCTTGCCCAGGGCGCGCGAGGCCTGGAACAGCGTGGGGTCCGCCTCGGCCTGTCCCTGCCACAGGAAGGTGGTGCGGGGCAGCGAGGTGTCACGCGCCTCGGTGGTGACGGACTGCAGGAGCTGCCGGCGGGTGGCGCGGCTGGGCTGGTAGTCGAAGCGGTACGTCCTGGCGAGCGTGTCGCCGACGTAGGTCTGCACCTGGGACAGCAGGCGGGTGATGCGGACGGGATGGCCGCCGACGTAGGTGGTGGCGATGTCCTGGCGGTCGACGAAGGTGAAGCGGACCTGTCGCTTCCTGGCGATGGGCTTCTTGAGGTTGTCCGTGTACTCGATGAGCTTGGGGTAGTGGGCGTTGTGCTGCGCGTCCTGCTCGTACGTCACCGTCATGAAGTTGCCGTGCCGGTCCGTGACGCGGTTGAGGGACCACAGGCGGATGGCGGGGACGGTGCTGGAGGCGGGGACGCGGGAGTCCGCCGTCGCACCGTACTCCCACGTCTGTCCATCCCGGGTGTGGACGGTGAAGGACTGGGGGCCGCGCTGGACATCCCAGCCGGAGGGGTAGTGGGGGACGACCTTGCGCCACGTCTGGATTTCGGTGTGGTAGACGGCCTGGGGTTGCCCATACGCGCCGGAGACGGCCATCAAGCGCTGACCATCCAGGATGAAGCGGTCGTCCAGGTCGTAGTTGACGCTGCCGTGTTGCCCGTCCTGGGCCACCGTGCGCCCCGCGCGGGTGATGGAGGACAGGCCGCTCAGGCCCCAGCCCACGCCGAGCAACCCGTCGCCTCCGCCGCTGTTGTAGGCGATGCCCAGGGTGGGGGCGAGGCCGTTGGTGCCTGGAGGGACCTTGAGCTCGAAGGCGTACGAGGCGCCTCCGTCCTTGTCGATGCTGAACTGGTCGGTGAGCTTGCCCGTGCTGTCTGCCATTGCATGCCTCCGCCTGGAGCAGAGCTCCGCCAGCGACGTCGACGCCCGGGGGCGCGACATGAGAGAACCGGCTCATCCTTCAAACCCAGACGTGAAGCAGTGCTCGCTGCCCGAAGTGGCGGCGGAGTGTGGTTTGGAGGATGGGGTCTGTCGAGGCGAAGGTGACGGGGGGCGACCTCCGTACGTGGGGAGTGTCGCCTATCGATCGGCGGCCTGGGCTGTGCGGGTGATGCGGTAATCCCTGTCAGCGGCAGGGGCTGGTGACGTCGTCCGCCACTTGGGGGAGGTTGAATTCCAGTGAATCGTCGAGGTTGATATTGAAGACGCGGAGCTTCTTCTTGGAAGTCCCCGAGCCTGTCGGGTTTGCGAAGGCGACCAGGTTCTGCTGCTGGAACTCTTCGAACTTGACCTTGGGGTTGGCGGCGATTTCGCGTGCGCTGAATCGCCAGGCCGCACAGTTCTCCACGGTGACGGTCGCGCCCGCGAGGGGGTTCAGGCTCTTGACCCTGTTCCCGTCATAGATGATGGGTACGAATCGGGGGAACTCGACTTGAGTCGGTGGAACGTCGAAGGAGTCCCACGGGGCGAAATGACCATGCGCCCAGGTCATTTGTTTCGAAGTCGGCTCATATCGCTGCGACACAGCCCAGCCCTCGGTGGCTCGAGTCACGGGCCCATGGCTCGCCTCCCAGAAATGGGCTCGGCAGCTGCCATTCTGGATGGATTTCACGTGAAGCAGGACAGGAAGCTGGACGCTGAAGAGCGGGTCGGTCGTGGTGTCGGGGCTGGTCCTCAGAAAAGGTACATCCCGCTGGCAGCGGCACGACAGCGACAGGTTGAACTGCCAGAAGCCCTTGGCGTCCCCCGAGTCCACCATCAGCACTTCAGGATGGGTCGTCACTTGTTGGACGCGGATGACGACGTAGTCCGCATCGGGGCGGCCATTCTCCCGGTACACGTGATACGAGACGACGTAGTCGAGCTCGAAGTGCTGGGTCTTGCCCTTCGTGGTGGGCCACGTCTCGTAGGTGATGGGGGTTCGCGAGTGGTTGACCAGGCTCCTGACGCCATACATGACGCCTTGAGGGGGAATCAGCCCAGGGCCTCCCACGCTCAGTGACCTCTGTGCGCGATGTGCCGCGAGCTGCCTGCCCCAATCCCGCTGACTTCGTGGGGCCTGGAGGTGTGTCGTGTGGAGTTCCCATTCACCCTCCATGCCCCGCGCCGGGGCGCTCGCGTCTTCGGCCGGGGCTGGCGCTGGTGTCACGTGCGGCGCTGGAGCGTCGAGCACCGTGAAGACGAAGCTGGAGGGGGCGCTGGCCCGCATGTCCCGGCTGACCATCAGCGCGGTGACGCCCGCATCGTGTCGGGTGCCAACGAGTTTCTCCAACGCGTCATGGGCAGACGGCTCCAGGTGCGTCATCACCAGCGTCTGGCCCGCGCTCAGCGCCTGGCCCAAAAGAGGCACGTACCGCTCCGGCCGGGTGGTGGCGCAGTCCACCCAGAGTACTTCGGCCCGCCTCAGGTCACTCGGCTCATTCCTGGCGAAGAGGTCACCGAGGTCCGTCAGGGCATCGAGGTCCTGTCCCGAGGGAGACCCGGTGTAGAAGATCCGCGGCTTCGTCTGTCTCGTCGACTCCATGGGTGACTGTCCTCCAGCTCCGGATTCCTCGATGGAATGCGCGAACCCGGCTGTTTCAGGGGATATTTGGGGATGGGATTCGAGGAGCCTGGGACCGAGCCCGGGCCCTGGTCAGAGGCAGGGACTGGTGACGTCTTCCGTCTCCTGGACCAGGTTGAGTTGTACGGCGTCGGGCTTGAACTCCATGTCACGGGTGTCCATGTCATGGTCAGACAGAGGGGCCTTGGTATTGGCGAAGGCCGCAAGCCGGAGCGTGAGCTTCTCATTGAATGTGACCGAGGGGTTGGTGGCGATGACATTGGCGTCGAAGCGCCAGGTCGCCACATTCCCAAGGTTGACCGTGGAGCGCGCCAGGAGGTTCAAGCGCTTGACCCTTCCACTGCTGCTCTCACCGTCATACATCTTGCGCCACCAGCGTTGGTAATCGGATGGCGGGTCCTCCCGGATGTCCCACGGGGCTCGGTGGAAGTAGCGCCAGGCCGCCTTCCCGGCTGAGGTGGTGCTTTGATTCATCACTCCCCAATCCGGGATGGAGTGGCTCTCAGGGCCGTATGTCGCTGACCAGGTCTGGGGAAGACAGCTCCCCTCGCTCAGATATTTGATCTGGAGCGGGATGGAGAATTGTGTGTGGGTTTGAGAGCCGAGAGTGGAGTCAGGAGAGCTTCCTATCAGTGCCACCTGTCGGTTGTGGGTGCACTCCATACTCAGCTCGTATGGAAAGTACCCCCGGACGTTGTTCTCGTCCTTCATCGGGGTTCCGCTGGAGACAATCGCTTGCAGGACTCGAGTCACCACGTAGTCGGCGGGCTGTTTGCCGTTCTCCCGATAGATATAGAATACGCGGCTGATGCAACACCAGGGCGCCTGCGTGGCGCCCTTCAGGAATGCCCATTTGGAATGGGTGAACTTCTGGGTGAGCTGCTGCGACCTCTGCTGAACGCCGAGCAGGACGCCTGGAGGTGGAATCATCCCGGCTCCTCCCGCGAGGAAGGTGGTTCTCGCCAAGGGCTCCTCGCGCATGGAAGTCTCATCGAGGCGCTCGCGCTGTGTCCGTGTCATTGATTTCATGAGACTGTCCTCCACGTCATCGTGCTGATTCACATCACCGCGGAGCTCGCGCCGTGGCGGCGACGAGACCCGGTCGCCCCGGCCTAGATGAGCTTCTCGGAGTGCAGGGTGTTGAGGGTGTTCCCGACCGACGTCGCCGCGGCGTTCTCCAGTTTATGGGTCAAGAACTTGTTCCAGAACTTGTTCTGGGCCCACGCGGCCTGGACGGCCGCGGTGAAGGTGGAGGGGGGCGGCGTATCGGAGACGAGGTAGACGGATGAACGGGGTTTGGCTCGCGCGGCGATGACTCCACCGGACACGGCCCCCAGCACGGCGCCGGAGAGCGCCGCGAACCCCAGGTTCTTCGTCGCGTCCGAGCCTTCCGCGACATTCGAAAGCACCTGTCCGATGGTGTTGGAGACCGCGCCTCCAACGCCATTCGCGACCGCCTGGACGCCGACGTTCGCCGCGCTCCGAGCCACATACCCGAGTCCTGCGGCCGCGGCGCTCCCTCCTGCGGCGAAGCCCCCGGCGACGGCACCTGTCAAAGCGCCGATGCCAATCTGGGTCCCCCACTTGCCCCACTCGAATTTCTCTCCCTTGGCGCTCGCTGTGATGTTGTAGGCGAGGCCTCCCAGTCCGGCGCCCACGAGCGCTCCCACGCCAATGGTCAGGGCCGCGGCCGCGACCCCCTGGAGACCCGGGATGAAGGTCAGCGCGATGCCTCCGAGGACGAGCAGGACGTCCACCGTGTAGGAGATGATCTCCTTCCAGTGGTTCTCGAACCAGGGCTTCACCGTGTTGGTGAAGAAGTTCGCGACGCTGTCGACCGCCCTGGCGACGCCGGAGACGATGCTGGAGAAGACGGAGCCAATCCAACTGAAGAATCCGAAGCCCGACGGGTCCGTCAGGGTCATCGGGTCATTGAGGACGTAGGCGTAGCGGTTGAACGCGCCCGCCTGTTCCTCGGGTGCGCCCAGCATCGTGTCGGCGGTGATGAAGCCACCGAGCAGCGGGCTGTAGTAGCGGGACGAGGCGTAATAGAGGAGCGACCCATCCAACTCGAGCCCCGTGTATTTGCGGCGGAAGTCGTCCTTGCCCGAGATGCGGGCGGGCTTCCCGAAGGGGTCGTAGTCGACGGCGCAGGACACCTGGCCCTGCTCGTCCGTGACCAGGGTGGTGCTTTGGGTGTTGTTGACGTGGAAGTAGCGCGTGCCCGTCGTGGGGACTCCCGACGAGGTGGCGGGAGGCGTGCCCGACTCCACGGCGGTGACGGTGGCCACCAGGTGGTTTCCCTCGAGGATGGAGCGGGTGTGCTGGCGGGCGCCGTTCTCGAAGGCCACGACTTCGTAGCAGGGGGCGACGTAGTACGTCGTCAGCTCGGCTTCGACCTTCTTCAGCCGGCGGCCGTCGTGGTCATAGGTGAAGCTCATCAGCTCCTGGTCCCGGAGCGGGCGCTCGGGGTGTCCTCCTGCGTCCGGCAGGACGAGGAAGACCTTCTGGAGGCGCCGCTCTCCGTCGTAGGCGTAGCGGTAGTTGACGGTGTCGTAGCGGAGCTGGACGAGGCTTCCGTTGGTGTCGTAGCGGGCGGTGATGGCGTCGGGATTGGAGGGGAGGGCGCCGCCCGAGATGCGATGGCCGGTGCGCTCCAAGGTGAGGTCGGCGAAGCGGGTGAGGTTGCGCGCGCCGTCGTAGGCGAACTCCTGGGGGCCATGGCTCCCGCCCTCGGCCTTCACCAACTGCCCCAGGGGGTCATAGGTCAAGGCCTGGCTGCGAGGGGCCTCCAGGCGGTCCTGGATGGACGCGACCTGCCAGAAGGGATTCCACGCGAGCGTGGAGGCCAGGACGGGACGCTCCTCCTTGTTGGAGACGTCCTGGGTGAGCAGATGGCCGTCGGAGGTGTATGTCCAGGCAGCGCGGACCTCATTGCCATACCGGGCCACCGCGGGCGCGCCGAGCGCGGTGAAGTCCGACTGGACCAGGTGCTTGGTGCTGCCTTCGTTGATTTCGAGCAGGCGCTGGAGCGCGTCGCGCCGGTAATGGACCTCGGTCTTCGCGGCGTCCGGGTAGACGATGCGCGAGACGAGCCGCTCGGGCGTGAAGTCCTGGGACAGGGGATACGCGGTCCCATCCAGTGTCAGCGTGACCGAGGAGGTGTTGCCGTCGGCGTCGTGGCCATAGGCATACGCGGTTCCGTCGGGGAGCGTGACACCCGTCAGTTGTCCCGCCGAGAGCGGGCGGGTCGGCTCGTCATAGGTGTAGTCGGTCTGCTCGCTGCCCACCTGCTTCGAGGTGCGTCGCATGAGCTTGTCGTGCTGGAAGGTCGTCACCAGGCCGGCGCCATCGGTGTAGGTCCAGGACCGTTGCGTGTCCTGGTAGGCATAGGTCCCCTGGGTGAACAGGGTGGAGCCCGAGCGGGTGGTGACGGAGGTCTGGCGGCCCAGGCCGTCGTAGGTGAAGGCCGTCTCCACATTCGGGTCCTTCGCGCTCAGCCGCCGGCCCAGCAGGTCATGGGTGAAGCGGGTGGTGTGAGCCTGACTGTCCTCGAGCAGTTCCAGCGTCCGGGTGTCTCCGTGGTAGCGGTAGGCCATCTTCCGGGTGCGTGGCGCCGTGGAGGTGGCGCCCTCGGTGATGGTGGCCCGGTTTGCGTGGGGGTATGCGTAGGTGGTGACGTTGGGCGAGTCACCCGCGCTCGGGGTCTCCTGGCGCACCAGGCGCATGTACTCGTCATAGACACACACCTGGGCGCGTACGGGCGTGTCTCCGCTGAAGTAGGGCAGCGTCTGCTCGGTGACCTGGTCGTGGGCATCGAGGAGGGTGTCCTCGTGGATGGCCCGGCCGACGCGCTCGCCGTTCTCCTCTCCCTGGCTCACCGTTCGGGTGATGCGCTCGAAGCCGTCCAGATGGTTCGTGCGCACCGCCCAGATGTCGCGGTTCCATTCCTGGCGGGTCCAGGTCTGGTGGTACGGCCCCGTCGTGTCCTGTCCATGCTCGAAGCGCATCGTCGTGACGAGCGAGCCGTCCGGCCCCGTGCGTCGGGACTGCGTGGGGCGCCCCAGCCCGTCGTATTGGTATTCCTCCCGGGCGCCGTTGGGTTTCGTCTGGGAGGTCTGCGCGCCCGTGGTGGCGTCGTGCTGGAACTCGAACTGCAGCGTGCGGTCCGACGAAACGGGTGGCAGCAGGCGCCTGGTCAGGTAGGTGTGGAAGTCGGAGTCGAAGGACTCGGTGATGACGCCCTGACCCGGCAGCTCGATGCGAGTCTGGTTTCCCCAGGCGTCGTAGGCATAGGTGTAGACCTGCCAGGTGTCGCCGCTCGACCAACGCGAGTGGGTCTTCAGGTCCCACGTCGTCGCGTCATAGGTCTTGCGTTCCCAGCGGAGCGTCTGATTCCCCGCGAGGTCCGAGCTGAGCCGCAGCTCCTTCAAGAAGCCGAAGCGGTGCAGCTCCACGCTGTTCTCGAACACCTGCCGGGTGTGGAGGATGTCGGTCGGGGCCTCGGAGTTGCGCTGGGTGACGAGGGTGGTGTTGCCGAAGTCGTCGAACTGGAAGGTGCTCAGGCGCGTGAGGTCGGGCGTGTCCGAGTCCGCGAAGGTGTAGAGCTTCTTGAGCACCGTCGACGTCCGTATCTGGTGGATGCCCGAGCCGGTGGGCGTGTCGTAGGTGTACTCGACGCGGCTCATCAAGGCCTGGTCGGAAGCGCGGCGCACCGTCTGTGATTCCACCGTGTAGGTGAGCGGGAACTCCTGGTGATAGCGCGTCTGCGTGACGATGCCCGAGGTTCCCGTCTGGGGGTCCGTCTTGTTCCAGGCCGCGAAGCCCAGCCAGCCGCGCCCTCGGAGGCTCAGCCGCGCGCCCGCGTACGTGAAGTCATGGGTGTAGCTTCGGGTTGCGGAGTAGGCCTGGGTGTAGGAGGCGACGACGTAGCGGGGATACTGGATGCTGCGCGACGCGAAGGTCATGCCCCCGGCGTCGCTCTGTCCTCGAGGGCTGGCGGCCAGGGCATAGGTGGCGCCCGGGAGCTGGTTGTTGAAGAGCGCCTGGGGGTCCACCAGCGCTTCCTCGGCCTCCTGGGTGGGCGCCTCCGGGCTGTAGATGGCCGCGTCCGTGATGGGTTTGTAGGTGAGCTCGAAGCGCCCCCCCAGGCCATTGGTGACGGAGGCCATCAGGTCGGGGTACTCGGTGGTGGCCGAGAGCAGGTGGACCTCGCCGGAGCCGTTCACCTGGAGGAGGTCTGCCTTGCCCACGCCCGACAGGCCCAGGGCCATGACGGCCTCGCCCAGGGCCACGGCGTCCGGAAGCGAGGACACCTTCGGGTGGTGGCGCAGGGTGCCCCCTTCGTTGACGAAGACGGCGATGCGGCTCTTCTGGGCTGGAGAGCCCGGGCGGAGGTGGTCTCCGATGAGGACCAGGTCGTCGCGACCATTGCCTGTCACGTCCGCGGGCATGAGCTGGGGGACAGCGCTGCCGTAGAGCAGGCCGGTGTCGCCCAGATCCCGGACGACGAAGCCCTTGCCGGTGTTGTAGAGCAGGCGCAGGTGGAGCGTCTTGCCGTTGGTATAGGGATTGATGAGGTCGACCTGGCCATCGCCGTTGAGATGGATGGGAATGAGGCTTCCCGTCCAGGGGACGCGCGAGCCGGAGGGGAGCAGCGGGGTGGTCTGTTGCTGATAGCCCTGGCGGTCGGGTTGCGCCTTGAGCCAGGTCAGCTCGAGGAAGCCCGCCTTCTCGGAGGCATAGACGAGGTCCGTCTGACCGGAGCCATCCAGGTCCAGGGGGAGCAGGAGTCCGCCGAACAGGAGCGAGGTGGCGGTGGGGCCGCTCGCTGACGCGGCGAAGGTGCGGCCATTGGAGTAGAGGACGTCGAGCTTCAGCCTGGACGCGCTCTGCGTCGCATAGACGAGGTCCGTGCGCCCGTCACCATCGGCGTCGAGCGCGAGCAGGCGCCCTCCCCAGAGGAGGTTGTCGGGGCCGGCGCCGTTGACGGGGCCCTCGCGCACGAGTGTCCAGCGGCCGTCACGCAAGGTGGCCTTGAAGAGCGTCAGGCCCAGCTTGCCGCCGTTGTTCACCGCGTAGACCAGGTCCATGCGGCCGTCGGCGTCGACGTCGAGCGGGCAGAACGTGCCGCCCCAGAGGAGGTCGACGCCGCCGAAGTCCACGGGGTGGGGCCCATCCAGGCCCGAGCCGGTGGAGTAGTACAGGTCCATGCGCAGCCGGAGATTCACCGGATAGACATGCAGGAGGTCGGTGCGACCATTGCCATTCACATCGATGGGGAGCTTCTGCCCCCCGCGCATGGACTTGCCGAGCGCCCGGGCCGGCTGGAAGAGGGTGGGCGCCAGGTCTTGCTGTCCCTGCCAGGTGAAGGTGGTGGGAGGCAGGGCGGTGCCGCGTGCCTCGGTGGAGATGGATTGGAGCAGGGGCCGGCCGGTGGAGCGGCTGGGCTGGTAGGCGAGGCGGTAGGTGCGGACGAGGGCATCGTCGACGAAGGTCTGGACCTCGGAGAGCAGGCGAGGATTGCGGATGGGATGGCCGCCCAGATACGAGGTGGTGACGAGCTGTCGGGGTGCGTAGGTGAAGCGGACCTGCCGCTTCTTCTGGATGGGGTTCTGGGTGTTGTCCGTGTATTCGATGAGCTTGGGGTAGTGGGCGTTGCTGCCCGCATCCAACTCATAGGTCACCGTCATGAAGTTGCCGTGGCGGTCGGTGACACGGTTGAGGGACCAGAGGCGGATGGCCTGGACGCCCGTTGAGGCGGGGACGCGTGAGTCCTCCGTGGCACCGTACTCCCATGTCTGTCCATCCCGGGACTGGACGGTGAAGGATTGCGGACCCCATTCGACGTTCCATCCGGTGGGGTAGTTCGGGGTGACCTTGCGCCAGGTCTGGATTTCGGTGTGGTAGACGGCCTGCGCCTGCCCATAGCCGCCGGACGCGGCCATCAATCGCTGACCATCGAGGAGGAAGCGGTCGCCGAGGTCGTAGTTGACGGAGCCGTGCTGCCCGTCCTGGGCGAGCGTGCGACCCGCGCGGGTGATGGAGGAGAGGCCGCTCAAGCCCCAGCCGACGCCGAGCAGCCCGTCGTCACCGCCGCTGTTGTAGGCGATGGCCAGGTGCGGCTCCAGGCCCTGGGTGCCTGGAGGGACCTTCAGCTCGATGGAGTACGCGGCGCAGCCTCCCGCGTCGACCTGGAGATGGTCGGTGAGCTTCCCTGTGCTGATGGCCATGGTCACCTCTTCGGCGCAAGGCTTCGCCGACGATGCGGCGGACAGTCTCTTTGTTTGTGATGTCTTTGTGTCGAGTGTGGTTGATGGCTCGCTGCAAGTCGAGCCGAAGTGGCCATTCGAGACCGCCGTACGTGATGAGTGTCTTCTGGCGATCGAGCGCGACGTGCGCGCGGGTGCGCGGCATCGCGACGTCAAAGACAACCGGTCGGGTGGTGTCCGTTTCGACGTGTCCGGATGTCTCGGGTTGTGTCGGGATGCGAGGCGCCAGGAGGTGCGCCGTCAGCCTCTACCGAGACAACTTCCCACGAAAAACGACGGGCCCGGTCGTGCTCGGGCCCGTCGTGAAGCAACTCAGAACGTCGCGTCGAGCACGACGTCGCCCGCGGCGCCCACGCCCACGGCGACCTGGTAGGCGGACACGCGGCGCTCGAAGAAGTTGGTGAGCTCCTGCACGTCCTGCAGGTCCATGAAGGACAGCGGGTTCTTCGTCTTGAACACCGGGGAGATGCCCAGCATCTGCAGCCGCTGGTCCGCCGTGTACTCGAGGTAGCCCCGCATCTCCTGCACGGACAAGCCCGCGACGCCGCCGCTCAAGAGGTCCTGCGCGAACTGCGTCTCGCACTCCACCGCCTCGCGAATCATCGCCTCCACGTCGCGCTCCATCTTCGCGTCGAAGAGGTCCGGCTCCTCCTTGCGGGCCACCTGGATGCACTCGAAGGCGAACCCCATGTGCGCGCTTTCGTCGCGGAACACCCAGTTCGTCCCCGCCGCGAGCCCGTTGAGCAGGCCCTTGCTGCGCAGGAAGTACACGTACGCGAAGGCCGCGAAGAAGAAGAGCCCCTCGATGCAGCCGGCGAAGCAGATGAGGTTCAACAGGAACCGGCGCCGGTCCTCCTTCGTCTTCAGCGCGTCCACGTCATGGATGCTGTCCATCCACTTCATGCAGAACTGCGCCTTGCGCTGGATGGAGGGGATGTTGTCGATGGCCGCGAACGCCTTCGCGCGCTCACCCGGGTCCGGCACGTACGTGTCCAGCAGCGTCAGGTAGAACTGGACGTGCAGCGCCTCCTCGTAGAGCTGCCGCGACAGGTACATCCGCGCCTCGGGCGCGTTGAGGTGCTTGTACAGGTTCAGCACCAGGTTGTTGCCGACGATGCTGTCGCCCGTCGCGAAGAAGGCCACCAGCCGGTGGATGAGGTGTCGCTCCGCGTCCGTCATCTTCGAGCGGAGGTCCACCAGGTCCGTGGAGAAATCCACCTCCTCGACGGTCCAGGTGTTCTTGATGGCATTCCGGTACATCTCGAAGAAAACCGGATACGCCATGGGACGCAGCGTCAGGTTCAGGCCGGGTTCGAGCAGCATGGGGCCGTGATCAACACCACGCACACCCAAACGTCAATGCTGTGTCCCGTCGATTCCTCATGATGTTCACGGGCGTGTCGACATGCCCGCAAAACAAAGCGAGCACACGCTCTCGCGCATGCTCGCCCAGGTGAAAAATCAGCGTGTCAGGAATTCCTTACTGGCACGCCTCGCAGGCCTCGGGGTTCTCCAGCGAGCACGCCACGGCCTCGGCGTCCGTCACCTTGGAGGCCTTGGCCTCCGGCGCGGGCGTCACGGGCGCCGTCGCGGTGGCGCCGTTGCCGGCGATGGTCGCCTTGGCGATGCGCGTGGCCGGGCGCGAGCGCAGGTAGTACGTCGTCTTCAGCCCCTTCTGCCACGCGTAGAAGTACATGGAGGAGAGCTTGCCGATGTTCGGCGTCTCCACGAAGAGGTTGAGCGACTGGCTCTGGTCGATGAAGGCGCCGCGGTCGGCCGCCATGTCGATGAGCGAGCGCATGGGCAGCTCCCACGCCGTGCGGTACACCGCGCGCAGGTTCTCCGGCAGCTCCACCACGTCCTGCACGCTGCCCTCGGCCAGCTTGATGCGGTTGCGCACCGACTCGTTCCACAGCCCCAGCGCCTGGAGGTCGCGCACCAGGTAGCGGTTCACCTGCAGGAAGTCACCCGAGAGCGTCTCGCGCTTGAACAGGTTGGACACCTGCGGCTCGATGCACTCGTAGCAGCCCGCGATGGACGCAATCGTCGCCGTGGGCGCAATGGCAATCATCAGCGAGTTGCGCAGGCCGTGCTTCAGGACGCGCGCGCGCAGCGCCTCCCAGCGCGCCGGGTCCTCTGGCGTCACGCCCCAGCTCTCGAACTGGAACTCGCCCTTCGCCGCCCGCGTCTCCGGGAAGGACGGGTGCGCGCCGAACTGCTCGGCCAGCTCGCACGAGGTGGTCAGCGCCGCGAAGTAGATCTCCTCCGAAATCTTCTTCGACAGGGCCCGCGCCTCGGCGGAGTCGAACGGGAGCTTGAGCTGGAAGAAGACGTCCTGCAGGCCCATCAGCCCCAGGCCCACCGGGCGCCAGCGGCGGTTGGAGTCCGCCGCCGTGGGGATGGGGTAGTAGTTCAGGTCGATGACCCGGTCCAACTGCTTGAGCGCGAGCTGGGCGTTGGCGCGCAGCCGGTCGAAGTCGAACTTCCCGTCCGCCACCATGCGGCCCAGGTTCAGCGAACCCAGGTTGCACACCGCCGTCTCACCCTGGCTCGTGACCTCCAGGATTTCGGTGCACAGGTTGGACAGGTGGATGACGTTCTCCGGACGCCCCGTCTGGTTGCTCTTTCGGTTGCAGATGTCCTTGAAGGTCATCCAGCCGTTGCCCGTCTGGGCGAGCGTCTTCATCATCCGCGCGTACAGGTCGCGCGCCTTCACCTTGCGCATGGCCAGGCCCGCGCCTTCCGCCTCCACGTAGGCCTTCTCGAACTCCGCGCCGTACAGGTCCGTCAGGTGCGGGACCACCTTCGGGTCGAAGAGGCTCCACTCGCCCTCCGTCTCCACCCGCTTCATGAACAGGTCCGGCACCCAGTTGGACAGGTTCAGGTTGTGGGTGCGGCGGGCATCGTCACCGGTGTTGTCGCGCAGCTCGAGGAAGTCCTCGATGTCCGCGTGCCACGTCTCCAGGTACACGCAGCACGCGCCCTTGCGCTTGCCGCCCTGGTTCACCGCGGCGACGGACGCGTCCAGCGTCTTGAGCCAGGGGACGATGCCGTTGGAGTGGCCGTTGGTGGAGCGGATGAGCGAGCCGCGCGCGCGCACCCGGTGGTAGCCCACGCCGATGCCGCCGGAGAACTTGGACAGCATCGCGATGTCCGAATACTTCCGGTAGATGGCGTCCAGGTCGTCCGCCGGCGAGTCCAAGAGGAAGCAGCTGGAGAGCTGCTCGTGGCGCGTGCCGGAGTTGAACAGGGTGGGGGAGCTGGGCAGGTACTCCAGCGAGCTGAACAGCCGGTACAGCTCGATGGCCTCGCGCGCGTTGTCGCCGCTGAGCGCGCACGCCACGCGCAGGAAGAACTCCTGCGGCGTCTCCAGCACCTCGCGCGTCTGCGGGTTCTTCAGGAGGTAGCGGTCGTAGACGGTGCGCAGGCCGAAGTACTCGAACAAATCATTGCGCGACGGGTCGATGGCCGCGTTGAGCTTGCGCGCGTTGGCCTGGACGAACTGCAGCAGGCGGTCCGCGATGAGGCCGTGCTTGTGGCCCGCGGCCACCGACTGGCTGAAGGAGTGGATGTCCTGGTTGCTGACCTCCTTCTGGATGAAGGTGGCGAGCAGCCGCGCGGACAGGCGCGCGTACTCGGGCTCCTCGACGATGAGCGCGGCGGCGGTCTGGATGGAGAGGCTGTCCAGCTCCCGCGTGGTGGCGCCGTCATAGAGGCCGGAGATGGTCTTCGTGGCCACGCGCATCACGTCCACGCGCGACAGCCCCACGCAGCTCTTGCCCACCGCGCGCACAATCTTGTTCAGGTCCACCGACTCGGCGGTGCCGTTGCGCTTGCGCACGCGCATGGTGGTGGGGGCGAACTCGCTCTGCGTGGGCTCGGGGGCCGCGACGGGTGCCGTACTCGCGCTCGGTCCGGATTGGCCGGGGGTGGCGGGCGGAACGGGCATGGGCGCGGAGGCGGGCTTCACGGGCGTCTCGAAGTTCACGAGCGGCTCACTCCAAAATGGCGATGGCGTGGCCACAGGGACAAGCGGGGAGCTTGCCCTGGGAGGGGTTTCCCGGGCCACGAAAACAACTGCACGGATGTGTAGGGAAGAAGGCCCGCTCTACCGCTGCGGACCTACGGTCTCAAGGAGACCTGAGGGCACAGGCGACATACGGGGTAGATTGCTGTGTGTAAAGAAACCACAACCCCTCCCTGAGCCCTTTGGGACGCCACCGGAATGGTGGGGCGTCGTCGACCGGCCACAAGGTATGGGGGGCATCCGTTGGTGTCAACGCGAGATCTAGTGCTTGGGTAGGTCCGTCCCTTGCAATCTATGATCGATCTCCAACGGTCTACGTCACGTTCTCCTCACAACACTGAGTCCCAGGTCCGGAGACGCTCCGTGCGGAGCGCCCCGAATCGGACCTGGGAGGACGGATGTCCCGCGCCCCTCTCAGGGAGTCGTCCCCGAGTCCACGCCCGAATCGACCGGCGGCGTGGGCGAGGCCCCCTCGGGAGCCCCCTCCGGCGAGGTCGGTGTGGGTGCGGGTGGGGGTGACTGGACGGGCTGGGCGGGAGGCGTCGCCTGGGGGACCTCCTGGGGCCCGCTGAGGGTGTGGACGGCGCGGCGGAGGGCCTCCTCCAGCTCGCGGGCGGGCGGGGTGACGACGGTGAGCATCTGGTGGGCGCTGCGCGCGTGGCGCGTCTGGCTCTCGGCGGCGAGCTTGAGCTGGACCAGGGCGTCGCTGACCAGCCTGCGCGCGTCCTCGAGCTTCTGGCGGGCCTGGAAGAAGGCCACCTCGGTCATGAGCTTCTGGAGGGTGAGGCGCTGCTCCTCGGTGACGCCGGAGAGCTTCTCGGCGCGGCGCAGGTAGTACAGGCCCTGCTCCACCTTGGCGGGCTCCTCGGAGTTGATGCGCGGGCGGGCCAGGGACTCCAGGAGGGGGAACAGGGCCCGGTCCATCTCGTCGCGCTCGGTGTACTTGTTCATCGTGAGCGCCATCACGTCCTGTCCTTCCAGGGGGATGGGGGCGTAGGCGTCCGCGAGCCGGGGGTCGCCGGGGCGGTAGGGGACGGCGCCCATGGGGGCCATGCGGCCCTTCATGACGACCAGCTGCCCGTCCACGGGGGCCAGGGTGAAGGTGCGCGCGTTGAGCTGGGACAGGAGGAAGACGACCACGCCTCCGAGTCCAATAATCAGGAAAAACACGAGCAACCGCGTGAAGGTCCGCCGTGCCCGATAGCCAAAGCCCTGCTGTGCCGTTCCGTTCATGTCGCCTGCTCTCCTGACGTCCGGGCGCCCGGGCCATTACGTGGCCTGGCGCTTTCCTTGGGGCGCGGAGGCCCACGGCTATACTCCTACCCCCGAACACACCCATGCATCACACATTCCGTCGCATGGGGCCCAGTGAACTGCTGCCCCGCTACATCTTCGCCGAGAGCCTCTTCGCGCGCCGCCGGGTGCTGGAGGTGGACGCGGTGGCCTCCACCGGAGGCGAGAGCGCGCGTTTCCTGTTGGAGCGTGGTGCTCGCGCGGTGGTGGCGTGCGACGCGGACGTGAAGGCGGTGTCGGCGGCGCAGAAGGCGCACGGTGGGCCCACGCTGCGTTATCGCGCCAACATCTACGACGACTTCGAGCCGGGCAGCTTCGACGTGGTGATGGTGGCGGACCTGGCCCCGTACGTCCGGGCCCCGGAGCTGCTCGCGGAGCTGGCGCGGCTGGTGGCGAAGCAGGGCTTCCTGGTGGGCGGCCTGCGCAACATCGCGGGACTGGCGCTGCCGCAGCTGTTGGAGGCCGAGGAGGGCTCGCCGCCGCCGACGTACGGGCTGCTCCTGGATGCGCTCAACGTGCACTTCCCCCAGGTGGAGGTGGCCACGCAGTCGCCGGTGCTGGGGTACCAGCTCGCGTTCGAGAAGGGGGATGGGCTGCAGGTGGATGGCTCGCTGGTGCAGACCAGTGAGGCGGCGTACTTCGTGGTGGTGGCGGGGCTGGAGCCGGCGCGCGTGGTGGACCCCACGTGGGTGCAACTGCCGCCGGAGCCTTTGGCCTTCACGCGGGGCAAGCTGGATGAGGTGGTCGCCCGCGCGAAGTCGTGGGAGGAGCGCAGCGGGCGGTTAAAGGAGTCGCTGACGCGGCTTCGCACCGAGCTGACGGCGCGCGAGGAGGAGGTCGCCTCGCTCAAGCCGGTGTTGGAGGACGCGCGCGAGGAGGTGGCCCGGCTCACCGCGCAGCTCGAGCAGGCGCGGGGCACGCCGGAGTCGCAGCGCGAGCGCGATGACCTGGCCGGGAAGCTGCGTCGGCGAGAGCTGGAGCTCCAGGTCGCGCATGAGCGGCTGGGGGACGCGGACCGTCGGCTGACGGCGCAGCGGTTGGAGGTGGAGGCGGCACAGCGGGCGCAGGCGGAGGCCGGTGTCCAGCTGCTCGCGGGGCAGGAGACGCTCCGGCTGGAGCGCGCGCGTCGTGAGGAGCAGGCCGCGTCCCTGGAGGAGGCTCGGGAGCGGCTGACGGCGGCGTACACGCAGGTGCGTGAGCTGCAGGATGAGCTGACCACGCTGCGCATCGACCGGGAGAAGGACCGGTTGGTGGCGGAGCGCGCCGGGGAGCAGGTGGAGGACCGCCGCCGGGCCGCGGAGGCCGCGCGGGAGCGGGAGCTGCGCATCGCCGAGCAGTACTCGGCGGCCCTGGCGGCGGTGGAGCACCTGAAGATTGGGACGGCCCGGGCGGAGGAGTCCGCGCGCGAGGCGGCGGCGGCGCTGTCCTTGAAGGAAGCGGAGCTGGCGCGCGCGACGCGGGAGCTGACGGAGGCGTCGCTGCGGGCGACGTCGGCCGAGGGCTCGCGGCGGGACGCGGAGGCCCGACTGGAGGCGCTCCAGGCCGAGGGGCGCGGGCAGGAGACGGAGCGGGTCGCCGCGCAGGCGCGCGAGGCCCGGTTGACGCGCGAGCTGGCGGCGCTCGCTGAGCGCGAGGCCCTGGCACAGGCGACGTCCCAGAAGCTGGAGGAGTCGCTGCACGAGGCCCGTGAGCGCATCTCCGGATTGGAGGAGGAGCGCGCTCGGGTCGAGGCGGGGCTCACCGGGACGTTGGAGGCGGAGCGTGCCCAGCTCCAGGCGCGGCTGTCGGCGCTGGAGGGGGAGCTCGAGGCCGAGCGGGGCAGGGTGGAGTCGCTCGGGGAGGAGGCTCGCACCGAGGCGGCCATCCGTGCGGAGGCCGAGGCTCGCAAGCGCGAGCTGGAGGACGAGCGTCAGGCGCTGGTGCGGCGGGTGGTGGAGCTGGAGGCGGAGGTCTCTTCTCTCAATCGTTCCCGTCGAGAGGAGTCGGCGCGCGCGGAGGAGTTGGAGACGACGCTGCAGGCCGCGCAGGTGGACCTGGAGACGGCGCGGGAGGAGCGGGACTCCACGGCGGCGCTGGCCGCGCGGGTGGGCGGCGAGCTGGACCAGGAGCGCGAGGCTCGCGCCGCGGTCGAGGATGCGCTGCGGGTGTCTCGCGGCAAGCTGGAGAGCGCGACCCAGCGGCTCGTGGAGGCCGAGGCCACGCTGGCGCGGACCCGTGAGGCGCTGGACGCGGAGGTGGAGCGGCGGGCGGCGCTGGAGGCTTCGCTGGCGGAGGTCCAGGCGACGCTCGTGGCCGAGCGGGATGGGCGGTTGAAGTCGGGCTCCGCGTTGGAGGTGCTGCGCGCGGAGTTGGAGACAGAGAAGGGGCGTCGGGAGTCTTCGGAGGCGGCGCTCGCGGAGGCCGAGGCGGGGCTGAGCGAGGCGCGACAGGCGCTCACCCAGAGCCGCGAGGCGCTGGACGCGGAGGCGGAGCGGCGCGCGCGGTGGGAGGCGGCGCTCGGGGACGTGCAGGTCCAGCTCCAGGAGGAGCTCCAGCGGAGGACTCGCGCCGAGGAGTTCCTGGCGGAGGTCCAGGGGCGACTCCAGGGCGAGGGCCAGCAGCGCACCCACGTCGAGGGCACGCTGGCGGAGGCCCAGGCTCGACTCCAGGAGGAGTCCGAGCGGCGCGGGCAGGTCGAGGCGATGCTCGCGGAGCTTCGTGTCGAGCTGTCGCGCGAGAACGACGCGAAGGCTCGGGTCGAGGCGAGCCTCCAGGAGGAGCGGTCTCGGGTCGAGGCGGCGGAGACGCGTCTGCGCTCGGAGGGCGAGGACAAGGCTCGCGTCGAGGAGTTGCTCGCCGAGGCTCGGGAGCGCGCTCATAAGGAGGCGGAGGACCGGGCCCGGGTCGAGGCCTCGCTCGTGGAGGCGGAGGCTCGTGCTTCCGAGGTCGAGGCCGAGCTCGCCGAGACGATGGCGCGGGTCCAGCGGGAGGCGGATGCGAAGGCTCGCATCGAGGCGTCGCTCGCGGAGGCGGAGGAGCGCGCTCGGAAGGGGGGCGAGGACAAGGCCCGGGTCGAGGAGTCGCTCGCCGACGTGGCCGCGCGGGTTCGGCGCGAGGCCGAGGACCGGGCTCGTATCGAGGCGGCGCTCGCCGAGGCGGAAGCTCGGGCTCTGAAGGAGGCCGAGGCGCGGGCTCGTGTCGAGGCTGCGCTCTCCGAGGTCGAGGCCCGTGCGCTGAAAGAGGCTGAGGACCGGGCTCGTGTCGAGGCTGCGCTCTCCGAGGTCGAGGCGCGTGCGCTGAAGGAGGCTGAGGACCGGGCTCGTGTCGAGGCTGTGCTCTCCGAGGTCGAAGCGCGTGCGCTGAAGGAAGCTGAGGACCGTGCTCGTGTCGAAGCCTCGCTTGCCGAGGTCGAAGCTCGGGCTCGGACGGAGGCTGAAGAGAAGGTTCGTGTCGAGGCTCGGGCTCAGAAGGAGGCCGAGGACCGGGCGCGTATCGAGGCGACGCTCTCCGAGGTCGGGGCCCGTGCTCGGACCGAGGCTGAAGAGAAGGCTCGGGTCGAAGCCGCGCTTGCAGAGGTCGAGGCTCGGGCTCTGCGCGAGGCCGAAGCGCGGGCGGCGGTCGAGGCCGCGCTCTCCGAGGTCAAGGCGCGTGCGCTGCGAGAGGCCGAAGCGCGGGCGCAGGTCGAGGCTGCGCTCGCCGAGGCGGACGCGCGTGCTCAGAAGGAGGCCGAAGACAGGGCCCGTGTCGAAGCCGCGCTCGCTGTGGTCGAGGCTCGGGCTCTACGCGAGGCCGAGGACAGGGCGCGTGTCGAAGCCGCGCTCGCCGAGATCGAGGCCCGTGCGCAAGCGGACCAGTCTCGCGTCGAGACCTCGCTCTCCGAGGTCGAGGCTCGCGCCAAGAAGGAGGCAGAGGACCGGGCTCGGGTCGAAGCCGCGCTCTCCGACGTCGAGGCTCGTGCCCGGACGGAAGCCGAAGAGAGGGCCCGCGTCGAAGCCGCGCTCGCCGAAGTCGAGGCTCGTGCTCAGAAGGAGGCCGACGAGAAGGCTCGCGCCGAGGCGGGGCTCCAGGCGGCGCTGGCTCGCATCGCCGAAATCGAGGCGCTGAAGGCTCGCGCGGACGAGGCGCTGTCCGCGGCGCGGCTCCAGCTCGAGACGGAAGTCGAGCAGCGCACCCGGGAGTCCGCGTCGCTGGCGCAGGCTCGCGAGGCGTTGGAGCAAGGTGAACTCCAGTCCCAGGCTTCGCTGGCGGAGGCTCGCCGGCTGCTCACCGCGGAGCGGGAGGCTCGCGAGGCTCTGGTCACCGAGCTGTCCTCCGAGCGAGAGGCGTTGGCCGCCGCCCGCGCGGAGCTGGAGACCGAGCGTCAAGAGCGCAGTGACGGTGAGGCTGGGCTCGCGCGCGTCCACGAACGACTCGATGCCGAGCAGCACGCTCGCGCCGAGGTGGAAGCCTCGTTGGCTCAGGTCCGCGCGGCCCTCGCGACCGAGCAAGAGAGTGGAGAGACGACTCGCGCCGAGCTGACCCGTGAGCGTGAGGCCCTCACGCAGGCCCGCGCCGATCTGGCGGAGCTCACGACGCGCGAGCAGTCGCTGCGTGAGTCGGTGGAGCGCCTGGAGACGGAGCGCGCCCAGGTCGAGGCTTCGACCCTGGCGCAGCGCGAGGCCCTGGAGGCCCGACTGTCCTCTCTCGAGACGTCCCTGGGAGAGTCCGAGGCCGCGAAGCGCGCGGTGGATGCCCAGCTCTCCGAGCGGGATTGGACACTGCAAGAGCTGCAGACGCAGATGGAGCGTCTGCGGGAGCAGGTGCGCGAAGGCGAGGCCCAGGCCGCGAAGCTCGCCGAGGCCGCCACAGCGCGCGAGGCGGAGCTGGAGAAGACCGAGAACACCCTGGAGGCCACCCGTCAGGAGGTGCTGGACCTTCGAGGTGAGCTGACCCACCTGATGGCCGCGCGCCAGGAGGTGATGCGCCTGGGAATGGAGCTCCAGCGCGCCATGGCCGCGCTGCATGAGCGTGGGGTGCACCTCGCGCGTCTCGACGCGGAGCTGGTGGACGCGCGCGAGCGACTGGTGGCCCAGCGAGAGAACGCCGAGCTGCTCATGGTGCAGCTCGAGACGGCACGGCGCTTCGCGGGCAAGGCCACCGCGATGGAGAGCACACTCGAGACTGAGCGTGCCGCGTTGGAGACGACCCGCGCCGACCTGGCGCGAGTCACCGAGACGGCACGGACGGAGCAGGAGCGTGCCGCGACGCTGGAGACCCGCCTGCGGGAGACCACCGAGGCGTTGGAGCAGGCGCGCGCGGACTGGGATGCCCGGCTCGCCGACCTCACCGCGCACCTGGAGACGCACCAGACGGCGCGAGGCACCCTGGACGCGCGACTCGCGGAGACCACCGCGCAGCTCGACACCGAGCGGGCGGAGCGCACCGCGCTGGATGCCCGGCTCAGCGAGACAACTTCGCAGCTCGACACGGAGAGGGTGGAGCGCACCGCGCTGGGTGCCCGACTCACCGAGACCACCGCGCAGCTCGACACCGAGCGGACGGAGCGGAACACACTGGAGGCTCGGCTCTTGGAGGTCGCGTCCCAGCTCGACACCGAGCGCGCGGAACGCACCGCGCTGGATGCCCGGCTCAGCGAGGCCTCCTCCCAGCTCGACACCGAACGCACGGAGCGCACCGCGCTGGATGTCCGAATCACGCAGACCTCCGAGCAGCTCGAGGCCCATCGCGCGGAGCTGGCCGAGCTGACCTCTCGCCTCACGGAGTCCGCGGCGCTGCTCGAGGCCGCGCGGACGGGGAGCGCCGAGCTGGAGTCCCGACTCCACGCGTCCGCCACCCAGCTCGACACCGAGCGCGCGGGTCGCGTCGAACTCGAATCACGACTCGCCGACCTGGAGTCCAGCACCGCCAGCCTGCGCGAGGAGCGCGATACCCGCCTCGCGGAGAAGGCCGCCCTCGAGGCCCGACTGGCCGAGGCCACCACCGGCTTCGAGTCCCGTCGCGCCGAGCTCGAAGCACGCCTCTCCGAGCTGGAGTCCGCCGCCACGCAGGGCGCCACCTCCCTCCAGTCCCTCCAGGAGCGAGCGACCCGCGCCGAGGCCGAGCGCGAGCGCCTCCAGTCCGACCTGACCGTGGCCCGCGCCGCGCGCGTCCGCCTGGAAGGTCGCATCACCGCCATGGAGACCGCGTCCACGGACGCCGTCCGCATGCTCGACACCGAGCGCGCCGAGCGCACCCGCCTCTCCGAGGCCCTCGACGAGGCCCGCCGCCAGCTCCAGCAGAAGGACGGCTCCACGTCCGACCGCCTCGCCACGCTGCGCACGGAGCTGACGCGCCTCCAGGACCAGGCCCAGGCCCTCACCGCCGAGAAGCAGGAGCTCCTCAAGGACCGCTACGAGCGCGAGCGCCTGGAGTCGCTCGTGAAGGACCAGCAGGCGCGCCTGTCCTCCATCGAGGCCGAGCGCAACGAACTGCTCGCCGCCACCGAGGCGCTCAAGGCCTCCTCGCAGCCCGAGGCCGTCCTGGAGATGGCCGCTGAGATGGAGCACCTCCAGTCCCTGGTGGACTCGCTCCAGGCCCAGCTCGAGGCCCAGGAGACGGAGCTGGCCACCCTGCGTCGCCAGACGGCGCGCACCGGCGCCAACCCCGTCCAGGACATCTACGAGCGCGCCAACGCCGAGCTCAAGGCCGTCAAGAGCGAGCTGTCCCGGCGCACGGGCGTGGTGCACACGCCCCCGGGCGGCATCCCCGTCCGTACGCCCACCATCCCCCAGGTCAAGCCGCCGCGCACCGCCGTGCCCGCGCTCGACATGCCCGACCCCACGCCGCCGAAAAAGGCGGACGAGCGCGAGTGACGTTCCGCGACTAGGATTGCGCTCGTGGACGCACGCGAGCGCATCTTCAAGTACCAGGGCCTGGGCAATGACTTCGTCGTCCTGGACCGTCGCCGGTCCGGGGTGGACATCGACGCCGACACGTCACGCTGGATGTGCGACCGCCGCCTGGGCATCGGCGCGGACGGTGTGCTGTCGCTCCTGCCCTCCGAGCACGGCCTGGCTCGCATGGTCGTCCACAACGCGGACGGCAGCATCGCGGAGATGTGTGGCAACGGCCTGCGCTGCGCGGTGAAGTACCTGGTCGACCACTCCCCGGAGACGCCCGCGCGCATCGACGTGGAGACGGGCGCCGGAGTGCTCACCTGCATGCCCGGCTACGGAGACGGCGGGGTGGTCTCGGTGGACATTTCCATGGGGCCGGCACGGCTCGTGGCCCCCAACCTCCCGTCGGGCGCCACGGGGCGTCCGTTCCTGGACACGGCCCTGCCGGGATACCCCGAGCTGCGCGCGTCCGCGGTGAGCATGGGCAACCCCCACCTGGTCCTGCTCGACAGGCCGCTGGAGGACGCGCCGAAGCTGGGGCCCGAGCTGGAGCGGCATCCCTCCTTCCAGGACCGCACCAACGTGGAGTTCGTCCGGGTGGAGCCGGACGGGCTCACCGTCGTCGTGTGGGAGCGGGGCTGTGGCCTCACCCAGGCGTGCGGCACCGGGGCATGCGCGTCCGCGGTGGCGGCGGTGCTGTCCGGACGGCTGCCTCCCGAGACCTGGCTGCGAGTCACCCTGCCAGGAGGCGACCTGGGCATCCGCGTGCCCGCCGACCTGTCCGACATCCGCCTCCGGGGACCGGTCGCCTTCGTCTTCGAGGGCGTTGTCGGGCTTGCTGGGGGCCGGTAACCTCCGACCTCCCCCTTCGCACCCGGGTCAGACAGCGCGTGGCCGGTCCCATTCTCGTCGTCGACGACGACCTGTTCTTCCGCCAGCTCGCCAGCGACATGCTGGCCCGTCATGGGCACCGCGTCGTCTCCGTGGAGAACGGCACGGCCGCGCTCGAGGAGGCGGCCCGCACGCCCTTCGACCTGGTCATCACCGACGTGGTGATGCCGGGCGTGGACGGCTTCGCGCTCACCGCGCGCCTGCGCGAGAGGGACCCCGACCAGGAGGTCATCCTGGTCAGCCAGCGCACCGACATCAAGGGCTCGGAGATGGCGCTGCGCTCGGGCGCGGCGGACTGTCTGGCCAAGCCCGTGGACGAGGCGGACCTGGTGCTCGCGGTGGACCGCGCCCTGGAGCGCGCCGCCCTGCGCAAGGAGCGGGCCCAGCTGCGCGACGAGAACATGGAGTTCGCGCGCTTCCACAACCTGCACCAGCGCTGCCTGGAGCTCATCTCCCAGTCGGATTTGGAGTGGCTGCAGGAGCGCATCATCTCGGAGCTGTCCGCGGTGTGCGACGCGCAGAGCGCCGCGCTGTGGGTGCTCGATGACCGGGGTGACCTGGTGCTGCGCGCGTACCGGGGCCTGCTCGACAAGCAGTTTCTCGCCGAGCGCATGAGCCCCGAGGGGCCGCTGGCCAGCCGGCTCAAGGACGCGCAGCCGTGGTTCGCCAGGGACGAGCGCTCGGCGGTGCTGTACGTGCCGCTGATGGCCACGGGGGAAATCGTGGGCCTGGCGCAGCTGTCCGACCCGCTGGCCGGGGACTTCCGTCAGGAGCACTCGCGAGACGCGCGCGTGCTCGCGGACTTCGCCGCGGTGGGCGTGAAGAACGGCCGGCGGATGATGGCGCTGCAGCGGCTGGGGCTGAGAGACCGCGAGACGGCGGCCTACAACCTCAGCTACTTCACCGACTACGCGTCCAAGGAGATCTACAAGGCCCGGCGCTACGGCCGCACCTTCTCGCTGCTGACGTTCTCCATCGACAACCTGCCGCTGGTGCGGGTGCGGCAGGGCGCGGCGGACGCGAAGAAGGCGGTGCGCGGCATCATCAAGGCGCTCAGCAAGATCATCCGCGACTCGGACGTCATCGCGAAGGCGAGCGACCAGGAGTTCTACCTGCTGCTGCCGGAGACGGACTTCTTCGGGGCCATGATGTTCGTGCGCCGCGCGGTGGCGGCGGTGCGCGAGGAGCCCGAGGTCCAGGACGTGGAGCAGCGGCTGCCCCTGGCGCTGGTGGGCGGCGCGAGCACCTTCCCCAAGGATGGGGAGGACTTCGACGAGCTGGTGCACCGCTGCCGCCGGCGCATGGACGAGCGCCGCGCGTCGCTGCAGCGGCGGCTGATGCTGGACGGGCTGCCGTTCTGGGACGAGGTGGACCTGCTGCTCGGCACGCCCAACAGCCCCAAGCTGCCGGTGGACGACCGCGCCGAGCCCAGCCGCCGGGGCAAGGTGGCGGACGTGCTCTTCGACGAGCTGCAGGCGGAGATCGCCCGCGAGCTGATGAGAGACCCGGGCTCGCGCGGCCTGCTGTACGTGGGCGGGCCGGAGATTCGCTCGGACCTGCCCATCGCCGCGGGCCTGGAGTCGGCGCCGCCGGATTTGTCCTCGCGCATCTACCTGCTGGGCCGGCGCATGGACCTGGAGTCGCACCCCGCGCTGACGCCCGTGTTCCTGGAGGGCGACGAGCGGGTGGCGCGGCACGAGTTCATCCTCTGGCTGTCGGAGAGCGCGGCGTACGCGCTCATCCAGCGGCGGGGACGCGGGGCGACGTGGGGCTTCCACACCTCGGACACCGCGGTGGTGGACGGGCTCATCTCCAAGCTGCAGGCCGAGTACGACCTGCAGCCCTACTGATACGAAGCGGAGCGTCGTCGTGGCCCAGGTGCGCAAGATTCTCATCGCCGACCCCGACCTCGAGTCCGTGCGTGCGCTGTCCCGCGCGCTGCGCACCAAGGGCTACCAGGTGCACTACGCGCCGGATGGCTCGCGGGCGCTGGAGGTGGCGGTGCTGCGCCACCCGGACCTCACGCTGTTCGACGAGCACTGTCGGCTGCTGGAGGCGCGCACCTTCATCCAGATTCTTCGCACCAACCCGCGCACCGAGGACATCCCCGTCGTCCTCACCACGTCCAGCTTCGACGGAGACCGCTACCGCGGCCTGCGCGACGGCTACCTGCGCAAGCCCTTCAACCTGGACGAGGTGCTCAGCCGCATCGAGCACATCTTCCGGCGCAACGAGGCGGCCAAGGACCTCAAGGTCGAGCAGCAGGAGATCGAAGGCTCGCTCAGCCAGCTGAGCATCCCGGACCTGATGCAGCTGCTCGGCATGAACCGGCGCAGCGGCAAGCTGTCGCTGGAGCGCGGCAACGAGCGCGGTGAAATCCACGTGGTGGAGGGCCGCCCCGTCAACTCGAAGCTGGGCCGCGTGGAAGGGGAGAAGGCCCTGTTCCGCCTGCTGGCCTGGGGCGACGGCACGTTCACCTTCTCGCCGGGCGCGAACGCCGCGAAGGCGCGCATCAACCGCGCCATGGATGACGCGCTGCTGGAGGGCATGCGCCAGTCGGACGAGGTGAACCGGCTCTTGCCGGGCCTGCCTCCGCGCCACACGCGGCTGATGCTCGCGCCGGACCTGGCGCTGCAGCAGGACCAGCACCCGGTGACGGCCCAGGTGGTGGACCTCTTGCGCCAGCCCCGGGCCCTGGGCGAGGTGCTGGACCTGGCGCCCGCCACGGACCTGGAAGTGCTGGGCGTGTTGTCCACGCTGATGCAGCGGGGCGTGGCGAGGCTGGCGGACGCGTCGGGCACGGACGCGAACGCGGGCGAGCTGTTGGGCGCCGCCGAGGTGCACGCGCTGCGCGGCCGCATCTTGCGCACCAAGGCGCCGGCGAAGGTGGCCACCGCCAAGGTCTTCGTGTGCGGCAGCGGCGCGGCGGCGGCGCGACGAATCATGGCGCGCGTGCCGGGACTGGAGGCCCTGTCCGCGGAGCCCACCGCGGTGAAGAGCGGCTTCGGCACGCTGGGGCGACTGGTGCTCAGCGAGGTGCTGCGGCTGGACTTCTGCGTGCTGCCTCCCGCCGAGGCCGCGCGGCCCTTGTGGCGGCCCTTCAGCGCGGGCGCCGTGGGCGCGCTGCTCCTGGACGTGTCCGAGCCCGCGGTGGGCCTGGCGCACTACCTGGCGTGGGAGGCGCGCATGCCCGTCGTCGTCGTGGGGCTGGACGTGCCGCAAAGCCTCCAGGGCTCCCCGGCCGGCGCGCTGAGCGTGGTGGATGATTTGGGCGAGGCGCTGCGCGCGCTGCTGGTCCAGGCCCTCAACCCGGCACCCATGTTGCCGGGCGTGCCCCAGGTCCAGCGCGCGAGCGCCTCCGCGGGGTAGCGGGACGTCAGGCGGCGGGCTCGAGCTCGATGCCGAGCGCCTCGTTGGCGAAGCGGAACATCCGGGCGCGAAGCTGCTCCAGCGCCTCCAACGTGTGCCGGCCGGCGCGGTTGGCCGCGTCCTCCAGGCGCTCCTTGCATTGGAGGTCCGCGCACAGGCTGATGCCCACGCGGCGCTTGTTGGTCACGTCGGTGGTGAGCATCGTCACCTCGCTCGACGCGCCGGAGTGGTGGCACCACTCACACATGCGGGTGACGTTCTCCCCGCCCATCGAGTCGCGTCGGAAGATGATGCCAATGGGCTGACGGCTGCCGGGCGCGGAGAAGATGAGATACACCCGGAGGCCGGACGTCTCCGTCCAGGCCAGGTAGTCGCGGACGAACAAGGGGAAGGTGAGACCCGGCGGCATCTCCATGACGCGCAGGTCTCTCGGGCGGAAGGACTCGATGAGGTCCCGGTCGGACTCGAATCGGAACACGGCTGCTCCTTGGCGTACGTCTGGACGTAACAGGCAGCGCTTGCTGATTCCACCCGAACCCGCCGGGAAGCCAGGCCCCGCTCCGGCCCCATGCCTGGCGGGGGGGCCGCCCCTCGGGCATGGGGGCGGACAACGTGCGCGAGTCCACGGTCCGGCGGGAATGAAAGAGGCACTGCGTCATGGCCGCCGGGCGGGCGCATGCGTCGCGGGCTGACTGTCGCGTGACATGACGATGAGACAAGCGGGCTCATCGACTCCGGCGTGTTCGCGCCGGCCACACCCCTGTCAGGAGCCCTCCGTCCATGGACCGCGCCGCGCCGCTCTCGAGCAAGGAGCTCATCGCAAGGACCCGTCCCTTCGCCACGCAGGACGTGGCGCGCTCGGGATGGAACGTGGTGGCCACCTATGCCGCGCTCGCGGCGGCGGCGACGCTGGCGGTGGCCGCGCCCTGGTGGCCCCTCAAGGTGGTGGGCGCGGTGCTGGAGGCGCTCGTCCTCATCCGCGCGTTCATCCTCTTCCACGACGCGATGCACGGCGCGCTCTTGCCGACGTCGAAGTGGGCGAAGGTGCTGTTCCACGTGCAGGGCATCCTGACGCTCACGCCCGCGCGCATCTGGAATGAGACGCACAACCACCACCACGCGAACACGGCGCGCATCGCCGCGGACTCCGCGGGCACCTTCGTCACCTGGACCACCGAGCAGTGGCGTCAGGCCTCCGGCTGGCAGCGGCTGGGCTACCGCGTGGAGCGCCATCCGGTGACCATCCTCCTGGGCTACTTCACGGCGTTCCTCTACAGCCTGTGCCTGGTGCCCTTCGTGAAGGACCCGAAGCGCTACTGGACGTCGGGGCTGGCGCTCTTCGTCCACGGCGCGCTGTCGGTGGGCCTGTGCGTCTTCTTCGGGCCGGCGGTGTACCTGCTCGCCTTCCTGGTGCCGCTGGTGCTCGCGTACGCGCTGGGCACGTACCTGTTCTATTCGCAGCACAACTTCGACCAGGTGAACCTGCTGCCGGAGTCCGACTGGACGCACGCGGACGCGGCGCTGGAGGCCTCCAGCTACCTGCGCTGCGGCAAGGTGATGGCGTGGTTCACCGGCAACATCGGCTACCACCACGTGCACCACCTCAACCCGCGCATCCCGTTCTACCGGCTGCCGGAGGCGATGGCCGCCATCCCCGAGCTGCAGGCGCCCCACGTCACCACGCTGAGCCCGCGCGACATCATCGGCTGCCTGCGGCTCAACCTGTGGGACCCGGCGCTGGGGCGGATGGTGCGCTACCGCGACGCGTGGCGGCCGGCCCTCGCGCCCGTCGCGACGCGGGAGCACGTGTCCGGTCCCCTCGCGTCAGCGTGACGCGGAGGAGCCGGTGAGCGGGGGTTGTCCCGTGGGCGGCGCGAGCGGCCCCGTGCGCGGCACCGGCTCGCCGAGCACCTGCGCGACCTCCTCACCGGTGGGCCCCGCGTTCCACTGGCCGGTGCGCCCCATCACCCGCTCGCCCACCGGCTGCGTCTTGCTCGCGAGCGTCGCCTCCTGGTCCGGCGGCACCAGGAAGCGGCTGACGTCGGGGCTCACGAAGTCGCTCGACGCCACGAAGGTCCACGGGCGCCTGACCTGCTGCCCGGGCACGGGTTGGGGCTGCCAGCCGATGTGGCCGTCTCCCCAGCGCCAGTCCACCCACGAGGGTGCCCACTCGTCGTCGGGCCACCACACCCAGCCGTGGGCGGGCGTCACGAACCAGCGGCCGTAGTGGAAGGCCGCCCAGCCCCACTCCAAATCCGTGTCGAACGTCCAGCCCCAGTCGCTCAGGCGCCACTGCCCGAAGCTGGCGTAGGGCACGAAGTCGCGGCCGACCTGCTCTTCGTACGGCTTCCAGACCCAGCCCACCTCGGGGAGCTCGAACCAGTCGCCGTAGGGGGACAGCAGGTCGCGGTAGATGGACACGCTGCTGCTCAGCGTGGTGGAGCTGCCCTTCACCTGCGGACCGAACTGCTCGTTCCCCGTCGCGCAGCCCACCACGGCCAGCAGCGCGCCCGCGCCGCCCGCGCGCAGCCAACGCCAGGATGGTTTCCATGTGCGCATCGCCAGCCCCTCCGGTGGGGTGGATGTCACCCCGTCTCGCGTGTGCCCTTGGGGTGAACGCCGTGAGCCTCCTCGGTGATGCCCCAGGCGCCGGACGCCGCAGTGGCTCCGCCCCCTGGTTGGATTCCTGTCGGGCAGGCGGGGCAGACTGGCGGCCGTGCGCTCGAGACCCCTTGCCCTCCTGTT
The DNA here is from genome assembly GCF_900111765.1 of Myxococcus fulvus. The sequence continues at coordinate 269,988 of NZ_FOIB01000006.1, forward strand.
CGTCCTCAGCCCGGCGGTGGCCCTGGCCGGCATGCCGAACTTCCTGCTCACGGAGCTCGCCGAGCAGCGCCTGGAGGCCATCTCCTTCTTCCTCGCCGTCTTCTTGCTGGTGTCCGCGGGCGTGTGGGCGCTGTGGAACCGGCTGAGGCGCGATGTGCCCCGGTTGCCGAGGCTCGGCTATGGGGCGGCGCTCGCGCTGGTGTTCCTGGTGGGGTTGGCCCTCCAGCTCGTCCTGTCGATGATTGCCGGTGGACGCGAGCTGATGACGCCGGGGGCCTGGGAGAAGACGGGCGCCACGTACCAGCTCACGCAGGCGAAGCTCCCCGCCGACGCGGAGCTGGTGTCCCAGGCCCGGCGCCAACGGCTGGAGGAGCTGCGCACGGCGCTGTGGGCCCATGCCCAGGCCAATGGCGGCGCCTTTCCGCTGAACGACCTGGGCACGGAGCTGCCGGCGGCGCGCTGGAAGGTGCTGGGGGACTCCGGGCTGCACTTCATCTACGTGGGAGGACAGAAGGCGGACGCGCCCTCGGCGCCGCTGGCGTACGAGCCGGGCCTGTTCGGCAAGGAGCGCTGGGTGCTCTTCACGGATGGGGAGCTCCGACGGATGCCCATCGGTGACATCCACCGCGCGCTGGCGCTGGGAGGTGCGCCATGAAGCTGCTCAAGAAGGTGCTGCTGGGGACCTTCCTCCTGACGATGGTGTTCTTCCTCTTCATCGGTCAGTCCTGGGTGCTGCAGGTGCCCTTCCTGCTCGCCTTCGGGTGGCTGGACTTCCTCAAGAGCGTGGGCCCGTCGGTGACGTTCCGGTGGGGCGCCATCGGCGAGGCGCTGCTCGTGGCGGGGATTCTCGCGGTGGGCTCGCACCTGTTCCTGAGGTGGCTGTGGCGTCAGCTCCAGTCGGAGCGCGCGGAGGCGGGCGCGTGGCGCGTGCGCTGGAGCGTGTCGCTGCTCCTCCTGTTGGTGTTGTTCTTCGGCGCGACGATGGCGTCGGTGGGCATCGGCCACCACGTGGGCTGGTTGATGGCGGGGCGCGAGGCCCTGGTGCGCGGCAGCTGGCCGCGCTGGAGGATGGAGCGCGCGTGGAACTCACGGGGCCTGTGCCTCGCGGCGGTGACGCGGCTGGAGGCGGGCACGCCCCTCGCGGACATTCCCAGATATCTCCTCCAGGACCCGGAGACGCGCGAGCCTTCGGAGAACCACTACGTGGTGTCGCGTGTGGAGCCCGGCGGTGAGACCGGGTTCCTGGTGTTCGCCAGGGACCCGCTGGCGCTGAAGAGCGACGGAGGCGTGCGCTGCTCGAAGTCGCAGCGGCCCGATGAGGTGGAGTCCCTGGATGCGGAGGCCGTGGCGCGGTGGCTCGCCGGCGCCGCGCCGGTGGTGGGCTCCACGCCCTGAGGCCCGTGCTGTCGTCGTCGAACGAGGTTCACCCGAAGGAGCCGAGCATGTCATCTCGTCGCGCGTCGTATCCGTGGGTCGTCGCCGTGTTGTTGTCCTTCGCCTTCGTCGCGGGGGCCGAGTCTCCCGAGGAGGAGGCCCTGGCCTGTGACGAGGAGACCGGGGCCTCGCTGCTCACGTGCGGGCGCGCCCGCTGCGGCGACGACTGGATTTGCGCGTGGAACTGCCCCGAGGCCCTCACGGCGGTCTGCGAGAACAACTACTGCGTGTACACGTACCCGGACCCGGGCGGCGGTGGAGGCGGAGGTGGGCCCACGCCCCAGGTGTGCCCGGGCATGCGCTGCGGGGGCGACTGGAACTGCGTCTGTGACGGGCTCCAGGGGACGTGCGCTTCGAACGGGTACTGCACCTTCTGACGCGAAAGACCGCCAGTGAGCACTTGGCAGCTGGCGGGTCGTGACTAGCTTCCCGCGCACCATTCGACGCCGGGGCGGACGTCCCGGTGTCGTCACGATAGGAGACGACGGTGCAGAAGCTGCTTCTGGTCGCGGTGCTGGGTGCCATGACGTTCGGCGTGGGATGCCACCGCAACACGCGTGAGAGCGCGAAGAACGATGCCGAGCGCGCCGCGGAGAAGACCGAGGAGACCGCCGAGGACGCGGGCGACGCGGTCAAGGACGCCGCCGAGGAGGCGGGCGACAAGATCGAGGACGCCACCGACAACTAGGTCGGGTGGTGGGGACCCAGGCCTTCCCGGACGCCGCACCGCGTTGGTTCGCGAGTGCGACTTCGGGAAGGTCATGGGTTGCCGACGGTGTGGGGCATGACCGAATAATCAGCCCCATGGGAACGCTCACGCTCAGCGCCTCGGCGCACCTGTGGGAGCAGTTCCTCGTCGGGGCGCTCGACGAGGACGGAGTCGCTGTTCCGGAGCCGCCCCCCATCCTCTCGCGTTGGCAGCGCTCCCGGGCGCTCGGGGCCCCGAGTACGGGCCTGCCCGACGAGGGGCCCAGCGTCGGGGGCCTCGCGCTCGTGGAGCGACGGGCCCGGCTGGAGCCGGTGTGGCACGAGGTCCGGGACATGCTGGACGTGCTCGCCGCCGCGCCGCTGCCCTCGGGGCGGGTGGCGCTGCTGGCGGACCGGGAAGGCGTCATCCTCGCCACGCGCAGCTCGGGCGGAGACTTCGCGGGCCATGCGGACTACGTGCGCCTGGTGGCGGGGGCCTGCTGGGACGAGGTGTCCCGCGGCACGAATGCCATCGGCACCGCGCTGGCGGAGTCCTCGGCGGTGGCCGTGGTGGGCCCCGCGCACTATGCGCAGCGGCACCATGGTCTCGTCTGTTACGCGGCGCCGGTGAGAGACCCGTTCGGCGAGGTGCTCGGCGTGCTGGACGTCACGGGCCCGGCGGGTGGCGCGGACCCGCTGGTGTTGGTGGCCGTGGCGAGCATCGCGCACTCGGCGGAGGCGCGGCTGCGCGAGGTCGCCTGGGCGCGGGTGGCGGCGGCGGCGCGCGGTGGGCTGGAGGCGCGGCTGGCTCGCGAGGATGGGCCGGTGCTGCTCGTCGAGTCACCGGGGCGGGTGCGGCGGCTCAATGGGGCGGCGCGTGCGCTGTTCGGCGTGGAGTCGTCAGCCGAGGAGGTGTCCCCGGGGCGGGTGCTCGGGCTGTCGTGGCGGACGTTGAAGGACGCGGCGCTGCGCGGGCAGGTCCTGGAGGCGAGCCACCGCGACACGGGCGCGAGCTGGCGCGTGCATCCGGAGGCGGTGGGGGAGGGGGATGGGGAGTCGGCGCTCGCGGTGCTGGTGCGGCTGGAGCCTCGACTGACGCGAGCGCAGGCGCGGACGGCGCGGGCCTCCGTGGATGCCCGATTCGAGAAGGAGGTCTGGTCCGAGTTGAAGGGCAGCGACTCGGCGCATCGCGCGACGTTGCGAGAGGCGGCCCGCTTCGCGCCCACGTCGGTGCCGGTGTTGTTGCTGTCGGAGACGGGCACGGGCAAGGAGCTGCTCGCGCGCGCGGTGCATGCGGCGAGCGCGGTGGCCTCCGGGCCGTTCGTGGCGGTCAACTGTGGCGCGCTGTCCGCGGCGCTGCTGGAGAGCGAGCTGTTCGGCCATGCGCCTGGCGCCTTCACGGGGGCGCGTACGGGAGGCGCGGAGGGGAAGCTGGCGGCGGCGGATGGCGGGACGTTGTTCCTGGATGAGCTGGCGGAGATGCCCGCGGCGCTGCAGGTGATGCTGCTGCGCGTGCTGGAGGATGGTGGGTACTCGCGCGTGGGTGAGTCGCGCGTGAGGCACTCGCGCTTCCGGCTCGTCGGCGCGACGTGTCGGGACCTGGAGGCGGCGGTGCGCTCGGGCGCGTTCCGGCAGGACCTGTACTACCGGCTCCAAGGGGCGCTCTTGCGCTTGCCTCCGCTGCGCGAGCGGGAGGACCTGCCGGAGCTGGCGCAGGTGCTGCTGCGTCAGCTCGCGAGCGAGGGAGGACATCCTCCGAGCACGCTGTCCGACGGGGCGCTCGCGAGGCTGTGCGCGCACCGGTGGCCGGGGAACGTGCGGGAGCTGAAGACGGTGTTGCGCCTGGCGCTGGTCCGCGCGGATGGCTCGCCCGTCATCGATGTGTCCGCGCTGCCGCCGGAGCTGGGGCGTGCCCCTGTGCCCGTGGAACCTGGGGCCGCGTCAGGATTCGCTCCCGCGTCGCCGATGCATGGCTTTGCCTCGCGCTCCGAGCCGGGATTCACTCCTGTGTCGCCGATGCAGGTCGAGCCCGGGTTCGCATCGCGCTCCGCGCCAGGGCGCGTGCCCGGAGCCGAGCCCTTCCCTTCTTCAAGCGCCGAGCCCGAGCGTCCCGGAGGGCTTCGCGAGGTGGAGGCGAACGCCATCCTTGAGGCTTTGTCGCGCAGCGGAGGGAACGTGGCGCGTGCGGCGCGATTGCTCGGGATTGCGCGAAGCACGCTCTACCGAATGGTGGAGCGCTTCGGACTGGCGCTGCCGCCGCGTTCTTGAAGGCGACGTGAGCGAGAACCTCCGCGTGAGCACATGCCTCGCGAGGTCGTCGCGCTCGTGAGCGCGCCACTGCCGCGGACATGTCGCTGAGCGCCTCCACGCGCATGCGCGTGGAGGAGCCTCGAACCTCACGGCGACGTCGAGCAAAGCCGGTGATGTCGCTCCTCCGTATGCGAGAGTTCCTCGCTCGCCCCCTGCGGTGGCTCGTTGCCTATCCGCGTGGCTGGTCGCCTGTCAGGCCCGTCGCTCACAGCCACTCCAGAACATTCCAGCGAACCCGTGGGACACCTTCGCGCGACACTGTCGCGGGATGCGCCACGTGTGTCCGGGGGGAGTGTCGCATCGCGGGACACGACGCGGCGCGACGTCGGCGGTGCGGGTGCGTGGCACGGGTGCTGCTCTGGGGCGGAGCGCTTCCACCCGCAGCCCCACCCGCAAGGAGAGCGTCCATGATCTACGCCGCCCCCAATCAGCCCGGCTCGAAGGTGAAGTTCAAGTCCCGCTACCAGAACTTCATCGGCGGTCGGTGGGTCGAGCCGAAGCGTGGCCAGTACTTCGAGAACATCACGCCCGTGACGGGCCAGGTCTTCTGTGAGGTCGCCCGCTCCACGGCGGAGGACATCGAGCTGGCGCTGGACGCCGCGCACGCGGCCCGGGTGTCCTGGGGCCGCACGTCGCCCACGGCGCGCGCCAACATCCTGCTGAAGATCGCCGACCGGATGGAGCAGAACCTGGAGCTGCTCGCGGTGGCGGAGTCCTGGGACAACGGCAAGCCGGTCCGCGAGACGCTCGCGGCGGACCTGCCGCTGGCCATCGACCACTTCCGCTACTTCGCCGGCTGCATCCGTGCGCAGGAGGGCACGGTGGGCGAGCTGGACCACGACACCGTGGCCTACCACTTCCACGAGCCCCTGGGCGTGGTGGGGCAGATCATCCCCTGGAACTTCCCCATCCTGATGGCGGCGTGGAAGGTGGCGCCGGCGCTGGCGGCGGGCAACTGCGTGGTGCTCAAGCCCGCGGAGCAGACGCCCGTGGGCATCCTGGTGCTCACCGAGCTCATCCAGGACCTCCTGCCCGAGGGCGTCTTCAACGTCGTCAACGGCTTCGGCATCGAGGCCGGCAAGCCGCTGGCCAGCAGCCCCCGCGTGGCCAAGGTGGCCTTCACCGGTGAGACGACGACGGGGCGGCTCATCCTCCAGTACGCGAGCGAGAACCTCATCCCGGTGACGCTCGAGCTGGGCGGCAAGAGCCCGAACATCTTCTTCGACGACGTGATGGCGCACGACGACGACTTCCTGGACAAGGCGATGGAGGGCTTCTCCATGTTCGCGTTGAACCAGGGCGAGGTCTGCACGTGTCCGTCGCGCGCGCTGGTGGGCGAGAAGATCTACTCGCAGTTCATCGAGCGCGCGCTGGAGCGCGTGAAGAAGGTGCGCCCGGGCAACCCGCTGGACACCGACACCAAGCTGGGCGCGCAGGCGTCGAATGACCAGCTGGAGAAGATCCTCGGCTACATCGACATCGGCAAGAAGGAGGGCGCCAAGGTGCTCACCGGCGGCGAGCGCGTGAGCCTGCCCGGCGACCTCAAGGACGGCTACTACGTGGCGCCCACGGTGTTCCAGGGCCACAACAAGATGCGCGTCTTCCAGGAGGAGATCTTCGGACCGGTGGTGAGCGTCACCACGTTCAAGGACTTCGACGACGCGATGCGCATCGCCAACGACACGCTGTACGGCCTGGGCGCGGGCGTGTGGACGCGCGACACGAACACGGCGTACCGCGCGGGGCGCACCATCGAGGCGGGGCGCGTGTGGACCAACTGCTACCACCTGTACCCGGCGCACGCGGCGTTCGGCGGCTACAAGCAGTCGGGCATCGGCCGGGAGACGCACCGCAAGATGCTGGACCACTACCAGCAGACCAAGAACCTGCTCGTCAGCTACAGCCCGAAGGCGATGGGGTTCTTCTGATGAGTGACACCCGTGCCGGGCCCGGCGCGGGTGGGCGGGCGGACTCCACGGTGGCCCGGGTGGCGGTGACGCCCGAGGCCGCCGCGGTCATCCGCTCCCTGCGTGCCACGCATGGGCCGCTGATGTTCCACCAGTCCGGCGGCTGCTGCGACGGCAGCGCGCCCATGTGCTACCCGCTCAAGGAGTTCCGCATCGGTCAGCGGGACGTCTTCCTGGGAGAGGTCGAGGGCTGCCCCGTCTACATCGGCGGCGCGCAGTTCGAGGTCTGGCAGCACACCCACCTGACGCTGGACGTGGTGCCGGGGAGGGGCGCGGGCTTCAGCGTCGAGTCCCCCCTGGGCGTTCGCTTCCTCACGCGAAGCCGCGTCTTCACGGACGAGGAATACGAGCGCATGAAGCACGAGCCTCCGCCGAGGCGCGGACCGCCGGAGTGAGCACCTCGCTCCGGGCCTGATGCCGGGCCCGGAGCACAGGCCATGGCAATCACCCCGTGGGGGTAGAGGGTGGCGGTCTTGCTCCGTGACAGGATCGGCCTCCTGTTGGACCTACCCACGGAGGACCATCCATGGCCGGGCGTCCTGTCGATGATCAGCAACGCAAGAAGTTCCTCGAGGTCCTGACCCAGTACGGGGGCTCGTCCGGCAACACCAGCCTCATGAACGAGCTGGGCTGGTCGGAGTCCGAGTACTGGCGGCTGAGGGAGCAGCTCATCGAAGAGGGGCAGATTCTTCGCGGCAGGGGGCGCGGTGGCAGCGTCGTCCTGGTCAAGGGACTCAAGCCCTCGGAGCCGAACACGCTCACGGGGATTGTGCCGGCCACGCCCGAGCCCTTGGTGGACCGGGCCGAATCGGACCTCTACGGCCCCTGTTTGGAGGTGCTGAAGGAGAAGTGGACCAAGGAGCGAGGGCTCCATGACGTCCACATCGAGCTCACCGCCAATCAGGGCTCCCGGAAGACCGGTGGCGTCTGGACCCGGCCGGACATCACCGCCATCAGCGTGCGCACGTTCTCGCATTGGCCGGGGCGGACGTTCGACATCTGGACCTTCGAGATAAAGCCCCGATGGGAGTTCAACGTCACGGGCATCTTCGAGGCCGCGGCGCACGCGAGGACGGCGACCCATGCCTTCGCGCTCCTCCAGTTGCCTGACGACCCGGATGACTCGGACATCTCCCGCCTCACCTCGGAGGCGCAGCGCATGGGGGTGGGGCTGATCCTCTTCCAGGACCCCTCCGACTTCGAGACCTGGGACTTCATGGTGGACCCCGTGCGCAAGGAGCCAGACCCGTCCCTGCTCGAGCAGTTCGTGGTGACCCAGCTGTCCGAGACGGCCCGCAACAAGCTGCTCCGCTGGGGCAAGTAGCCCCTGGACGCACTTTGCGATGAAAGCCACGAACCATCATATTATGCTCATCATATGGTGGTCGAAGGGTTCTCGTCACACGGGAGTCGGGTCATGCAGATGAAGAATGCGGTTGCCCTGGTTACTGGCGCCAATCGTGGGTTGGGGCGTGCGTTCGCGCAGGCGTTGTTGGAGCGGGGGGCTCGCAAGGTGTACGCGGCGGCGAGGGAGCCATCGAGCGTGGACATTCCGGGGGTGGTCCCGGTCCGCCTGGATGTCACCCGGCCCGAGCAGCTGGAGGCGCTGGTCCGCGAGGCGGGCGACGTGTCGCTGCTCATCAACAACGCGGGCATCCTGAAGGGCACGAGCCTGCTGGGGCCCGACGCGCTGGCCGCCGCCCGCGCCGAGCTGGAGACGAACTACCTGGGGCCCCTGGCGACGAGCAGCGCCTTCGCGCCCGTGCTGGCGAAGAACGGCGGTGGCGCCATCCTCAACGTGCTCTCGGTGCTCAGCTGGGTGGCCTTCCCGGGGTCGGCCAGCTACAGCGCCTCGAAGGCCGCCGCGTGGGCGCTGAGCAACGGGCTTCGCAAGGAGCTGGCGCCCCAGAAGACCCAGGTGGTGGCCCTGCATGTCGGCTACATGGACACGGACATGGCCCACAAGGTCACCGCGCCGAAGTCGAGCACCGCGGACGTGGTGCGCCTGACGCTGGACGCCATCGAGGCTGGCCAGGACGAGGTGCTCGCCGACGAGGTGAGCCGCAACGTCAAGCAGGGGCTGTCCGCGGGCGTCTATCTCCAGCGTTGATGGAGGAGGGCGCCTCGCATCCGACCTCTGTGGCCGATGTCATCCGGTGGCATTGACGCACGTGGACCGCGGCAGTTAGCGTGACGCCACGATGACGCTCTCGAACGCGAGCTTCCTGACGACCGCCACTGGCTGCTGTTGCCGTGGCGTGTGTTGTTAGTCGAGCTGCTTCGAGCGTCCGTCGTTCCACCGGTTCGTTTCCGCTGAAGCCCTCGGGCTCGCAGCTCCGGTGGTGTTCCGCGTGCCCGCGATGAGGTGCTGACCTCGTCGCGCGTGCGTGGCCTCGCGTCCCTCCGCCGGAGTCTCCGCATGCCCATCGCCCGCCTCGAGCCTCACGACGACTTCCTGCGCGTCCACTTCGCCGAGGACGAGGGGCCGCGGCACGCGGACTTCCACTGGTTCTGGTTGAGACACAACTCGGAGCTGGACCGTCATCCGACCACTCGCGAGCGCATCGTCTGTTCGTCCGAGCTGCCACTTGGGCTGCGTCCTCGCGGCGTGAAGGTGTCCGAGGATGCCTCCTCGCTCGACCTCGACTGGGGCGACCGCGCGGATGGGCAGGTGAGCCGCTACGCCGCCGAGTGGCTGCGTGCGCACGCCTACGCGGCGGACCGGGGCCTGGTGCCACCGCCTCCCTCGGACAGCGCCTCCATCACCGTGCACTCGAGCCAGGTGCGTGAGCCGCTGGTGCCCTTCGCGCTGGCGCGGCTGCGCGAGGAGGGCGCGGTCGTCGTGCGCGGCTTCGGGAAGGACACGGAGGCGCTCATCGACCTGTTCGGCGCGGCGGGCCTGGCTGTCATCGAGACGCACTTCGGCCGCATCGAGGACCTGCGCACCGACAACACGACGAACCGGAACACGGACCAGCTCGGCTACACGGACAGCGCCGTGCAGCTCCACACGGACCAGCCCTTCCTGGCGCGGCCGCCGCGCTATCAGCTCCTGCACTGTCAGCGGCCGGCGGAGCAGGGAGGGGAGAACAGCGTGGTGGATGGGTTGGCCGCCGCGCGCTACCTCGAATCGCTGGATGCATCGGCCTTCGAGCTGCTGCGCACGGTGCCGGTGACGTTCCACCGCAAGCAGGCGGCGTTCGAGAAGGTGCTGGTGTCGCCGCTGCTCGACTTCGACGCGCCCGGGGGCTTCCGCATCCGCTACAGCTACTTCACGTTGGCGCCGCATCGGGTGCCCTTCGCGACGATGGAGGCGTGGTACCGGGCCTACAACCGCTTCGCGACGCTGGTGCGGGACGAGCGCCACCAGCTCCGCTTCCGGCTCGAGGCGGGCGACTTCCTCGTCTACGACAACTGGCGAATGCTGCACGCTCGCACGTCATTCACCGGCGCCCGCTGGTTGCGTGGTGTGTACTTCGACGAGCGCTGACCTCTCCCGGAGAACACCATGTCCCAGTCACCTCGACTCGCCGCCCAGGGAATGAGCCACCAGGACGTCCTCGACCAGATGAGGGAGCTGCGCTCCGATGACGCGCGCTGGAAGGAGGGGAGGACCTGGAGCCTCGTCTACCACGCGGGCGATGACATCCGCCGGCTGCTCGCGGAGGCCTACACGGAGTTCATGTCCGAGAACGGGCTGAGCCCGCTGGCCTTCCCCAGCCTCCAGCGCTTCGAGTCGGAGGTGCTCGCCATCGCCTCGGAGCTGTTCCACGGAGAGGGCACGGCGGGCACGCTGACGTCCGGTGGCACCGAGTCCATCCTGATGGCGGTGAAGACCGCGCGGGATTACGCGCGTGCCGAGCGGGGAATCACGGCGCCGGAGATGGTGCTGCCCGCGTCCGTGCATCCGGCCTTCCAGAAGGCCGCGCACTACTTCGGGGTGAAGCCCGTCAACGTCCCGCTGGGGCCGGACTATCGCGCGGACGTGGAGGCGACTCGGGCCGCGCTCAATGCGAACACGGTGCTCATCGTCGGCTCCGCGCCCGCGTATCCGCATGGCGTGGTGGACCCGATTGAGCAGCTCGCACAACTGGCGCTGGACGCGGGGGTGCTCTTCCACGTCGACGCGTGTCTCGGAGGCTTCCTGCTGCCCTTCGCGAAGAAGCTGGGGCACGACGTGCCGCCGTTCGACTTCGCGGTGCCGGGCGTGAGCAGCCTGTCCGCGGACCTGCACAAGTACGGCTACGCGGCGAAGGGGGCGTCGCTCGTGCTGTACCGGAGCGCCGAGCTGCGGCGGTATCAGTTCTTCACGTACGCGGATTGGTGCGGAGGAATCTACGCGTCGCCGTCCATGGCCGGGACACGGCCGGGCGGGGCCATCGCGGCGGCGTGGGCCATCTTCAAGTACCTGGGGGAGGAGGGGTATCTGCGGCTCGCGAGGCAGGTGCTCGACACGGCGCGTGCGCTGCGGGAGGGCATCGTTGCGACTCCGGGATTGAAGCTCGTGGGGGACCCGAGGCTGAGCGTCTTCGCCTTCTCCTCGGACGTGCTGGATGTGTACGCGCTGGGAGATGCGATGGAGGCGCGAGGGTGGAAGTTGGACCGGCAGATGGGGCCGCCCGCGTTGCACCTCATGGTGACGCCCGCGCATGCGAAGGTGGTGAAGTCGTTCCTCGCGGACCTGCGGGCCTGCGCGGGAGGGCTGGAGCGCGGTGAGCCCGCGCCGGAAGGCAGCGCGGCGCTTTACGGGATGCTGGGCTCCATGCCGGACCGGCGTGAGGCCGCGGACTTCATCCTCCAGTTCATGGACTCGATCTACGGATGAGCGGACTCAGCCAGGCGCTCATCCTCGTGGGCTTGCCCGGGCTCGTCCTGCTGGGGGCGCGCACGCTCAAGCCCATTGCGTGGTTGGGGCCCGTGGTGACGTGCTACGCGGCTGGCATCCTGCTGGGCAATCTGCCGGGTCTCTCGCTCCACCGAAGCGTGAGCATGTCGGTGAGCGAGGCCGCGGTGCCCCTGGCGATTCCGCTCCTGCTCTTCTCGATGGACGTGCCGCGCTGGACGCGACTGGCCCGGCCCACGTTGTTGTCGTTCGTCCTGGCCTGTGTGTCCGCGCTGGTGAGCGCGGCGCTGGTGGGGCTCGTGTTCTCGGGCCGGATGGACGAGTGGTGGAAGATGGCGGGCATGTTGGTGGGCGTCTACGTGGGCGGGACGGCCAACATGAACGCGGTGGGTCTGGCGCTCCAGGTGCGCGAGGAGACCTTCGTGCTCCTCAACACCGCGGACATCGTCGCGGGCGCGGCGTATCTGCTGGTGCTGCTCACCGTCGCGCAGCGAATCGCGCTGGCCTTCCTGCCGCCGTTCCAGAACCCCACGGCCTGGAGTGGGGCAGGTGACGAGGCGACGACGCGCGGACCCGAGCGCTCCTGGCGCTTCGCGCGAGGACTCCTCCTCTCGCTCCTGTTGGCGGTGGCCATCTGTGGCGCGTCGGCGGGCGCGGTGCTGGGGCTCGTGGGGCGGCTGGACGTGACGGGCGTGTTGCTGCTCATCACCACGCTGTCGCTCGCCGCGTCGTTCGTGCCCGCCATCCGCGCGCTGCCGGGGAGCTACGCGCTGGGTGATTACGCGCTGCTGGTCTTCTGCGTGGCCGTGGGCTCGCTGGCGGACGCGAGCCAGTTGGGGAGCGCGGGCCTGTCCGTCTTCGTCTTCTGCGCCAGTGTCATGGTGCTGGCCATCGCGCTGCACTTCGGGCTGGCGGCGCTGTTCCGCATCGACGCGGACACCGTGCTCATCACGTCCACGGCGACCATCTTCGGTCCCGCGTTCATCGCCCCCGTGGCCCGGGCCCTGGGCAATCGGGAGCTGATGGTCTCCGGCATCACCACGGGCCTGATGGGGTTCTCGCTCGGCACGTACCTGGGACTGGCGCTGTCGTGGTTGCTGCGGCCTTGAGCCTCCGCGAATCCCCGTTCTCCTCGGCGGTGCACGAGCGTCATGGGCCACGGACCGGGTCCCGCTTCTGTCTGGGTGGAATCGACCTGGGTGCCATCGACACCACTCGTCACGACAAATTCTTTCAATCCGTGAAACAGGCGCGGCGTCGGGCTTGTGACCCGGGCGCCACCCGGGAGCGTGCGCGAAGTGTGGTACGAGGAGCCTGGATTTTTGAAACGGGAGGCTCGCTTTGACGTTGGTCCGGGTGTGTTTGACTTCGCTGCTGGTCCTGATGGTCGCCTGTGGTGATGGTGATTCGGATCCAGTGGTGGTGGTTCCTGATGCCGGCCACAACGTGCCGGACTCAGGCAACGGGACACCCGACTCGGGCGGTGGAACGCCGGACTCGGGTGGTGACCTCCCCGACGCGGGTGGTGAGCCGCCCGATGCTGGCGGTGAGCTTCCCGACGCCGGCGGCGAAATCCCCGACGCGGGCGGAGAGCTTCCGGACGCGGGTGGAGAAAGCCCTGATGCCGGCGACGAGCTTCCCGACGCAGGCGGCGGAATCCCCGACGCGGGTGGTGAGCTCCCCGACGCGGGCGTGACGCCGGACGCGGGCAACGAGACGCCGGACTCGGGTACCGAGACGCCCGACTCGGGCAGCGAGACGCCGGACGCCGGGACGCCTGACGCGGGCAACGAGCCCTCGGACGCCGGGACTCCCGACGCGGGCGGCGAGACGCCCGACGCCGGTGGCGGCACTCCGGACGCGGGTGGCGAGCCTCCCGTGGTGAGCGTCATCACGAACTGGGGCTTCGAGGCCTGGTCCGGCGCGCTGCCCGACGCGTGGCTCGGCAGCAAGTCGAACCTCGCCGGCAGCGACGTGCAGAAGGTGACGAGCGGCGCCTTCGAGGGCTCGAACGCGGCCCGTCTGACGAACGCCTCGTCCACGCACCGTCGCTTCACCACCGCGGCGATGACGCTGCCCGCGGGCCGCTACACCTGCACCTACCAGGCGCGCGGCACCGGTGAGGTCCGCAACGCCTTCTTCGACGACGACTACTCCAGCTACACCGGCTACACCTCGGTCGACACCGCCACGTGGCGGCAGCTGACGTACACGTTCAACCTCGCCGCCGACGTCTTCGACACCTTCGAGCTCATCTTCAGCATCCGCAACACCAGCGGTGAGCACCTGAGCATCGACGACGTGCGCTGCACGCGCGCCCCCCAGCCGTGTGACACCGTGACGTGCGAGCCCTGGGCGAAGTGCGACAACACCACCGTGACGTGCGAGCCGCTCGCCGGCCGCTGCTACGACACCGTCGACTGCGACGAGTGGCAGGCCTGCGACGCCACCCACACCTGCGTGACGGCCGAGGACCGCTGCGTCCGCCACGCCGACTGCGCCGGCACGCCCGAGACTCCGGTCTGCCAGCTCTCCACGCACCAGTGCATCCCGGGTGACCCGTGCGCGGGCGTCACGTGCACCAACCCGGCGACCACCTGCAACCCGACCTCCGGCGTGTGCGAGCTGGCCCCCGGCGCCTGCTTCACCACGTACGACTGCGTGGGCGCGCTGCCCGCGTGTGACTCGGCCACCAGGCGCTGCGTGCCCGCGGACCACGCCTCGAACATCATCCGCAACGGCGGCTTCGAGAGCTGGAACGTCTACTCCATCCCCTACCAGGGCGATCACCTCATCCCTGATTACTGGTACGGCCTGGACAATGGCGTCGCGGACCCCGGCACGGAGATTCGCGCCTCGCGCCTGCAGCGCTACACGGCCGCGGCGCACGGCGGCACGACGGCGCTCCAGTTCGTCGTCCCCATCCAGGTGGCCGAGCGCTTCTCCCTGGAGAAGTTCAACGTCCCCAGCGGCAACTACTCCTGCTCGTACCGGGTGAGGGGCCACGGCACCATTCGCCACCGCGTCTACTCGAGCGCCGGCTGGAGCCCGGCGACGGACTTCCTCCTGGTGGACAGCGATGCGTGGCAGCCGGTCTTCTTCAAGTTCACCGGCAACGTGCGCGACTGGCGGCTGTTCTTCTACCCGAGCCGCAGCGAGGCCGACCGCGACCACCTCCAGGTCGACGACGTCGTCTGCACGAAGGACTAGCCCACACTACGTAGAATCCACGATTCACCGGACGGGGCCGCGCAACTCAGGCGGCCTCGTCCAGTATCTCCAGCGCCTCTCGGACGCCGGGCAGGGCGGAGAGCAGCTCCAGCTCGGCCGTCTGGAGGACGGAGACGCGCTTGCCGCTGACGCGCTCCATCGTCAGCTCGATGCGGTGCTCTCCCTCCGGGTTGACGCGACGGAAGATGCGCGCCCGCCGCCCCTCCGCCCGGCAGGCGAGGATGTCCTTCTGCAGGCTGCGCAGGCGCCGGAACACCTTCAGCGCCAGACGCCCCTCGGGGGTGTCGAACGTGTGGAAGTGCCGGTTGCGCGACAGCGGCTTGCTGGGGTCATGGAGCCTCTCCACGAGGCGCCGAACGAATGGGTCCATCGACGAGGGAGGATAACATCCGGTACCCTCCGGCTCAGCGATGCCCTGGAGAAAACGAAACCTGCCGTGGACGCTGGCGCTCCTCCTCCCGCTTGCCTGCAAGGAGCCAGAGGCCGCGGCCGTCCAGAACCGTGCTCAACAAGCCCAGAGCGCCCTGGGCGAGGCCCGCGTCCAGCTGGCCAGTGGACAGCCCGCCGCCGCGCTCAACGCCCTCAAGCGCGCCGCCACCGCCGCACCCGACAGCGCCGAGCCCTTCCTGCTGATGGCCGAAGCCCACCTCATGAACAACAACATGGGCGCGGCCATCATGTCCCTCAAGCAGGCCGAGGCCCTCATCCCCGGCACGGACCCGTCCATCCAGAAGCAGCTGTCCGAGCTGTACCGCGGCAACGGCAACACCCAGGAGGCCCTGACCATCCTCGTGACGCTGCGCGACTCGGGCCTCCTCCAGGAGAAGGACATCCTGGACCTGGCGCGCTTCCAGGCCCGCGAGGGCCAGATTGAAGCCGCCTTCGCCACGCTGGAGAGCGTGCTGCGCGACAGCCCGGACGACCCCGAGGCCAAGGCGGTGGAGGCGGAGGTCCTCCTCATGAAGGGCGACGAGCTGCTCGCCGCCAACCTCATGGACAAGCTGCTCCAGCAGAACCCCGCGCACACCGCCGCGCGCCTCTTGCGTGCCCGCTACTTCCTGGTCAGCGGCGTGCCGCAGATGGCGGAGGCCGACCTGCAGGCCGTGGAGGGCAAGGACGCCCAGCGCGCGGACGTCGTCACCTTGAGGGCCCGCGCGCTGCTCGCGCAAGGGCGCGCCAAGGACGCCGAGGCCGCGCTCAAGGCGCTGGTCGACGCCGAGCCGCAGAACGCCGAGGCGCTGGCGTGGATGGCGGAGGCGGTGCTCGCGCAGGGCCGCCGCGCGGACGCGCTGGCGCTGGTGGACCGCGCGCTCACGTTCCGCCCGCGCCTGGCCCGGGGCCTGTACGTGCGAGGCCGCGCGCAGGAGGAGGCCAAGGACATGAAGGGCGCGGAGGAGAGCTACCGCTTCGCCCTCAGCGCCGAGCCGCGCTTCGCGCCCGTGCACTCCCGGCTGTGGCGGCTGTACCTCCAGACGGACCGCAAGGTGGACGCGTTCTCGTCGCTGGAGCGCATGCTCAACCTGGGCGAGGCCTCCATGGAAGAGAAGGTCGCCCTGGCCCGGCTCTCCGCCCAGCTCCAGACGCAGATGGCCCGGGGCATGAAGCTCATCGACGAGGCGCTCCAGAAGGAGCCCGACAACGCCGAGTACCAGGAGGTGAAGAAGTCCCTGGTCTCGATGACGCCGAAGCCGAAGAAGAAGCCCTCCGGCCCCGTCATCATCCGCGGCGGCCGCTGACTCCGGCGCCGGGGCTCAGGGGAGTCCCGGCGCCTCGGCCACCACGCGCTCCAGCGCCTTGAGGCCCTTGCGCTGGCCCACCGCCACCACCGTCAGGTTGTCGCGCCGGAAGTAGCGCCGGGCCACCTCGCGCACCTTCGCGGCGGACTGCGAGTCCACCAGGTCCGCGCGGTGGGCGAAGGTCTCCGGCGTGCGGAACAGCTCCGTGCCGCCGAACCACCCGGCCAGCTCTCCCGGCGAGTCCTGGGAGAACTCCAGCAGCATCCGGTGGCGGCGCTTGGCGCGCGTCAGCTCCTCCTCGCCAATCTCCGTGTCGCACAGCTGGGCAATCACCCGCAGGGACTCCTCCACCACCTGCGAGGCCTTCTCCGGGGCGCTCGCGGCCTCCACCTCGAACAGGCCCGCGTCGTGGTAGCCGTCCAGCGAGGCGTGGACCGAGTACGCCAGGCCCCGCTTCTCCACGATTTCGAACGGCAGCCGCGAGGACAGGCCGTCATCCAGCACGCGCCTCAGAATCTGCAGCGCGGGGTAGTCCTCGTGCTGCTCCGGCACGGCGCGGAAGTTGAGGCGGAACTCCGTCTGCGACTCGTCGTGGGTGACGAAGTGCAGCAGCGGCCCGGGCGCGCCGCGGGGCGGAGGCGTCTCCGTGCTGGCGGCGCCGCGCGGCAGGTGGGCGAAGGCGCGCTCGGCCAGCTCCAGCACCTCTTCGCGGCGCACGCGGCCCGCGGCCGTGACGACCAGGTTGCCGGTGACGTAGTGCTGGGCGAAGTGCTCCAGCACCTGCGAGTGCTTCAGCGCGGAGACGGAGTCGCGCGTGCCGGCGATCTTCTGCGCCAGCGGGTGCTGGGGGAAGAGCAGGACCTTGGACAGGTTGTCCAGGTCGATGTCCCGGCCCTTCTCGTCCACCTCGTCGAGCATCTCCTCGAGGATGATTTGACGCTCCACCTCCATGTCCGTGAGGCGGGGGCGGGTGAGCATGTCGCCCAGGATGTCCATGCCCACGCGCAGGTGCGCCGGGTGCAGGGGCGTGTAGTAGTAGCCGTGGTCCCGCGTGGTGACGCCGTTGAGGTTGCCGCCGACCTCCTCCACGGCCGCGTTCATCCGCACCGTGTCCGGCCAGCTCTCGCTGCCCCGGAAGAACAGGTGTTCCAGGTAGTGGCTGACGCCGTTGTTGGCGGGCGTCTCGTGCCGGCTGCCGGTGCGGACGTAGATGGCGAGCAGGGCGGTGTGGAGGTGGGGCGTCTCGACGGTGACGACGCGCAGCCCGGAGGGCAGCACGTCCCGATACGGTGTGAAGCTCATGCGCGAGGAAGCCTTAACACGAAGGCCGTCCCCTGGCCGGGAATACTCTGGCAGGAGAGCGAGCCCCCGTGGGCCTGGAGGATTTGCTGACTCACCGCGAGCCCCAGGCCGGTGCCGCCCTCCTTGGTGGTGAAGAACGGCTCGAACAGGTGCTGTCGCACCTCCTCCGTCATCCCCTGGCCGGTGTCCTTGACCGTCACCTCCACGTCCTGCTCCACGGGGCGGGTGGCGATGGTGAGCTGGCCACCGTGGGGCATCGCCTCGCGGCTGTTGCGCAGGAGGTTGAGGAACACCTGGCGCAGCTGCCCCTCGTCGGCGAGCACCGGGGGCGTGGTGGGGGCGAACTGGCGCACCACCTCCACCCCCGCGCGCGTCAGCTCCTCGCGGGAGAAGTCCAGCACCCCGTCCAGCACCGCCGTCACGTCGCGCGGGTCCAGGTCCGGCCGCTGGGGGCGGGCCATGCGCAGGTAGTGCTCGGTGACGTCCGCCAGCCGGTCCACCTCGCGGGTGACGGCGGAGAGCAGGTCCTTCACCTCGCCGGACTCGTCGGGGGTGGGGAAGGTGGCGCGCTCCACCGCGTCCCCCAGCAGCTCCACGTTGAGGCCGATGGAGGACAGGGGGTTGCGCACCTCGTGGACGATCTGCGCGGAGACCCGGCCCACGGCGGCGAGCTGCTCGGCGCGCATCAGGGCCTCTGCCTGGGCTTTTATCTGCGCCTCGCGGGCCTGGAGTGAGCGGGCCATCTGGTCGAACTCGCGCGCGAGCACGGCCACCTCGTCGTGTCCGCGCACGCCCAGCTGCGCGCTGTAGTCGCCCTTGCCGATGCGCGAGACGCCCTCGATGAGCGTGCGCACGGGGCGCAGCGTGCGGGCCGACCACGCCGTGGCGCCCAGGCCCAGGAGGATGGCGGCCACCGAGAGGCTGATGATGGCGATGCCCGTCTGGCGCTCGCGCTCCTCGGCGCCGTCCACGCGCTCGCGGATGCGGTTGGACAGCGACAGGCGCAAGAGCCGCAGCTCGCGGCCGATGGCGTCCTCCATGGTGAGCACGTCTGCGGTGGCGCGGTCCACCGCGGCCTTGTCCGGCGCCTGGGTGCTGAACGCGTCGAACACGCTCTCCGCCGCGCGGCCATATTCCTGATAGCGCGAGTCCAGCTCCGCGAGCCGGGCCTCCAATTCACCGATGAAGGGAATCTCGCTCTCGGGGGCCATGTCGCGAAGCTGCGTGGCGCGCTCGCGCGTGGCCGCCAGTCGCTGGGAGATGAACGCCGTGGGGACGTAGACGCGGGCCAGCCGGATGATGGCGCGGCGAATCTCCGCGCTGTCCTCCTCCAGCATGCGCGCGGTGTGGCGCTGCTGGTTGGCGTGGTTCATCTCCATCTCCGCCGCGTCCTGGGAGAGCTGGAGGTAGCCCTGGCTCACCAGCCGTATCTCCAGCCGGTTCCGGTGCAGCTCGGCCACGCTGAACAGCGACACCAGGCCGAAGGTGACGAGCACCACCGCGTAGCCCAGGAAGATGCGGGTGGCGAGGGAGAGCTTCATGCGCGCGTGGACCGTGCACGGGTCCTGGCGCCATCGCTACGCAACCCGGACCCCGGGCGCAAGCAATGCCGTCCTCCCGCTCGCCCTCCCGTGGGGCGGGCCGCCATCCAGACCTCCGGAGTCATGGCGCGAAAGGATAGCCCGGCCCCGGGGCGCGTGGGGGGCGGGGACGTTCCTGTAAGTCGGTTGCAATCAGCCGGAGGCGCCCGCCGTAAGGCCCTACGGGCCTTGCCCCCTCGCTCGTCCACCCAGGAGCCTTGATGAACTCTTCGTCCCCCCTCTCCTTGGGCGCATTGCTGGCGCTCTTGTCCCTGTCCCCCACGGCCCGGGCCGCCGAGCCGGCCGCGCCCCCGAAGCCCCCCGTCCAGGCCCCCGCGTCGGACGCGGCGGAGAAGCTGGTGGGCATCTGGTCGGCGGACCCCGTCTACGGGCCGGAGGTCCAGGGCGAGCTGACGGTGTTCCGCGAGGGCACCACGTGGCGCGCGCGAATCTCGGGCTACGAGGCCACGGGACAGGTGGAGAAGGGCGCGCTGACGCTGGCCTTGCCGGGCGGGCAGGGGACGTTCCGGGCCACGGTGGCGGCGGATGGTCAGGTGCTCAGGGGCCACTGGGTGCAGCCGCGCGTCATGGTGGGCGGCGTGCGGTACGCGACGCCGGTGGAGTTGCGCTCGCTGCAGAAGGGCGTGTGGCGCGGGACGGTGAAGCCGTGGGCGGACCGCTTCACGCTGTACCTGGTCGTCTACAAGAAGCCGGATGGCGCCATCGCCGCGTACCTGAGGGACCCGGAGAAGGGCTTCGGACGGCAGTTCGCGCTGAACGTCTCCGTGCAGGGCAGCGCCGTGAAGCTGGTGGACCCGCGCGGGCCGACGACGTTCGAGGGCACTCTGGATGAGGATTCGGGCCGGCTGTCGGTGCCCATCTTCTTCCTGGGGAACCTCCAGTTCACCCGTCGCGAGAGGGACCAGGCGGTGGGCCTGTATCCGCGCACGCCCGCGCCGGGGGCGTACGTCTACCGTCCGCCCGTGGCCGAGCAGGACGGCTGGGCGACGGCGTCCCTGTCCGACGTGGGCATGGACGCAGCGCCCATCCAGGCGCTGATGCAGCGGCTCCTCGACACGGAAGTCGGCCCTGGTCCCGCGCAGCGCGTGCAGGGGGTGCTCATCGCGCGCAAGGGCAAGCTCGTGCTGGAGGAGTACTTCTACGGCTACGACAAGGAGCGGCTCCATGACCTGCGTTCGGCGTCCAAGACGCTTGCGCCGGTGCTGGTGGGCACCGCCATCCAGAAGGGCGCGAAGCTGTCTCCCCAGACGCCCGTCTACTCGATGTTCCCCGGCCATCAGCCGAAGGGGCCCGAGGACGCGCGCAGGGCGGGGCTGACGCTGGAGCACCTGATGACGATGACGTCGGGGTTCGACTGTGACGACGACAACGAGGAGACGCCCGGCAACGAGAACAACCTCCAGAACCAGGAGGGGGATTGGTACGCGTACACGCTGGATTTGCCCATGGGACGGGCGCCGGGTGAGACGCAGGCGGTGTATTGCTCGGCGGGCATCAACCTGGTGGGCGGCGTGGTGCGCAACGCGACGGGCACGTGGCTGCCCGAGCACTTCGAGCGCACCGTGGCCACGCCGCTCCAGTTCCGTCACTACGCGATGAACCTGATGCCGGATGGCGAGGCGTACCTGGGTGGCGGCCTCTACGCGCGGCCCCGGGACGCGCTGAAGTTGGGGCAGCTGTACCTGTCGGGCGGCGTGTGGAACGGCCGGCGCGTGGTGTCCAAGCAGTGGGTCGAGCGCTCCACCGCGCGGCACTCGGTGATGAGCCCCGAGCGCACCTACGGGTATGCGTGGTGGCGCCACGAGGTGCGCGTGGGCGAGCGCGTCTATGCGGAATACGAGGCGGGCGGCAACGGCGGGCAGTACGTCATGGTCATCCCCGAGTTGGAGCTCACGGTGATGTTCACCGGGGGCAATTACGGGCAGTTCAACGTCTGGAAGACCTTCCGGGAGGAATTGCTGCCCCGATACATCCTCGCGGCCGTGCGGCGGTAGGGGCGGGGGAGGGGGCGTCGGGCCCGTCTTGGCTCGACGCCCGGGGCGGAACGCGGGTAGAAGGCCGGTGCAATGGAGCCTGTTTCGAAGCCGAAAGTCTCACTGGTGACCGAAATCTCGAGGGAGTTCACCTTCGAGGCCGCGCACTTCCTCCCCAACGTCCCGCCGGGGCACAAGTGCTCGCGCGTCCACGGGCACAGCTATCGCGTCGAAGTCACGGTGCGCGGGCCGGTGGACCCGCACTACGGCTGGGTCGTCGACTTCGCCACGCTCACCGAGGCCTGGCAGGCGATGCACGCGCAGCTGGACCACCGGCTGTTGAACGACGTGCCGGGGCTGGAGAACCCCACCAGCGAGCTTCTGGCCGCCTGGGTCTTCGGCAAGCTGAGCTTCCCCACCGCGAAGGTGGTGAAGATTCGCGTCGCGGAGACCTGCACGTCGCAGTGTGTCGTCTATCCCGAAGAGGGCTGACTCACTCGCGCAGCAGCAGCCCGCCGTCGAGCACCAGCTCCGCGCCGGTCATCCAGGACGCGCCCAGCAGGTGGCGCACGGCCTCGGCGACGTCCTCCGGATGTCCCAGTCTGCCGAGGGGATGCAGTGAGCGCAGGCCCGCGAGCTGGGCCTCCTGACGGCGGGCGTACTCCTCGGGCGGTGGCGTCGCCTCGCCCGGTGCGAGCCTCACCTCGCGCACCATGTCCGTCTCCACGACTCCGGGTAGCACGGCGTTGGCGCGCACGCCCCGGGCCGCGCCGGCCAGCGCGAGGACCTTCATCACCTGGAGCAGGCCCGCCTTCGCCGCGCTGTACACCGCGCTGGTGACGATGGGCCGCGTGGCCAGCGTGGACGCGACGAAGACCTGCGCGCCGCCGGGCTCCAGCACCTCCAGCGCCTGCTCACCCAATCGCAACGGCGCGATGAGGTTGATTTCGAGCTGGGAGCGCAGGACGTCCTCGCCGATGTGTCCCGGTGGTTGATGCACCACCTGGCCGGCGCTGTGGACGAAGCCATCCAGTCCGCCCAGCAGCTCCGCGGCCCGACGCAGCAGTCCCTCGCGCTCCGTGGGGGACGACACGTCACAGGGAAGGGCGAACGCTTGTCCGGGCCAGGTGCGTGTCACCTCGTTGAGGACGTCCGCGCGACGACCCGTCACGACGACGCGGCCACCCGCGCGCAGCAACGTCTCCGCCACTGCGCGGCCGATGCCCGTGCCGCCTCCGGTGATGAGCACCTTCCGGGTGCCTGACGGCGTCATGAGCAGGGCTCCCGGTGAGCATCGACCTGTGCGCGGTGGCCGCTCGGGGGGACGGGCACGCGGGGCGCTCTCGCGGGGCTGGCGCCACCGGGAGGGGCGTCGTTCGAGCGGGAGTCGCTCCTGCGTCCTTCGGGCTCGGCCCCATGCGCGTCCGTTGCCACCGTGCTCACGCGCGCGGCCCCGTCGAGGACTCCGAGGCGACCAGCTCGTCGTGCGGATAGTAGGAGGTGCCCGTGACGGGCGTCAGGCCCTCGGGAGGCGCCTCGGTCTCCACCTCGTCCGACGGGATGAAGCCCGGCTTGTCGACGCAGAGCACGGTCTGCTCCGTGGACGAGGGGTTGTCGTAGCGATGCGGGAAGCCTCGCGGCCAGTGGAACGCCTGCCCCCGGGCCACGGGTCGGTGTTGCAGGTGCAGCCCTCCGCCCAGCACCAGCTCGCTCTCCTCCATCTTCTGGTGCACGTGCGTGGGGATGTGGCCCCCGGGTCTCACCCGCAGCCGGTAGACGCCGTAGCCCGTCCCCTCGTGGATGATGTCCACGCGGCCGAAGGACTTCTCCTCTTTGCCGTACACCATCTCCTCCGCGCTGCGGTGCACCTGGAGCGAGGGAATCGCCAGCCCGCCCAGCGCGTGGGGCTTGGTGACTCGCACCGTGGCCGCGTGGACCTGCGCGCGCGGCACGTCCTCGGTGGGCGGCGCCAGCACGTAGCGGCAGATGGCCTCGGCGGCGGACTCCAGCAACTCGAAGCGACACGACTCCAAGAGGAAGCGCAGCTCCCCCGCGAGCCGGCCGTAGTTCACCGTGTGCGAGAGCTTGCCGCCCGCCGCGGAGCGCGTGTCCAGGAACAGCGCCACGTCGACCTGCAGCGGCTGGGCGGAGATGCGCTCCCGATTGAAGATGCCCACGATGCAGTCCACCGTGAGGCCCCGCACCTCGATGACGTCCAGCGGTCGGCCAGCGGCCGTGGTGATGGTGGGGGGATGGAAGGCGTGCTCGATGCTCATGGCTTGTCCGGTAATGTAGGTCGCCCGTCCGTCCCAGGGAAACGCGGACACCGGCTCCCGTCTCCTCAGTAACAGGGTCGGACGGCGAAGGCACTGGCGACGGGCTCCCCAGGCCGTGCCCCGAGCGGTACCCGGGCACACCAGTCCCCCCTCGCCGAGGGCTCCGGTGGGCCCGCCAACACCCCGGTGGCCGCCCGCTTCCGTTTCCCGGATGGAGGTGCAATCCAGTGGCGTTGACTCCCGCGGGTCCTGGCCTCGGGGCGGTCAGTTGCGCGATTCTGTGCGCCACATGCTCCTCGTCCTCCTGGGTGTGCTGCTGTCCGCGAAGCCGGCGCCGGCCGCGAAGGTCTTCGTGCCGTGTCCCCAGGCCACGCCCGAGTGGACCGCGGCCCACGAGCGCCTCGTCGCGCTGGACGCGAAGCTGGAGTCGCTGCCCGAAGGCGTCGACGGCAAGCCGGGCGTGGCGGCGCTGCGCGAGCTGCTGTCCTCGCGCTGCTTCGAGCTGAGCCGCGAGGTGGACGAGCCGGTTCCCGAGGATGTCTCGCTGCTCGCCCTGAAGGACTGGTGGCGTCGGGGCGGGCGGACGTGGGTGGAGTCCTATCTGGAGCTTGGCAAGCCCGGAGTGCGCACGGTGGTGTTGCCGCCCACGGTGCGCGAGGTGTTGATGCTCGACACGGTGAAGCCGGACCACCGGCTCGCGCCGTGGCTGTGCGCCCTGGCGGACAGCGCCTGCATGAAGGAGACGGAGCCCTGGGCCGTCCGCGCCGAGGCATCCTTCGCCGCCAACCGTGAGGAGCAGGCGAAGCACCTCGCGAGCATCGCGGACGCGGACGCGGCGGGTGAGGGCTACGGACCCGCGTTCTGCGAGAAGGAAGCCCGCAAGAAGGCCAAGCGCTGGCGCTACCCCGCCTGGCGGCTGTGTCTGTCCAGCCATGGGGCCTCGGTGCGGATGCTCCCGCTGACGGGCCTGCGAGTCCCCTCGGAGGGGTGGCTGGTGCTGCGCGGACGCCGCGGGCACTACTCCTTCTGCGACGAGGTGCGCGCCTACCACCTGGGCACGGGCACGGCCTGGGTGTCCCAGAGCTGCAGCGAGCTGGCGCTGTACGAGGACGCGGAGCGCATCGGCCGCGTGGACGTGAAGACCACGGACGCGAACCGGCAGGCGCGCGTGGCGGTGGGGACGGTGAGCCGCGACGCGCTGCGAGAGCTGACGTGGATGCTCCTGTTGTCGGGCGAGCTCGATGACGTGCGCCGGCTCACGCCCATCCGCCAACCGGTTCCCCAGGGCTTCGCCATCGAGTGGCGGGAGCTCCCCGACGACTTCACCGTCGTGGGCGGTGTCTCCGGGGGCGTGGTGTGGGGCAACACCGGGCAGACCGTCCTCCGGTGGACGTGGTTCCCACCCGAGCGTGGCGAGCCGCTGTCGGGAGAGCTGACCTGGCCCGAGGCCTCGGACCCCGCCGATGACCATGCGGACACCTTGGTGGTGGCGCTCGAGAAGACCTTCCAGGCGGGCTGCCCGACGCGCCCCGCGCCCCTGGACCTGCTCGACTTCACCCGTCCGACCCCTGTCAATCGGGTCGACGCGCCCGAGGGCGTGGCCCAGGTCCAGGATGCCCGCGTCACCGCCCTGCGCGATTGGAAGCCGCCCCCGGGCTGCGCCGTCCCCGGCAAGTGAGGCCCGCGAGATTGCGTTGCGCTCCCGGCCTCCGGGCAATTAGTAATGGGATATGTTGCAAATTACCTCGGCGGTGAGGCGCGCCGCGCCTCGGGCGTTCCGTTCATCGGCACGCTGTTGTCCCTCCATGTGTCGCTAGCGTCGTCATCGGACCTCGCGCGGAGGGCCGGGCCACTTCACGGGTCCGGTGCGCCGCGCCGTCGGCTCCGAGCTCCTCGATAGGTACTGCCGTCTTCCCATCGGTGATGCGTGCACCGGAGGGTCGACGTGTGCCTCCACACCCCCGTGTGTCGCCCTCCGGCGGCTTTTGCCCCGCGAGGGTGACGTGCGCGTCGTCTCCCGTCCTGTTCCTGTCCGCTTGAGCCCATGACGTCGTAATCCCAGACACCTCCACGTCCTCCGTCGGCGACGTCGCGCGCCGGACGGGAGACGGATGCATCCCTAGAGCCATCCCTGTCCCCCGTCGGCGATGTCGCGCGCCGGACGGGAGACGTCCGTGAAGTCGTTCCTCGTCCTGTCACCCAGGGCCGTCGGCGGTGGGCGCGCTCGAGCGCGAACGCCACCGGTGTGTCCCGACCCTTGGAAGAAGTCGGAGTCCCCCAATGAATTGGAAGCGTGCAGCAGTCGGAGGGGCCCTGTCCCTCCCTCTCGTGGTCGGCGGTCTGGTCCTCGCGCGGAGCGAGAGCGCGGATGCGTCCGGTGGAGCAGGTGGTGCGAAGATGGCGGCGGCCCCCGTCGTCGCCGCGGAGGTCGTCACCCGGCAGGTGGCCGACAGCGCCGAGTTCACCGGCACGCTGGCGGCGGTGCAGAGCGTGGAGCTGCGGCCTCGCGTCGGCGGCTACGTCGACTCGGTGCGCTTCGCGGAGGGCGGGTTGGTGACGGCGGGGCAGGTGTTGTTCCAGCTCGACTCGCGCACCTTCGAGGCCGTACTGGACCGGGCGCGCGCGGACCTGCGCCAGGCCGAGGAGCGCCGGACGCTGGCCGAGAAGCGGTTCGAGCGCGGCGAGAAGCTGGTCGCCGAGCAGGCCATCTCGCAGGGGGACTTCGACGTGTTGACGGCGGAGCGCGCGGAGTCGCGTGCACGCGTCGAGTCCGCCAAGGCGGCGGTGCGTGGCGCGGAGGTCGACCTGCAGGACACGCGCGTGCGTGCGCCCGTGAGTGGACGGGTGGGGCGGGCGCTGGTGACGCAGGGCAACCTGGTCAGCGGCGGCGCGCTGCTCACGACCATCGTCTCGGTGGAGCCCTTCTACGTCTACTTCGACGTGGACGAGGCCACGTACCTGCGCTTCGCGGGGACGACATCCGGCGCGCGCGGGAAGGACGGGCGCGTCAACGCGGTGCCGGTGCGGGTGGCGTTGACGGGGGACGAGGGCTTCCCTCGCGAGGCGCGGCTCGACTTCCTGGACAATCAAGTGGTGGCGGGGACGGGCACGGCGCGAGCGCGCGCGGTGCTGCCCAATCCGGACGGGAAGCTGACGGCGGGGCTGTTCGCGAGGGTGCGGCTGGAGACGGGCGCGGCGCGGCCCACGGTCCTCATCCAGGACCTGGCGGTGGGCACGGACCAGAAGGGGCGCTACGTGTTGGTGGTGCGTCCGGACCAGACGCTGGAGCAGCGGCGCGTGGAACTGGGGACGACGGAGGGCGGCCTGCGGGTGGTGCGCTCGGGGCTGGCGGCGGGTGAGAAGGTGGTGCTCAAGGGCCTGGCCCGGCCGGGGATGGCGGTGGCGCCCACGCTGGTCGCCATGGCCGACTCCGAGCACGCCGAGGGGGCGCGGCCGTGAAGTTCGCGCACTTCTTCGTCGACCGGCCCATCTTCGCGGCCGTGTTGTCGGTGCTGCTCCTGATTGGCGGCGGCCTGTCGTTGTTGCAGTTGCCGTTGAGCGAGTACCCGGCCGTGTCTCCGCCCACGGTGGTGGTGCGCGCGGCCTATCCTGGCGCGGACCCGGCCGTCATCGCGGAGACGGTGGCCGCGCCGCTGGAGCAGGAGATCAACGGCGTGGAGGGCATGCTCTACATGTCCTCGCAGGCGACGAGCGATGGCCGGGTGGCGGTGACGATTACCTTCGGCATGGGCGTCAACCCGGACACGGCGCAGGTGCAGGTGCAGAATCGGGTGGCGCGCGCGATTCCGAGGCTGCCGGCGGAGGTGCAGCGGCTGGGCGTGCTCACGGAGAAGTCGAGCCCGGACCTGCTGATGGTGGTGCACCTGGTGTCCCCGGACGGGAAGCAGGACCCGCTCTATCTCTCCAACTACGCGGTGCTCCAGGTGCGGGACGTGCTCCAGCGCGTGCCCGGCGTGGGCAGCGTGAATGTGCTGGGCGCGGGTGAGTACAGCATGCGCGTCTGGCTGGACCCCCGGCTGCTCGCCGCGAGGGGCCTCACCGCGAGCGACGTGGTGGCGGCCATCCGTGAGCAGAACGTGCAGGTGGCCGCGGGTGTCATCGGGCAGCAGCCGGATGAGCGCTCCGCGTTCCAGCTCACCGTCACCACGCAGGGGCGGCTCACGGAGGAGGAGCAGTTCCGCGACATCGTGGTCAAGGTGGGCGAGGAGGGACAGGTGACGCGCCTGCGGGACGTGGCCCGCGTGGAGCTGGGCGCCAGCTCCTACTCCGTGCGAGCGCGGCTGGACGGCAAGTCGGCGGTGGCCATCGGCATCAGCCAGGCCTCCGGCTCCAACGCGCTGGATGTGTCCGCGGGCATCCGCGCGCGGATGACGGAGCTGAAGGAGGCCTTCCCCCAGGGCATGGAGTACAAGATTGCCTACGACCCGACACTCTTCGTGCGCGCGTCCATCCGCAACGTGGTGACGACGTTGCTGGAGGCGGTGGTGCTGGTGGTCTTGGTGGTGCTGCTGTTCCTCCAGACGTGGCGCGCCTCCATCATCCCGCTGGCCGCGGTGCCCGTGTCGCTGGTGGGCACGGCGGCGGTCATGCAGATGCTGGGCTTCTCGCTCAACACGCTGTCGCTCTTCGGCCTGGTGCTCTCCATCGGCATCGTGGTGGATGACGCCATCGTCGTCGTGGAGAACGTGGAGCGGCACATCGCGCAGGGCGTGAGCCCGAAGGAAGCGGCCCGCCGGGCGATGACGGAGGTGACGGGACCCATCATCGCGATTACCTCCGTGCTGTCGGCGGTCTTCGTCCCCACCGCGTTCCTGGGGGGATTGACGGGGCAGTTCTACCGACAGTTCGCGCTGACCATCGCCATCTCGACCATCCTCTCGGCGTTCAACTCGCTCACCCTCAGCCCGGCGCTCGCGGGTGTGCTGCTGCGCGGACACCATGGCCCGAAGGATGGCCTGACGCGCTTCATGGAGAAGGCGTTCGGCGGGTGGCTGTTCGGGCCGTTCAACCGCTTCTTCGACAAGGCCTCCACCGGCTACGTGTCGCTGGTTCGCCGGGTGGTGCGAGTCAGCGGGCTGGCGCTCGTCGTGTACGGAGGGCTGCTGGTGCTCACGTGGCTGGGCTTCGCGAAGGTGCCCGCGGGCTTCGTGCCGATGCAGGACAAGTACTACCTGGTGGGGCTCGCGCAGCTGCCGCCCGCGTCGTCGCTGGAGCGGACGGACGCGGTGGTGAAGAAGATGTCGGAGCTGATGCTGGCGGAGAAGGGCGTGGCCAATGTCGTGGCCTTCTCCGGCATCTCGATCAACGGCTTCGTCAACTCGCCCAACTCGGCCGTCGTGTTCGCCATCCTGGATGACTTCGAGAAGCGCCAGTCGCCGGAGCTGTCGGCCGGGGCCATCGCGGGGAAGCTCCAGGGCAAGCTCGCGGGAGTGCAGGAGGGCTTCGCGGCCATCTTCCCGCCGCCGCCAGTGCCGGGCATGGGCTCGACAGCGGGCTTCAAGCTGCAGGTGGAGGACCGGGCGGGGCTGGGTTCGCAGGCGCTGTACGAGGCCACACAGGCCCTGGTGCAGCGCGCGTCCACGGACCCGCAGGTGATGGGGTTGATGTCGGGGTTCGAGATCAACGTGCCGCAGCTCCACGCGGAAGTGGACCGGGTGAAGGCAAAGCAGCAGGGCGTGCCGTTGGGCTCGGTCTTCGAGACGCTCCAGATTCACCTGGGCTCGCTGTACGTGAACGACTTCAACCGCTTCGGTCGAACGTACCAGGTGAACGTGCAGGCGGACGCGAAGCACCGCATGGAGCCGGAGGACATCGGCCGGCTGCAGGTGCGCAACCCGCAGGGCGGCATGGTGCCGTTGGCCTCGTTGGTGGAGGTGACGCCGTCGTTCGGGCCGGACCAGGTGCTGCGCTACAACGGGTATCCCTCCGCGGACATCAACGGGGCGGCGGCGCCGGGTGTGAGCACGGGACAGGCGGTGGCGGCGATGGAGCGACTGGCGGCGGAGACGCTCCCGGCCGGCATGAGCTTCGAATGGACCGACCTGACGTACCAGGAGAAGCTCGCGGGCAAGGAAGGCCTGTTCGTCTTCCCGCTGGCCATCCTGTTGGCGTTCCTCATCCTGGCGGCGCAGTACAACAGTTGGACGTTGCCGCTGGCGGTGCTGCTCACGGTGCCGCTGGCGTTGCTCAGCGCGATTGCAGGCGTGTGGCTGGTGGGTGGGGACAACAACATCTTCACGCAGATTGGGCTCGTGGTGCTGGTGGGGCTCGCGGCGAAGAACGCCATCCTCATCGTCGAGTTCGCTCGGGCGCAGGAAGATGAAGGGATGGGCGTGGTGCAGGCGGCGCTGGAGGCGTGTCGGCTGCGGCTGCGGCCCATCCTGATGACGTCCATCGCGTTCATCATGGGCGTGGTGCCGTTGGCGGTGGCGACGGGCGCGGGCGCGGAGATGCGTCAGGCGATGGGCGTGGCGGTGTTCGCGGGCATGCTCGGCGTGACGTTGTTCGGCCTGGTGCTGACGCCCATCTTCTACATTGTCATCCGGAAGCTCGCGCTGCGCGGCGAGGAGCGGGAGGCCCCGGCCATCCCCGCCGGCGCGACGGGGGCGGAAGGGCACTGAGGCACGCGGAGGTTGTCGGGGGTCGAGGGGCCGTCTTCTCAGGGGGAAGGCGGCCTCTCGTGTTTGGGGCGAGGTGCACGGTTCTGGACGAAAGGTGCCGGCGTGCAGGGGGAGTGCCTAGCTTGGCCGCCAGGAGGTGCACGTGGCGAAGTCAGGGGCACGGTCCGGTGGGAAGGCGCGCGCGACGAAGGAGCGACGCTCGGACACGGCGCTGCTCATCATCGACGTCATCAATGACCTGGAGTTCCCGGGCGGGGAGAAGGTGCTGCCCTGGGCGCTGCGCATGGTGGAGCGGCTGGGGCCCCTGGCTCGAAGGCTGCGCGCGGCGGGTGTGCCGGTCATCTACGTCAACGACAACTTCAACCACTGGCGCAGCAACTTCCGGGACGTCTATCGGCACTGCACGCGCAAGGGCATCCGGGGCCGGCCGGTGGCGCGGGCGTTGAAGCCCGAGCCGAGGGACTACTTCGTCCTCAAGCCGAAGCACTCGGCGTTCTTCGCGACGTCACTGGTGCCGCTGCTGGAGCACCTGGGGACGAAGAAGCTGCTGATGGCGGGCATGGCCACCAACCTGTGCGTCTTCTTCAGCGCGCATGACGCGCACATGCACGAGTACGACATCACCGTGCTGAGCGACTGCTGCGCGGCGGAGAGCGACGGGGACCATGACCTGGCGTTGGACCAGCTCCAGCGGTTCCTGGGCGTGCGCGTGTGCCGGGCGGATGAGGTGAAGCGTACCCGCCGCGCCCGGAGGCCGGCGCATCCGGCCAAGGGGGCAGGGCGGTTGTGAGCAAATCGTTTGATGCCGCTTCCCAGTCCGTCGCCGTCGCTGACCCGAAGGTCTCATTCCTCCGCCCCAGGGACTCCTGAGACACCTCTCTGGGGACAGCTTCCCCTCGTGAGGTGGATGTGAAGAAGCCGCAGAAGCAGGACGGCTGAGCGCGGTCGATTCTCAGCGAAGTGGACGAAGAGGTTCGATTCGAAGAAGACGCCGAAGACGCTGCGAGTCGGGGTCGACAGCCGCCCTCCTGGACCTTGGCAATATCAGGAGTGAAAGATCACATTCTCTTCGATGGAGGCCTTGCCGATCCGGTACCGATTCGCCGCCGAAGTTTTGTCAGGGTGACCAAACGAGATGCCGAACAACATCTTCATGGAGGGCTCGATGCCGAGCAGTCCACGGATCGTGTCGGCGTAGTAGCCAAGCATCGTCTGGGGAATGCCACCGAGCCCGTGAGCGGTGAGCGACAGCAGGAATGTCTGACCGTACATGCCAACGTCCCCTGCGACGCGCACATTGTCACCAACGGCTGGCATGAAGAGCAGCGCGACATGCGGCGCGCCAAAGAATTTCAAGTTGTAGAGAGAGGCAGTCCGGCGATCCTCAGTCGCTTCGCGGGAAACCCCAATCGCCTGGTAATAGGCTGCTCCCTGGGCTTTGAGGCGCTGACCGTAAACACCAGGGTATGTGCCGAAGCTGAAGTCGGGCGTGTGCCGCCCGGCTTCTTCGTCCGCGAGGATCCTCCTGCTGAGCACGTCCAGTTTTGCACCGGAAACGATGTGAACCTGCCACGGCTGGGTATTGCAGTTCGATGGGGCAAGTTGCGCTTCTTCCAACACGGAGCGGATGACAGCGTCCGCCACCGGCGCGGGAAGGAAGCTGCGAACGGAATGGCGGTTGCGGACGACGTCGCGAAACAGTGCGGACTCTGACATCTTGAGTTCCCTATGGGCGGTACGATGAAGTGTCTTCGCTGTGAGGTGACAGGCCTGTATGGGGCTGGCTCAGGGCGTGGTTTTGCCTGTCGTCGACGAAGGAACGTCGACGAGCTGCAAGGACTCACATGTACGACGCACGATTGCGAGGGTGGTTGCCCTAAGAACTCATTCGGCCGCCGGGTGCGCCAGCGCTTCCAGCGTGCGACGAAGCTCGTTGAGGCCCTTGTCGGTGAGCTGGCAGGCAGACTTGATCTTGTCATTGACGCCTCGGACCTTGGCTTCAAGCGCGCGGCCGCGAGGAGTCAGGTCGACCATCACGCGGCGTTCGTCGGCAGGGTCTCGCGTCCGCGTGACCAGTCCGGCTGCCTCAAGCCGTTTGATCAGCGGCGTGATGGTGCCCGTGTCCATGTCGAGGCGGGTCCCAAGGGCGCCGACGGGAAGTGGCGCGCCATCCAATAGTTCGAGAATCACGAGGTACTGGGGAAACGTCAGACCCAGCGGCTCAAGGAATGGCTTGTGCAGGCGCACCATTCGGTTCGCCGCGCCGTAAAGCGCGAAGGATAGCTGTGTACCGACACTCGAACGCTTGGATGGAGGGGGCATTTTGAGGACTCAATGGGCCGTGCTGCCCGCGACGATCAGCTTGCCGTGGACTTCACCTCCCAGACGATCGAGCGCTTGCGGCGCTCTGGTGAAAGGCACGATCTCATCAATCGGCATGGAGATCGCCCCGTCGGAGAACAGTCGCCCAAGCACTGTGAGCGCGTCATCGCGCTCCTCGGGCGTGCGTACGCTGTGCAGCGCGCCGGTCAGCGAGATGCCGCGCGTCAGGATCTTGAACGGCTCGATCGTCGGAAATCCTGAGCCGCCGGCGAAGCCGATCATGATGTAGCGACCGCCGACGGCGATGGCCTGCAGCGCCTGTTCGACCAACGGTGTGCCGACAGTATCGTAGACGATGTCGGCGCCCTTGCCTCCAGTCAGCGCACGGACTTCTTCGCCGAGCGCGCCCGCCTCGGTATCGATGACGTGGTCGGCACCTTGCCTGCGGCAGAAAGCAGCCTTGCCGGGTCCGCGCGCCGTGGCGATCACGGTAAGGCCCAGCGCCTTGGCCAGTTGGATCGCGGTCGAGCCGGTGCCGCCTGAGCCACCCAGCACCAGCAGCGTCTCCCCGGTTTTCGCGCCCGCGCGATTGACCAGTCCGACATAGGCGACGTGGAACGTGCCGAGAACGGCCGCAGCCTGCTCGTCGGGCATATCGTCGGCGGCCGGTACGGCGCCATCGGCCGGCGACAGGCAATATTGCGCCAGGCCGCCGAAGCCATCAGCGAATCGGGTTCCGCCGATCACCCGAGTCCCAACGGGGAACGGGTACCCTGCACCCACGGCCTCGACGATGCCGACCACCTCCTGGCCAGGAGTGATTGGTAGGAGGGGCTTCATGAAATACCGGCCCTCCAGCATCATGCGGTCGGGCAGGCCGATGTTGGTCGCCAGCACCCGAAGCAGCGCCTCTCCCGGTCCCGGCGCGGGTACGTCGATATCGACCAGCTTCAGGACCTCGCCGGGCGCCCCAAGGGTCTCGGCACGCCAGGATTTCATGCGCATAGCGTCTCCTCATCCTGCATCCCGCGTCGTGTCATCGCCCCAGGCAGCGCATGCCTGCTCCTTCGGCACAGCGCGCCCGGCCTACATCTGCAGCGCGCGACTGATCCGGATGATTGTTTCGGCATCGGGGTTCACCCCCGCGCCGAAGCGCTCCGCGAAGATGGCGACCGAAAGGTCGCGCCGCTTGGGAAGCCGGTCCCGCTCCGCCGCTGCCAATGCCGGAGCGATCTGATCCCGGCGCAGGTTGGTGCAATAGACGGGCGAGCCGGGTTGCTGCCTCCATGATTCGGCGAGCGTGCCAGCGTCGAACCCATCGAAGCCGGTGTCGTCCATCAAGGCCATGGCCACCTCACGGTCTTCCGCACGATCGCCTGCGATCGGGATCGCGCTCCGTTCCGGATGCCCCCTGGGCTTGTCGTTCTCGGCAAAGGGAGCCGTGCCGATCGCGTTCCATGCCTTGACGACCGGGCGTCCCAGCAAGGTCTGGAGCCACTCGCTCTCGACCTCGCCCGCTTCGAGCGCCGGATTCACACCGTCGCGTTGCGGGAAATAGTTCGAGGTGTCGATCACCACCGCTTCATTGGGGAGGGCCGCGACCAACGGCTTCACTTTCGCGAACGCCGTCTGCGGCATGGAGAGGATCAGGACATCGACATCCTTTGCCGCCTCCTCCGCGGTGGTGGCGCGCGCGCCGGTGTCCAGCGCTTTCGCCGCGATCGTTTCCGGTCCACGGGAGTTCGCGACCTTCACCTCATGTCTGGCGGCAGCGAGTCTGCGGGCCAGCGTCGTACCGATGTTGCCTGCGCCGAGGATGCCGATCTTCATCGTCATGAAGCTCCTTCCGCTTGCGTCGCGCGGCATCACATGAACAAGGCCCGCGCGATCCTCCGAACCGTCTCCGCATCGGGCGAGGCCCGCTCGCCGACCCGCTCCGCGAACACCTGCGCCGAAAGGTCGCGCCGCTTCGGCAACCTGTCGCGCTCGGCCGATGCGAGTGCCGCCCCCATCTCTGCATGGGTAAGATCGGTGATGTAGACCGGCGAGCCGGGCTGCTGCCGCCAGGAACCAGCGAGCTCGCCCGTGTCGAACCCATCGAACCCGGTCTCGTCGATCAATGTCATCGCGACCTCGCGATCGCGCGCCCTGTCGCCAGCGAGCGGAACCGCGATGCGGCCCGGCTCGCCCTTCGGGCGTCCATCGTTCTTGAAGGCAACCATGCCAATCGCATTCCACGCCTTGGCGACAGGTCGTCCGAAGAACTCCTGGGTCCAGACGGTTTCCGGCTTGCCCGCTTCGAGTTCAGGGTTCACGGGGTCGCGACCGGGAAAATAGTTCGAGATGTCGATCACCGTCGTCTCCTCGGGCAGAGCCGAAATCAGAGGCCGGATCTTCTCGAAGCCGGGATGCGGCATCGCCAGGATCACGACATCGGCCCCGCGAACCGCGTCCTGCGCAATCGCCGCACGCGCGCCGGTTTCGAGCACGTCGCCTTCGATGGTCTCGGGTCCGCGCGAATTCGCCACGGTCACGTCATGCCCTGCGGCGGCGAGCTTGCGGGCGAGGGTCGTCCCCATGAAACCCGTTCCGAGAATTCCGATTCTCATGGTCAGCCATCCTTCTGCTCTGCGTGCGAACGCTGGTCTCGCGGGCTCCATCGCCTAGTTCGCTATAGTCTAGTGCGCTAGATAATGATGAATCGTGCGTCACGCCACCTCATATTGAGGTGCAGTCACTGCTGGAGGCCTTGCGGGCGGGCTGATGGTCGCTATGACTGCGTGGCGCTCGAGGGACCCACGGGGCTGAGCCGACCGCCGATGTCTGCCGGGGCTGGAAACTGAAGTGGACCCCATCCGCAGGACCCGTTTCCGCGGTCCTTTCTTTGCGCGGCACCCGCCGCGCCCAGAAGCCGGCGCATCCCGCCAAGGGGGCAGGGCGGTTGTGACGTCGGGACGCAAGGTTTCTCGAATCGAGCGCCGTCGCGTCTAGACTGCCCGGCCGTGTACAGGTCCTCCGAGCAGAGCCCCGTGGGCGGCTTCCGCGCCCGTCTCCACACCATCATCTTCGAGGCCGACACACCGGCGGGGAAGGCGTTCGACGTGGCCCTGATGTGGGCCATCCTGTTCAGCGTCGTCGCGGTGATGTTGGAGAGCGTCACACCCGTGCGTGAGCGCTACGGCGCCGCGCTCTCCATCGCGGAGTGGGCCTTCACCGCCATCTTCGCCACGGAGTACGTGCTGCGGCTCATCGCCGTCCGCCGTCCGCTGGACTATGCGCGCAGCTTCTTCGGCCTCGTGGACCTGCTGGCCATCCTGCCCTCGTTCCTGAGCGTGCTGTTCCCGGGCGCCCAGACGTTGCTGGTGGTCCGAGTGCTCCGCCTGCTGCGCGTCTTCCGCGTGCTGAAGCTGGGGCACCTGCTGGGACAGGCCGAGATTCTGATGACGGCGCTGCGCGCGAGCCGGGGGAAGATCACCGTCTTCCTCGGCTTCGTCCTGACGGTGGTCGTCATCATGGGCTCCGTCATGTACCTGGTGGAGGGCGAGGCCCACGGCTTCGACAGCATCCCGCGCGCCATGTACTGGGCCGTGGTGACGATGACGACGGTGGGCTTCGGCGACATCACGCCCAAGACGATTCCGGGACAGTTCATCGCATCGGTGTTGATGATCATGGGCTACGGCATCCTCGCGGTGCCCACGGGCATCGTCTCCGTGGAGCTGGCCGCCGCCGCCCGAGGCCCCGTGGACACCCAGGCGTGCCCGGGCTGTGGCAACCAGGGACACGACCTGGACGCGCGCTTCTGCAAGGCCTGTGGGACGGCGCTGGACTGGAAGACGCCGAAGCCTCCGTCCACGCCCTGAGTCCCGCCGTTGTTCGACGCAGGCCACCTGCTCGGGTCGGGATGTTCATTGCTGGCCGGGTGGTGCTCGGCCAGCGCTTGAATCCGAGGACCTCCGCTCCAGGAGGGGCACAGTGCGGGCCCTTCCTTTCCTGGAGACCTCGCGATGAACCTCTTCATCACTGGCGCCACCGGCTTCATTGGCGGCACCCTGGCCGTGGACCTCAAGGCCCGGGGCCATTCGATTCGTGGACTGGCGCGCGATGAAGCCAAGGCCCGGAAGCTGGCGGCGCTCGGCATCGAGCCCGTCCTGGGGGACCTGGACAACGTCGCGGTGCTCACGGCGGAGGCCCGGCGCGCGGACGGTGTCATCAACGCCGCGAGCAGCGACCACGAGCAGGCCATCCGCGCCTTGATTGAAGGCGTGAAGGGCTCGGGCAAGCCGCTACTGCACACCAGCGGCTCCAGCGTCATCGGCGACGACGTGAAGGGCGACGCGCTGTCACCCAACGTGTTCGACGAGGACACGCCGTTCATCGTCGAGCCCGAGAAGCGGGCCCGGCACGCGCTCGACAACAGCGTCCTCGCCGCGCCGGGGGCTCGGGGCATCGTGCTGTGCAACACGATGATCTACGGCACGGGGAAGGGCCTGAGCCGCGACAGCGTGCAGATTCCTCCGCTGGTGGCACAGGCTCGCAAGAGCGGCGTGGTGCGCGTCGTCGGCAAGGGCGTCAACCGCTGGTCCAACGTCCACATCGATGACGTCTCGGCGCTCTACGCCCTGGCACTGGAGAAGGCTCCGGCGGGGGCGTTCTACTTCGTCGAGAATGGCGAGGCGTCCTACGCGGAGCTCGGCGAGGCCATCGCGGCGCGGCTGAAGCTGGGCCCGGTGCAGTCCTGGTCCGTGGAGGAGGCGTCGCGCGAGTGGGGCGAGGGTCATGCACGCTACTCGTTCGGCTCCAACAGCCGGGTGCGCGGCAAGCGTGCGCGGCGTGAGTTGGGCTGGGCGCCTCGGCACGACTCGGTGACGCGCTGGATTCGCGAGGAGATGCCCCTGGATTGAGGCGGCTTGCGTCCGCCGTCCGACATCCCCACATCCTTTTCGCACGGGGCCCGCGGCACTTCGTGTTTGCTGCGCGCCGTTCGTCCCACCTCGAGGAGTGTGCCCATGCGTTCCCTGTTGGCGTCCCTGGCTTGTACTTCCCTGCTGACCCTCACTGGGACCTCGCATGCACAGCCCGCGGGCAAACCCGCGGACCAGGGCGGCAACCTGGCCCCCGGGCAGGCGAAGGGCAGTCAGCAGACGGACCCTCGGCAGGGGC
Organism: Myxococcus fulvus; assembly: GCF_900111765.1. The sequence continues at coordinate 307,474 of NZ_FOIB01000006.1, forward strand.
CCAATCCCACGGGCGCTCCCGTCGAGCAGGCCCCGCCCAACGTCCCCGAGTTCAAGCCGGCCTTCCCTGGCCAGACGCGGGCGCCTGGAGTCCAGACTCGCACGGCCCTGCAGGTCACCGAGGTCGCCTCCGGCTTCAACAAGCCCTGGGCCATCGCGTTCCTGCCGGACAAGCGGATGCTCGTCACGGAGAAGCCGACGGGGAAGCTCTTCATCGTCACGCCCGAGGGCAAGAAGTCGCCGGCCATCGCGGGCATTCCCAAGGTGGATGGTCGCAACCAGGGCGGTCTGCTCGACGTCGAGGTGGGCCCTGATTACGGGACCAGTGGCCTCATCTACTGGACCTATTACGAGCCCCGGAAGGGCGGCAACGGCCTCACGGTGGCACGCGCCAAGCTGGTGGATGGACCCAAGCCCAAGGTCGAGGGCCTGAAGGTCATCTTCCGCATGGAGCCGACGCTCGAGTCCACGCTGCACGCGGGGGGCCGCCTCGTCTTCACTCCGGACGGGAAGCTGTTCGTCACGCTGGGCGAGCGCTCCATCATGGAGGGCCGCGTCCAGGCTCGCGACCTCAAGAGCGACTTCGGGAAGATCGTCCGCATCAACCCGGACGGCTCCATCCCGAAGGACAACCCCTTCGTGGGGCAGAAGGACGCGCGGCCGGAGATCTGGACGCTGGGGCACCGGAACATCCTGTCCGCGGCGCTCGACAGCAAGGGGCGGCTCTGGGAGGTGGAGATGGGGCCGCGGGGTGGTGATGAGCTCAACCTCATCGAGCGCGGCAAGGACTACGGCTGGCCCACCATCGGCTACGGCGAGGAGTACTCCGGCGAGCCCATCCACAAGACGACCCAGGGCCCGGGCATGGAGCAGCCGGTGTACTACTGGGACCCGGTGATTTCGCCCTCGGGCATGACCATCTACTCCGGCGAGCTGTTCCCCGAGTGGAAGGGCAACTTCTTCATCGGTGGCTTGTCCAGCGCGGCCCTCGTGCGACTGGTGCTCGAGAACGACCGCGTCGTGGGTGAGGAGCGGCTGCTGATGGACCAGAAGGCCCGCATCCGCGAGGTCGTCCAGGGCCCGGAGGGCGCGCTGTACCTGCTCACCGATGACTCGAACGGCAAGCTGCTGAAGGTGACGCCGCGCTGAACGGCGGCAATGTGCTCGGCGCGTTAACTCCTTGCGCTGAGTACAGCACTGGGGCTGCCGAATAGTGCTGCTTAAGATTATCCCAATGATATTGCGACTGCGGCCGCGTCTAGCATTGACTGGTACGTCGAGAGAATTGTTGCGCCTTGTGTTGAGGCCGGGTCGGGCGATGTTAGCAAGCTATATACAGTGATGCCTGGGCTTGGTTTTTGAAGCTTCCTTTGAGCCAATGCCTCCAGCGCGGTTGCGGTAGTGGTGGAAATGTGCGCCGATGCGTTCCTGATGTTTTTAAGGTCGAGTAGGTCTGAATTGATGCTTGATATTGTGCTCTCGAATGGGTGGCCACCCGGGAAGTAAATTTTTGCGAGCCTGCGTACGATGTCAGGGTTGGCCCAGTCGACATATTTTTGTGTGCCGACGGTCATTTGACTGGCATGAGTTAAGTCTCGCGGAGTGGCATGTGTAGGGACTATTTTTCCTGTTGTGGCTGGCTCTCCAGTGAGAAATAGTAAAAAGCTTTGTTCAAGAAACTTCTCCCAGGCGATGAAGTTCTTCAGGAATGCCGACTCCGTGATGAATATGATTTGGTCCATTGGGATGAGATACGAGCCGCTCGCCGACTGGGCATGAGCTGTTGCGATTAGGCTGTTGGTGAAATTTACAGCCCCCTTTAGCTCCTGGAGTGCCATTGTCAGGGACATGGCCGCCTCTAGAGTGCGTTGTTGAGTATGTTTACAATGTATTTCGTTCGCCGAACGCGTACCGGTTCGTCGGTGGTCGCGCGCCGGCTGTCTTCCAGAAACTGTTTCTCGAGAGGGCCGAGTTGATTGCTTGTGGGATCGAAAATGCTATCGATACTATCTAGCGCGCCACGAACCTTAGCGTAGTTTGCGGGCGTGATGGTTTTTCGCGGAAATGAGCATCCGGGAATGCCATAGTTCATGTGGTATACTGCAGTAAAGAGACTGTAGAATAGATGGATCCGTCTAAGCTCGGAGGTCTTGAGTGTGTCTGGGAATACCCCCGAGATTATCTTGATGACTGCGTCGAACTCCTTGCTTGGGGTTTCGATGTTGTAGGGGTAGTTTTTCTCGTAGAGATTGTAGAAGCTCTGAATTTTCTTCTTGGCCTTCATCCCCTCAAGCATTGCAATTAGGAGATCGGCGGTTAGGGTCACTTCGGCCATGCGAAGGATTGCGTTGTCGGTTAGGATTTTGTTTGATGTCCAGAATTCATGATATCTGTGCCCGAGGTCATCGGCTAGTAGCTTAAAGGGGCCGAAATGGTCGGCATTTATTTTCTCCTGTTGATTGAGGGTGATTGCGTATGAGTTTAGTCGCCCGAATATGTCGAGAATCTCTGCGTCAGGCATGTTGACCAGGAGATCGACGGCGAGCTCGTAATTGAGGATGTTTGCTTGGACTTCGTCGTCTACCTGGGCGAGTTGACTAAAGAAGAGGCCGCCATACTTGTCGTTGTGCTTCTTGCTGATCTGAAAGCCATCATCGAGGAATAGAAGAATCGTGCGGAGGCGTTGTTGTCCGTCGACGACTTCCCGAGTGGATGCCTTGGTGGTTGGATTTAGCTTTTGTCTGATAAAGAATTTAGGAATGGGTTTTCCTCTGATGATTGTATCCATTAGGTAGGAGCGCGCGTTGTCGCTCCATACGTTCCTTCGTTGGAATTTCGGCGAGAGTTCAAGTTGTTTGTTTTTGTTCCATTCGACGAAGTCGTTGATGCTGTAGGCTCTGGAGTCAAAATTTTTCATTTTTGATTTCTGCAGTGGGAGGGGCCTGATTGCGAAGTCTAGCCGTGTCGGGAATCGTAGGGAAGGGCGTGATGCGAAAAATGTCTGTGCCGCCAACATCACCTTGGCGTACGCGAAAGTGAAGCTGGAATGGCAGTGGCCCCGGTCGCTCGATGAGGTCTTTCTGGGGACAACGGGAAATGGCCGGCAGATTCAGCGCGTGCGAGCCTGGTTGGGCTGCGTGTGTTTGTGGTAATGTTTTTGATGCGGGAGTACATGTCTTGCAGGGTCGCGCTCTATCTCTAGTCTACACTTGTGTTGTTTTGTTGTCTGGGGGCGAGTAATGCGCTGGTTCCAGTATGGACTGGGATGGCGGAGGCTCGTGACTTGCCCCGTCGTTGACCGCAACAACCGGGTCGCCTCTCTTCATCACGTGCGTCATTCCTGAACCGTGTCCGGGCGCGAGCTTCGTGCCTCGGTGACGAATGGGAGTGTGCACATGCGGCGAAGCACGGTGGGGTGGTCGGGAGTCCAGGTGCGAGGGGCGTCGTGAGTGCCCGAGCCCTCCCTGCGCGGCCGATGCGCAGCGCGGTTTCCGTGGAGACGAGGCTGGATGCGCTCGACTGGGCCGGGCTCGGCGCGGAGCTGGATGCGCGCGGATGTGCCACGCTGAGCGGCTTGCTCACGCCCGAGGAGTGCGGCGCCTTGTCGGCGCTATACCCCGAGGATGCGCCGTTTCGCAGTCGGGTCGTCATGGGGCGCCATGGCTTCGGGCGAGGGGAATACAAGTACTTCGCCCATCCGCTCCCGGACCTCGTGGCCCGACTGCGGACCTCGCTCTATCCCGGGCTCGCGTCCATCGCGAATCGGTGGAACGAAACGCTGCGCATCGACGTGCGATACCCCGAGATGCACGCCGCTTATCTCCAGCGGTGTCACGCGGCGGAGCAACTCCGGCCGACACCCTTGCTGCTCCAGTACGGAGAAGGGGACTACAACTGCCTGCATCAGGACCTCTACGGTGACGAGGTCTTCCCGCTCCAGGTGGCCATTCTCTTGTCCGAGCCGGACCGCGACTTCTCCGGTGGCGAGCTGGTGCTCACCGAGCAGCGTCCTCGCATGCAGTCTCGCGTGGAGGTCGTGCCGCTTCGGCAGGGGGATGGGGTCATCTTTCCGGTCCATCATCGCCCCGTGCAGGGGACTCGCGGCGTCTACCGCGTCAACATGCGTCACGGAGTCAGCCGCATCCGCTCCGGTCACCGGCACACGGTGGGCATCATCTTCCACGACGCGAGCTGACTCGGGGAGCGTGTGTCCTGGGAAACCTGCACGGAGGGCTGGCTCGCGCGGCTATCCTGGGGCCCAGGCAGGTGGGCGCGCGATGGACGACTTCCAGGCGGTTCTCGACGAGGTGATGACGGCCGTCCTGCCGGTGGTGGGGCAGGGCCGTGTGGCCAACTACATCCCCGCGCTGGCCGCGGTGGACCCATCGCGGTTCGGCATGGCGTTGGCCACGCTCGATGGTCAGGTCTTCGGCGTGGGTGATTGGCGCACGCCCTTCTCGGTGCAGAGCATCTCGAAGGTCTTCGCGTTGGCGCTGACGCTCGCGAGAGACGGGGACGCGCTGTGGCGCAGGGTGGGGAAGGAGCCCTCGGGCAATCCGTTCAACTCCCTGGTGCAGCTCGAGTACGAGCAGGGTGTGCCCCGCAATCCGTTCATCAACGCGGGGGCGCTGGTTGTCACGGACCGGCTGCTCAGCCTCACCGGGGACTCACGCGGTCTGCTGCGGGAGTTCCTGCGTGAGGAGAGCGGCAATGCCTCGGTGGACTTCGACCCGGTCGTCGCCGCGTCCGAGGCCGAGCATGGCCATCGCAACTCCGCGCTGGCGCACTTCATGGCGAGCTACGGGAACATCGAGAACCCGGTGCCTCGCGTGCTCGAGCACTACTTCTGGCAGTGCTCCTTGCGCATGAGCTGCGCGGACCTGGCGCGTGCTTGTGGATTCCTGGCGCGACATGGGCAGGGCGCCTCGGGGAGGAGACTGCTCACGCGCAGTCAGGCCAAGCAGGTCAACGCGGTGATGCTCACCTGCGGCACCTACGACGCCGCGGGCGAGTTCGCCTATCGCGTGGGCCTGCCGTGCAAGAGTGGTGTCGGTGGCGGCATCATCGCCGTCATCCCGAATCGCTGTGGTTTGTGTGTGTGGAGCCCGGGGCTCGATGCCCACGGGAACTCTGTCGCGGGTGTGGAAGCCCTGGATCGGTTCACGACGCTCACGGGCCTCTCGGTGTTCTGACGTCGCCGCGTGGATGAAGGCGAACCGGTCCTCACGAAGTGATGCTTCCGCCGAGGACCGGCTCCCACCGCCCATCCTTCACGCCCGAGCCGTCTCACCTTGTTGAAGCGGTCTCCCGCTTCGCTCGCTGCGACACGCCCATCCAACCCGCCGCCCGTACTGCCCCGTACTGCCCCGTACTGCCCCGTACCGCGTGCTGCTCCGTGCTGCCCGTCCTGCGTGCTGCCCCGTCCGACCCGCCGCCCCTGCTGCCCCGCCCTGCGTGCCGCCCCGTCCTCCCCGCCGCCCGTACTGCCCCGTCCTGCGTGCTGCCCCGTCCTGCGTGCTGCCCCGTCCAACCCGCCGCCCGTACCTCCCCGTCCTGCGAGCTGCCCCGTCCGCCCCGCCGCCCGTGCTGCCCCGTCCGACCCGCCGCCCGTACTGCCCCGTTCTGCGAACTGCTCCGACCAACCCGCCGCCCGTGCTGCCCGTACCACCCCGTCCTGCGTGCTGCCCCGTCCGACCCGCCGCCCTTGCTGCCCCGACCAACCCGCCACCCGTGCTGCCCGTACCGCCCCGTCCTGCGTGCTGCCCCGTCCGCCCCGACCAACCCGCCGCCCGTCCGCCCCGTCCTGCGTACCGCCCCGTCCGACCCGCCGCCCTTGCTGCCCCGCCCGACCCGCCCACCGCTGCGTCATCTTCGCTGCGTGCTCTACCCCATAGCAGGGCGCGTGCCGCTCGAATGACCTCCACTGATCCAAGTTTTTCCAAGCACTTGCACCGCACCCCCAGCAAGTGAGTCACGCGGTCCAGTAAGAAGTCCGGTGCTGTCCTTCCGGAATACCGAAAGCGCGCCACCGCGTTGACCCTGAATGCCCATCAAGACCCGTCGCTGGTGTGTCCCTGGCGAGCCCGATGACGGCTGGAGAGTCCTCATCTGCCGCTACAGGCCCCGCGGCCTCCCCAAGGCCAAGGAGACCTGGGACGAGTGGCGCCGCGAGCTCGCCCCCAGCCCCGACCTCTTCGACGCCTTCTATGGAAAGGGCCAGACGCCCATCACCCTGGACGCCTACCGCGCCCGCTATCTCGAAGAGATGCAGTCCCAGCGTGAAATCATCACGTCACTGGCCCGCCGCGTGGACGCGGGCGAAACCGTGACGCTCCTCTGCTCCAAGGACTGCATCCTGGAGCCGGTGTGTCACCGCACGATTCTCGCCGAGCTCATCCAGTCCGCCCGGGGCACCTGAAGCCTCACATCCCCGGACACGACTCCGCCGGCGCGGTGAAGGAGCCTGGTTGCTCCCTCGCCGGCCGGCGGGCCGTACTGCCAGACTTCAGGGCGCGTGAGCCGGCGCCGGCAGCTCGTCTTCCGACGCATCACGCCGGGACGTCTCGCCGCGCAGCTTCTGCATCAGCACGTAGAGGCCCGGGATGAAGATGAGGTTCACGATGGTGGACACCAGCATGCCGCCGAACACCGCGGTGCCCAGCGAGTTGCGCGCCGCCGCGCCCGCGCCCTGCGCCAGCATCAGCGGCACCACGCCCAACAGGAACGCAATCGACGTCATCAGGATGGGACGCAGCCGCACCTCGGCGGCCTCGACCACCGCGTCCAGCGCGCTCTTGCCCTGCTCGCGCAGCTGCTCGGCGAACTCGACGATGAGGATCGCGTTCTTGCTGGCCAGGCCCACCAGCATCACCAGACCCACCTGGCAGAACACGTCGTTGGCGTAGCCCCGGAGCAGCTGCAGCGCCACCGCGCCCATGATGGCCAGCGGCACCGACAGGATGATGACGAACGGCAGGGCGAAGCTCTCGTACTGCGCCGCCAGCACCAGGAACACGAACAGGATGCCCAGGCCGAAGATGATGAGCGTCTGACCACCGCTCTCCTTCTGCTCCAGGCTGATGCCCGTCCACTCCGCCGCCATGCCCTGCGGCAGGTTCTGCGCCGCCAGCGCCTCCATCGCCTCGATGGCCTGACCGGAGGACACCCCCGGCGCGGGCTGACCGTTGATCTCCGCCGAGCGGAACAGGTTGTAGTGCCGGATGACCTGCGCGGACACCGTGGGCGTCACCTTCACCAGCGACTCGAGCGGAATCATGTCCCCGCTGTCGCTGCGCACGTAGAACGCGCCGATGTCCTGCGGGCTGTCGCGGAACTGCTGCTCGGCCTGCGTGTACACGCGGTAGGTGCGGTTGGCGTAGTTGAAGTCGTTGACGTACTGGCTGCCCATGTAGACCTGCATCGTCCCGAAGATCTGCTCGATGGGCACCCCGAGCGCCTTGGCCTTCTGCCGGTCCACGTCCACGTCCAACAGCGGCGTGTTCGCGTTGAACGCCGTGAACACGCCGCGAAGCTGCCCGCCCTCGTTGCCCTTGTTCACCAGGTCATCCGTGGCCGAGGCCAATTCGTCCAGCGTGCGCGAGCCCGCCACGTCCTCCACGATGAACTGGAAGCCGCCCACGCTGCCCACGCCGCGAATCGCCGGAGGCTGGAAGGGCAGCACGCGCGCCCCACCGATGCGGCTCAAGGGCCCGCGCAGCCGCTCCACCAGCGCCGCCACGGTGCTGCCCTCGCCGGGCCGCTCCTCCCAGGGCTTCAAGCTGCTGAAGACGGTGGCCATGTTGGCGCCGGAGCCCTGCATGGAGAAGCCGCCGATGGCGAACATCGCGCGCACCTCCGGCTGGGCCTTGAGGATCTCCTCCACCTGCACCAGCACCTTCTCCGTCTGGGCCAGCGACATGCCCTCCGGGCCCTGCACGGAGATGATGACGTAGCCCTGGTCCTCGTCCGGGATGAAGCCCGTGGGGGCCACCTTGAACAGCACCACCGTGGCGCCGATGCAGGCGAGGAACGCCAGGAGCACCAGCACCGGGTGGCGGAGCATGGCGCGCAGACCCCGGCCGTACGCCGCCTTCGTCGCATCCAGCACCTTGTCCACCCAGCGGAAGAACACCCACTTCTCACCGTGGTGGTGCTTGAGCATGCGCGCGCTCAAGGCGGGCGTCAGCGTCAGCGCGCAGAAGGTGGACAGCGCCACCGACGCGGCGATGGTCAGCGCGAACTGGCGGTAGATGGCGCCCGTGGTGCCCGGGAAGAGCGCCACCGGCACGAACACCGCCACCAGCACCACCGAGATGGCGATGACGGCGCCGGACACCTCCTTCATGCCCTCGCGCGCCGCCTGCCTGGGGGACAGGCCCCGCTCGGCCATCAGTCGCTCGATGTTCTCGATGACGACGATGGCGTCGTCGACGACGAGGCCCGTGGCCAGCGTGAGGCCGAACAGGGTGAGCGTGTTGATGGAGAAGCCCAGGAGCTGCACGAAGGCGAACGTGCCCACCAGCGAGACGGGCAGGGTGAAGGCGGTGATGAGCACGCTTCGCCACCCGTGCAGGAACAGGAAGATGACGAGGATGACCAGGATGATGGCTTCCACCAGCGTCTGGAGCACCTCGTGGATGGAGGCGCGCACCGCGAGCGTGGTGTCCGTGCCCGTCAGGTACTCCATGCCCGGGGGGAACTGCTCGGACAGGCGGTCCAGCTCCCGGTACACGCCGTCGCGCACGTCCAGCGCGTTGGCGGTGGGGAGCTGGAAGATGCCCATGCCCACGCCCACGCGGCCGTTGAAGCGCAGGATGGTGCCGTAGTTCTCCGCGCCCAGCTCCACGCGGCCCACGTCCTTCACGCGCACCGCCTTGCCGCTCGGGTCGCGCATCAGGACGATTTCACCGAACTCCGCCGGCTCCACCAGTCGGCCGCGTGCGCGCACCGCAATCTGGTACGGCTGCTCCTCGGTGGAGGGCGGCTGGCCCACCTGTCCCGCGGCCACCTGGAGGTTCTGCTCCTGAAGGGCCCGCGTCACGTCCATGGGCGTGAGCTTGCGGCGCGCCAGCTCCGTGGGGTCCAGCCACACGCGCATGGAGAACTTGCGCTCGCCGAAGATGCGCACGTCACCCACGCCGCGCACGCGCTTGATGGCGTCCTTGAGATTCACGTCCGCGTAGTTGGAGAGGAACTGCGCGTCGTAGCGGTTGTCCGGGCTGGACAGGGCCACCGTCATCAGCATCTGGCTGGAGGCCTTGTTGACCACGATGCCCGTCTGGTTCACCTGCGAGGGCAGGCGCGAGGCGGCGCGGCTGACGCGGTTCTGCACGTCGACAGCGGCGACCTCGATGTCGCGCGTGGGCTCGAAGGTGACGGTGATTTGACTGGTGCCGTCGTTGCCGCTGGTGGAGGTGATGTAGCGCATGCCCTCCACGCCATTGAGCTCCTGCTCGATGGGGATGGTGACGGCGCTCTCCACCACTTCGGCGCTGGCGCCCACGTACGTGGACGTCACCGTCACCTGCGGCGGTGCCAGGTCCGGGTACTGGGAGATGGGCAGGGTGGGAATGGCAATCAAGCCCACCAGCGTCAGCAGGATGGAGCAGACGATGGCGAAGACGGGTCTGCGGATGAAGAAGTCGACGAACACGGCGTTCAAGCCCTCGAAATCATGGTGGGGGCCGGGCCTCGCGGCGTGCCGTCCGAGGCCCGGTCCATCCAGCGCTTCAGCGGCTGCCCGCCGTCGCCGCGCCCGCGCCCGTGCTCGGGGCGCTGTCCGCGGACTTCACCTTCACGGCCATCCCGTCACGCAGGGCCTGCAGCGAGGACACCGCCACGCGGTCCCCCTGCTTCAGCCCGTTCTCGATGACGTAGGCCATCTCACCCAGCGCGCCCAAGGTAATCGGGCGACGCTCCACCACCGTCTTGCCGTCCTTCTCCTGCACCACCATGGCGAAGGGCTGGCCGCTCAGGCGCACCACCGCGAGCGCGGGAATCTGCAGCGCGTCCCGCTTCGCGTAGACGATGCGCGAGCGCACCAGCTCGCTGGGGCGCAGCCCCACGGTGTTCTGGAACGCGGCCTTCACCTCCACCAGCTGCGTGCGCGGGTCCGCCTGCGGCGCGACGAAGAACAGGGGGCTGGTGAGCAGCACCTTGCCCTGCGCGTCCAGCACCTCCAGCTGCGTGTCCGGCTTGAGCGCGCGCGCCCGCTCCGAAGGCAGCGACACGCTGACCTCCAGCACGTCCGCCTGGGCGATGGTCGTCAGGGGCGTGGTGGCCCCCACGAAGTCACCCATGCGCACCAGCACGTCGCCCACCGTGCCCGCGAAGGGCGCGCGCACGGCGTGGAACTGCAGCTGCACCTGACGCTGCGCCACCTGCGCGGCTGCCGAGCGCGCCGAGGCCTCGGAGGCCTCCAACTGCGCGCGGCCCTGCTCCAGCTCCTGCGCGCTGGCGAGGCCCTCCTTGTAGAGCGCCTCCGTGCGCGCGAAGGTGCGCTTGGCCAGCTCGCGGTTGATGTTCGCGGAGCTCTGCTGGGCCTGCGCGCTGTCGAGCGCGGCCGTCTCCGTGCGCGAGTCGACCTCCAGCAGCGTCGCGCCCGCCTCCACCTTCTGGCCGGGCTTCACGTGGATGCGGCGGATGTAGCCGGCCACCTGGGGCAGCACGGTGATGTTCTGCCGCGACAGGAGCGAGCCCAGGTACTCACCCGTGTCCCGCACCTCGCTGGGCGACAAGGTCAGCACCTGCACCTCGCGGGGCGGAGGCGCGGCGGGCGCCGCGGACTTGCCCGAGCAACCCGCCGCCATCAACAGGGCCGTGCTCCACACCGTCATCTTCAGCGCCATCAGGGGGCGCACCCGTCTCACCAGTCGCACCGGGCCTCCGTCAAGAATGCGTCCAGGCGCGCCTGGACCGCCTCGAATTCACGCAGCGCCAGGGCCAGCTCCGCCTGGCGCAGGGCCGCTCCGCTCTGCACCAGCTCCAAGCTGCTGCCGCGGCCCACTTCAAAGGAACGTCGCGTCAGCCGGTCCGTGCGGTCCGCCAGCTCTCGCGCCTCGCTCGCCGTCTTCACCAGCGCGTCCGCCACCTCGACGCTGCGCCGGGCCTGCGCCACCTCGACGGACACGTCGCGGCGGTTGCCCTCCAGCGTCTCGGCCGCCTGGCGCTCGATGCCCGTGCGCTCGCGCACCAGCCCCCCGCGCAGGCCACCCTCCCAGAGGGGGACGGCGATGACGGCGGAGATGGTCCACGTGGAGAAGCGGCCGAAGCCCGGGTCCGTCGTCACGCCGTTCAGGTTGGAGGCCAGGCCCAGCGTGGGCAGGTAGCCCGCGGACGCCTGACGCCGGCTGTCGCGCGCGGAGTCCACCTGCGCCTTCGCGGCGACCAGGTCCGGACGGGACTCCAAATCCTGGAGCGGCGTACACGCCTGGCGCGCCTCCTCCATCAGCCCGTTGAGGTTGAAGGAGGGGTCCACGCCCACCGCGTGGCCGAAGCCCAGCGCGATGCCGAGCGCCTCGCGCGCCCGCCGCAGCTGTTCGTCCCCGGCCACGAGCGACCCGCGCGCCAGCGCCACGTCCTGGTTCACCCGCACCACGTCCAACTGGTTGCTGGCGCCCAGGTCGAACGAGCGCGTCGTCAGCGCGGCGCGCTCCAGCGCCTGGAGCAGGCCCACGCGGTTGAGCTCCGCGGCGCGCTCGGCGGCCACGGTGGCCACCAGCGTGCGGGCGAGGCCCAGCGTGAGCCGGCGTCGGGTGTCCTGGAGGCTCGCCACCGCGCCCCGCTCGGCCGCGGATGCGGAGGAGAGGTTGCGCCACGCGCCCACGTCCACCAGCGATTGCGTCAGCGACGCCGTCAGCGTGCCCAGGATGGGCGCGGTGGGCGTGCGGCCGTCCAGCGCCGGGGAGGGGAAGACACCCACGGCGGTGTCCGGGTTGAGCAGGTCGTGGGCCGCCGTCGCCCGGGCGTTCGCGTTGGGCAAGAGCGACGCCAGGGCCTGACGCCAGCGGCCCTCGGCGCGCTGCACGCCCGCTTCGGCGGAGCGCAGGTTGGTGGAGCGCTCCCGGACGAGCGTCAGGGCCTCATCCCAGGTGCGCACCTGCTGCTGGGCGGGAGGGACGGGGGCCAGCATCGGGTCCTCCACCTTCGTCTGGAAGGGCTGGGGCGGAGGGACGGAAGGGCTCGACTCGGGCGGCGTCGAGGTCGCGACGAGCGCCAGGAGGATGACGGTGGGGGCGGACATACCAAGGGGGTAGGCAAGGGTGACGACAGGTGCGACTGGATTCCCCCCGTGTGGCCAGATGCGCCGAGCCGATGTAATTGACAACCGTTGTAGGTGACAACTATTTCGGAAGTCAGATGACTTTCGCGGAGCAACTCGCTTCCTTGCGTCGTGCCATCCGCCGCCACCTCACCGAGAAGCTGGGTGCGCGGACGAGTCGGCCGTTCAATCAACTGCTGGCGTTGAAGGGCATTTCCGAGGGCGCGCGGCGGCAGGCGGCGCTGGCGGAGCGGCTGCTGGTGGACGCGCCCGCCGCGAGCCGGCTGGTGGACCGGTTGGAGGAGGACGGGCTGGTGCTGCGGCGCGCGGGAGAGGACCGGCGCTGCGTGCGGCTGGAGCTGACGGCCGCGGGTGAGCGCGAGCTGTCCTACCTGGTGGACGCACTGCGGGAGCTGGATGGAGAGCTGGGGGAATACCTGCCCGCCTCCGAGGTGACGGAGCTCCAGCGGCTGATGGGAAAGCTCCAGGAGGGGCTGGTGACGCGGCAGTCCGGCGACGGCGCGCCTCCGACGGACGGGTGCGAGTGACGCTCCGGCGCGCGCGGGGCCCTTGAACGACGAAGGGCCCGGCCCACCGGAACGGATGTCCCGGAAGACCGAGCCCCTCGGGCTCTGGCAGGCGCGGTGTGCGGCTCAGGCCTGCTGCGCGGACTTGGCCTCGCCGTCGGCGGCGTGCGAGTCGGTGGCGGCGGGGGCCTCGGGGGCCTGCTGCTGGGCGGCGGCCTGGGCCTCGGACTCGGCGCGCACGCGCGAGGTCTCCTCGGTGCGCTGGTCGCTGGCGGCCATCTCCTCGGGGGTGAGCTCGGTGCGCTCGGCGAGGATGCCCGTCTTCTTCTCCAGGTCCTTGATGGCGCGGCGCATGAGGTCGCGCTCGAGCAGCGTCCGGTTCAGGCGCTTCTCCAGGGCCTTGTACTTGTCCTTCATCAGGTCCAGGTCGTGCTTCGTCACGGTGTAGACGCGCTGCTGCGTCTCCGCGCGGCCCTTGACCCGGCGCACTTCCTTCTCCAGCTCCACGGCGCGGAGGCGGTCCTTGTTGGCCGCCTGCTCCAGCCGGTCCATCTTCTCCTTGTCCGCCTCGCTCAGCTCGCGGATGACGCGGCGGGGCGTGCGGTCCTCGCGCGCGGCCTCGGCGGCGGGCACCACCGGCACGGCGGCGGCGACGACGGACTCACCCTCCTTGGCGGGGGCGGCAATCTGCGGCGCGGGCGTGGCGGGGGCGGCGGCGACGGGCGCGGGAGCCTGGGGCTCACGGCGGCGGCCCTTGCCCTCGGACTCGGCCTTCAGGCGCTGGTTCTCGGTGAGCACCTGCGCCAGCTCCAGGCGGGTCTGCTCCAGCTGGATGGAGGCGTTGCGCTCCACCTCGGCGCGGGCCTTGGCCAGGTCATTGGAACCCTTGTCGGACTCCTTCTGCTCGAAGACCTTGCGCTTGGTCTGCTTGAGCTGCTCCTTCACCTCCTGGAGCTGATTCCGGTTCTCGTCGAGCTCCTTCTGCTTGCGCTGCAGCTCCGCCTCGGCCCGGGCGCGCGCGGCCTTGTGGTCGGCCTCCAGCTCCACGCGGGGCGCGTTGTTGGACGCGGACGAGGACGACGGGAGCGCGGCCTGCTTCGCGCCGCCGAAGAGGTTGAAATACAGCGAGATGGCGAGCCCGACTGCCAGGGCGATGACCAGGAACGACACGGGACGACCTCCACGGGAGGGATCTGCAAAAAGCGGGGCAGCCTACCGTCCAGCACAGGCGCGTCAAGGGTGCGCTGGGGGCGTGCGCGGGGTTCACCGCCTCCCTGCCTCGTCCGTGCGCTGGGGGGACGGCTGGAAATCCCGGCCACGCCGGGCGTCCGGCCGATCGGGGTCTTCCCCGCCCCGTCGCGAGCCGCGATGCTGGGCGTCATCCATTCCCCCTTGAGGCCCGCGTGACATGGCGCACCTGGAGCTGAGACCCAAGCCGCGCATCTCCAGCTTCCGCAAGCTGGCCCTCGGCAGCTGGGCGGCGCCATATGACCCCACCGTCTACGGCTCGCTCACGGTCCGGATGGACCGGGCGCTGGCCTATATGGATGCCTTCCAGCGGGGCACGGGGACGCGGCTGACGGTGACGCACCTGGTGCTCAAGGCCCTGGCGGTGGCGCTGCGCCGCTGTCCCGACGCGAACGCGGTGCTGCGCTTCCACCGGCTCTACCTGCGCGAGCGCGCCACGGTGGCCGCGCTGATGCGGGACACCTCGGGCGGGGAGGCGCGGTGGAGTCCGGTGCGGGTGGCGGACGCGGACCTCAAGGGCCTGCGGGACATCGTCGCGGAGCTGGAGGCGGGGCCGCGCGACGTGGCGGCGGCCTCCCGGGGTTGGCGGTGGGTGGAGCGGATGCCCGGGCCGCTGATGCGGGGGTTCACCCGGTGGGTGTCGTTCCTGGCGGTGACGCTCAACGTGGACTTGAGTCGCTTCGGGCTGCCCCGGGATGCGTTCGGCGCGGCCATCGTCACGGACGTGGGCGCGCTGGGGCTGGACGCGGCCTATCTGCCGCTGGTGCCCTTCACGCGGGCGGCGGTGTTCCTGGCGCCTGGCGCGGTGCGCGAGGTGGCGGTGGTGGAGCAGGGGCGGGTGGTGGTGGGGAAGGTGATGAGCCTCAACGCGTCCATCGACCACCGCTTCATCGACGGCTTCCACGCGGGCGTGCTGGCGAACACGTTGAAGGAGCTGCTGGAGGACCCGGAGGCGGCGTTCGGGCCTCCGGGGTGAAGCGGGGCGGGAGCCCGGTGTCCTGGGCTCCCGCGCTCGGCTGTCACGTCATCAGTACGCGTACTCCCAGCCGCCGCGGCCCCGGGCTCGCGAGCCACCCGCGCGAGCGCTCATGGCGCGCAGCCGGCGCACCCGCTCGGGGATGGGCGGGTGGGTGGAGAACAGCGCCATGACGCCGCCCTTGTGCAGCGGGTTGACGATGAACAGGTGCGACGTCGCCGGCGCCCTGTCGTACGGCATCATCTCCGCGCCGCGCTCCATCTTGAGCAGGGCGTCCGCGAGGGCATCGGGGTCCCCGCTCAGCTCGGCGCCGGTGGCGTCCGCGCCGTACTCGCGCGAGCGGCTGACGGCGAGCTGCAGCAGCGTGGCGGCGATGGGCGCCACCAGCAGCAGGCCCAGGTTGGCGAAGGCGCCGCCGATGCCGCCGCCCTCCTCGTCATCGCTCCGGCCGAGCATGGAGCCGCCGAACCAGAAGAGCATCTGCGCCGCGTAGCTGATGATACCGGCGAGCGTGGCCGCCACCGTGCCGATGAGCGTGTCGCGGTTGCGCACGTGACCGATTTCGTGGGCGAGCACGCCCTCCAGCTCGCGCTGGTCGAGGATCTCCATGATGCCGGCCGTCACCGCGACGGCGGCGTGCTTGGGGCTGCGCCCGGTGGCGAACGCGTTGGGCGCGCGCGTGGGCAGAATGTAGACCTTCGGCTTGGGCATGCCCGCGCGGGCGGACAGCCGCTCCACCATCTGATGGAGCCAGGGGGCCTGCTCGTAAGGCAGCGGCTGGGCGCCATGGATGGCCAGGGCGATCTTGTCGCTGAACCAGTACGAGCCGAAGTTCATCACCACGGCGAAGAAGCCGGCGAACATGAGTCCCTGCGCGCCGCCCAGCCGCTGGCCGATGACGAGCACCAGCGCGGTGAGGCCCGCGAGCAGCACCGTCGTCTTGAGCGCGTTGCCCAGGCGGTGCCACCCACCGCCGCCGTGCAGCGCCGGACGTCCGCCGCCGTTCCGGGAAGTTTCGTGGGTGTCGGTGAAAGCCATTTTCGTCACGTTCCTTTCCCCCGCTCAGGGGCTTCAGAAACGTAAACAGGGGCGCTGGCTCGTCAATGAAAGCCCGTGGAGAGTCCCGTGAATCCGAGGGCTTGCGGGGGCTCTGGGTCGACGGTCGGACTGTCAGTCGGCGAGCTGGCGAGCAGGCGCCTGTGCGCATGGATTGGCACCGCGAACGCGATGCGCGACCTGCGCCGACGTTTCACTCGGACGCCTGTTTGAAAGACGAGAGGGTGACCGCTGCGCGGCATCGCTCGCTCCAGGACGCGAGAACGGGGCTCCCGTGCATGATGCAGAGGCCGACTGACCCGCGGCACGCGCGAGAAGTGTCCCGCGGTGCCGCGGTCATCGCCGCGCGTGACTCAATGCACCTGCGCGCGCCACGTCGGACGCAGCTTCACGGGCGGAGTCTCGGGCGCCGGAAGAATCCACGGCTTCGCGGCGAGCCCATCCTCCACGCGCGCCAGGTCCACGTCCGGGTCCACGAGCAGCTGCGCCGCGCGCCCGTTCAACGACACGCGCACGTCGGCGCGCACCTCGACAGGGCCCAACCCCCGCGCCTCGAAGTCGCGAGCGATGTGTCGCGCGAGCTGGAGGATGAGGTCCGGCTGCACGGACATCTCGCGCTCCTGCAGCCGCGTGAGGTAGTCGCTGGGCGGCACGTGCCACTCACGCCCGGTGGCGGGCGAGGTCACCACGAACGTCGCGCTGCCGTTCTTCTCCCGCGCCATCACCCGCCAGGAGAAGCGCATCCCCTGCTCGTGCCACAGCACGTTGCCGCCATACAGATGCGTGCGCAGCGGCATCGCGACCTGGAGCACGCCGTACACCACGGCCACCGCGAGCCCCGCCCACGCGAGCCGCGTCACGGGCTGAACCGGGGCGGGGAGGGCGGGCACGGACACCGGAGCCACCGTGCCGCTCCGCCACGCATGCACCCGCGCCGCGATGCGACGAGGCCACGACGAGTCGAAGAAGACGAGCGCCGCCGTCACCATGATGAAGGGGAACATCCCGATGGGGAACAGCACCGACGTCGCCGCGTGGAAGCCCACCACCACCACGTACGCGAAGGGCCGCAGCCTGCGCGACAGCAGGAAGGCGACGATGGTGGTATCGAACAGGAAGCCGGACCACGCCGCCGTGTACGCCACCCAGCGCTCGTCCAGGAACGGCCCCACGAGCGGGAGGCTCGTCCGCGCGGACAGCCAGATGTTGAGCGGCTGCGCGTGCACGAGCCAGTCGGTGGTGAGCTTCGCCAGCCCCGCGAACACGTAGACGACGGTGACCTGGAAGCGCAGCAGGTACGTGCACCACGCGGGCAGCGTGTCGCTCCTCAGCGCGGGCTTGCGCCACGCATCGAGCGAGAAGGCGCGGTGCGTGGGCACGAAGACGAGCAGCCCCAGCAGCAGGCTCACCAAGTAATAGTGGTTGAGGTAGTTGCTGACGTCGACGAGCTGCACGTACGAGAACGCGACGAACAACAGCACCGTCGTGGCCCGGTAGAACAACCCCGCCGACAGCAGCACCCCGAGCACCGCCAGCACCGCGAACAGCGCGTGCATCCACGGCGCGGGCAGCGCCGGCACCCAGGAGAATCCCCAATAGGTGAAGTGGTAGCGCGGCCCCGTGAAGAGCACGTCCACCCAGCCGTAGGCCAGGAATCGCACCGACGAGACGGTGATGAGCGCGCCGAGCGCCACGCGGAACGCCACCAGCGCCGCGATGTCCCGCGGCGCCAACAGCCAGCTCCAGAGCCGCGCGGCTCCTCGGGCCTGCTCAGTCATTGTCCCCTTCGACGGACTGCGGCAGCTCCAGGTCCAGCACCGTGACGAGCTCCGTCTTCAGCACGTCCGTGACGCCCTTGAAGGCGTCATGCAGCGCGCGCACCGACGCCTTGTCCTGGGCCAGGGCCTGGTGCAGGTCGTCCTCCTCGATGACGGCGAACGCCGCCTCCGCGGCCACCACGCGCTCGACCAGCTTCTGCGCCAGCGCCTCCGCGCCCGCGGCCTTCAGCACGTCGTCGAAGCCCGTGCCCTGGTAGTTCGCCTCGCAGCCCTCCGCGAGCAGCCGGAAGCCCTTCACGTTGGCGCGCAGGTTCGCCTTCGAGCGGTGCGCGAACTGGGACTCGAGGTGCTCCGGGCACGTGTCCGTGGAGCACTCGCGCATGCCCAACGGCCGCGCCAGCTTCAGGTCCTTGCCCTCGCGCTCGAAGTAGAACAGCGCGTCGCTGATGGAGTTGAGCGCCGCCTGGCTCGTGGGGAACACCGCGTTGCCCGAGCCCGCCGTCGCCAGCGTGTTGGCGAAGTCGTCCTGGTCCGCCGCCCACGCCTTCACCAACTGCCCGGCCTTCACGTCCACCTCGCGCGCCACCACGGCGGCGTACGCGCGCTTGCGCGAAGCCCGCTCCTCCGTGGACAGCGCCGCCCACGTCCCCTGCGCGACGATGGGCGAGGTGCCCTGGCACGCGGTGTCCTCACCCGCGTAGAACAGCAGGTACTCCAGCGCGTACAGCCCGCGCCGGCTCACCAGCGACGTCGGGAAGCCCGGGGCCTCATAGCCCTTGGAGACGAGCTGCTCCTCGATGGCGCACCGGCTCACCAACGGCCACGAGTAGATGTTGTCGCGAAGCTCCGCTCCACCCGCCGCGCTGCGAGGCGCCGCCGGGCCCACCTGCATCACTTCCGCCACCTGCCACGCATCCATGGCCGTGTGGAACGCCGCCTTCGCCTGCGCCAGGCTCGCCGCGTCCGGCTGGGCCGCCCACGCCGACACCGCCTGCGACAGCGCGGTGCTCGTCGTGTGGAACTCGCGCGCCGTGCGCTCCACGCACACGCCCGTGGCCTTCAGGAGCGCCCCTCGGGATGTGTCCGGACCGCTCGGCCCTCCCGGCCCCGCGTCGTCCTTGCCGCGCTCGGACTCCTTGCAGCCCCCGAGCGTCGCCAGGGCGGTGATGAGAAGCAGCGCGCGAGTGCTCCGCGCGCGAGGGGGAACGACGAACGGGAAAGACATGGGATCTCGCTTGTCTCGGTCGGGTTCACGGCTCTTGCCTTGACACCCAGTGAAGCCCTGGGCTACGAGCCGCTTCCGATTTTGAGAACGATTATCGTTAGCAGGTTACGGATTATTACCATCACCCGGGAGCGGGGCCACCATGAAGCGAAGCAGTGAGCAGCGAAAGTTCGTCGGCGTAGCATTCCTCACGGCGGCGTTGGCCGTTTTCAGCAGCGCGTGCGGTGACGACGACGAGAAGCAGCCCCAGCAGCAGACCCCGGACTCCGGTACGCCCGACTCTGGCACGCCTGACTCTGGCACGCCTGACTCCGGCACGCCCGACGCGGGCCCCGGCACGGCGGTGCTCGACAGCGACATCGGGCTGATGCGCTTCAACGCGGACGGCACGGTGGACACGACGTTCGGCGCGAGCGGCACGACGCGGCTGGACCTGACCACGGTGGTGCCGGGCGGCGCCCGCGACTCCGTGTGGGGCGTGGCGGCGGATGCCACGGACCGGCTGGTGGTCTTCGGCGCTCGCCGCGGTGATGGTGACCGGGTGGACGCGGACCGCGTGGTGGTGCGCTTCGCCGCCAACGGCACGCTGGACACCACGTTCGCCACCAACGGCGTGCACACGCTGAACATCTCCAACCTGAGCGACGGCGCGCGCAACGGCATCGTGCAGGCGGACGGGAAGATCCTCGCCTCGGGTTACACCAGCCAGCCGACGGGCGTGGGCACCCAGGCGGCCAACCGCATCGTCCTGCTGCGCCTGGATGACGCGGGCAAGGTGGACAACAGCTTCGGCTGGAAGGGCGTGGTCAACAACGCGCCGTTCGGTCCGGTGAGCGCGGCGAACCCCGAGTGGGGCATGGCCGAGGCGTACACGGCGGGCCAGTTCTCCGACGGCAGCTACGTCACCACGGGCTACGGCCGCAGCGCGTCCTCCGGCACGGTGGACCTGGTGAACTTCAAGTACAAGGCGAATGGCGATCGCGACATGGAGTTCGGCACTGGCGGCGTCGTGATGCTGGACCTGGTGGGCGACAATGACCGCGGCCGCCACCTGGTGGTCCTCAACGATGACCGCGTGGTGTCGGTGGGCAGCGCGACGCCGGTGGCGCAGAAGATCGCGGGCCTCATCCACATCACCGACAAGAACGGCGTGCCCACCACGCAGCTCGGCGCGGACGGCTACAAGCTGTACGACTTCGAGCGCCCGGAGCAGGCGTTCTTCGGCGTGGCGAAGTCGCAGGACGGCAACTGGGTGGCCGCGGCGGGCTACCGCGCGGGCGGCGACAACGATGACGACGCGGTGCTCGTCATCCTCCCGGTGGGCGCGAACCCGGGCGCGGACGTGGCGATTGCCGCGCCCATCTCCGAGACGGAGAACGACCGGTTCTGGTCGGTGGCCTTCGACTCGACCAACCGCATCTACGCGGCGGGCTTCGTCACCGAGGGCGGCGACAACCGCCTGGCGGTGGCGCGCTACACGACGGCCGGCGTGCTGGACACGTCGTTCGGCACGGGCGGCGTCGTGAAGCACAACTTCTCCGTCGGCAAGACGGAGGAGGCGGTGCGCGGCATCGTGGTTCAGTCCGACGGCAAGATCGTCGTGGCGGCCACGGTCGAGAAGTAGTCACGTAGGAGTGGTCAGTCCCGGAGCCGGGGAGGTGGGCCCATGTCCGGGCCCGCTCGCCCCGGCTCCTGGCGTCTGACGCAGTGCCACCGCAGCACCGGGATAGAGGCGTACTTCGCAGATGGCATGGCTCAAGGACAGGTTGAGGCGGGCACGAGGCTGGGCGGCTCCGGTGCTCCTGGTGGGAATCGTCGCGGCCCCCGCGGCCGGGCGCGCGCGGCAGGAGTCGGGCGCGGAAGGTGTCCCCGTTCCGACGGACCCGCCGACGAGCACCGTGGCCCCGGAAGCGGGCACGACGCAGGACTCCATCCCCGCGGCTTCGGGGGATGCATCGACTCCGCCCGCGCCAGAGACCTCGGACGCCACCGCGACCCAGACCGCGCCCGAGCAGGCGCCCGGGCTTCCGGGTGACGCACCGACGCAAGCCGCGAGCGAGGCGCCCCCCGCGTCGCCGGACCTGACGCCGGAGCCCGGGCAGCGCAAGTTCGAGAGCGTGGTGGTGGGGACGTCGGAGACGCGCACGAGCGGCTCGGTGCATGTCCTCAAGCCGTCGCAGCTGGAGCGCTTCAAGCGCGATGACCCGAGCATGGTCCTGATGACGGTGCCCGGCGTCTACGCGCGCGGCGAGGACGGCTACGGGCTCCGGCCGAACGTGGGCCTTCGCGGCGTCAACCCGGACCGCAGCAAGAAGGTGACGCTGCTGGAGGACGGCGTGCTCTTCGGCCCGGCGCCCTACAGCGCGCCCGCGGCCTACTTCTTCCCGCTCGTCACGCGCATGCAGTCGGTGCGCGTGCTCAAGGGCCCCTCGGCGATTCAACAGGGGCCGCAGACGGTGGCGGGCTCCGTGGAGTTCATCACCCGCGACATCCCCGCCTCGGAGTCGGCGTGGCTGGACATCGCCGGCGGTGGCTACCTGTACGGCAAGGCGCACGGCGTCTTCGGCGCGAGCACCGAGCGCGCGGGCTTCCTCCTCGAGGGCCTGCACCTGCGCAGCAACGGCTTCAAGGAGCTGGACGGCGGCGGCACCACGGGCTTCCGCCGCAACGAGTGGATGGCCAAGGGCCGCTACTGGCTGGTGCCCGACGGCGAGGTGCGCCAGAGCCTGAACATCAAGCTGGGCTACTCCGACGAGGTCTCCAACGAGACCTACCTGGGCCTGTCCGACGAGGACTTCCGCGCCAACCCGCTGCGCCGCTACGCCTCCAGCGCGTTGGACAGGATGGAGTGGCACCGCACGCAGGTGGCCGTCAGCCACGTGCTGGAGGCGGGCTCGCTGGCCATCACCACGACGGCCTACCGCCACGACCTCACGCGCGCCTGGCGGAAGATCAACCGCCTGGGCGGCGCCGCCATCGCCACCGTGCTCGCGGACCCGACCAGCGCGCGCAACTCCATCTACTACGGCGTGCTCACCGGCCAGCTCGACAGCGCGTCCTCGCAGGAGCTGCTCTTCATCGGCCCCAATGACCGGACCTTCGTGTCCCAGGGTGTCCAGAGCGTCGCGCGGTGGACCACGACGACGGGGCCGCTGAGCCACAACCTGGAGGTCGGCGCCCGCTTCCACTTCGACAGCATCGACCGGCTGCACACCGAGGACGCGTTCCGCATGGCCGGCGGCGAGCTGGTCGCCACCAACACCGCCACGTCCACCACGGCGAACAACAAGGACGCCACGCACGCGCTCGCGCTCCACGTGACGGACGCCATCGCCTGGGGCCCGCTCGTGCTCACGCCCGGCGTGCGCCTGGAGGTCATCCGCTCCCGCTCCTACGACCGGCTCACCGGCGAGGACACGAACGGAGCGCTCGAGGTGCTGATGCCCGGCATGGGCGCGTTCGGCGCGCTGACGCCGAACCTGGGCCTCTTCGCCGGCGCGTACCGGGGCTTCTCACCGCCGGCGCCCGGTCAGCCGGACTCGGTGGGCGCGGAGCGGAGCATCAACTACGAGACGGGCGCCCGGTGGACCCGCCGCGGCGAGCGCTTCGAGGTGGTGGGCTTCTTCAACGACTACTCGAACCTCACCGCCATCTGCACCTTCTCCAGCGGCTGCGTGGACGACGACCTGGACCGCCAGACGGACGCGGGCCGCGCCCACATCTACGGCCTGGAGGTCTTCGCGGAGAAGGTCTTCCGTCCCGGCGGCGGCCTGACGTTCCCCGTCACCGCGTCGTACACCTTCACGCGCACGGAGCTGCTCGAGGACTTCCAGTCCGCCGACCCGCAGTTCGGCAACGTGAAGGCCGGGGACGAGCTGCCGTACGTCCCCCGGCACCAGCTCTCCGCGTCCGTCGGCGTCGAGGGCCGGCTGGGCGGCGTGGCCGTGAGCGCCCTCTACATCGACACGATGCGCGAGAAGGCGGGGCAGGGCGAGGCGCCTCCCGGGGAGCTGACGGACTCGCTCCTGACGTTCGATGTCAACGCGAACTGGAACTTCTCGCGCTGGGGGCAGCTGTACCTGAGCGCGCGCAACATCCTCGACACGGTGGAGATCGCCTCCCGCCGGCCGTACGGCGCGCGCCCCAACGCGCCGCGCACCGTCATCCTGGGCTTCAAGCTCACCCACTGAGGCCCTGGGACTCCGCCCCGGGCGTGCTCGCCGGGGCGGCCTAGAGGTAGAAGCGGTCCGTCACCCCGGCGGTGCGCTGGAGGATGGCGCTCCAGCCCAGCCACAGCGGGATGCGGCTGTCGCCGGTAAGCGCCTCGCCGCCCAGCGCGCCGAGCGAGCCGGTGCAGCCCGCGAGCGTGCACAGCCCCGAGTCCGTCAGGTGCTCCAGCAGCGCGCGCAGCGTGGGCATGCCCCGGGACTCGAAGCGGTCCGTCACGTCCTCTCGGCCCGCGAAGTCCGGCTCGTCGAGCGCGTCCTTCAGGAAGCGCTCGAGTGCCCACCAGAAGAGATAGATCTCCGCGCGCCGTCCCGCCGCCGTGGCCGCCGCCGCGATGGACAGGCCCTGGTGCACGCGGTCGTAGTCTCCACTGTGAAGGAAGACGACCACCTTGGGCGACGCGGGGGCGCTCATGCGGGCCTCATACTGTCCCGCACTGGATTTCGTCCATTGGCATGCCCTCTTGGACCGCTCGGCCCTTTGGCTTGCACCCCTCCCCCGGCGCTTGCTAGGTAACTCGGACCTTCCGCACACCTCCGCCTTGTCGGGCACCCGGGACGGACCCACTTCAAATGGTCGAGGACATCACAGCGCGGCGCAAGGACGCTCACCTCGACCTGTGCGCCACCGGTGACGTGGAGCCCGGTCAGAACAGCACCCTGCTGGACCTGGTCCACCTGGTCCACTGCGCCATGCCGGAGATGTCCGTGGAGGACGTGGACCTGTCCACGCCGTTCCTGGGCAAGCGGCTGCGCCACCCGCTGCTCGTCACGGGCATGACGGGCGGCACCGAGCGCGCCGGTGTGGTCAATCGCGACCTGGCCCTGGTGGCCGAGCGCCACGGGCTGGCCTTCGGCGTGGGGAGCCAGCGGGCCATGTCGGAGGACGCGACGCGGGCGGCCTCGTTCCAGGTGCGGCAGGTGGCGCCCACGGTGGCGCTCCTGGGCAACATCGGCCTGTACCAGGCGGTGCGGCTGGGCGTGGACGGCGTGCGGCGGCTGATGGACGGCATCGGCGCGGACGGCATCGCCCTGCACCTCAACGCCGGGCAGGAGCTGACCCAGCCCGAGGGCGACCGGGACTTCCGCGGCGGCTACGCGGTGGTGGAGTCGCTGGTGAACGCCCTGGGAGAGCGGCTGCTCGTCAAGGAGACCGGGTGCGGCATCGGCCCGGAGGTGGCGCGGCGCTTGGTGGAGTTGGGTGTGCGCAACATCGACGTGTCCGGGCTGGGCGGCACGTCGTGGGTCCGGGTGGAACAACTTCGGGCCACGGGCGTACAAGCCCAGGTGGGCGCGGAATTCAGCGCGTGGGGCATCCCCACGGCGGCGGCGGTGGCCACCGTCCGCGGGACCGTGGGCCCGGACGTGCGGCTGGTGGGGAGCGGAGGCATCCGCACGGGGTTGGAGGTGGCGAAGGTGCTGGCGCTGGGGGCGGACGTGGCGGGCATGGCCCTGCCGTTGTTCCGGGCGCATCAGACCGGTGGGGTGGCGGCGGCCGAGCAGGCGCTGGAGGTCATCCTGACGGGGTTGCGTCAGGCGCTCGTGCTCACCGGAAGCAGAAGCTGCGCTGCGCTGCGGCGCCGGCCGCGGGTGGTGACCGGTGTATTGAAGGATTGGATGGCGGCGCTGTAGTGGGGACCGCCAACGCAGGAGAGGGAAGACTCATCATGTCTGAGACGGTGACGTCCCGGCTATCCGGGTTCCACAAGCTGCCGATGGACGAGCGCCTCGCGACGCTCGCCCGCATGTTCCGGCTGTCGCCCGGGGACTTGGAGCAGCTTCGAGGGACGGAGGCGCTCCAGCCGGTGCTGGCCAATCAGATGATCGAGAACGCGGTGGGGACCTTCTCCCTGCCGCTGGGCCTGGGGCTCAACCTCCAGGTGAACGGGCGCGACTACCTGGTGCCCATGGCGGTGGAGGAGCCGTCCGTCGTGGCGGCCGTGTCCTTCGCCTCGAAGATCGTCCGCGAGAACGGTGGCTTCAGCGCCGAGGCGGACGAGTCGATGATGATCGGCCAGATCCAGGTGACGCGCTTCGGCGACCCGACGGAGGCCGCCGAGAAGATCCTGGCGCACAAGGAGCAGCTCCTCGCGCTGGCCAACAGCTTCCATCCGGCCATGGTGGCGCGCGGCGGTGGGGCCCGGGACGTGGAGGTGCGCATCCTCCCGGCGCCGGAGGGCCCTCGGGGCGAGCCGCTGCTCGTGGTGCACATCCTCATCGACACGCAGGAGGCGATGGGGGCCAACCTCATCAACACCGTGGCGGAGGGCGTGGCGCCGCTCGTCGAGCAGATCACCGGCGGCAAGGTGTACCTGCGCATCCTCTCCAACCTGGCGGACCGGCGGCTGGCGCGCGCCACGTGCCGCATCCCCCTGGCGGCGCTGGCGGACTTCGAGATGCCGGGCGAGATCATCGCCGAGGGCATCGCCCAGGCCAGCCGCTTCGCCGAAGCCGACCCGTACCGCGCGGCCACGCACAACAAGGGCGTGATGAACGGCATCGACGCGGTGGCCATCGCCACGGGCCAGGACTGGCGCGCGATTGAAGCCGGCGCGCACGCCTTCGCCTGCCGCAACGGCCAGTACCGTCCGCTGTCCACCTGGTACCTGGAGGAAGGGCACCTGGTGGGCCGCATCGAGCTGCCCATGGCGCTGGGCATGGTGGGTGGCCCCATCAAGGTGCACCCCGGCGTGCAGATGGCGCTCAAGCTGCTGCGCGCCTCGGGCGTGCGTGAGCTGTCCATGGTGTTCGCGGCGGTGGGCCTGGCGCAGAACTTCGCGGCGCTCCGGGCGCTGGGCAGCATCGGCATCCAGAAGGGTCACATGGCGCTGCATGCGCGGTGCGTGGCGGTGACGGCCGGCGCGCGCGGCGACTGGGTGGAGAAGCTGGCGGACCTGTTGGTGCAGGCGGGCCACGTGAAGGTGGAGAAGGCCCGGGAGATCCTCGCCAGCCTGTCCGCCGAGGACGCCAAGGCGGCCACCACCGGTACCACCGTCTAGCGCGCCCGTGGCCACCTCACCCCCACTGTCCACGTTCGGCGCCGGCAAGGTCATCCTGCTGGGCGAGCACAGCGTGGTGTACGGCCACCCCGCGCTCGCGGGGCCGCTGTCGCAGGGGGTGAAGGCGCGGGGCGTGCCGGCCCGGAAGTGTCAGCTGACGCTCCCCGCCACCATGAGCCGCGCCCAGCGCGCTCAGCTCACCGGCGCCTTCCTGCGCGCGGCGAAGCTGGTGGGCGAGCCTCCCGTGAAGGTGTCGTTGGACCCGGAGCTGCCCTTGTCCGCGGGACTGGGCAGCTCCGCCGCGGTGTCCGTCGCCTGCGCGCGCATGTTGCTCTGTGCCGCGGGCCGGGAGCCCACGCCCAAGGAGGCCGGGCGCCTGGCGTGGGAGATGGAGCAGGAGTTCCACGGCACGCCCTCGGGCGTGGACCACACCACCAGCGCCCATGAGCAGCTGCTCTTGTACCGCCGTGCGCCGGGCTCCTCCGACGTGGGGCGCGGCAAGGTGGTGGACAGTCCGCGTCCCTTGCGCGTGGTCGTGGCGCTGGCCGGTGAGCGCAGCCCCACGAAGAAGACCGTCGGGGCGCTGCGCGAGCGGCAGGCGCGCTGGCCCGAGCGCTACCAGCGCCTCTTCGCGCAGATGGGGAAGCTGGCGTCGGAGGGCGCGCGGGCGGTGGAGGCCGGTGACCTGGAGGGCCTGGGCGACGCGATGAACGTCAACCAGGGCCTGCTGGCGGCGCTGGGGCTGTCCTCGCCGGCATTGGAAGAGATGGTGTACCGACTGCGGGGCCTGGGAGCGCTGGGCGCCAAGCTCACCGGAGCCGGTGGGGACGGCGGGGCCGTGGTCGGTCTGTTCCTCGAACCCGAGCCCGCGGTGGACCAGCTCACCCGGCTCGGCGTGCGCTGCTTCAGCAGCCAGCTCGCGGGTCCGCGAGCGACCTAGGTGTCCGCATGAAAGCCACTGTCCTGGCGCATCCCAACATCGCCCTGGTGAAGTACTGGGGGAAGCGGGACGACGCCCTCATCCTGCCGCACCAGTCCAGCCTGTCGCTGACGCTCTCCCCGCTGTCGGTGACGACGACGGTGGAGTTCGGCGTCCCCACGGACGCGGTGGAGCTCAACGGCCACGTCGCCAAGGGCAGCGAGCGCGAGCGGGTGCTGCGCCTGTTGGAGTCGGTGCGCGCGCAAGCCGGCGACAAGTCCCTGGGCCCGGCGAAGGTCGTCTCGCGCGGGGACTTCCCCATGGCGGCGGGCCTTGCCAGCAGCGCGGCGGGCTTCGCGGCGCTGGCGGTGGCGGGGCGCGCGGCGGCGGGCCTTCCCCGCGACACGAAGGCGGAGAGCATCCTGGCCCGGCTGGGCAGCGGCTCGGCGTGCCGCAGCGTGCAGGGCGGCTTCTGCGAGTGGCAGCGCGGCGAGCGTCCGGACGGTGACGACAGCTTCGCGGTGCAGCGCTTCGACGCCGCGCACTGGCCGGAGCTGCGCATGGTGGTGGCCATCCTGGACCGCGGCGAGAAGGACGTGAAGTCGCGCGACGGGATGAAGCAGGCGGTGGAGACCAGCCCCTACTACGCGGCCTGGGTGAAGGACGCGGAGGCGGAGGTGCCCCGCGCGCGCGAGCACATCGCCCGCCGGGACTTGCAGGCGCTGGGCGAGCTGTGTGAGCGCAACGCGTGGCGGATGCATTCCACGTCGCTCGCGGCCGAGCCCCCGCTCTGCTACCTGAACGCGGCCACGGTGGGGCTCATCCACCACCTGCGCGAGCACCGCAAGAAGGGCGTGCCCGTCTGGTTCACGCTGGACGCGGGCCCCAACCCGGTGCTGCTGACGGACGCGGCGAACGAGGTGGCGGCGGAGGCGCTGGCCCGCGCGTGCGGCGCGCTGGACGTGATTCGCTGCGTGCCCGGTGGTGACGCGACGCTGAAGTCGGAGCACCTGTTCTGATGGAGCGCGCGCTCTCGGCTCCGGGGAAGCTGTTCGTCTCCGGCGAGTACGCGGTGCTGTGGGGCGGGGTGGCGCGGCTGGTGGCGGTGGCGCCCCGCACGCAGGCCTACGTGCGGCGGCGCGACGACGCGCGCGTGCACGTCTGCCTGGAGGAGGGGACGCTCGCCGGGAGCATGACGCCGCGCGGAGTCCGATGGGAGCGCGACGTGCCCGCGGGCTTCTCCTTCGTGGCGCGCACGCTGGACGAGGCGCTGCGCGCGCATGGCCGCGCGAGCCAGGGCTTCGACTTCGCGGTGGCCCCTTCGGCGGTGGGCCCCAACGGCCAGAAGCTGGGCATGGGCGGCAGCGCCTGCGCCACGGTGCTGGCGTCGGAGGCCGCGCGTTGGGTGCTGGATGAACGCTATGACGCGCTGAAGCTGGCGCTGCTGGCGCACACGCAGGGGCAGGGCGGCAAGGGCAGCGGCGGGGACGTGGCGACGAGCTTCGCGGGCGGCGTGCTGCGCTACCGGCGCTATGACGTGTCGGCGCTGGTGGATGCGAGCAACAACGGCCGGCTGAGCGCGGCGATGACGGAGTCCGCGTCCGTCGACGTCTGGCGGCTGCCTCCGCCCCGGGTGCCCATGGCGTATGCCTTCACGGGCGAGAGCGCCTCCACGCGCGTGCTCATCGGCCAGGTGGAGGCGAGGCTGGAGGAGCTGGGCCGTCAGGCCTTCGTCGCGCGCTCGGACGCGGTGGGGCAGGCGGTGGAGGACGGGCTCGCCGGCTGGGACTTCCGGACGTTCTCCGAGGCGGTGAAGGCCCAGCACGCGCTGCTGTTGGAGCTGGGCCCGCTGGAGACGGAAGGCATGCGCCGCGTGCTGTCGCTGGCGGCGGCCTACGGTTGTGTCGGGAAGCTGTCGGGAGCGGGCGGAGGCGACGGCTGCATCCTCTTCGCGCCGGACGTGGCGGCCCGCGACGAGCTGTGTGAGGGCCTGGAGTCGCGCGGCTTCCACACGCTGCTGCTGGAGCCGGAGCCCGGTGTCCGCGGCGAGGCGCACCTGGACGCGCGCCTGCGGGCCTGGGTGGACGCGCTCGTCTGAAGCGGGGGCCCACGGTGGGCCCCTCGTGGATCAGCCGACCGAGAGGCGCGGCCCCTCGTCGAGGAGCTCCTGGGTGGGCTCGTTGCTCGCGCGGGTGCGCCGGGCGTTGGGGCGACGGGCGACCACGGGGGCGTTGCCGCCGAGCCAGTCCCACTTCTCGCCGTCCCACAGCTGCTCCCGCCAGCCCAGCTGGGAGGCTGCGTCGCGCGCCTTCTCGCCGTGGGCGATGAGCGCCCAGCCCGCGCGCGACTGCTTGCACTCGCCGCTCTTGAACTTCAGCAGCCGGTGCTGGCCCTGAGCCTCGTCACGGTCCGCGTCCCACAGCGCCTGCTGCTTGCCGCCCGTCCCCTCGTAGTCGACGCCGTTCCACTCACACCAGGCGATGACGTCCTTGAGCCGCACCAGCTTCGCGCTCCGCGACAAGGAGAGTTCCGTCACGGCCGCCACGAGGAGGCCAGGGGAGATGACACGCATGGAAGAAGCCCCGTTGCAGGTCAGCGATTGCAGCCAACCTACAGCGGGGGTGGTGTCGGAAGGTCCATGACGACTCCATGCCTTTGTCATGGTTCTGTCATGCCTCACGCGGCGCTTGACTCGCAGCGTTGAAGACAGCGCGCGGCGTCATGGCTGGCGGGCGTGGACTCAGTACAGCAGCGAGGGGACGGGCACGAGCGCGTCGAACGCGGCGCCATGGCCCAACTGTCCGTCGCAGTTGTTGCCCCACGCCCAGAGGATACCCTCCGAGTCCACGGCGAGCGAGTGCTCGGGTCCCGCGGCCATGGCCTGCACTCCGCTGGTGAGATTCAGGACCTCGTTGGGCTGGATGCGCAGGCGGTCATGCCCCGCGCCCCGGTTGCCCCACGTGTTGTCGCCGCCCATCCACAGCGTCCCGAAGGCGGTGCGCGCCATCGACGAGGCACCGCCGGCGGCGACGTCGAGGATGCCCTCGATGTCGATGGCTCGCGGGCTCGTGGCCACGCTCCAGTCGGTGGTCATCAGCGAGGCCGACGCGCCGAAGCCGCAGGCCCAGCCGCGGCCCTCGGACGTCACCAGCAGCGAGTGGCTCTCTCCCGCAGCCACCGAGGTGACCTCCGCGAGCCCGGACACCTGCACAGGGAGCAGGCCGTGGGTGCGCGTCCCCTGGCAGAGCTGGCCATCGCCGTTGGCACCCCAGCTCCACACCGTGCCGTCATAGCGCACCGCCAGGGCATGGCTCGAGCCCGCGGCGATGGCGACGATTCCGTCCAGCGTGGTGATGCGGGCGGGGGTGAAGCGCATCGTCGTGGTGCCGTCGCCCAGCTGTCCCGCCCAGTTCTCGCCCCAGGCCCACACCGTCCCGTCTCCGCGCAGCGCCAGGCCGTAGTAGTTGCCCGCGGCGATGGCCACGATGTCGTCGAGCCCCGGTACCTGCCACGGCGTGGAGGCGTAGTTGCCCCAGCGCCAGACGGTGCCGTCCCAGCGCAGTCCGATGGACTGGTGGCCATGGGCGGCGACGCTCTGGAAGCCAGCGAGCCCCGGCACCTGGGCGGGGGTGATTCGACGCGCCGAGGTGCCGTCGCCCAGCTGGCCCTGCTGGTTGTCGCCCCAGGCCCAGACGGTGCCGTCGTCGCGCACGGCCAGCGAGTGGCTCTCTCCCGCCGCCACGGAGACCACGCCCGACAGTCCCTCGGTGGCCACGGGCGTCCAGTGGCGGATGGGCTCGCCGCCGCCGCGCTGACCGTAGCGGTTGTGTCCCCAGGCCCAGAGCGTGCCGTTGGAGCGAGTGGCCAGCGAGTGGCCCTCGCCCGCGGCAATCGCCGTCACGCCCGTGAGCCCCACCACCTGCGTGGGCACGAGTGCCACCGCCTTGCTGCCGGTGCCCAGCTGGCCGTGCTGGTTCGCCCCCCAGCTCCACACCGTGCCGCTGGAGGTCAGCGCCAGGATGAAGGTGTCGCCCACGGCCACGTCCGTGACGCCGCTCAGCCCCGCGACCTGCTCGAGCGGGTAGTCCTTGAACACCCACCGCCAGACGGTGCCGTCGGACTTCACGGCCACCACCTCCATGGAGCCCACGCTCGCGGCGGTGACCTGGGTGATGCCCTGGACCTGGACGGGCGTGCTGCTGGACTCGACCGTCTCATCACCGATGACGCCCGTGTCGTTCGAGCCCCACGCCCACAGCGTGCCGTCGAAGCGCATCGCCAGGGACAGTTGGGAGCCCGCGGCGACGGCCACCATGCCGCTCAGGCCAGGCACCTGGGCGGGTGTCCCGCGCGCGCTCGTCGTCCCGTCGCCCAGCTCTCCCGAAGCGTTGCAGCCCCAGGACCACACCGTCCCATCCGCCTTGGCGACCAGCGTGTGGCAATAGCCCGCCGCGATGGCCGTCGCCCCCGTGAGCCCTGGCACCTGGCGGGGCACCATGCTGCGCGTCGTCGAGCCGTCACCCAACTGGCCCTCCTGGTTGTCACCCCAGGCCCAGACGGTGCCTCCGGACTTGAGCGCGAGCGAGAAGTAGGCCCCCGCGGAGACCGCCACGGCGCCCGTCAGGCCCTGCGCCTGGATGGGCGTGGAGGTGAACAGGGGCGAGGCGTTGCCGAGCTGCCCCTGCGTGTTGGACCCGGCGCCCCAGACGGTGCCGTCCGGGCGGATGGCCAGCGAGTGGTCGGCCCCGGCGGCGATGCGCGCCTTGGGCTTCGTGCGGATGACGGCGGCGGTGGCGCGCGCCTCGTCCTCATGTGGCGTCGCCTCGCGCGGCTCACAACCCACCGCGAGACAAACCCCGACGCACAGACTCATCCAGAAGACCGGACGCGGCGCTGCGGCTCGATGCATGTGTGCTCCCCCTGGTTCCCCGATAACGGCCGCGAATCATCGGGAAACAGGGGCGACACACGCAAGACGGACGGCGTTGATTCCGCGTCGCGAAGCCACCAAGGCGCTTCAGAACATGTGGCCGAAGGTGATGTAGACGCGCTGGCGTCCCGTCTCGGTGGAGCGCGCGTAGTCCATGCGGACCACGGCGGCGCGGCGCATGAGGCGCAGGCCTCCGCCGATGCCCGGGTGCCACTCGTGCCACTTGCCGTCGGGCACGCCCGGGTGCCACACGCGGCCCAGGTCCAGGAACATCACCGCGCCCACCTTCATGCTCTTGCCGAACACCTGGAGGTTGGCGGCGTGGTAGCGCAGCTCCGTGTTGCTGAAGGCCTTGACGTTGCCGGAGAAGCGGTTGCGCTCGATGCCGCGCACGCTGCTCATCCCGCCGATGCCCTCCGACACGTTGACGCCGCCGGTGTTGCTCCACTCGAAGAACGGCACCTCGCCGAAGAGCATGTCCAACGTCAGCCGCTGCGCCAGCGTCAGCCGCGACGACAGCTTGAGGTAGCGCCGCTCGCTCAAGGTGATGCCCGCGTACTGGTAGCGGCTGCCGGTGGCCATGCCGGAGACGCGCAGGGCGATCTCCTCCACGCCGCCCTCCAGCGGGTCCGTCTCGTCGTCGCGCGTGTCCCACAGCGCGCCCACGAGCAGCTGCCCCGTCATGCCGCCCTCGATGCCCAGCGGACGCTGCTGGTGGAGCATCGATTCGTCGTACGTGTCCACGCTGGTGTAGCGCAGCGCATAGCCCACGTAGGACTGCAGCGGATGGGTGGGGCCGAAGGGCCGCCCGCGCAGGCGGAACCAGCCGCCCGGCGCGCCCTTGTCGAAGGTGTAGCGCTCGTTGTCCAGGTCGCCCTGGAAGTCGGGCGCCGAGAGGTTGCCCGCGCCGAAGAAGGGGCTCTTCAGCTCACGCCGGTACTCCAGGCCGGCCTCCAGGCGCAGCGGGCCGATGAGCCGGGGCCCGTCGTAGCGCACGTAGTGGCTCTGCACGCCGCGGCTGCTGAAGAGCACCTGCGCGCCGATGCTGTGCGCGTACGGCGTCTTGCCGGGGCCGTACAGGTAGATGCCACCGACGGCGCCGTAGCTGATGCCGTGGTCCGAGCTGAACGTCATCATCGGCAGGGCGATGATGTCCGAGCCGGAGTCCGCCTTCGTTTGAGGCAGCCCGGGCGCTGGCCGGGGAGGCGGCTTCACCGGAGCGGCGCCGAGCACGACGAGGAGGACAGCGGGAAGGAGCATGGGGACCGTGGTGACGTCTCTCTGAGTCGGAACCATCCCGACAGAAGGACGGCGCTACCTGCCCGCCTGCTTTCCAGGAGGGCTGCCTTCGACTGAAGGCGGCCGTCCCCCCGAGTGCTCATTCTGGCGGGTGAGGGAGGGGAGGCGTCAACGTGAGTGGTGTGATTACTCCGGCGTCCTGGATGTGGGCCCATGGGCTCGCGCGGCGGATTGGAACGAAAGTTCCGCCCGCAGCGGCGCATCGGCGCAGGAAGCTGCTGCTCATCCACCTCGATGGCGTACCCAAGGCCCTCCTGGACGAGGCGATTGTCGCCGGCAAGCTCCCGTTCGTCTCACGACTCATCCGCTCCGGCACGTATCAATTGGATGACGCCTTCTGGGGCGCGCCTACCTCCACGCCGTACTTCCAGGCGGGGCTCCTGTACGGCCTGAGGAATTCGAACCTGCCCGCCTATTCCTGGTTCGACAGGGAGCTTGGACGACAGGTGCGGATGAGCACGCCCACGGACGCACAGGTCATCGACGAGCGCCTGCGGAGCCAGGGGCGCGAGAGCCTGTTGGACGGAGGCGGCCACGGCTACTTCTCGCTGTTCCGCGCGGGCGCCCAGAACGCGCTCAGCATGAGCACGCTGGCCAGCTTCAAGCAGATGTCGCGCGCGTTCTCGTACGAGATGATGGGCCTGTCGGCGGGACGCACGCGAGGCCTCTGGGACTTCCTCGGCGCGTTCGGCATGGACACGTGGCGCTCGGCGCGCGAGGTGGCGCACTGGGCCCACGCGCTGCACGACTGGCGGCACGAGCAGTCCTTCCTCGTCAGCCGCGTGTTGTTGCAGCGGCTGGGCTGGAGCTTCGCGTACACCAAGGCGCTGGTGGACATGGTGCGCGGCGTGCCCGCCATCTACCTGGTGTTCGGCAACTACGACGAAGTCGCGCATCGCCGGGGGCCTCGCTCGGAGCTGGCGCTGTCCGAGCTGCACCGCGTGGACGCGTACCTGGAGGACCTCTACGCGATGTCCCAAT
The DNA here is from genome assembly GCF_900111765.1 of Myxococcus fulvus. Next base: position 341,896 of record NZ_FOIB01000006.1, read on the forward strand.
CGGTGGAGCGCCCCTACGACGTCATCATCCTCTCGGACCATGGCCACGTGGACAGCCTGCCGTTGGAACAGCGCCAGGGGCGGAAGCTGGAGTCGCTGCTCCTCGAGGGCGCGCCTGGCGAGCTGTCCGAGGACGTGGTGCGCGGACTGCGCGACGGTCGTCCTCGTCAGGATTCAGTGGCGAGCGCGCCCTTCGAGCCCGTCATCGTCGAGTGCGGCAACTTCGCGCACGTCTATCTCTCCGGTGCGCGCGAGCCGCTGGAGGCCCGCGAGCTGCTCGCGCGACATCCGGATGTGCTGGCTCGCGCCACGCGCAGCGAGGACATCGGCATCGTCGCGCTGAGACGAGGTCACTCCGCGGTGGCGGTGATTCGCGGCGGCGTGTACGGCCCGGACGAGGTGGAGCGCGCGCCGCTGTCACCTGAGTTCAGCCGCCGCGCGGTGGCGGACTTCCTGCGGGGGCTGCCGGCGATGAAGACGGCGGGGGACCTGGTCGTCTTCGGAGAAGCGGTGCGCAGGGGCGGCACGGTGGGCTTCGCGTGGGAGTTCGGCTCGCACGGTGGGCTGACGCGCACGGAGGCCAACAGCCTGGTGTGCTGGCCCGCGGACGCGCCGGTGGACCTGTCCGGACTGGGGCACTGCGCCCAACTGCATGACCGGCTCGCGGAGGTCTATGTGCGGCAGGCGCCTCGCCTGAGGTGGGTGCAATGAAGGCTCCTCCGCGTCGCTCGAAGAGTGCGTGGCCCAGGCCGTCCGCGAAGGGCCTGAGCCTGCCCAAGGTGCTGCTCGGCGTGGTGGGGCTGGTGCTGTCCGCCGTCCTGCTCTCCACGGCCTTCTTCCACTGGAACCCCAAGGGCCCAGGTCCCCTGCTCCAGCCGCGCTTCCCGCTGGACGACTTCTTGCGGGACCTGCCCGGCCACCTGGTGTGGCTGCTGCCCTTCGTGTTGCTGCAGGGCTCCATCATCCCGCTGCGCGCGGTGCAGTGGCAGAGCACCCTGCGCAAGCGCGTGCCCTTCCGCGAGCGCTACCACCTGGTGGCCATCGGCGCCTTCGTCCACAACGCGCTGCCGGGGAAGCTGGGCGACATCCTGCGCTCGTTCCTGCTGTCGCGCACCGAGCGCATCCCCTTCCTGCGCTGCCTGGGCACCGTCGCCGTCGGCAAGCTGATGGAGTTCGCCGCGCTGATGATGCTGGTGACGCTGTCACTGCTGGGGCCCTTCGGCTCCACCCTCACGCGCTTCCAGGGGCAGCTGAAGGTGGCGGTGTCCCTGTGCGTGGGGCTCGTCGCGCTCGTGGTGCTGCTGGCCCACTGGTCGCTCCCGCTGGCGAACGCGCTGCACCGGCGGCACCGCTTCCCGCGGCTGGAGGGCTTCCTCCACCACGTGAGCGACGGGCTGGGCTCCGCGCGCTCCTTCATCGGCATGGGCAAGGTGCTCTTCTTCTCCCTGGGCCCCGTGCTCGCGTCGGCGCTGGCCTACGGACTGGCGCTGCATGGCATCGGCATCTCCGGCGGGCTCTTCGCGGGCGCGGTGGTGCTGGGCGCCATCTCCCTGGGACAGGCGCTCCCGGGCGTGCCCGCGGGCATGGGCATCTACTACTTCGTCACCAGCTGGGCGGCCCGCAGCCTGGGCGCCACCCCCGAGGACGCGGCGGCCTTCGCCACGCTCACCCACCTGGGCACGGTGTTCAGCCAGGCCGGCGTGGGCGCCGTCTCCGTCTACGTCCGGAAGATTCGAATCCGCGACTTGAGGAAGGGCGGCAGCCTGGCGCGCGAGGCCGCGCAGCACGTGGCGCATGAAGCGGTGGAGCCAGCGCCGCAGTGAGCAGGCCCCTGAAAAGCGAAAAGGGGCCCCGGTTTGAAACCGGGACCCCTTATCGACTTTGTGCCCAGGAGAGGACTCGAACCTCCATGCCCTTGCAGGCGCTAGACCCTGAATCTAGTGTGTCTACCAATTCCACCACCTGGGCAGGTGGCTGCACCGCCTCGGCGCCGTGGCGTCGCTGCGATGGGGCGGACATATAGAAGTCCTGCCCCGGCTCGTCAAGAACTACGTAACAACCTCACTTCTTCAGCGGCCATTTCCCCTCGGCCTCCAGGGCCCGGCGGATGACCGGGTTCTCGTCCATGAAGGCCGTGAGGGACTCCTCGGTGATCTCCACCACCACGTCCTCCTGGCTGACCTCCGTCTGGCAGCTCAACCGGGAGTACGGACGCACGTCGAACCCCATGTCCAACCGGTCCGCCTCCGCGTCCGATTGCTCGCTGAGCGAGTCCAGGCCCTTGCGCACCCAGATGTGACAGGTGGAGCAGCCACAAACGCCGCCACAGCTGTGGCCCACCTGGGCCCCCGACTGCTCGGCGGCGTCCAGGAGGATGGTCCCGGGGGGAACGTCCACGCTGACCTCGGCCAGCGGGCTCTTGAAGGTGACCTTGGGCACGTCAGTACTCCTCCACCGAGTGACCGGCCACGACCTGGGTGATGGCCTTGTTCATCACCCGCTCGATGAAGGGCCGGGACGTCTCGTCCAGGGCATGCACGGCCTCCTTGAGCTTCAGGTAGTCGTTGCCCTGGGCCAGCTCGCGCACGCGGGCGATGGCCGCGTCGATGGTGGCCTTCTCGCCGTCCTGGAGCAGCGAGGCGTGCTCGCCCAGCTGACGGTCCGCCTCGGCCAGCACGCGCTCGGCGTCCACGCGCTGCTCGCGCAGCTGCCGGGCCTGGATGTCGTCCTCGGCGTACTCGATGGAGTCGAGCAGCATCCGCTCGATTTCATCCTCGGTGAGTCCGTGGCTCGGCTTGACGGTGATGGACTGGGTGGCGCCCGTGCTCTGCTCCTTCGCGGAGACGGAGAGGATGCCGTCGGCGTCCACCTGGAAGCGCACCTCCACGCGCGCCATGCCGGCGGCGAGCGGGGGGATGCCGGAGAGCGTGAAGCGCGCGAGGCTGCGGTTGTCTTCCACCAGCTCCCGCTCGCCCTGCACCACATGCACGTCCAGGCCCGTCTGCGCGTCCTTGAACGTGGTGAACACCTGCGCCGCCGCGGTGGGGATGGTGGAGTTGCGCTGGATGAGCTTCTCGGTGATTCCGCCCATCGTCTCGAGCCCGAGCGACAGCGGAATCACGTCCAAGAGCAGCACCTCGTCCTGCCGGTCCGCGTTGGTGAGCAGGTCCGCCTGCACCGCGGCGCCCAGCGCCACCACCTGGTCCGGGTCGATGTCGCCCAACGGCTCGCGGCCGAACATCTCCGCGACGAAGCGGCGCACCGCTGGCACGCGCGTGGAGCCGCCCACCAGGATGACGCCGTCCAGCTCTCCCGCCGCCACGCCCGCGTCCTTCAGCGCCCGGCGGCAGACGAGGCCCGTCTTCGCCACCAGGGGCTGAATCCACGCGTCGAAGTCCGCGCGCTTCACCGCGTGCGAGCGGCCATCCACCGTGACGGTGGCCTCGCCAGCGTCGGTGAGGGCCTCCTTGGCCTTGCGCGAGGACGCGAGCGCCTCGGCGACCAGGGAAGGGGAGGGCTCGGTGATTCCGAGCGCCTCGAACACCTTCGTGGCAATCGCCCGGTCGAAGTCGTCGCCGCCCAGGGCCGAGTCGCCGCCGGTGGACTTCACCTCGAACACGCCGTCCACCAGCTTGAGGATGGAGATGTCGAAGGTGCCGCCGCCCAGATCGTAGACGGCGAAGGTGCCCTGGCTGCCCTTGTCCAGGCCGTATGCGAGCGCGGCGGCGGTGGGCTCGTTGAGCAGGCGCAGCACCTCCAGGCCCGCGAGCCTTCCGGCGTCCTTGGTGGCCTGGCGCTGGGCGTCGTCGAAGTACGCCGGCACGGTGATGACGGCCTGCTCCACCTTGCTGGAGAACTGCGCCTCGGCGCGGCGCTTGAGGGCGCGCAGGATTTCGCCGGACACTTCAATCGGCGTCACCGGATTGCCGCCCGACACGTCGAAGCGGACCACCTTGGCGCCGGGGACGAACTTGTAGTGGCCCAGCTTGCGCGTCTCGGCGTCCTCGGGGCCTCGGCCCATGAAGCGCTTCACCGACGCGATGGTGTCCGTGGGGTGCGAGGCCGCGAGCGCGCGAGCCCTGACGCCCACCACCACGCCGCCGTCCTGGCCGTAGTGCACCACGGAGGGGAGCAGCAGCGAGTCGCCCTCGTCCACCGGAACGCAGCGGGGCTTGCCCTGCGTCACCGCCGCCACCAGCGAGTGGGTGGTGCCCAGGTCGATGCCCACCGCCTGGCCCTTGGGCTTGAGCGGATCATGGATCTGCAGGTAGCCGTTCTTGCTCACGACAGACTCTCCTCCTCGAACGCTTCCACCTGCTCGAGAAAGCGCGTGAAGTAGCGCACCCGACCCAGGGCATGCGACGCCTTTCTCACCGGCACCTGTGAGTCACTGTCGCCCTCCAGGGCGCGCAGGGCACCGGCCGCCTCGTCGAGCGCCGCCTTGCGACGCCCCTCCACCTGGGTCCCCATGGCCTGCACCCGCGTCAGGTCCTTCTTCTCCATCGCGGTGTCGAGCGCCTCGCGCAGCTCCATGACCTCCTCCAGGAACTCCAGGGGCATGTCCTTCTGCGCGCCCGCGTCCTCGCGGTCCAGGTCCACGCCGTGGAGCTTGAGCAGGTAGAAGGCGCGGCGCACCGGGTCCTTGAGCGCCTTGAAGGCCTCGTTGAGGGCGGTGGTGCCCTCCAGGGCCTTGAGGCGCTCGCGCGCGTCGGCCTGGGCCACGCGGTCCGGATGCAGCTGGAGCGACAGCTCGCGGTACTGCTTCTCCAGCGCCGGCACGTCCACGTCGTAGGCGCGCGGCAGCCCGAAGACGTCGAAGTGGGTCCTCACTCGGTGTGCTCCATGGGGGCAGGGGGCGGATAAACGAAAGGGGCCCGGCGGCTGGCCGGACCCCGCGTGACTGAAGGTCCCCCGCGCGAGGCGAGGGACGAGGGCTGTCCCCACGTCAGACGGAGAAGCTCTCTCCGCAGCCGCACGCGGCCTTGATGTTGGGGTTGTTGAGCTTGAAGCCGGAGGCCATGAGCGTCTGCTCGAACACCAGCTCCGTGCCAATGAGGTACAGGTAGCTCTTCGGGTCCACGAAGACGCGTACGCCGTCCTTCTCGAAGATCTTGTCGCGCTCGCGGGCCTTCTCGGACCACTCCATGGAGTACTGGAGTCCCGAGCACCCGCCGCCCTTCACGGCCAGCCGCAGGCCGGCCTCGGGCGTCTGGCGCTGCTCCAGGAGCTCCTTGAGCCGCGCCACGGCGCTGTCCGCCACGACGATGCCCTTGGGGGCCGACTTCGCCACGGGCGCCGCGTTGGCCACCGGGCCGGGCGTCATCTGCTGGGTCGCCTGTTCGCTCATGGGTTCACCTCCTGGAGTCATGTGAAGAGCACCGTGCTCCCAGGACTTAAGATGCCTGGGCCTTGCGCGCGGCGCGCTTCTTCTTGAAGTCCTCGATGGCCGCCTTGATGGCGTCCTCGGCGAGGACCGAGCAGTGGATCTTCACCGGCGGCAGCGCCAGCTCGCGGGCCACGTCCTTGTTGGAGATGGTCATCGCCTGGTCCACCGTCTTGCCCTTCACCCACTCGGTGACCAGCGACGAGGACGCGATGGCGGAGCCGCAGCCGAAGGTCTTGAAGCGCGCGTCCTCGATGAGGCCGTCGTCCGAGATCTTCAACTGCAGGCGCATCACGTCGCCGCACGCGGGCGCGCCGACCAGACCCGTGCCCACGTTCGGGTCTTCCTTGTCCATCGTCCCGACGTTGCGGGGGTTCTCGTAGTGGTCGATGACCTTGTCGCTGTAAGCCATGCCAACTCCTTCAACCGATGCTTCGCACCAATGGTTCCGGCGAGCAATGCCCACCGTCCGGGGAGTCATGCGCCCCGCTGTCTGCTCGGGAAGGCGCGCTAATGCGCCGTCCACTCGATGCTCTTGAGGTCGATGCCTTCCTTGGCCATCTCGTACAGCGGGCTCATGTCGCGCAGCTTGCGCACCTTGTCCACGACGAGCTGGACGACGTAGTCGACCTCCTCCTCCGTGGTGAAGCGCCCCAGGCCGAAGCGGATGGAGCTGTGCGCCAGCTCCTCGTCCACGCCCAGCGCGCGCAGCACATACGAGGGCTCCAGCGAGGCGGACGTGCACGCGGAGCCGGACGACACCGCCACGTCCTTGATGCCCATCATCAGGGACTCGCCCTCGGCGTGGGCGAAGGAGATGTTGAGGTTGCCCGGCAGGCGGTGCTCCATCGAGCCGTTGATGATGGTCATGTCCAGCGCGTCCGTGAGGCCCTTGCGCAGCTTCTCGCGCAGCCGGAGGATTCGCGCGGACTCCTCGGCCAGCTCCTCGCGCGCCAGCTGCGCCGCGTGACCGAAGCCGACGATGGCCGACACGTTGAGCGTGCCCGAGCGCATGCCGCGCTCATGACCGCCGCCGTCGATGATGGGGGCGATGCGCACGCGCGGCTTGCGGCGCACGTACAGGGCGCCGATGCCCTTGGGGCCGTACATCTTGTGCGAGGTGATGGAGGCCAGGTCCACCTTCATGGCCTCAACATCGAAGGGCACCTTGCCGATGCCCTGCACCGCGTCGCAGTGGAAGAGGATGCCCTTCTTGCGGCACAGCGCGCCAATCTCCGCGACCGGCTGCACCACGCCGATCTCGTTGTTGGCGAACATGATGGAGACCAGCACCGTGCGAGGCGTCATCGCCTCCTCGAGCTTCTCCAGGTTGACGCGGCCGTCCTGCTCCACGTCCAGGTACGTCACGCGCGCGCCGCCGGTGGGCATGTCCGCCCACTTCTTGTACGTCGCGTCGTTCTCCACGTCGTGCTTCGCGGCCAGCTCCGGTACTTCCTCGGGCGACACGTCGCGCTCGGCGAGCTGCGACAGGCGAAGCAGCTTGAGCTCGTCCAGGCGCTCCTGGCGCACGCGCTCCAGGCGCTTGCAGGTGTCCAGGATGGCCTTGTGCTCGGTCTTCAGGGTGATGATGTGGTCACCCTTCGACTTGTAGTACTCGATGACCCCCTTGATGGCCAGGTTGTCGGACTCGGTGGCGCCGGAGGTGAAGACGATCTCCTGGTCCGTCGCGCCGATGAGCTCCGCCACCTGCTGGCGGGCCTTCTTCACCGCCGCCTCGGCCTTCCAGCCGAACACGTGGTTGCGACTGGACGCGTTGCCGAAGTCCTCGCGCAGATAGGGAAGCATCACGTCCAGCACGCGCGGGTCCAGCGGCGTGGTGGCGTGGTTGTCCATGTAGATCGGCAGCTTCACCATTGCGTCCCACACCTTCCTGAAGGGGCTTGCGACTGCCCCCGCACCCCGGCGCCACCCAGGGGGCGCGCTGCGGCGGGCATACACCGTCTCACATGAATGTGGACCGGACTGGTCAATTATAAAATCGGGTGCCCTCGGGTCAAGCGAACATAAGGCGTACGGGAGACCTGCCGGGACTGGCTGGAAGGAGGGGATGTCGGCGTCGGAACGACTGCACCGGGGTGGATCACCCCGGGTGGGCCGTCCTGGCGCGGGGTGGTCCGGAATGGGGCGATGCGCGGGCCTCTTCGCGCGCAAGCGGCTGATTTCCCGAGGGGTGTGGGGCTGGCCGGGGGGCTGCAACCTGGGGGCGCCGCCAGGAGGCAGGCATGAGCGCGAACGCGAAGCGGGTGAGGGAGTCGTCTGAGTCGTCGGACCAGGGCCGTGCACAGCTCGTCCGGATGGAGGGTGGCGGTGGGGGGATGGATAAGAACCGTTACTCGGACGGCTGGCGCGCGGGGAAGCCCGCCGAGGACCCGGAGAAGATGAAGCGCTGGGGCCTCATCACCGCCCGGCCGAGCGAGTTCCTGGTCCACATGCGCCGCGGCCGCGTGCGCGACATCAGCGGCCAGGGGGCCAGCTGCTTCAAGCTGCCGGGTGACTCGGTGGCCATCGTCCCCACCAGCATCCAGCGGCTGCAGTTCACCGCGGACCAGGTGACGAGCGAGAAGGTGGGCGTGCAGGTGACGGGCCTGGCGGTGTACCGCATCGCGGATCCGCTGGTGGCCTTCCGCATGCTGAACTTCTCCTTCCCGGAGCGGGCGCAGGAGAAGCTGGCGGAGCTGCTCAGCGAGATGTTCGTGGGCGCCGCGCGCAGGCTCGTGGCCAACCTCTCCGTGGAGGAGTGCCTGTCCCGCCGCAAGGAGGGCATCGCCGCGGAGCTGATGCGCGAGATCGCGCCGGTGCTGTCGGGGCAGGGGCGTCTGGAGGACTCGACGGACGCGGGCTGGGGCGTGCTGCTGGACACGATTGAAATCCAGGACGTGCGCGTCCTGTCGTCCACCGTCTTCGAGAACATGCAGGCGCGCTTCCGCCGCGAGCAGGAGCGTCAGGCGCGCGAAGCGGAGCTGGCCAAGGAGCGCTTCGTCCACCGCGAGGAGACGGAGGCCGAGCGGCAGCTGAGCCTGCAGAAGCTGGAGGCCGAGGACGAGGTGCGCCAGCGCCGGCAGGGCGCGGACGAGCAGTCGCGGCTGGAGACGCTGGCCGTCGAGGCACGCGTGGCCGAGGCGAAGCTCGCGCAGGAGCGCACGCTGAAGCAGGAGCAGGCGACGGTGGAGCGCGAGGTGGCGCTCACCAAGCTCGCCGCCGAGCAGGACGTGCGTCAGAAGAAGCAGGTGGCCGACGAGCAGTCCAAGCTGGAGGCGCTCACCGCCGAGGCGCGGCTGGCCGAGGCGAAGATCGTCTCCGAGCGGCAGCTGGCCACCAGCCGCGCGCAGGTGGAGATGGAGAAGCTGTCGCGCGAGCAGGAGCTGGAGGGGGCCCGCGCGCGCATCGCCCTGGAGAAGCTCAAGCGCGAGCAGGACGCGGACGTGGGCCGCGCGAAGCTGGAGCTGGAGAAGCAGAAGCTGCTGCAGGAGGCCGAGGCCGCCCAGGCGCGCTTCGAGCTGGTGCGGCTGCAGCGCGAGCAGGAGAACGAGAGCGCGAAGGCGACCATCGAGCTGGAGCGGCTGCGCCGGGAGCAGGAGCAGCAGAACGCGCTGGCGCAGATGGAGTTGGAGCGGCTGCGCCGGGAGCAGGAGCAGGCGGCGGCCCGGCACGAGGGGCAGCTGGCCGAGCAGCTCCAGGAGGTGGAGAAGCTCAAGGCGCAGCTGCAGGTGGTGCAGTCGCGGCGCGGAATCGCCGAGGCGGAGGTGGCCATCGCGGAGCTGGAGGTGCGGCGGGAGAACGCGCGGCAGGAGCTGGAGCTGTCGCGGGCCCGGGCCCTGCGGGACATCGAGAACACCATCAGTCCTGAGGTCATCCAGATGACGCTGGCGCAGCAGCTTCCCCAGGTGGCGGCCGCGTTCCAGCAGAAGATGGGCGAGGTCCACGTCACGGCGGTGGATGGGGCGAACCCCTTTGGCTACATCGCCGCCGCGGTGGAGGGCGTCATGGGGCTGGCGCGGTCCGCGGGCCTGAAGGTGCCCGCCTCCTCGCTTGCCCCCACGGCGCAGTAGCCCCCGGGCCGGGGCCTGCGTATACAAAGCGGGCCCTTTTGCTCGGGACGACGGAAGAGAGCGCGCATGAATGCCAAGAAGCTCGGGTTGATGGCCGTACTGGCCGGCGTGGCGGTGGTGGTGGTGCCGTGGCTGTTGCCCACCGGCCCCAGCACCGAGCTCGACGCGGCGCGTTTCCTGGAGTCGGGCAGCCTCTTCCTCGGCGCGGCCATCGTCTTCGGCGGGGGTCTGCTCACCGCGCTGACGCCCTGCGTCTACCCGCTCATTCCCATCACGGTCTCCGTCTTCGGCGCCCGGAAGGCGGAGAGCCGGGGCAAGGCGATGCTGCTCACCACGTCCTACATCGTGGGCATGGGCGTGGTGTTCAGCGGCCTGGGCATCCTGGCGGCGAAGACGGGCCAGGCGTTCGGCTCGATGTTGGGGCACCCCGCGGTGGTGACGGGGCTGGCGGTGTTCCTGCTGCTGCTCGCCTCGTCGATGTTCGGCGCGTTCGAGCTGGCGCTGCCGTCGGGGCTGCAGACGCGGCTGAACTCGGTGGGCGGCGCGGGTGTGGCGGGCGCGTTCCTGATGGGCAGCGTGTCGGGCTTCCTGGCGGCGCCGTGCACGGGGCCGGTGCTCACGGGGCTGCTCGCCTTCGTGGCGAAGACGGCGAACGTGACGCTGGGCGCGTCGCTGCTGTTCATCTATGCGTTGGGCATCGGCGTGCCGTTCTTCATCCTCGGTGTGTCCACGGTGCGGCTGCCCAAGAGCGGCGTGTGGATGGAGTGGGTGAAGAGCGTGCTGGGCATCATGCTCGTCGCGCTGGCGTTCAGCTATCTGAAGGACGCGTCGCCGTGGGCGCGCGACGTGGTGAAGGCGGCGGGCGCGGAGCTGGGGCGTCTGCCGGGCGCGGCGCTGGCGGGTGCGCTCGCGGTGGTGGGCGTGCTCCTGGGCGCGGTGCACCGCTCGTTCAAGGAAGGCGCGCGCGACTTCTCGTTCAAGGCGTTCGGTGTGGCGCTGGTGGTGGTGGCGCTGATGGTGCGCGGTGGCGCGCTGGACGCGGGCCCGGTGGGCGAGCTGTGGGTGCGTCTGGGCGTGGCCGAGCGTCCGCAGGCGCCGACGTGGGCGTGGGACCACGTGATGCCCGCGAAGAAGGCGACCTTCTCTCGCGAGGCGTTCGACCAGGTGCTGGCCCAGGCGAAGGCCGAGGGCCGCCCGGTGCTCATCGACTTCTTCGCGGACTGGTGCGCGGCCTGCAAGGAGCTGGACCGCGAGACGTATCCAGCGCCGCAGGTCATCTCGCAGTCGTCCGAGGGGCAGTTCCTCACCATCAAGATCGACGCGACGAACAGCGACGACGCGCTCGACGCGCTGATGGAGCGCTTCGGCGTGGAGGGCCTGCCCACCGTGGCCTTCGTGTCGCAGACGGGCACGGAGCTCAAGCGCCCGCGCGTCACCGGCTTCCTGGAGCCCGTGCCGTTCGCCGAGCAGATGCGCAAGGCGCGCTGCAGCGAGGGCGCCTCCTGCTGAGCACGCTGCGCGCTTCGTGAGACGGCTCGACGCTCAGTCCCCGTCGTCCTCGTCACAGGACGGCGCCGGGCCCCGGCCGCGGCTCGCGAGCACCCGGTCGATCATCTTCTCGTGCAGGTCGTAGAGCGGCCGGGCGACGTCCTCGCCCTCCAGGTACGCGAGCGCACCGGCGATGGCTTCAATCGTCGACATGCCGTCTGGATGCGGCGGCCTGCGCAGCCGGCGTGAATCCACCGGCGGCGGAGGCAGCTTCAGTCCGGGCAGCCTGCGCAACCCCGGCAGGCGCTGCACCATGCGGCGCGCCTGTCCCCAGCTCCCGTCCAGGACGATGAGCCTCCGGGGCTTCTCCGCCTCCGGTGCGACGGTCTGCTGCGCGTCCGGGAACAGGAGCCACGTGGAGCCGTCATCCTCCAGCACCGACGCATCGAAGCGCTGACCCGGCGAGCCATACGAGACGATGTGACAGCGCGGCAGCGCGAGCGCCGCCATGCGCGCGGTGTTCGTCGACTTCAGCGTCTCCTTGTGGTGACGGATGACGAGCAGCTCCGTGCGCGTGGGGATGCTCGGGAGCTCGGCGCACAGGCACAGCGGGGAAGGCAGGAAGCAGCGCGGACAGCGGCCCGCGAGGTCCTCCGGAGTTCGAGACCTCATTTCCCCTGACGGTAGCGCTCCATCAAGGCTTTCGCCTCGCGAAGCTTCTCCTCCACGTAGCGGTCATCCGCGTCCGGCTCGTAGTCCGCGTCCGGCACGTCGAGCTGGAAGATGGCGGAGAGGAGAATGGGCGCGACCTCCAGCCACTCGGCCGTGCGGTTGAGCGCGGCCTGCCTGCGGCCCGCGAAGGTCTCCGGTCCATCCTCCGGCCCACAGCGGCAGATGCGCGCCGAGTCTCCGGAGACGTCCACGTAGAGCCCGAGCACCTCGGCGTCGACCTCGGCCGCCAGCGCGCACGTGGCCTCGCTGACGTACGCGGCCATGGCCTGCGCCGCCGAACGCTCCGTGAGCGAGCGCACCAGGTACACCTGCCACCCGGCCTCCGACAGCGCCCCGGACTCCTGGATGGGCGTCAGCTCCGCGGGCGGTGCCTGGATGCGCGACAGCAGCCGTCGCACGGGCGCCTCCAGCCGCTCCAGCCTCGCGCTCGACGCGGGGCAGAAGAAGAGGACGCGGTACTCACGACTGTCTGCTGCGGTTTCCATGGGCATACGGCGTCGCAAGCACGGCGCTGCGGGGAGAAGCTGCGTTGGCCCAAGAGGACCAAAGGATTCCCCGACCTTGCAAGTGGGGAGTTGGGTGGAGATTTCAAGACGTGGCGGACGGGAGGGCCATGTTTGACGCGGGCGCCCGACGCTCGGAGGCGACCCAGACCCCCGCGGCCAGCACCAGGAGTCCCCCCGCCACGCCCACGGGTGTGAGCGCCTCGGAGAAGACGGCCCAGCCCACCAGGGAGGCCGTGAGCGGCTCCAGGTACGTCAGCGCCCCGGCCGCCGCCGTGGGCACCCGGCTCAGCCCCGCATTGAAGAGGCACGTCCCGGCGAGGCCGCACACCGCGCCCCCGGCGAGCACCTGGAGGGTGGCGGAGTCCAGCGCCGTCGGCAGCGCGTCCGTCCCGGCGATGAGCAGCAGCACCCCGGCGGACACCGGCGCGTGCAGCGAGGCCACGGCCAGCGGCGAGTAGGCCCGCGTCGCCGCCTTCGTCCCCAGGACGATGGCCGCGAAGAACAGGGCGCTGCCCGCGCCCAGCGCCGCCGTCATCCCCGCTCCTCCCTGTCCATCGGGCCGGCCGATGAGCATCACCAGCCCCACCAGCGTCACCGGCCCGGCGACGAGGGCCCGCACGGAGCGCTTCTCCCCCAGCACCCAGGGCGCGGCGAACGCGAGCAGCAGGGGGGCGAGATAGTGCGTGAGCACGGCCACCGACACGGGACCGCGCTTCATGGCGGCGAAGAACAGGCTGATGTTGGCCGCGTCCGCCAGGGCCACGACGAGCAGGGCCAGGGTGGCGCGCCGGTCATGGAACGGGGCGCCGCGCAGCAGCAGGGGCACCGGCAGCGACATGGCGACGAGCGCCAGGAACGCGTTCTGCGCCCAGGACAGGCCCGCGGGCCGGAGGAAGAGGGACCAGCACCCCCAGAGGGTGGCCCCCGCCGCGACCATCGCGAAATGCCGCACTGCTCGTGACTCCTGGTGACGTCGGAGCGCCTCCAGGCGCCGACGGGGCGCACACTAGGAACATCTGCCACACTCCGTCCATGGGGCCCCTGTTCGCCTACAGCCTCGTGCCTGTCCTGTCGGTGTCGCTCCTCTTGTGTTTCACGGCCGCGCTGCGAGGCCGGGACGCCGCGGGGCTGACGCTGTACTGCCTCGCCACCGCGTTCTGGAGCGGCTCGCTCCTCTTGTTGTGCGTGCCCCAGGCCGCGTGGCTCGGCGAGCGCTTCGCCGCCAGTGGCGCCTTCACCGCCGCCGCCTTCTTCCACACCGCGCAGGACGTCTCGCGCCAGCGCTCCCCCCGGCTGGTGGTGCTCGCGTACGTCGTGGCCACTGTCGTCACCGGGGTGGGGGCGCTCTTCCCGGACGCGCTCTACGGCCCCCTGGCGATGAAGCGCGGGCCGCTGTTCTGGCCCACCATGGCGCTGTCGGTCTCCGCGGCGGGCGTGCCCCTGGTGCTCCTGGCGCGCTCGTACCGGAAGGAGACGCCCGAGCGCCGGCCGCTCCTGCGCAGCCTGGGCATCGTCGGCGCGCTCGCGTACTCGGGCGGGCTGGCCACGGCGCTGCTGCTGTCCGCGGGCTACGCGCTGCCCTTCGGGATGTACCTGGTGCTGGCCTCGTTGCTGGTGCTCGTGCACGTCATCAACGCGCACCAGCCGCCCTCCGAGCGCAGGCTCCTGGAGCGCAGCCTCGTCTACTCGGCGATGGCGGCGGTGCTGTCCGCGGGCTTCCTCTTTGGCGTGCTGACGCTGATGGCGGGCAGCGGCCAGCCCTTCCTCGCCGAGTACCGTGCGGGCGCCTTCTTCCTGCTCGCCCTGGCGGCGCTCGCCTTCGAGCCGCTGCGTCAGGGGCTCCAGGAGTGGCTGGGACGCAGGCTGCTGAGAGGGCGCGCCACGGGCACGGAGCTGGTGGCGGCGCTGGCGGAGCAGGAGACCCGCGCGGATCAGGCCGCGCGCCTGGCGGAGCTGGGACAGTTCTCCTCGGCCGTGGCCCATGAGGTGCGAAACCCGCTGGGCGTGCTCGCCGCGCAACTGAAGCTGCTGGAGCGCCAGGGCGCGGACGCGGACACGCTGGCCGGCATGCGCGAGCAGATCTCCCGCGCGGGCCACTTCGTCGACGAGCTGTTGCGCTACGGCCGGCCCCGCCCGCTGGAGCTGCGACGGGTGGATGTCCAGGCCACCGTGGCGCTGGCGTACTCCACCGCGCGACAGGGATTGGGCGCCCTGGCGCCGGACGTGTCCTTCGAGCTGGAGGAGGGGGAATCGCTGTCCATGGAGGCGGACCAGTCCCAGCTCTCCCAAGTGTTTGTCATTGTCCTGGAGAACGCATTGCTCGCGCTGCGGGAGGTCACCCATCCCAGGCTCCAGGTCCGTCTGTCTCGAACAGACACGATGCTCCAGGTCCTCGTGGAGGACAGCGGTCCGGGCATCCCACCGGAGCTGTTGCCCCGGCTGTTCCAGCCCTTCGTCACGGGGCGGCGGCGCGAGGGTCCTCGCCCGGGGACGGGGCTGGGATTGGCCATCGCCCGCGGCATCCTGGAGCGCCACGGAGGCTCGGTGCGGGCCAGCCGCTCCGGGTCGCTGGGTGGCGCATGTTTCACCCTCTCCTTGCCGCTGAAGCAGCCCGCACCGCTCTCCGCCGCTGCTTCATGACACCCCGCGGGGCCGTGTCGTGTTGTCATCAGAACACCACACCTTGGACGTCCCCTCTCCAACTCCGGGGTGACCTGTTTGTAAGAATAAGGGGGTGTCGGCAATAAAGCAGACCTGACGCGTTCTCTGGTCAAGGAGGATGGGCAATGAGCTCGAGGCCGCGATTGAGGGTGGTGGAGCCTCCGTCAGGGGATTCAGGCGCGGATTTCGAGGCATTCGCCCGCCAGTATCAACCGCTGCTGTTTGCCATTCTTCGCAAGTACTGTGTCGGGATTGAACATGAAGTGGAGGATTTGGTGCACGATGTGTTGCTTCGTGCGCTCCTCCGGTGGGACCACCTACAGCGTTGGGACACCTTCAAGCAGCGCTCGTGGTTGGGGCGGGTGGCGGAGAACTGTTTCCTGGACCGGTGTCGGCGTCGCCGCAGTGAGTCGGACCGGCTGCGGGGGCTGCTCGAGCTGGCCGTGGACGCGGAGGAGCGCGACGCGCTGGAGCAGGACGAGCTCTGGGGCTACGTCGGCGTGGAGGACTTACGGTGGGCGCTGAGCTTCCTGAGTCCCACGCTGCGTCGGACCTTCGAGTTGTATCTCCAGGGGTGGTCCTACTCGCGAATCGCCCGGGAGACGGGCGTGGCGCCGGGCACGGTGGGGGCGCGGCTGCACCACGCGAGGTTGGAGCTGCGCGAGGTCTTGAAGGAGACGGCTGAGCGGCGTCGGCGGGAGCGGAGGCAATGACGGTTGATTGCAAGGACTTGCAACGCTTCCTCGATGGACAGATGCAGGCTCGGGAGCAGGGGAGGTTCCGACAGCATCTGGGGGGCTGCGGCGCGTGCGAGGCGCGCTTCCGGGAGTCGATGCAGCTCGAGTTGCTCGCGCAGCTCGCGATGACGCCGGAGGTGTCGTCGCCAGCGCCCGTGCCACCGGCGCCCGCGGAGCGTCGGGAGCGGCGGACGTGGCTCCGGGGACTGCGCGGGCTCGAGGTGCTGGTGGCGGGCGTCGCGGTGTGGATGCTCCTGCCCTTCTCCTTCCCGTGGGGAGGGGAAGAGAGCGCCTGGCTGTCCGCGGAGGGCCCGCGCGTGCTGGAGGGCCGGGTGACCTATCGGGCGGTGGATGCCCACCATCGACCGTTCGTCCCGGACCGGGGCGAGGACGCGGCGCCACCGCCGGTGCCCTCATTGCCGCTGCAGGACCTGTGGCGGATGGAGACGCGCGGAGACCTCCACGGGGTCGCCACGGCCTATCTGCTCCATGGCGCGCCCCGACAGGCGCAGGCCTTCTTGAAGCGCATGCCCGCCTCGGCGGACCGGGATTCCGACCTCGCGCTGCTGGCGCTGGAGCAGGCGCGACAGGAGGGCTCGCTCGACACGCGCCCGGCGCGGCTGGAGGAGGCCCTGGAGCTGCTCGAGGGCGTCCTGCGCGAGTGGCCGCGCCATCCCCAGGCCCTGTGGAATCGGGCCCTGGCGTTGAGCGAGCTGGGGCTGCTGCTCCAGGCGGCCGACGCGTTCGGAGAGGTCGCCAGGTTGGGAGAGCCTGGATGGAGCGAGGAGGCGGCGCATCGGGAGCGCGTGCTTCGCGAGTCCACGTCGACGCGCGCCCGGGCCTGGAAGGACGCCTACGCGGCGGTGCGGGAGCTGGTGACGGATTCGTCCGCGCCCCTGCCGCTGGCCGCGGCGCGTGAGCATCCCGGCATCGTCCGGCTCGGCTTCTACGACGCGGTCAGGGCCGCGCCCTCGCGTGAGGAGGTGCTGCGCCTGGAGCCGCTGGCGCGCGTGCTCGACGAGCGCTACGGCGGAAGCGTCCTGCGCACGTGGCTGACGCGGGTGGCGGAGCGGGACTTCGCGCACCGGGGGCCGCTCTCGCGGCTGTACGGGCGGCTGCTGCTGGGCTCGCTCGCGCCGGTGGGAGAGGTGATGGAGACACTCCGGCGCTCGGGCGAGGAGGACTTGTACCTGGGCGCGCTGGTCCTCGCGGACGCCTACCGGGAGCCCGTCGATTCGCAGGCGGTGATTCGCCTGGCGCGCGCCTCCGGGGACCCCTGGATGCGCGTCCTCGCGGACCAGGAGCAGGCGAAGCTCTGGGAGCGTGAGGGCCAGTGGTGGAGGGCCGAGCAGCGCTTGTTGGAGGCGCTGGACACCTGTCAGAAACAGGGCCTGGTGTACCGCTGCCTGGGCCTGCAGCGGAGGCTCGCCGACCTCTATCTGGCCCAGCACCGTCCCGCGGAGGCCTTCCAGCACGCGTGGAAGGGATGGTCGCGCGCGCTGGAGGCCCGGGAGTGGCACTTCGAGCAGGACTTCCTCCAGGAGCTGGCGGACGTGGCGCGCTACCAGCACGCGTTCACCACCGCGCGCGCGTATCTGGAGGAGTCTTTGGGGCGCATGCCGGAGGACTGCGCCCAGCGCACGCACGTGCACCGGAACGTGGCGTTGCTGGAGTGGCAGCGCTTCCGACCGGAGGCCGCGCGCGCGGCGCTGGAGCGCGCGATGGAGTGTGAGCGGCCGCTGGGGCTGACGGGCGCCTGGGTCTTGTCGGAGATGGCGCGCGCGGTGCCCGGGCCCCATGACGGCGCGCTGCTGCGTCGGACCCTGGCCGACCTGCGACGGGGACCTGTCTCTCCAGGGCTGGAGGCGCTGCTGCTCGTCATCGAGGGGCAGTTCCTGCTCGAGCAGCCGGGGACCTCTGGCCGTGAGCTGGTGCATCGGGGCCTGGAGATGGCGGACCTGGAGCCGGACAGCGTCGACGCGCGCAAGGCCCGCGCCTTCGGCTACTCCGCGCTGCTCTCCCAGGCGGGACGCGCTGGCGCGTGGGAGGAGGCCCTGGCGCTGATGGGCCACGAGCTGCGCGTGGAGCCCGTGGCGCCGAGCTGTCTGCTCGCGGTGTCCGTGCAACACGAGCGGACCCTGGTCCTCGTGCGCGGTCTTCAAGGGGAGCTGAAGGGGGTGTACTCCACCGGGCGCCAGGTGCCGCTGCGAGACGAGGCCACGGGGCTGGTGCCCGCCGAGCTCGTGAAGGAGCTGGCGGGCTGCGAGCACGTCGACGTGCTCACCCGTCCGCCGGTCCATGGGCTCGCGGGGCTGTTGCCGGACTCGCTCGCGTGGAGCTACCGCGTCGGGCGGGGCGCGAGGGGTGTGCCCGCTCGCACCGGGCCCTCGATGCATCTGGTGGTCACCGAGGTGGCGAGCCCGCCGTCCCTGCGGCTGCCGAGACTGGCCCCGCTGACGCCACCTCGCGTTCCGGACCCGTGGCGCGTGGAGCTGCGCGGCGCGGAGGCGACACCCACGCGCGTGCTGGCGGAGATGGCCCAGGCGTCCGAGGTGGAGCTCCACACGCATGGGCTGTTCAGCGCGTCCCAGTCGGATGCGTCGATGGTGGTGCTCGCGCCGGAGGCGGACGGCGGCTACGTGCTGACGGCGGACAAGGTCCGTCAGGCGCGGCTGAGTCATGCGCCGCTGGTGTTGCTCGCCACCTGTGGGGCCGCGAGGACGGCGCCCTTTCCCCACGAATCCTTCAGCCTGCCCATGGCCTTCATCGAGGCGGGCGCGAGCGCGGTGTTGGCGGCGTCCGTGGAGATTCCCGACTCCGCGGGCGCCTTCTTCGAGCGGGTGCGAGAGCGCATCCGCGCGGGCGAGCGGCCCTCGGTGGCGTTGAGGGACTTGCGCGCCTCGTGGTTGCTCGAGCGCCCCGACGACGCCCGCTGGCTGTCGCGCGTGCTGCTGTTCGAGTGAGCCTTCCTCGCGGCACGCGTGCTCCCCGCCCGATGGGACGTGAGAGGTTCAACGCAACAAGAAAGACCTGGGGCGTTTTGTTCCATGAGGACTGCGCGCTCCCGCATCCGGCGGGAGAGGGGCGGGGTCCCAGGAGCAGCGTGCCATGATGGGCAGGATGAACGAGGCGAAGTCTTCGGAGCAGATCACCCCGATGGCGATGCTCCCGGAGGTCCACCACCCCACTCCGGGACCGTCTTCTGACGTGGGGCTGGATGGCGACGGGGAGGTGCCGGTGCCGCCGCCTCCGTCCAAGCCCGATGTGAGGGACCCGCCTCCGGACGGGCCGCGGGGCTGAGCGCTCATCCTGGCGCGTCCGGTGAGGGCGCGTCGGTCGCAGGGCATCCGAGCGGGCGTCCAAGGCGCTCGGTGTCTGTCTCACCATGCCCCGGGGCCACCCGGCCCCAGGGCGTGGAGCGATGTCCTGGAGCCACCGGAACCCTGCGTGACTGCGTCGGTTTCCAGACGACGACCCAAGGATTCGGGGTGGCTGCGTTTCGAGTGGGCGTGGAAGGAGGGCGAGGGGTCGATGAGGGACCATCGCATTGCCTCGGTGAAGCGATTCGCCGTGGCCTACAGTGCCCGCGTGGCACACGAAGGCTTCGAGGAGTTTGCTCAGCGCGTCAGGCCCATGCTCGTGGCCCTGGCGAAGCGTCTGTGCGGTCAGGGGGGCATCGACCCGGAGGACCTGGCGCAGGAGGCGCTGGTGCGCGCGCTCGTGCACCACGCGGCGTTGTCCGCGCAGCCGGAGCCCGTGTATCGCGCGTGGCTGTGCCGGGCGTTGACCAATCATTTCCTGGACCAGTGCCGCAAGCGCCGCACGGAGCTGCTGGAGCAGGAGCGCCGGGACATCCGGCTGGTGCGCGAGGACGTGGGCTCGCCCGACGCGGTGACGGGGGAGATGTGGGAGCGCATCTCCGACGCGGACCTGCTCAAGGCCATCGCCCGGCTGCCCAACGCCCGCGTGCGTGAGGCCTTCGAGCTGCACGCCAAGGGGCTGCGCTACCGCGCCATCGCCCAGCGCATGGGCGTGCCCGAGGGCACCGTGGGCAGCTGGCTGTTCCAGGCGCGCAAGGAGCTGCGCGAGCTGCTGATGCCGCTGACGGATGGCGGAGGGGACGCATGAGCCCCCCGTGTCACAAGCTGTACCTGTTCCTGGATGGTGAGCTGCCCCCGGTCGACGAAGAGAACTTCCGCCACCACCTGGCGCGCTGTCCCATGTGCGCCACGGGCCTGCACGAGGCGATGCAGCTCGAGCTGCTCGGCTTCCAGGCGCTCCACGAGGAGGGGCTCCCGTCCGATGACGAGCTGATTGCCGCGCCCGAGGCGGTGTTGCCCGCGTGGCCGACGCCGCCCTGGCCCCGGCCGTCGTGGCGACAGCGGCTGCGCTCGCTCGCGCCCGCGTGGCCGCGCGCCGTGAAGGTCTGGGCCGTGGGGGGCGTGGCGCTGGCCGCGGTGCTGCTGGCGCTGGTGCTGGCCGTGCCGATGTCTCGCCAGACGCCGCCCGAGGTATGGGGCGCTCATGTCTCACAGCGAGGGCTGGAGGGGCGCGTGGCATACGCGCGGGCGGATGGGTATCGGCGCTACGTGCCGATGCGCGCCGGGCCCGAGGCGCCGGAGTCGACGACGCCCTTGCCGCTGAGCGAGCTGGCCGAGCTGGAGGAGCGGGGAGACCTGCACGGCATCGCGGCCGCGTACCTGGTGCGTCAGGACTGGCGTCAGGCGTCGGACTTCCTGCGACGCACGCGGCCTTCCGTCGACCGCGACAGCGACCTGGCCCTCATCGCGCTGGAGCAGGGGCGGCGCGAGGAGGCGCTGGAGCTGCTGGAGGCCGTGCTGCGCGCGGCGCCGAACCATCCCCAGGCGCTGTGGAACCGGGCGCTGGTGCTGCGCGAGCTGGGGCTGTCGCTCCAGGCGGCCGAGGCCTTCGACGCGGTGGTGAGGCTGGGGGAGCCGGGCTGGAGCGAGGAGGCGCGTCTTCGCGCCACGGCGCTGCGCAGCGAGACGAACCTGCGCTCGCGCGACTTCCATGACGCCCGCGCGGCGGCGCAGAACCTCGCCTCGCTGGAGGGCTCGCGGCTCCCGCTCGAGGAGGCCCGCCGCTTCCCGGGCGTGGTGCGCCTGGTCTTCTATGACGCGGTGAGGGCCGCGCCCACGCGCGAGGCGGTGCTGCGCCTCTTGCCGCTCGCGCGGGTGCTGGACGAGGTGCAGGGGGGCTCCACGCTGGCCGACACGGTGAACCGCGTCTCGCTCGCGGACTTCCAGCGCCGAGGGCCCCTGGCGCGCGACTACGCCCGGCTGCTTCGCCAGGAGCACCCCACGCCGGACGCGTTCCTGGAGACGCTGCGGCGCTCCGGGGAGGAGGACCTGTACCTGGGCGCGCTCGTCACGCTGGACGCGGTGGAGGGGCACCTGGACGACTTCGAGCGCATCGCGCGGGCCAGCCAGGACCCGTGGCTGGTGCTCTTGGCCGAGCGCGAGCTGTCCGTGCGCGAGGAGCGCGAGGGGCAGTGGTGGAAGGCGGAGCAGCGGCTGCGCGCGGCCCTGGCCTCCTGCACGGGGCGGGGGCTGGCATACCGGTGCGCGACGCTGCGGCGCAGGCTCGTGGACCTCTTCGTGCGCCTGCATCGCCCGGCCGACGCGCTGGAGGATGCCCGCGAGGGTCTTCGCCTGACGCGCGAGCTGGGCGAGTGGAACCTGGAGCAGCAGTTCCTCCAGGAGATGGCGCAGATTGCCCGCTACCGTCACAGCGCGGCCAGCGCGCGCGCGTTCCTGCGCGAGTCGCTGTCGCGCATCCCCGACGACTGCGAGCAGCGCACGTACGTGCACCGCAACCTGGCCACCGTGGCGTGGGCGGACTTCCGTCCGGACGAGGCGCGCGACGAGCTGGAGCAGGCCACGCGCTGCGGACGTCCCCTGGGCATGCCCGGCGCCTGGGTGTTGTCCTATCTGGCCCGCCATGGCGCGCAGGTGCGCGACGAGGACCTGCTGCGGCGCACGCTGGGGGAGCTGCGACGCGGCTCGCGCACGCCCGGTGAGCTGGCGCTGCTGTCCTTCCTGGAGGGCCAGTTCATGCTGGAGCGCGAGCGCGCGTCCGGGCGGGAGCTGCTGCTCGGCGCCATCGACGCGGCCCAGGCGCTCCCGCTCGACGTGGACGCGCGCAAGGCCCGCACCTTCGCCTATGGCGTGCTGGTGAGCGACGCGGGCCGCGCGGGCGCGCAGGAGCAGGTGCTGGAGCTGATGGGCCAGGCCCTGCGCGTGCCCGTGCCGGAGCGCTGCGTGCTCGCCGTGGCGGTCGACCACGAGCGCACGGTGGCCGCCGTGAGGGACTCGCAGGGGGCGCTGGTGGGCACGTACGACGACCACCGCACCGCGCCCCTGCATGCCTCCGCCGACGGGCTCGTCCCGGCGAGGCTGGTGGCGGCCCTGCGCGGCTGCGCGCACGTGGATGTGCTGGCGCTGCCTCCCGTGCACGGCCTGCCGGGCCTGCTGCCGGCGGACCTGGCGTGGAGCTACCGCGTGGGCCGCTCGGGCGTCGCCCCGGAGGCGCGCGGACAGGCGGGCCATCACCTGGTGGTGACGGGCGTGGAGGCGCCCCGCTCGCTGGCGCTCGAGAAGCTCCTGCCCCTGGAGGCGCCGCGCGTCCCGGACCCGCTGCGCGTGGAGCTGCGAGGCGCGGCGGCCACGCCCTCGCGCGTGCTGCGCGAGATGGCCCAGGCGCGGGAGATAGAGCTCCACACGCACGGCCTCTTCAGCCCGGAGCTGTCGGATGCCTCGCTGCTGATACTGGCGCCCGAGGAGGACGGCCGCTACGCGCTCGCGGCGACGCAGGTGCGCGAGCAGCCGCTGCACGGCGCGCCCCTGGTGCTGCTCGCCGCGTGTGGCGCCGCCCGCGCCGCGCCCTTCCTCCACGAGTCGGTGAGCCTGCCGGTGGCCTTCATCGAGGCGGGCGCGCGCACCGTGCTCGCCTCCACCGGTGACATCCCCGACACCGCGGGGCGCTTCTTCGAGTCCGTGCGCGAGCGCATCCGCGCCGGAGCCCCGGCCTCCCAGGCCCTGCGCGACGAGCGCCTGGCGTGGCTGTCCCGCGAGCCGTCCGCGACCTGGCCCGCCCTCGTCCTGCTGTTCGAGTGAAGTGTCCGCTCCTCAAGGATTCCGACCCGCCACGTTCTGGTGTTGACGCTTCGCCACAGGTGGCGGCGCGTCGACCTTGAACCGTCGAACCCAGGGGGAGCCTCACATGAGGAATTCGAACTCGAGGATGCCGGGCCTCATCGCCCACGAGATTCCAGATCCACCGCCGGAGCGGGACCGGGGCCTGCGCGCCCCCACGGAGGAGGCCCCCGACGCCCTCTCCGCCAAGCCGCCCGTCCCGCCGCCCCCCGCCAGGCCCGCTGTCAATCCGGAGCGGTGAAACACGTCTCAGTGGTGACATGACTCTCCCGAATTTCCGGTGAGTTGCATGTTTTGCGGGCGTTTCTCGTGAGGAGGAACGCCCGTTTTATTTCACCGCGAAACACTCAAGAAAAAGGGCTCGCCGCGTATTTCAGATGGAAGACGGCGGCGACGGGGGAGTGGAGCTGCATCGACTGCATCGCGACGAGGGGGGAGTGATGTTCCGATGTGACGCGAGGGGCCAAGGGGAGTCTCACGGGATGTGGGCGCCGGAGGAGCGGGGCGCGGGCGGGGGGAGCTGGGGGGCGTTGGCGGAGGGCGGCGGACGGGAGCTGGGCGGGGGGCGGTGCCGGGGGGGCGCTTCTGAAGAGGAGGAGGAGCAGCAGGAGGCGCGTGACGCGGAGCTCCTCCTGGACGACGACCTGGATTTCCAGATCGCCAGTTACTGAGGTTTTGGCGCGAGGGTTTGGGAGCGCTTCAAACGGGCAGGCGGCGTCGGGGGACGACCGTCGCCTCTGACGGATGGCGTCGTGAAGGTGGGGGAGACGACGCGAATGACTCCAGGTCGTGGGGGGGCGTCATCCGGGAGGGCCTGCGTGGAGCGTGGAGGAGGAAGGGGCAGTCCGCGCCCCAGGTCCTCCGCCTCCGGAGTCTCCAAGGGCTCCGGGGGTGGGGGGACTTCGGTGAGTGCCGTCTGAGCGATAGGGTGTGGCTCCAGCTCGACTCGGAGTCCCCCATGACCCTGCTGAAGTGGGCGGCCCTGCCGCTCCTGTTCCTGTCGTTGTCCGCGTGTTCGGCGTCCCGGTGTGCCCAGGCCCGCGACGAGAAGCCCCGGCTGTTGCCCATGTCCCAGCAGATTGCGCTGCGGGAGGGCTGGCTGCAGAAGCGCCACGGCATGCTGCTGGAGATGATGCGCCGCCATGGCGTGGGCATGTGGATTGTCGTCAACGAGGAGTTCCATGACGACCCGCTGACGCAGTACGTGGCGCCGCCTCGTCCGTACGCGGGCAACCGGGACGTCTTCGTCTTCGTGGACGCGGGCGCCGAGGGGTTGCGGCGCGTGGCGCTGACGGGCTACGCGGAGGAGGCGGTGCTCCAGTTCTTCGAGACGCCCGAGGAGGGCACGTCCGGGCCGGAGTTCCTGGCGGAGCTGGACGCGCGCCACCAGCCGAAGGCGATTGCGCTGGGCATCGACGGCAAGCGGGGCGTGACGCGCAGCCTGACGCGGGACGGGTATGCGTGGGTTCTGGAGGCGCTCGGGCCGAAGGCGGAGGCGCGCTTCGTGAGCGCGGCGCCGCTCATCGAGGAGTACCTGGACACGCGGCTGCCCGAGGAGTGGGAGCACTACAAGGGGCTGGTGGAGCTGACGGACGAGGTGGTGAAGGAGGCCTTCTCGTCGAAGGTGGTGGTGCCGGGGAAGACGACGGTGGGGGACATCCGCCGGTGGCTCTACGACAGGCTGTGGGCGCTGGGCGTGAGCACGTGGTTCCAGCCGGACATGCGCGTGCAGCGCAAGGGTGGGGTGAACTCCAAGTCGCGCGGCTTTCTCGCGGTGACGAAGGAGGACGTCGTCATCGAGCGCGGAGACCTCATCCACGTGGACTTCGGCATCAGCTACCTGGGGCTGCACACCGACTGGCAGAAGATGGCCTATGTGCTGCGCGAGGGTGAGACGGACGCGCCCCAGGGTTTGAAGCAGGCCTTGGCCAACACGAACACGCTCCAGGATGTGTTGATGCTGGAGACGTCCCGGCCGGGGCTCTCCTCGGCGGATGTGTACGACGCGACGATGGCGAGGATGGACGCGCTTGGAATCACGGCGCAGGTCTACAGCCATCCGCTGGGCAACCAGGGGCACGCGCTGGGGGCGTCCATCGACTTCCGCTCGGCGACGCGCAAGGAGGCGCCGAAGCTGTTGCGCGAGGGCTCATACATCGCCATCGAGCTCAACACGTCCACGCCGGTGCCGGAGTGGGACGGGCAGAAGGTCGCGGTGATGGAGGAGGACCCGGCCTATCTCACGCAGGAGGGCTGGAAGTTCTTCGTGCCGCGGCAGGAGGCCTTCTACCTCATCAAGTAGCGGGCCCGTCAGAAGCCGACGCCGAGCCCCAGGCCCAGCGCCCACATCCGTGACGCGCTGGGCATGGGGGCGGCCCGAGGGTCGCCCAGGTCGATGCGCACGCCCGCGCGGGCGAAGGCAGGCCCCAGGCGGACGCGGACGAAGGGCTCCAGCGAGACACGGGAGTCCTCGCCGTCCCAGGCCGCCTCGGTGAGGTGGGGCGTGACGACCTGCACCCGCGCGCCGGGCTCCAGCATGCCGAGCCCGAGCGCGGCCTCCAGGCTGGCCTGCGCCACGAAGTGCGTGTCCCTGGCGGTGCGCGAGACGGGGATGAGCATCCCGAGTGTCACGTCCGCGCGGAGCTGGAAGCCGGGCAGGTCCAGGCCCACGGCCATGGGCAGCACGACGGAGGTGGTGTCGAGCGTCCACAGCCACGGGTCCGCGAGCCCGCGCACCGCGGCGGCGGTGGTGTAGTTGGCGTCCTGGGTCTCGGGCCCGCGCGCGTCGAGTTCGTCGGCGTCCTGATGGCGGGCCAGGGGCACGGCGACGCCCACGCCCATGCGGACGAAGACGGTGTCATCGACGAAGGCGCGGACGTTGTGCAGGCCGACGAGCAGGTTGGAGGAGCCCAGGTGGCTGCTGGGTCCTTCAAGTGCGCCGGCGGGGTCCACCGAGGTGTAGGGCAGTCCCCAGTCGAGGCGGAGCTGCGAGTGCTCGGAGAGCCGGAAGCCGGCGGCGAGCATGGGCGAGGCGTGTCGCGTGGAGACCTGACGCAGCCGAGGCGCGGAGGAGAGGGTGACGGACGTGGCGAGGAAGTTGTCCGGCTCCCGCACCTGCGCTTCCACGCTCCGCCCCATCAGGAGGAGGACGATGGCGATGAGCCACGTGCCTGTCCGACGACAGGAGTCGAGGTGGAGCTGCGGCGTGGACATGGCGGTGCTTTCGTGTCGAAGGTCCGTCCGGCTCACGGCCCCCATTGCCTTCAACACCGATGAAGACGCGCTCCGTCACCGTCCTTTGCGTGGCCCGTGCTTTTTTCGGTGGGCCGCTTCAGAAGGTCGTGGAAACCCCCGATGGCCAACGGCCGTGCCGAGTCAGCTCACATCGGCCCAGGTCAGGCCGAAGCGCGCCAGGTACTTCTTCAGTCGGTCCGCGTCGTTGACGCTCGACTTGCGAGCACGGGACTGAGCGAACAGCACGCGCCCGGCCTCCGAGAGCGAGCGGCTTCCCTGGCACACCCCCAACACGTCCGCGAGCTGGACGCGGTCGAACCGGTCCAGCTCCGAGGCGAGCTCTTCACCGAGCACCTCCGCGACCCGGTCCACACCGCTCGTTGTCGACACGGGACCCGGGCGAGTACTGCCCGTCCGCCACTGCGTGCGCAGGCGCTCCAGCTCCTCGTCCACCACCTCACGGGTGATGCGCCCCCCGGGCGCGAGCGTGGCCATGCGCAGCACCGCGGCGTTGAGGTCCCGGAAGTTGCCTGACCAGCGCGCATCGGGCGAGGTGGCGAAGCGCAGGAAGCGCTCCTGGGCCTCCTTGTTCAGCGTGATGCGCGCGCCCATCGCCTCCGACGCCCGGTCCAGCTCGTAGAGCAGGTTCGGCGGGATGTCCTCGGGGCGCTCGCGCAGCGCGGGCAGTCGGAAGGTCCACAGGTTGATGCGCGCGAGCAGGTCCTCACGGAAGCGTCCGCGCTCCACCTCGGTCTGCAAGTCCCGGTTCGTACCGGCGATGAGCTGGAAGTCGCTCTCCACCTCCTTGTCCGAGCCCACCGGCAGGAACCGCTTGTCCTCCAGCGCGCGCAGCAGCATGGCCTGCTCGTCAGCCCCCAGCTCCCCAATCTCATCGAGGAACAGCACGCCGCCGTTCGCCTGCCGCAAGAGTCCAGGCCGGTCCTGCAGCGCGCCGGTGAACGAACCCTTCACATGTCCGAAGAGCGCGGACATGGCCCCATCGCCGCGCAGCGTGGCGCAGTTGAGGTCCACGAACGGCCCGCTCACCGTGCCGCGCGACTTCTTCAGCGTGTAGACGCGGCGCGCGAGCTGCGACTTGCCCGCGCCCGTGGGACCGGTGATGAGCAGCGGCGCGCGCGAGTGACTGGCCACCTGTTCGATGCGCTCGATGATGTGGTTGAACGCCGCGTTGCGCGTGTCGATACCCGCCTTGAGGTACGACAACCCCTCGCGCTGCTCACGCTGGAAGCGCGCCGCCAGCGTGTCGTAGCGCGACAGGTCCAGGTCGATGAGCGTGTTCGTCCCCGCGCCCGCCTTGTCCCGAGGGTCCGGTGACAGCTGCACCAGCCGCCCCGGAATCAGCCGGCTCTCCACCAACAGGAACATCGAGATCTGCGCGATGTGCGTGCCCGTGGTGATGTGGACCAGGTAGTCCTCCTCCTCGGGGTTGAAGGTGTACCCGCGCACGTAGTCGAGCAGCGCGCCGTACGTCTCCTCCAAATCCCACGGGTTTCGGATGTCCAGCAGCGTGGTGCGCACCGACGTCTCCGGCGACACCTGTCGGATGTCCGCCACCACCGTCGCGGCAATCTGTGTGGCCGCCGGCGGGTGCAACAGCTCCAGCCGGTGCACCACCAGGTCCTCCTGCTGGCACAGCGCCACCGTGGGCCGCCACTTCGTCCACCGGTTCGGGCCCTGCCCCGTGTCGAGCGTCGTCCCCAGCATGCCCAGGACCACCGTCTGCCGCGTGCGTGTCTTCGCCATCGGGATAGGACTTTATCCCAAGGGATACGCCGAGCCAGTGCTCTTGCGATGCTCCCCTCTGAAGCGGGGTTGGCACGCCGGCTGCTCTAGGTCCCAGCGTGCCCGGGAAACAGAGCCCAGGGCGAACGACCGAAAGGTGAAGGCCATGGAGCGCAACAAGGTGAACTACGAGGTGCTGTCGGACGAGGCGGGTCGCCCCATCAAGTCGTGGACCGTGGGCGTGCCGTTCGAGGACGAGGCCAAGAAGCAGCTCCGAAACCTCCGTGGCCTGCCCTTCATCCACAAGTGGATCGCCGCGATGCCGGACGTGCACCGCGGCTACGGCGCGACGGTCGGCAGCGTGGTCCCGACGGTGGGCGCGGTGGTGCCGGCGGCGGTGGGGGTGGACATCGGCTGCGGAATGATTGCCGTGCGCACGACGCTGCGCGCGGACCAGCTCCCGGACTCGCTGCGTGGGGTGCGCTCGGCCATCGAGCGGGCGGTGCCGCATGGCCGCTCGGACAACGGCGGCCGTAACGACGTCGGCGCGTGGCGCGTGGCTCCGGCCTCGCACCAGAAGGAGTGGGCGCGACTGATGGAGGGGTATGACCGCATCGTCGCCAAGCACCCGCGCATCGGCCGTGGGCCGGACCTGGGTCACCTGGGTACGCTCGGCACGGGGAACCACTTCATCGAGCTGTGCCTGGACGAGTCGGATGGCGTGTGGCTGATGTTGCACTCCGGTTCGCGCGGCGTGGGTAACCGCATCGGAAGCCACTTCATCGAGCTGGCGAAGGAGGACATGCGCCGCTGGTACATCAACCTGCCCGACGCGGACCTGGCGTACCTGCCCGAGGGCTCCGAGCACTTCGACGACTACGTCTTCGCGGTGAGCTGGGCGCAGGACTACGCGGCGACCAACCGCGAGCTGATGCTGCGTGGCGCAATCGAGGCCCTGCAGATGAGCAACGAGCTGCCTCCGTTCGAGCTGTCTGAAGCGGCGGTGAACTGCCATCACAACTACGTGGCGCGTGAGCACCACTTCGGGAAGAACTGCTTCGTGACGCGAAAGGGCGCGGTGCGGGCGCGCGAGGGTGACCTGGGCATCATCCCCGGCAGCATGGGGGCGCGCTCGTTCATCGTCCGCGGGAAGGGGAACGCGGACAGCTTCCACTCCTGCAGCCACGGCGCGGGTCGGGCGATGTCGCGTGAGGCGGCGAAGAAGCGCTTCACGCTGGAGGACCACGCGAAGGCGACCGAGGGCGTGGAGTGCCGGAAGGATGCCGAGGTGATTGACGAGACGCCGGCGGCGTACAAGCCCATCGACGCGGTGATGGCGGCGCAGTCGGACCTGGTCGACGTGGTCCACACGCTCAAGCAGGTCGTTTGCGTGAAGGGGTAGACGGCACCACCCCGACTCCTGCACGCGAGGTGACCATGCCGGGATGACGACATCGAGGCGCCCGCTCCCCCCAAGAGGCCGAAAGGCCGCCAGAGTGGGGGAGCGGGCGCCGCTATTTCAGGGCAGGGCGCTTCAGCGCGAGCGGCCCTGGCACCAGCCGGAGGGGCTGCACGTGCGCATGCCGTCGCACTGACAGGCGCTCCAGCAGCGGTTGGAGCCGCCCGGGTTCCAGGCCTCGTTCCAGTAGTAGTTGGGGCTGGTGCAGCTCACGCCGGGGCGCGCGGTGCCCTGGCACCAGCCGGCCGAGCTGCAGGTGCGCATGCCGTCACATTGGCAGCTGTTGGTGCACCGGTTGGGGCCGCCCGGGTTGCGGCCCTCGTCCCAGTAGTAGTTGTAGAACTGGCACTGCGACTGCTCCTGGGAGGTCTCCTCCAGGGCGGAGTCGTCGGGCGGAGCGGATTCCATCTCCGTGGCGGGCGCCTCCATGTTGTCCGGGCCACACGCGGACGTGAGGACCATGAGCAGCGCCGCGAGGGGGACCATCAGATTGCGAGCAATGAGACTGCGAGAGACCACGACTGCCTCCAATGCAAGACACGCTTCCGCGGTGAGAGCCTCGGAAGCGCGGTTCGTGTAAGGCCTGGCGCGGGCGCGCGGTGGCTTTTCTGGAGGAGCGCTGGGTTGTGGATGCTTCGGGTGTTGACTGACACCGCGCGTGGCCGGTAGCGGGCCGGAGTGCGGGGCGTGCTCGCGCATGTCAGATTGCGCGGGTGGGGCCGTGAGGCGTGGGAAGACGGGAGAGACGAGACATGCTGCGCATCGATGGTTCCAAGGGAGAGGGCGGCGGCCAGGTGCTGCGCACGTCGCTGGCGTTGTCGCTGGTGACGGGGACGCCGTTCACGATGACGAACATCCGCGCGGGCCGCGCGAAGCCGGGCCTGTTGCGCCAGCACCTGACGGCGGTGAAGGCGGCCGAGGCGGTGGGCGCGGCGGAGGTGTCCGGCGCGGAGCTGGGCTCGCGAGAGCTGACGTTCCAGCCGCGCGCCCTGGCGGCGGGCAACTACCACTTCGCCGTGGGCACGGCGGGCAGCGCGACCCTGGTGTTGCAGACGGTGTTGCCCGCGCTGCTGGCCGCGAAGGAGCCGTCCACGCTGATGCTCGAGGGCGGGACGCACAACCCGGCGGCGCCGCCGTTCGACTTCCTGGCGCGCGCCTACCTGCCGCTGTTGCGGCGCATGGGCGCCGACGTGACGGCGACGCTGGACCGGCCCGGCTTCTTCCCGGCGGGCGGCGGGAAGTTCCGCGTGGACGTGCGGCCCCAGGCGCTCAAGCCCCTCTCGCTGATGTCGCGCGGACGGGTGCTGCGCCGCGAGGCGAAGGCGGTGGTGTCGATGATTCCCTTCGACGTGGCGAAGCGCGAGCTGGAGACGGTGGGCTCGCTCCTGGAGCTGCGTCCCGACCAGCTCCGCCCGGAGGAGCTGAAGCGCGGGCAGGGGCCCGGCAACGCGCTCGTGGTGGAGGTGGAGAGCGAGCACGTGACGGAGGTCTTCACGGGCTTCGGGGAGCGCGGCAAGCGCGCGGAGACGGTGGCGGAGGAGGTGGCCGCCGAGGTGAAGCGCTACCTGAACGCGGAGGTGCCCGTGGGCGAGCACCTGTGTGACCAGTTGCTGCTGCTGTGCGCGCTCGCGCGCGGTGGTGAGTTCCGCACGCTGCCCCTGGATGGGCACGCGCTGACGCAGCTCGAGACGATGGCTCACTTCCTGGACGTGAAGGTGGACGTGGGCGAGGTGGACCGCGACGTTCGCGACGTGGTGGTGCGCGGCTGATTCGCGCCGATGGGGCTCCAGGCCGTTGTGGCACCTGGAGCCCCCGGTGTTCACCGCGTCGTCATCACTGGCCGGTGTGCAGGAACTGGATGGCGCGCAGCAGCTCCGGGTCGGTTCCGGTGGCGATGTCCTGGACGGTGGGCGCCACCTCGATGTGCGGGACGATGCCCACGCCGTGGAAGCGGGACTGGTCGGGGAAGAGAATCCCCATGCCGGTGAAGCTGACGGCCATCTGCCCTGGCAGCAGCAGCCGGGTGACGTTGCCGTTCGTCCCCGCGCTGCGCCGGCCAATCACCGTCACGCGCTGGGCGCCGGTCAGCATGATGCTGAAGTTCTCCGCCGCCGACACGGTGCGAGGGCCGACGAGCAGGACGATGGGGCCCGCGTAGGACGGGTTCGTCAGCGGCTGCCGCGTGTGGCCGGAGTCCCAGGTCTCGAAATGGTCGGGCCCGACCCAGATGGGATAGCGGAAGACGGGCGTGCGGAACGGCGTGGGGATGAGCCGGTCCGCGACCTCGTAGTGGCTGATGCCCGGATAGCCGCGCATGTCGACCACCAGCCCGCTCGCGCCTTGCGCCGCGGTGAGCGCCGCGCGGAAGGCGTCCGGTGAGGTGAGCACCTCGCTCGCCATGTTGAGGTAGTGCAGGTCCGGCGCGCCGAGGTCCGCGAGGCTGCCCGCGGCCCTTAGCGAGGGAGGACCACTCACCTGGTTGAGCAGCTCCACCGGCTGGGGCTGGACCTGGACGACGCGTGTGGTGCCATCCATGGCGCGAAGGCCGACGTCCATGGGGGCATTCATGATGAGGAGCCGGCGGATGGCCACGTCATGCAGGTAGCCCGGCGTGGCGGCCGAGGCGTGGGCCTGCTCCTCGGCGAGCCACTCCGACATGGGCGTGCCGTTGATGCTCACCAGCGTGTCACCCGGTTGCATGTCGGGGAGCGCGGAGCGGCGGATGATGGGCTGGCCCTGCACCTCCTCCAGGGAGACGGGGAAGAAGCCCGCCGGCGGGGGCCCTCCGTACATGGTGACGAAGCCGTGGCCGTCCTTCAGGACCTCGTTGAAGCGCAGCAGCAGTCGACGTGTCTGGTCGCGGTGGGTGACGGGGGTGGCGTCCACGCGGGCCAGCGTCTCCAGCAGGCGCCCGTCGATGCCGTCTCCCACGATGTCGAAGTAGGGATAGAACAGCCGGGTGGCGCCATGGAGCGTGAGCAGGTCCGCGCGGGCGATGGCCGACGAGGCGCCGATGGGCGGGACGGCCTCGAGGGAGATGCGCTCGGGCGGTGCGTTGCGGACGACGGGCGTGGTCCGGTCCACGGCGGGCGGCGCGCCGAGCCAGGACGTGAGCTGGAGGGATTGCTCCGATGGGAGCGCCTCGGCGCTCAGCGCGCTCATGCCGAGGGTGGCGAGCGACAGGTCCGCGGGGAGGACATCTGGAATCGGGCCCTGGGCATCCTCGAGCCGCATGGTGCGCACGAGCAGTCCGCGTGAACTCACCGGCATCCACCTCGACTCGGCGACGGCCGCGTGGACGGGCGCGCCGATGAGCCAGGCCCGTCTGGCCATCCGCAGGTCCGCAGCGAAGCGCGCCGTGGCGGGGGCGAGCGTCGGCTCCGTCAACAGCGCGACGGGGAGCTGGGTCTGGCCCGTGGCGGCGTGGGGCTCGTGTGCCAGCCGGTCGATGTAGTTGCCATAGACGTTGTAGGGCGTCGTCTCGTCCAGCATCCCCACGTGTGCGCGGACGAGCCCGGCCAGGCGCTCGACGGGGGTGGTGCTGATGGCGCCGATGGCTCGGGCCAGGGCCTCTTCCAGGCCAGGGGCGGCGGGCAGTCCGCGCAGGTCGATGATGGCCGCGCGTGCGTGACGCGGGATGCGCAGCTCACCGGTGCCGGGGCGGATGAACGCGATGGGGCCCACGGTGAGGACGCGCGCCCTGGGGAGCGTCTTGCTGGTGACGTCGAGGGCACAGACGCCTTCCATCGTGCTGGCGTAGTGGCGGGTGGCCTCGGCCCAGTCCACGGTGCTTCCATTCAGGGCCATGACCAGGGACAGGTCCGCGTCGGTGTAGCTGGGGCCCACGCCGAAGAAGCGGACCTGTCCGTGCGCGGCGGACATGGCGACGGGGGCTGGCTGCGTCGCCGCGGGGCCGGCCCGGCCGAAGTCGCACCATTCCTCGGGTGGAGGGAACTGTGATTGCGCGCCCGCGCTCCCTCCCATCAACGAGAGGAGGCTCGCGGTGAGCAGGGGATGACGGCGCGCACGACGAGCCCACGAGGCGCCGCGCGCGGCGCCCTTCTGGATGAACGACATGTCTTGGATGACCTCCCAGACCCGGCCGGAATGGCTCATCAGGTCGGCCGGGAAACGCCACGCCGCGCGGCGCGATATCGCCGGGAATTCTCCGTCACTTCGCGCGGAAACTATTCCCGAACGACTTTGTCGACCGACGACCCGAATACGAAGGGGGCTCCGTACAGGGGGGGCGAACGTCTGGGAATGACAAGACCGCATGGAGGCGGTGGGGCGAGCGCCCGTGCCGAGACATCCATGTCCGGTCGGGACCCGGCCGGGCGAGCGGTGGTGCTCACCCTGTGACTGGCGCAGCGCCTTCGTCGGACGACAGTAAAGAGGACGGAGGTCGTGAGACGGGATGGCCGAGGTCCCCGAAGTCGAAATCATCACGCGTGACTTGCGGCAGGCCGTCATCGGCCGGCGTATCGCCGACCTCGAGGTGCTCGCGCCCGCGGCGGTCCGCTTCCCCTCGCCGGACGACTTCGTCACGGCGCTCCGGGGCCGACGAATCGTCGACGCGCGGCGACGGGCCAAGTTCATCCTGTTGGGGCTCGATGACGGACAGACGCTCGCCGTCCACTTCATGCTCTGGGGCGAGCTGTCATTGCGGCCCGAAGGTGCGGAGCGCCCCTCCGAGACGCTGGTCATCCTGACGCTGGAGGACGGCGAGGCGCTCTTCCTCACGGACACGCTGGGCTACGCGCGCGTGGCGGTGGGGCCCACGGCCGAACTGTGCGCGCGGTTGAAGCTGGAGGAGCTGGGGCCGGAGGTGCTCGACACGGCCTTCACGCCCGAGGTGCTCGCGCGCCGTCTCGGCCGACGCAGGAGCCCGCTCAAGACGGTGTTGCTCAACCAGCGCATCATCGCCGGGCTGGGCAACCGCGACGCGGACGAGAGCCTGTGGCGCGCGGGACTCGACCCACGGCGTCTGGCGACCTCGCTGTCCCGCGACGAGGTGTCACGGTTGCACCAGGCGATGCGGACCGTGCTCGAGGAGGGGCTCGCGTTGCGAGGCACGCAGCGGGACTTGTTCGGCGTGAAGGGCAAGGCGAAGCACCGGCGCAACGTCTTCGAGCGCACCGGCGCCCCCTGTCCGAGCTGCACCACCCCCATCACCCACGAGCGCGTCGGCGGGAGGAACACGCACTGGTGCCCTCGCTGCCAGCCGGAGGAAGGCACCGCCACGGGGCCGACCCAGGGCGTCCTCTGGTAGGGCGCCCATCGCCCGGGCTTCTCGCGCATGGCAGCAGGGCTTGTCCCCGGGACACCCCTGCTGCGCTTCCCGCCGACACGCTGTTATGAAGTGGCTGTGTCCGACGTCCCCGCGCCCGCACCGTCCGAGCTCGACTCCGCGCTGGCCCGCGCCAGTGAGGAGCTGGGCTTTCCCAGCTACTACCAATCCTGTGTGCGCCCGCTGCTGCGCAACCCGGAGGGCCGCTGGCCCCGCTGCTGTGGCGGCGGCTGCGAGCCGTGCGCCCAGACGCTCATCCAGGTGGCCCTGAGGACCCTGGAGCTGCTGGGCACTCCGCGCCAGGCACCCCTGCCGGACTGAGCCTCCACCATGGCCCCCGCCCAGCCGCTGCTGCTCGTCGATGACGACGCCGCCTTCCGCAAGGTCTACGGCAGCCTGCTGCGTGACGCGGGCTACGAAGTGGTGGAGGCCGGCGACCGTCCCTCCGCACGCGCCGCCTTCGACGCGCGCGACTTCCCCCTGGTCCTGTTGGACTTGATGCTGCCGCCGGATGGCAGCGTCTCCGCGGGCCTGGAGGGGCTGGCCGCGCTGCTCGAGGCACGGCCCGGTGCCAAGGTCATCGTCGTCTCCGGCGCGGGTGACACCCGCCACTCGCTGGAGGCCATCCGCCTGGGCGCGCATGACTTCCTCACCAAGCCGGTGGACCCGGACGTGCTGCTCGTCGTCGTGCAGCGCGCGCTCGCCCGCGTCACGCTGGAGCGGCGCGTGGAGACGCTGCGCACGTCCCTGGAGCGCGCCTCGGCGGACGCGGCGATGGTGGGGCAGAGCGCCGCGTTCCTCGCCGCCGTGTCGCTGGCCGAGCGCGTGGCCGCCAGTGACTTGCCCGTCCTCGTCACGGGGGAGAACGGCACCGGCAAGGAGCTGCTCGCGCGCACCGTGCACCTCAAGAGCCGCAGACACGCGGGGCCCTTCATCCCCGTCAACTGCGGCGCGCTGCCGGAGACGCTGCTGGAGAGCGCGCTCTTCGGTCACGTGAAGGGCAGCTTCACCGGCGCGACGAAAGACCATCGCGGGCTCTTCGCGGAGGCGGACGGCGGCACGCTGTTCCTCGATGAGCTCGGGGACATGACGCCCTCGCTCCAGGTCAAGGTGCTGCGCGCGCTGGAGACCGGAGACCTCCTCCCGGTGGGCGCGGACCGCCCTGTCCACGTGGACGTGCGCCTCGTCACGGCCACGCACCGCGACCTGGGCCGCATGCTCCAGGAGGGCACCTTCCGCGAGGACCTCTACTGGCGCGTCAAGGGCGTGGAGGTCCGCCTGCCGCCCTTGCGCGAGCGCGCCTCCGACCTGCCGCTGCTCGCCAAGCACTTCCTCAACCAGTGCGCGCACCTGTGTCCGGATGGCAGGGCACGGCTGTTGTCGGACGCCGCCGCGGAGGCGCTCGCCGCACACGGGTGGCCCGGCAACCTGCGCGAGCTGCGCCACGAGATGCAGCGCGCGTCCGTGCTGGCCGGAGAGCGCCGCGAGCTCCAGCCCGAGGACCTGTCATTCACCGGCAGCGAGCGGCCGCGCGCGAGCACCTCGGGTGGCACCACCCTGGCCGCGAAGGTGGAGGCGCTGGAGCGGCGCGAAATCGAGAGCGCGCTGGAGCGCTGTCACAACAACCGCACGCACACCGCGGAGGCGCTCGGCCTGTCGCGGCAGGGGCTGCTCAAGAAGCTGGAGCGCTACGGCCTGACGTGAGTCAGAACAGGCGCGCCCCCAGGCCCGCCCTCACGCCCCAGCCCAGGCGCGTGTCGGAGAGGCCCACGCGCTCGCGGAACGTCTCCAGTCCCAGCTGCCCCGCGAGCAGGATGGACACGTCGTTGCCCAGGTACACCTCCACGCCGCCGCCGCCCAGCACCTGCGCGCGCCGCGACTCGGACTTGGAGAGGCCCACGTCCACCGGCACGTCGACCAGGCCCAGAATCGTCACCGTCTCCGCCACCCGCCAGCCCACCACCAGCCCGGGGGACAGGCGCAAGAGCACGCCCGAGAAGTTCTGGTCGTCCATGTACGTGGAGCCGGAGTTGAGCACCACGCCCAGCCCCAGCGTGGGCGCCATGGACACCGTGCCGTTGTCCATCACCTTCACCCGGCCCACCAGCTCCAGCGCCGCGGACAGCTGGAACCAGTTGAAGCGCGCCCGCGCCTCCAGCTCCAGCAGCGACAGCCCCTGACGGAAGCCCACGCCCAGCTCCGGCGCGCCCGCGTAGCCGTACACCGCCGTCACCCCGGCCGGCAGCGTCACCGGCGCAATCACCGCGCCCAGCCGGTCCTCCCCGGACTCCATCGCCGTCTGCTCCACGCTGACCGAACCCGCCTCCCCCGGTTGCCCGGGCGAGCCCTGCTGGGCAAAGGCGGCGGAGGCCAGGAGCAGTGCGGACACCAGGACGGAGCGAGGGCTCGAGCGCGTCATGCCGCGCACCCTACCGCGCCAGGAGGGTGACGGAAACTCAACGATTCCGAGGACTTGTGTCCAGGTTGCGAAGTTGTCGAACTTCGCTGGAATAATTCGTTATCCATGGCTGCCGCGCTTCCCCATCTGCCCCTGTCGAGCCCTTCCGAGGACCCGGTGCCCTCGGAGGTCGGCTCGCGCCGGCGTGGGGGACGGAGCCGGGCGCGGGTGCTGCTGGTGGACTCGGACGCGCTCGCGCAGTCGGCGCTGGCGGCGGCCCTGGTGGAGGCGGGCTTCGAGGCGCTGCTGGTGGGCGACGTGCGCGGCGCGCTGGAGGCGCTGGCCTCGGACGGGCCGTTGCCGCGGCTGGTCATCGCCGAGGTGGAGCTGCCGGACGGTGACGGCTTCAGCCTGTGCGGACAGCTCCGCGCGGACGTGCGCACCGCGGGCGTGCCGGTGTTGCTGCTGGCCCGGCGCGAGGAGGAGTTCCACCGAGATTTGGCCGCCGGGGTGGGCGCGGACGACTACCTGACGCGGCCGGTGGACGTGGAGGACGTGGTGGCGCTGGCGCGGCTCAAGTCGGAGCGGGCCACGGGCGAGTCCACCTTCGAGTCCCACACCGCGCGGCTGCCGCTGACGAAGGTGGCGCGGGCGCTGCTGTCGGGCGTGCGCTCCGGGCGGGTGGTGCTGGCGGAGGGCGAGGGCTGGTTCTCGTTCCGGCACGGGCTGGTGGTGGACGCGATGTTCCACGGCGTGCGCGGCAGCCTCGCGTTCCGGAGGATGCTGGGCTTCGCCCACGGCGACTACGCGGTGGCGCTGGGGCCGGAGCTGCACAAGGGCTCGTTCACCATGGACCGGGCCTATCTCTCCGAGTCGGTGCTGCCGGCGCTGGAGCGCTTCGAGGCGCTCAGGGCGCGAGGGCTGCCGCTGGCGTCGCGGCTCACGGTGGACTTCGCGAGGCTCGCGCGGGAGCTCGCCACCCTGCCCGAGGACGTGGGCGTGCTGGTGCGGCTGTTCGATGGGCGACGCACGGTGCGCGCCGTGCTGCTCGAGTGCGACTTCCCGGAGGTGGTGACGTACGAGGCGGCCACGCGGCTGTTCGCGCTGGGCGTGCTCGTCCCCGCCTGTCTCATGGAGGAGCGCGAGCGCGGGGCGGGCTCGGGCGACGTGCCCGGCTTCTTCGAGCCCCTGCCCTCGGTGGAGCCCGGGGCCACCGTGACGGAACCGGACGCGGACCGACGAGAGGTTTGACTCCGCGCCCCGGGCTGGGAGACAAGGCCGCCACGAGGCGACACCTTCCATGTCCGGTCACAATCGGTGGTCGAAGATCAAGCGCCAGAAGGCCGCGATGGGCGCGACCAAGGGCAAGCTCTATTCGAAGGTCATCAAGGAGATCACCGTCTCCGCGAGGCTCGGAGGAGGAGACCCCGCTGGCAATGCCCGCCTGCGCGTGGCGCTGGGCCTGGCCCGCGACGCCAACATTCCCAAGGACACCATTGAGCGTGCCGTCAAGAAGGGCACCGGTGAGCTGGAAGGGGAGAGCTACGAAGAGGTGATGTACGAGGGCTACGGCCCCGGCGGCGCGGCCGTGCTCGTCGAGTGTGTCACCGACAACCGCAACCGCACCTCCGCGGACGTGCGCTCCGCGTTCGGCCGTCACGGCGGCAACCTGGGCGCCGAGGGCGCGGTGGCCTGGATGTTCCAGAAGAAGGGCGTCGTCACCGTCAAGCCGGGCCCCTCCGAGGACACGGTGCTGGAGAAGGCGCTGGAGGCGGGCGCCGAGGACGTGGTGCCCCAGGGCGCGGACGGCTTCGAGGTGCGCTGCGCGCCGGCGGACCTGCACACGGTGGCCACGGCCCTGGAGGCCGGGGGCCTCTCGCTGGGCGAGCAGAAGTGGGTGTATCTACCGCAGAATACGCTCCAGCTCGACGGCGACAACGCCAAGAAGATGCTCAAGCTGCTGGATGCGCTCGACGAGAACGACGACGTGCAGAACGTGCACGCGAACTTCGAGATCGAGGAGTCCCTGATGGAGTCCTTGTCGCAGTAGCAGCAGGTGGAATGGAGTCAACGGTGCGCGTCCTCGGTGTGGACCCCGGCAGTCGCTTCATGGGCTACGGCGTGGTGGAAGAGAAGCGGGGCCGCCTGGTGCACGTGGGCCACGGCGTCATCAAGGTCGACGAGGACGCGCCCCTGGCCCTGCGCCTGAAGGAGCTGCACGCGGCGCTCAGCGCCCAGCTCGCGC
Source organism: Myxococcus fulvus (assembly GCF_900111765.1). The sequence continues at coordinate 381,016 of NZ_FOIB01000006.1, forward strand.
ACTTCCGTCCGGAGGCGGTGGCCGTGGAGGGCGTGTTCACCTTCCGCAACGCGAGAAGCGCGCTGGTGCTGGGACACGCGCGCGGCGTGGCGCTGCTGGCGGCGGCCCAGGTGGCGCTGCCCGTCTTCGAGTACCCGCCCGCGAAGGTGAAGAAGTCGGTGGGCGCCGGCGGCGCGGACGGCAAGGACGCCGTGGCGCGGATGGTGAAGACGTTGCTGGGGCTGCAGGCGGTGGACCTGGGGCGCGCGGACGCGAGCGATGCCTTGGCCGTGGCGCTGTGCCACCTCAATCACGGGCGTTCCGCCATTCCCACGGCGGGCCCGACCACGAAGAAGCGCAAGGGCGCCGCGGCGCTGCTCGCGGACAGGCTGGCGCCGTCCTATCGGCGCCCGGAGGCGGGATGATTGCTCGGCTGCGGGGCGTGGTGCTGGAGAAGGACGCCGAGGACGCCGTCATCGACGTGCAGGGCGTGGGCTACCGGGTGAACCTCTCCACCCTGTCGTTGGGCAAGCTGCCCCCGGAGGGCCAGCCGGTGGAGGTGCGCATCCGCACCGTGGTGCGCGAGGACGCCTTCGAGCTGTTCGGCTTCCTCACCAAGGCCGAAGAGGATGTCTTCCTGCTGCTCAACGGCGTCTCCCGCGTGGGCCCCCGCATGGCGCTGGGCGTGCTGTCCGGCATGGAGGTGCCGGAGCTGGTGGCGGCCCTGTCGCGCGGCGAGGTGGCCCGGCTGGCGAAGATCCACGGCGTCGGGAAGAAGACCGCCGAGCGGCTGGTGCTGGAGCTCAAGGACAAGATGAAGAACGTCCACCTGGAGGCGGTCTCCCGGGGCACCGCCCCCGCACCGGCCAGCGCCACCCAGTCCGACCTGGTCTCCGCCCTCCTCAACCTGGGCTACAAGCCCCCGCAGGCGGAGAAGGCCGCGGAGCTCGCCACCAGCCGGCTGGGCGCCGACGCCTCCTTCCAGGACCTGTTCCGCGAGGCCCTTAAGTCCCTCCGGGCAGGGGGCTGATGCCTTCCAGACAGCCTCGTCCCCGGGTGTAGCGGGGAGGCCAATTCAAGACCTCCCTGTACAGCCCGCACAACCGTTTCTCCTCTAAGAAATCGAAACGGTCCGAGGTCCGACGGGCCCGGTGTCCTCCGCGTGGCACCCGTTGGCCTACGTCGCAGCATGGCGGACACCCTGAGCCTCCCGGTTCCCACGGTGAGTAGCGGGTTCCGCCACCGGTGACACTTTCCAGCCACAGCGGTGGGGTCGCGGCCTCACGCAGGACAAGGAGTTGCTCACATGAAGGCATGGCGTGGCATCCCGGTGCTCGTGTCCGTTCTCTGGGGAGGGCTCCTCGCGGTGGGGTGTGGTCCCGCGGTCGAAGGAAGCGACGCGGAGGGCGAGGCGGCGGTGGAGTCCGCGCGGGCCGACGTGGTGGCGGCGGGCCGGGCCTGCACGTCGGAGCGGGTGATGCCCTCGGGCACGAAGCCGGAGTGGCTGGTGCGTGGCGTGGACCGGCTGTTCTTCAGCGCGGACTCGGAGGGGCAGGGCCGCGAGCTGTGGAGCAGCCCGGGAGGCGGCGGCTGCGCGGGCGTGGTGAAGGACATCCGGGCGGGAGCGCAGGGCTCGGTGCCGCGCTACCTGACGGCGCTGGGGCGCTGGGTGCTCTTCGCGGCGGATGACGGGCTGCAGGGGCCGGAGCTGTGGCGCACGGACGGCACGGAGGCGGGCACGGTGCGGGTGCTGGACGTGTGGCCGGGCGAGCGGGGCTCGGCGCCGCGCGCGCTCACCCGCGTGGGCACGTTCGTCTACTTCCTCGCGGAGGCGCCGGGAAATGGCCAGGAGCTGTGGCGCACGGACGGCACCGCGTCCGGCACGCGGCGGGTGCACGCGTTCGTCCCCGGCAGCGACGTGTTGCAGCTCACGGCCTGGGGTGAGCGGCTCGCGCTGGTCTCCTACGACGCCGAGGCCGCGGTGCTGTGGGTCGTGGAGCCGAGCGGCGAGACGCGCGAGGTGTTCCGCTCGGCCGTGGGCGTGTTCGACTCGCTGACGGCGGTGGAGCGTCGGCTCTTCTTCGTGCGCGACACGGGCGAGGGCATCGTGGAGCTGTGGGTGGTGGCGGGGCGCCAGGCCGTCGCGACGAAGGTGCGCGACTTCAGCGGAGGGGCGCCCTCGGAGCTGACCGCGTTGGGGGGCCAGGTGTTCTTCCATGCGGGCTCGGACGGCAACTACGGTGAGCTGGGCGACACGCGGCACGGCGGCGAGCTGTGGCGCAGTGATGGCACGACGCTGGGAACCCGCATGGTGCGGGACATCTGGCCGGGGCCGAAGGGCTCGCTGCCCTCGGACCTGGTCGCCATGGACGGCGTGCTGTACTTCGCGGCGGAGGACGGCTGGCGCGGGCGCGAGCTGTGGCGCAGCGACGGCACGGCCCTGGGCACGTGGATGGTCTGGGACCTCCAGTGGGGGGCGGAGGGCAGCGAGCCGCGGCAGCTGGTGGCGCAGGACGGCTGGCTGTTCTTCTCGGCGACCACCGCCGCGCATGGCCGCGAGGCGTGGAAGAGCGACGGCTGGCTGTGGAACACGCGCCGGCTGACGGACATCGCCCCCGGCACGTCGTCGTCCAACCCCCGCTCGTTCGTGCGCTCGGGCCGCGACGTGTTCTTCCTCGCCAACGAGGCCGCCGTGGGCGAGGCGCTCTGGGTGTTGCCGCTCCACGGCGCGTGGCCGTGCGCGGGCCCCCAGGGCGGGAAGGGCTGCTGAAGTCCCTCAGGCGGCGCGGCGGCTCGCGGGCGTGGGCCGCACGTCGCCGAAGTTGGGCGCGGGCAGGACGATGGTGGGCGACAGCCCTGGCGCCAGCAGGTGGGACGTCAGGAGCGAGGACGGGTGGAAGTTCACGAAGGCGCCCTCCACCGCGGAGGGCCCGGCGAAGAGCTTCTCCACCACCATGGAGGAGTATTGCAGCAGGGAGTCCTCGCGGCTGTTGCCGTTGAGCACCACCTCCCAGCCCATGTGCTCGGCGAAGCGGCGCACGCCGGGGATGGCGGAGAGCAGCGGCGTGTAGCTCTCCGTGGCCACGCCGTTCTCGCTGGTGACGAACACCTCGCGCGAGGTGGCCACCGCCAGGGACATGTTGCCGCGCGTGTGCCCCGGCGTGCTCAGGATGGCCGCGCCCGTGCCCAGCCACGTGTCCCCGTCCAGCAGCACCACGCGCTCCTCGGGGATGTCCGCGCCGCCGGGGACGAACCACACCGACTGCATGGGGTGCAGGTCCTTCACCATCTCCCACTCCGCGCGCTGCACGAGCAGCTTCGCGCGCGGGAAGTACGCGGACAGGCCGTCACCGCCCAGCCACCCGCGCAAGTCCTGGATGTGCAGGTGGTCGAAGGCGAGGAAGTCCACGTCCCCGGGCGTCAGCCCCAGCGAGGCCAGGTGGCTCTGCACCGTGCCGTGCTGGGTGGACATCACCTTGTCGGAGACGAACGCGCCGTAGCGCTCCCTCAGTGAGCGGTAGAAGGGCGCCGCCTGTCCCCGCTCGTAGTCGGAGGGGTTGAACAGGAGCGTGCGCCGCTCGCCGTTGGCGTCGACGAACTGCACCACCTGCATGCGGTGGGTCATCATCACGTAGGGCGCCGGCGAGCTGGCCGCGCCGCTGAAGGCGAACAGCGAAGGGTAGGGGAAGGTGACGAGCTCGCACGTGGCCACCGCCGCCACCGGGCCCTCCTGGACGAAGCGCTCGCGGGCCTGGAGCGCCGCGCGGCGCAGCTTCTGGAGGCGCGGGCCGGGCAGCGTCTCGGCGTGGGCCTCGGCGAGGAAGGGCAGGGGGCGGAACGCGGGGCTCTGGCTCATGGGCTCACCGTGACTGCGAGAGGTCGATGACCTTGGCGACCGGAAAGGTGATTCGTGAGGGCATGTTCTCGCGCCCCCGGGCCGTCCCGCCAAGTCGCCTGGGACGTGTTTCGCACGAGCGTCCGCCAGTCCACAGGCGCTCCTTCCGGGCGGCCTCACTCCGGGCGAATCGGGCCTGGACGTCGACGGGCGTCCGAGGCGGGTTTCCGCTCGCCGGTCGGCTGGTCCCCGGGGCGTCCCGTGGGGCTTGTTCCGAGGATGTGGGCGACACGCGCGGCCTTCCTGTATAGGGTCACATGGTCATGGCGAGGAAGTCCGACACTCTCTCCGAAGAGGTCCTCCCGGAGGACGTCCGGCTCGAGGCCTCCCTGCGTCCGCGCTCGTTCGACGAGTACGTGGGGCAGGGCTCCGTCGTCGAGAAGCTCAAGGTCTACGTGCAGGCGGCCCGGAGCCGCGGTGAAGCGCTGGACCACTGCCTGTTCTCCGGGCCCCCGGGCCTGGGCAAGACGTCGCTGGCGCACATCATCGCCAACGAGCTGGGCGTGGGCATCCACGTCACCAGCGGCCCCGCGCTCGAGCGCAAGGGCGACCTGGCCGGTCTGCTCACCAACCTGAACGCGCGCGACGTCCTCTTCATCGATGAAATCCACCGCCTCAACGCCGCCGTGGAGGAGTACCTCTACCCGGCGATGGAGGACTTCCGGCTGGACATCACCATCGACACGGGGCCCGCCGCCCGGGCGATGAAGATTGACTTGCCGCCCTTCACCCTCATCGGCGCCACCACGCGCACGGGCCTGCTCACTTCTCCGCTGCGCGACAGGTTCCAGATTCAGGAGCGCCTGGAGTACTACGACGCCCAGGCGCTGGAGCTCATCCTCCACCGCTCCGCGCGCATCCTCGGCATCCCCCTGGACAAGGACGCCGCGCACGAGGTGGCCACGCGCTCGCGTGGCACGCCCCGCATCGTCAACCGGCTCCTGCGCCGGCTGCGCGACTTCGCGGAGGTGGAGGGTGACGGGCGCATCACCCTGGCGCTGGCCAAGAAGTCCCTGGACCGATTGGGCGTGGACGCCAGCGGGCTGGACTCCATGGACCGCAAGATTCTGCTCACCATCCTGGACAAGTTCGGCGGGGGCCCGGTGGGGGTGGAGACCATCGCCGCCAGCGTGGGCGAACAACGCGATACCATTGAGGACGTGTACGAGCCCTTCCTCATGCAGGAGGGCTTCCTCCAACGCACGCCCCGGGGCCGGATGGCCACGCACCGCACCTACCAGTATTTCAAGAAGCAGCCACCGCCCACGCCCCAGGGCAGCCTCTTCTGACCCCCCGCGAGCCATGAGCCAGGCCACCTCTCCCGCGTCTCCCGCCTCCGGACCCACCACCCTCCGCGTCGCGCGTGACTTCTACGCGGACCTGATGCGGGCCTCGCAGACGTCGCGCGCGGGCTACCTCGCCGAGCGCGAGCGCTGGCTGCGCGGCGTGCCGGTGGATGGCCGCGAGGAGCTGCTCTTCGAGTTCGAGATGCTGCTGCGCGCGGTGGAGCGCTACCTCAACCTCACCGCCGTGGTGGACGCCAAGGACCGGCCGCTCGTCACCCGCGACTTCCACGAGGAGCTGGTGGACGTGCGCGACGCCATGGACCGCGCCATCCGCGTCGCCCGCCACCTGCAGGACCCCGACAGCGACCAGAAGATGGTCTTCCGCAAGTACGTGGAGACCCAACTGGCCGACGACCGGGTGCGCCGCGCGCTCATCGAGGAGGAGCTGGACCAGCAGACCGCCCCGGAGAGCCTCTTCGTCCTGCGCGAGGACCTGGACGCGCTGCGAAACCTCCTGGACCACCTGCTCCAACTGCCCACCGCGCGGCTCAACCTGTTCCAGGACCTGGGCAAGCTCGCGCTGAAGGAGATCGTCCTCAACCGCTACTTCCGGCCCTTCCGCCCGCTGGAGTTCCGCGTCGAGTACGACCGGCTGCGCTCCGTGCGCATCCTGGACACCCTGTCACAGATGTCAGAGGAGCCGCGGACGGCCTTCGCCACCGCCTTCCTGGGCCTGTTCCGGCTGTTGCACTACCTGTCCTACGTGGACGCGGAGGCCACGCCGCCCGTGCCGCGCCGCGTCCGGGTGCTGCTGGCCCTGGTGCGCAGCGAGACACACGCCCTGGCCACGTGGATGCACGCGGAGCTGTCCCCGAAGGCAGGCTCCAAGGCGCTCCAGGCCGCCGCGCTGAGGGCCGCGCGGGACCTCGCCAAGGAGGCCGAGCGCATCGGCCGGGAAGTGCTCGCCCACGTGGACCGGGAGCCGGACGCGCCCCAGCGCGCCGCCGCAGCCTTCACCACGCTCCTGCGCACGCAGGTCGTCGCGCTGGTGGAGTCGCTCGCGCCCAATGGCGGCCTGACGGACGGCGTCTTCGACCACCTGGTGAGCCCCCAGGACGCCGCGCTGCGGCTGCGCAAGGACCTGTGGGTCTACGCCCAGCTGTGCCGCGCCGCCGAGGGACACCTGCGCGCCGACGACGTCCCCGCCGCCGAGCGGGCCCTGGACGCCCTCAAGAGCTTCCTGGGCTACTTCCACGACGGCGGCTACCAGCTCTTGCGCTACGCGGACTACGACGCCTTCGACCGCTTCACCGCGCTGCTGGTGGAATTGCCCTGGCCGCCCGAGGGTCCCGGCATCCGCTCCCGCCTCGCCGAGGACCTGCGCCGCTTCAGCCAGACCCTCGAGTCCACCTTCCACGCTGTCAGCCGCCGCACCCTCCTGCAGGGCAGGGGCTTCGACCGCCAGGAGGCCGAGGCCCTGAGGGACCGCTTCGTGGCCCCCGCGCCCCGCTGAGCCGTTTGTCGCGGGGTTGCGAGGACCCACGCCCACGCGCACCGTATGACGCAAGCCCCCACGACGGGTGCTCATACGGGGCGTGTTTGCTTCCAGCCAGTTCCTTGCGCTATGGACGCCCCCGTGTTGCATGGAAGACACGCTTCGTTACGAAGCGCGTCACGGTGATGGGCGGCGGCGGAGGCGGTGATGGAATCCCGGACACCAATGTCACGGTTTCGGGCGATTTCACCGGGCCTCCAACGGGGGGCGGGTGTCTGGCCACGATGGACACCCACCGCGATGTCAGAAAAAGACCAGCCATTCCAACGGGTTCGAGCCACTCAAGGACCCCACGGAGGCCCCCGGGATGTCACGTAGTCGTGGCATGCCACTTGCTGAATCTGCGCGTCGCGTCAGACCACTGTTGAACGATTCCGGCGCCATCTGGCCAGATGACCGTTCGGAAGTCCCGCAGCACGAGCAGCCACGAGGCGACACCGACATGCCCCCGTCTTCCTACAACCAGCGCACCCTCTCGAAGACCGCCAGCCTCCAGGGCATCGGGCTCCACTCGGGCGCGAAGGTGACGCTCACGCTGCGTCCGGCCCCCGCGGGGCACGGCATCGTCTTCGTGCGTACGGACCTGCCCCGGCCGGTGAGCATCCCCGCCCTGGCGGAGTACGTGGTGGACACGGTGCTGGCGACGACGCTGGGCCGCGACGGCGCCAAGGTGGCCACGGTGGAGCACCTGATGTCGGCCATGGCGGGCATGGGCATCGACAACGCCCGGGTGGAGCTGGACGGCCCGGAGGTCCCCATCATGGACGGCAGCGCCGCCCCCTTCGCGGCCCTCATCCAGGAGGCCGGCGTCCGCGAGCTGGACGCGCCCAAGGAGCTGCTCGTCATCAAGAAGCCGGTGTCCGTGGTGGACGGTGACAAGCAGGCCTCGCTCACCCCGTCTCGCCACTTCCGCATCAGCTGCACCATCGACTTCGAGCACCCCGTCATCCAGGGCCAGGCGTTCGACCTGGACTTCAGCGACCGGGACTTCTCGCGCGAGATTTCGCGCGCGCGCACGTTCTGCTTCCTGCGCGACGTGGAGAAGCTCAAGAGCCTGGGCCTGGCGCGCGGCGGCTCGCTGGACAACGCCATCGTCGTGGACGAGGTCTCCATCCTCAACCCCGAGGGCTTGCGCTTCACCGACGAGTTCGTGCGTCACAAGATCCTGGACGCCATCGGTGATGTGTCTCTGTTCGGCAGGCCTGTCATTGGCCACCTGACGGCCTACAAGACGGGCCACGCGCTCAATCACAAGCTGGTGCGCAAGGTCCTGTCGGACCCGAGCTGCTATGAGATTGTCCCGGCGCGTCGCCGCGACGTGGAGGGCCTGGAGCTGGGCCTGCCCGGGCTTGCTGGCGCGTTGGAGCTGGAGCCGCTCGTCGCCTGAAAGGGCGTCTTGCATTTCCTTGCAGGTCGGGGCTGCCTCGACTAAGTCGCGGGCTTATGCCCATGCGTCCAACCCCCGTCATCCTCGCCGCGCTGCTGGCGGCTTCGTTCACCGCCGGTTGCAACAAGGAGAAGGCGCCGGCCACCGCGCAGGCTCCCGCCGCCGCCGCGGCCACTGCGGGTGAGCCCACCCCGGAGACCGTGGTCGCCACCTTCGGCGACGGCCAGAAGATCACCTACAAGGAGCTCAACGAGCGCGTCTCGGAGCCCCTGGCCAACCTCGAGAAGCAGAAGTTCCAGCTGCGCAAGCGCGGCCTCGAGGGCATGGTGACCGAGAAGCTGGTCGACGCGGAGGCCAAGAAGCGCGGCATCTCCCAGGACCAGTTCCTCAAGGCGGAGATCGACGACAAGGTCCAGGCGCCCACCGAGGAGAAGATCAAGGAGGTCTTCGACGGCGCCAAGGGCCAGCTGCCCCCCGGCTCGACGTTCGAGCAGATGAAGCCGCAGATCGTCGACTTCCTCACCCAGCAGCCCAAGCAGGAGCGCGCCCAGGCCCTGTTCGCGGAGCTGCGCAAGAACGCGAACGTGCAGATCACCCTGCCCGAGCCCCCGCGCCCGCCCGCCGAGCGCAAGCAGGTCGCCGCCACCGGCCCGTCGAAGGGTCCGGACAGCGCGCCCATCACCATCGTCGAGTTCAGCGACTTCCAGTGCCCGTTCTGCAGCCGTGCCAACGCCGCGGTGGACCAGGTCTTCAAGGAGTACGACGGCAAGGTGAAGCTGGTGTTCCGCCAGTTCCCGCTCGACTTCCACAAGGAGGCGCAGAAGGCCGCAGAGGCCTCGCTGTGCGCGGCGGACCAGAACAAGTTCTGGGAGATGCACGACAAGCTGTTCGCCAGCCAGAGCGCCCTGCAGGTGGAGAACCTCAAGAAGTACGCGGGCGAGCTGCAGCTGGATCAGGCCAAGTTCGACAAGTGCCTGGACTCCGGTGAGAAGGCCACCATCGTGAAGACGGACATGGCGGACGCGCAGAAGGTCGGCGTCAGCGGCACGCCGGCGTTCTTCATCAACGGCGTCATGCTCTCCGGCGCGCAGCCGTTCGAGGAGTTCAAGAGCATCATCGACGCCGAGCTGAAGCCGACGGCGCAGAAGTAATCCCGACGCACGGAGGACACGGGCGGTGGCCCAGAAACCCAAGGCCACGCCCCGGCTCGGTGGCGAGGCGACTTCCCTCGACCTGGAGAAGTCGCTTTCCCAGGGCCTGTCCTCCTCCCGTCCCCTCTCGGCCTGGTTCCACGGGCCGGAGGGGATGGTGCTCCTCCATGAGCCCTCGGGCTTCGCCGGCTTCCTGGCCGGGACGCTCGGGACGTTGTCCGTGGAGGAGGTCTTCGCCCACGTCCTGACGGGCATCCGCAGTGGCCTGTTGGCCGTGCAGCACGGCGCGGTGCGCAGGACGGTGTCCTTCCGGGATGGGCAGGTGGTGTTCGCCACGTCCACGGAGCGCTGGGAGCGGCTGGGCGCGGTGCTGGTGCGGTTGGGGCTGGTGACGCAGGCGCAGCTCACGCAGGCGCTCTCGCGCGTGACGCCGTCGCGGCGCATCGGCCAGGTGCTCACGTCCGAGGGCATGGTCTCCGAGGCGAACCTCTACAGCGCCATGACGTACGTGGTGCGCGAGGTGGTGCTGAGCCTCTTCGAGCTGACGGAGGGCAGCTTCCTGTTCGTCGAGGGGCCCGCGCCCATGGCGGACGTGGTGAAGCTGCCGGAGCGCACGCGGGATCTGGTGCTCACCGGAATCAAGCGCTCGGAGGAGCTGTCGCGGCTTCGGCGCCGCTATCCGGACGACACGCGCGTGGAGGTGGGCCCTTCGGGGGCGCGCGCGGGCGAGGAGCGCTTCTGCCAGCGGATGGGCTCGGGCACGACGGTGGGCGAGCTGCGGCTGGTGCGCGAGAGCGGCGCGCACACGTTCTTCACGTGGCTGGAGGAGTGCGTGCGGGGCGGGCACCTCCAGGTGAAGCCCGCGGCGCCGCCCGTGCCTCCGGCGCCCGCGGTGGAGGGCATGGCGTGGGAGCTGTTGTCCGCGGAGGAGCGCTACAACCTGTTGTTGTCGCTCATCCACCGCGCGCTGCGCGACGCGGGGCAGGACGTGGACTTGATGCGCGGCTTCCTCGACGCGCCGCCCTCGGGGCTGGAGGACGCGTTCTCGGGCGTGGTGCTGGGGCCGGATGGGCGGGTGGACGTGACGCGGCTGCGCGCGAACCTGGCGTCCGGTGGTGAGGCCGTGGCGCGGGCGCTGACGCTGGAGGCGCTGGACGCCATCGTGTCGTATGCGCTGTTCACCGCGCGCAACGTGTTGCCCCCGGACGTGGCCGAGCGCCTGTCCAACACCTACCGCACCCTCCAGGGAGGGCTGGCCTAGCAGGCGCCACATGCCCACGTTCGCGACCACGGCGTTGGTGGTCGGGGGATGCGTGTCATGGGTGTTCTGCGGAAGCTGGCGTGGGGTTTCCTGTTGTGGGGCACGGCGTGCAGTGGCTCGCGCCAGGCCGTGAAGGCCGACGCGGCGGCGACGGAGCCGGGCACGGGTGGCTCCGGGCCCCCGGTGGCGGCGCAGACGGCGTCGGTGTCCGGGCCCTACGTCGACGAGGAGCTGGGCTTCGAAATCATCCGCCCCAGCGACGAGTGGCACCTGGTGGTGACGAATGAGCGCACGCCGGAGGGGCTGGCGATTCCCGTCGTCCTGCGCCACCCGCCCTCCAACGCGCAGGTGGTGCTCCAGGTGGCGCCGGAGGTGGTGTCGCCCACCCAGTTCGCCGAGCGGCTCGCGGAGGGCCTGCGTCAGCAGCCGGGCTTCACCACCACGGACCCGGCGCCGCTCGCCTTGTCGGACAAGGCGGTGGGCTTCGACTTCCAGGTGGGGGACGGCGTGCACGGCCGCGTCGCCGTGCGCGAGGGACAGGAGGGCCGCGTGCTGATGATGCTGGCCACCTGGCCCGCGCTGGCGCCGGCCAGTGACATCCAGAACGTGGATGCCCTCATCCAGGGCATCCGGCCGCTGCCGGAGCGCAAGAAGCCGCTTCCCGGCACCGTGCCCCAGGCCGCGCGTCCCTGAGCTTCATGGGACGCAGGCGAGCGCTGGGGAACCTCCTCAGCCGCGCGTGGACTTCTTCGCGCCGCGCGCCTGGCGAGCGGGCTTGGCGGGCGCCTCGGCCACCTCGTCGCCCTGCGTCTGCGCGCGCAGCCGCACCCACTCGACCAGGGTGCGCACGCCCACGCCGGTGCCGCCCTTGGAGAGGTAGCCGCGCTCCTTGGGGCTGTTGGACGGCCCCGCGATGTCCAGGTGCACCCACGGCGTGTCGCCGACGAACTCCTTGAGGAACAGCGCGGCGTTGATGGACCCGCCCCAGCGCTCGCCGGAGTTCTTCATGTCGGCGACCTCGGAGCGCAGCGCGTCCTTCTGCAGCTCGCTCACCGGCAGGCGCCACATCTCCTCGCCCGCGGTGCGCGCGGACTGGAGCACCTGGTTGACGGTGTCGTCGTCGTCACCGAAGGCGCCCACGATGTAGTTGCCCAGCGCGACGATGCACGCGCCCGTGAGCGTGGCCAGGTCGATGACGGCGGACGGCTTGTGCTCGCACGCCCACGTCAGCATGTCGCCCAGCACCAGCCGGCCCTCGGCGTCCGTGTTGGTGATCTCCACCGTCTTGCCCAGCCGCGACGTGAGGATGTCACCGGGCTTGTACGCGTTGCCGGCCGGCATGTTCTCGCACGCGCCGATGAAGGCATGCACGGGGAAGGGCGGCTTGAGGGCGGCGATGACCTGCATGGCGCCCAGCACCGCGGCCGAGCCCGCCATGTCCGTCTTCATGTCCACCATGCCCTCGGTGGGCTTGAGCGACAGGCCGCCCGAGTCGAACGTAATGGCCTTGCCCACCAGCGCCAGCGGAGGCCGCTTCGCGTCGCGCGCGTTCTTCGGCGTGTACTCCACGTGGATGAGCCGGGGCTCCTCGGTGCTCCCGGCCGTGACGCCCAGGAACATGCCCATCCGCAGCTTCTCGATTTCGCGCTGCCCGCCGATGGTGATCTTCAGCCCGTGCTCCTTGGCGGACTTGCGCGCCGCCTCGGCCAGCACCGTGGGCGTCACCGCGTTGGGCGGCTCGTTCACCAGATCCCGGGCCCAGTTGGCCGCCTCCGCCACGCGCTTGCCCAGCGCGAGCGCGTCCTCGAGGTCGCGCGACTTCTCCACGCCCTCGGGCAGCACCAGGGACACCTTGACGGGCTTCTTCGCGCCCTTCTCCTCGCGCGCGGAGGACTTGTACTTGTCGAACTTGTACGCACCCAGCTCCAGCCCCTCCACCACCGCGCGCACCGCGTCCGCCCCCGCGTCCGTGACGGGAAGCGCCACCACCAGCGAGACCACCTTGAGCCGCTGGGCCGTCTTCGCCGCGCGTCCGGCGGCCAGCCGTAGCACCTCCGGGTGGAAGCGCGCGCGGCTGCCCAGGCCCAACAGCAGCACCCGGCCCGCCGTGGTGCGGCCGAGCGTGTGCATCACCAGGGACTGGTCCGCCTTCGCCTTGAAGCCCTCCTGGGTGGCGGCGCCGCGCAGGCGGCCCTCCAGCGCGCTGTCCGCCGCGACGAGACCCGCCGGGGCGCCCTCACCCAGCTCACCCTCGAAGAGCGGGATGACGAGCAGCTCTCCATTCGCAAGGGAGGCGTCGCCGGAGACGAAGGAGAAATTCATGGGCCGATGGACTCCTGAACGGATGAGGGAAGACGAAAGGCCGCGGACTGTAACGCCCGCCTTGTTGCACGCAAAGCGTTGGATTTCATTCGAGCGTTGCATTGCCGCGAGGGGCTGGGTAGCAGTCAGGCAATGCCCACCTTGCTGATGCATCTGACCGCCATCGAACGGTTGGCCGCCAACCCCGGAGAGCTGCCTCCGGAGTGGGTGCGTGCGCTCTCGGAGGACCTGCCCTACGCGCGCTTCGGCGCGGCGCTGCCGGACCTGCCCTTGTGCGAGGGCGTCCGCGGGGGGCTCGCCGCCTTCCTGCCCGAGCGCGAGATGCCGCTCTTCTCGCGGCTGTACCACGAGCGCGCGCCGGTGGGCTTCGGCCTGAAGATGGCGGAGCTCGTCGCCACGGGCGCGCTGGTGGGCACCGAGCCGGGACTGGCCCTGCTGTCCGGCTACTTCACGCACCTGTGCATGGACCGCAGGCTGCACCCCATCGTCGACCAGCTCGTGGTGAGACACCGCCGACGGGGCGAGCGGGCGCTGGCGGCGCACCGCGACATCGAGTGGGCGCAGACGCTCTTCTACCTGCGCGAATTGCACGGCGTGGACCTGCTCGGCACGCCCCGGCTGCGCGAGAAGTGTCAGGTGGTGAAGAGCCCGGGCTTCCCGTGGCGCGGCATCGGCCGGGGCATCTACGAGCTGGTGCGCCTGTCCTCGCAGGAGCGCGTGGGGCAGGCGCCCTCCAAGGCGGAGGTGGATGGCTGGGTGCGTGGGCTGTACGTCTCCGGACTCTTCCTCTCCAGCCCCGTGGGCCGCACACGCGCGCTGCCCGCCTTCGCCCGCCTGTCCTTCCAGGAGCTGTATCGCAACGACACCTTCGACTTCGCCCAGGAGGTCGAAGGTGCGCTGGAGTCGGCGCGTGGAGTCCTTCGGAGGTTGCACGGCTACATGGCCAGGGGCACCTTCACGCCTCGGACGCGGGCGCGCTTCCTGGAGGCCTTCCCCGAGGGGACGCTGGGGGTTCGCGCGGCTTGACGCACCGGCCCCACGCCCTGCGGTACCAGGACGTTTCGCGCGCAGAGCAACCGTCCTGGCGAGCCTGCCTGCCGTCGGGGAATGCCGCTGTGCGCGGCGGGGAACCGCTCCTATCCTCGTGGAGGAATGACGGTACTTCTCCTCATGGTGGTGGGCGGGCTCGCGGGGGCGTTGGGAGCGATGCTCGGCATCGGAGGCGGCATCGTGCTGGTGCCCGCGCTGGTGCTGGGCTTCGGACTGCCGCTGGAGGAGGCGGTGCCCGCCAGCCTCATGTGCGTGGTGGCCAACTCGTGCGCCGCCGCCGCGGGCTACGTCGACAACCACCTGAGTGACATCCGGCTGGGGCTGACGCTGGAGCTGGCCACGGTGCTGGGCGCCATCGCGGGTGGCCTCGTCGCGGCGCTCATCGCGCCGGCGATGGTGGCGGTGGTGTTCGGCCTGTTCACGCTCTACGTGGCGCTGCAGATGATTCTGCTGCGCTCGCCCCGACGCGAGCCGGCGACGCTGGACGACTACCAACCGACGAACTACCCGCTGGGCATCTCCGGCTCGTTCGTGGCCGGTGGCCTGTCCGCGCTGCTGGGCGTCGGGGGTGGGCCGCTGAAGGTGCCGTTGATGAGCTACGGCATGCACGTGCCCTTCAAGGTGGCCAGCGCCACGAGCAACCTGATGATTGGCGTGACGGGCGCGGCGAGCGTGGCCGCGTACGCGCTGCGCGGACACCTCAAGCTGGCGCTGGTGTCGCCGCTGGTGGTGGGTGTGTTGGCGGGCGCCTATGTCGGCAGCCGGTTGATGCCGAAGGTCCCCACGGCGGTGCTCAAGCGGCTGTTCGCGCTGGTGCTGCTGACGGTGGCGGGGCAGATGTTGTGGAAGGGAGGGGCGGGACTGTGGCCGAGCATCTGGGAGTGAGGGGTGAGGACCCGGACGGAGAAGAACCTCCATCGGTATCGGCAATGATGGCGGACCCGGCGAGGCTTTCGCCCAACACGGCGGTGGCGACGCCCGCTCCGGCCTCGGAGGAGGCGCCGGAGCTGGAGTCGGAGCCCGTCACCGCAAGCACCCTGGAGGCCCCCGCGCCGAGCACCACGCGCGTGCGCGACAGGGCGCTGGCCGGAGACCGGTGGATTGCCCGCGTGCTGCGCGTGGGCGCGGTGCTCAGCGGCGGCATGTTCGTGCTGTCACTGGGGCTGGAGGCGCTGCCGGGCTCGGAGAGCACGCACGTGGCCATCGACCAGCTTCGCAAGGCGGCGGCGTCGCTGCTGCTGGTGACGCCGGTGGCGCGGCTGGGCGTGGCGGGCACGCTGCTGGGGCTGCGCGGCGAGTGGCGCTACGCCGTCATCGCCGCGGGAGTGCTGGGCCTGTTGGCCCTGGCGGTGGGGGCCGGCATCCAGGCGTGACGCGGTGGGCGCTTCAGGCGCCCCGGGCGGCGAAGTGGGCGAGGATGTTGCGCACCTTGGCGACCTCGTCCATGCGCCCCTGCTCCTCGTAGAGCGGCAGGACGGCCTCCAACTGCTCACGGGCGGCGGGCAGGTCCTGCGTGTAGTAGCAGGACAGGCCCAGATCCCACCGGGCGCGCGCCTCGTGCACGTGGTCGTGCAGCTCCTGGTACAGCTCCACCGCGCGCAACAGGTGCGAGCGCGCGCCCTCGTGGTTGCCCAGGAGGCCCTCGGACTCGCCGAGCAGCAGGTGGCCCAGCGCGAGCGCCTCGCTGTCATCGCCCTGCTCCAGCAGGGGAATCGCCTCGAGGAAGCGCTTCCGGGCCGGCTCGTACTCGGCCTTCTCCATGCGGATGTCGCCGATGTCGAGCAGCAGCCGCGCGGTGCGCCCGGTGTTGCGCGTCTGGCGGTAGAGGATGAGCGCCTCCTGGTACTTCTCCTCGGCGGCCTCGGGCTGGCCCAGCGCGCGCAGGGACTCGCCGACGCAGGCACGGCACATCGCCTCGCCCTCGCGGTCCTTGGTCTCGTTGAAGAGCATCGCGGCCTTGGCGATGAGCTCCAGCGCGCCGCGGTGGTCCTCGAAGTTCGCCTTGGCCACGCCCATGCCGAAGTACGCCTGGGCCAGGCCCGGCTTGTAGCCGGCCTCCTGGAACATCCCGAGCGCCTCCTCGTAGCACTGGCGGCTGGCGGCGTGGTCCTCGAGCAGGCCGTGCAGCTCCGCCAGGCTCACCAGGCCCTGGCCCACGGTGGTGGGCGTGCCGGTGATGCGCAGGGTGGCCAGCTGGTTCTTCTGCTTCTGGAGCGCCTCCAGCAGATGGGCGCGTTCGGTGTCTTCGGGCGGGTGCATGCTCACGCGTCGCCACCCTTGCGGCGCCGGGCCGCCTTGTCCAACGAATCGTGCTTCTCGCTCCCGTCAGCGCCATTGACGCCTGGCTGCGCGCCGCCGCCATTTCCAGTGGCGCCGTGGCCACCCCCGACGTGGCGCTCCTTCTCCACCTTGTCGGCCTGCTCGTAGCCCAGCAGCGGGGAGAAGAAGCAGTCCTTCTTCGTGTACTCGTCGAACGCGAAGGCGAAGCGGTAGCTGGCCGCCGCGCGCTGGTTGCAGTCGGTGCGCTCGCAGAAGCGGCAGGAGATGCCGGAGGGGATGGCATCCTTGCGCAAGTCGTTGGTGGGCAGACCGTACGCCAGGTACTTGGCGTTCTCCGCGTGGGTGCCCAGGCCGATGGAGTAGGCGGTGCCCTTGACGATGGAGCCCTCCGTCGGCTGCAGCTGCACCTTGGCGAAGCAGAAGTACGTGGTGCCGTCCGGCATCATCGAATACTGCCGGGTGAGCTGGGACGGGTTGAGGAAGGCCAGGTGCACGGCCCACTTGCCGCAGCTGCCGCCGCCGCTGGCGAAGCGGATGCCGGTGCCGCTGTAGCGCTTGGAGATGTTGCCGGCGATGTCCGAGCGCAGGAAGTGGAACGGGATGCCCGGGCGCTTCGGGTCCGACAGGTTGCACAGCCGGTGGGCCACCGTCTCGTAGGTGGAGCCGAAGATGCTCGACAAGAGCTCCACGTCGTAGCGCGTGCGCTGCACCTCCTTGAAGAAGTCCCCGTACGGCAGCATCAGCGCGCCGGCGAAGTAGTTGGCCAGGTTCACCTTGATGAGCCGCGTCGTCTCGCCGTGCCGGGTGCGCCCCGCGCCGAGGATGCGCTCGACCAGCTTCTCCTTGTCCAACATGAGCAGGCCGATGGACGCCGCGATTTGGAACTTCAGCGGCTGCTCGGTGAGGTCCGGCGACAGCGTGAGCGTCTGCTCCTCCGGGTCCAACCGCCGCACCACGGACGAGCCGCTGGGCGAAGCGTCGATGAGCACGCGGTAGCCGAAGCGCTTCTCCAACAGCTGCACCAGCTGCCCGCTGGTGAGCTGGCGCTCCAGGCTCACGTCGCGCCGCAGCGCCTCCGCCTGCTCCTCGATTTCGGGGAAGTAGTTGCGGTGCGTCTCCAGGAAGTCACTCACCTCGTCGAAGGGCGAGTAGTCGAAGCGCACGCCGGGCACGGTGCCGCTGCCGGCGCTGGCTCCTTGCGTGCGCGTGCGCTCCTCCACGTTGAGCTGCGCGAGCACGTTCTCCAGCTGCGTGCGCGTGTTCTTGTAGAGGTTGAAGAGCGCGGCCACGGTGCCGGCGAGCTTCGGCTCGGCCGACAGCGACTGGAGCGACTCCGGGTCGATGTCCAGGCTCTTGAGCAGCGGCTCGTCGAGCAGCTTCGCGAGCGCCTCGTCCACCCGGCCCTCGCCCAGCGTGGACATGAACTGCTCGGGGTCCTGGTCGAAGTAGCGCAGTGCCTTCCAGAGCAGCGGGAAGGGCATCACGCGCTTGCCCTTCTCGATGAGGTTCAAGTAGGCGGGGGAGACCCCCAGGTCCTTCGCCGCGTCTGCCTGCTTGATGTTGCGGGCGAGCCGCAGACCCCGGAGCTTCAGGCCCACGTTGGCGTTCAGTGCGTTGTCGTTCATGGCTGAGTCGAGTCCACCGCAGGGCGCGCCTGGCCTCGCGCCTCACGGACCCTTTCAGTCACTTTGCAAATCGATTTACCGATTTGCAATCAGCGTTTTTCGACCGCGCGCTCCCTGTGCGGCCGGCGACGGAACAGCCCTCGTTCACCTGTCCGATACCCGTCGAGTAGATGCAACCACATGTAATCGTTGTGCTTTGCTGTCGCGCGGATGTGCGTTCCGGGCGGTGGTCGACGCACCTTGTCAAGTGTTTACCGCCGCGATGCGGCATGCCGTTCGCGTGCGTTGGTAAACGAGTTTTCGCGGTTTACAGGGATGGTGCGGGACAAGGCTCAGGGGATCAGCCTTCGGAAGATGAGCGACACGTTGGTGCCGCCGAAGCCGAAGGAGTTGCTCATCACGGCGTCGACCTGGGCGGGCCGCGCGGTGTTGGGCACGCAGTCCAGGCTGATGCGGGGATCCAACCGTTCGAGGTTGATGGTGGGCGGCAGCAGTCCCCGGGTGAGGGCGAGGATGCTGATGACGGCCTCGGCGGCGCCCGCCGCGCCGTTCATGTGGCCGGTCATCGACTTGGTGGAGGAGACGGCGACGGAGCGGGCGGCGTCACCGAAGACGCGGTGGATTCCTTGCGTCTCCATGAGGTCGCCCACGTCCGTGGAGGTGCCGTGCGCGTTGATGTAGCCGATGTCGGCGGGACGTAGCGCCGCGTCCTGGAGGGCCGCGCGCATGCTGCGCTGGGCGCCCTCGTGCTCGGGGGCAGGGGCGGTGACGTGGTACGCGTCGGCGCTGGCGCCGTAGCCGGTGAGCTCCGCGTGGATGCGGGCGCCTCGGGCGCGGGCGTGCTCCAGCTCCTCGAGGACGAGCATGCCGGAGCCCTCGGCGAGCACGAAGCCGTCGCGGTCCGCGTCGAAGGGGCGGCTGGCCGCGTGGGGCGCGTCGTTGCGCAGGGACAAGGCCTGCATGGCCGCGAAGCCGCCGACGCCGAGCAGTGAGATGGGGGCCTCGGCGCCTCCGGCCACCGCCACGTCGAAGTCACCGCGCTGGATGCCGCGCATCGCCTCGCCGATGGCGTGGGCGCTGGTGGAGCACGCGGAGTTGGGCGCCCAGGAGGGGCCCTTGAGGCCATGGCGGAGGCTCACGTAGCCGGGGGCCATGTTGATGATCATCTGCAGGACGAAGAAGGGGCTGATGCGGTCGGGCCCCTTCTCCAGCGTGCGGCGGAAGGTCTCCTCCAGGCTGGTGATGCCGCCGATGCCCGAGCCGATGATGGTGGCGATGCGCTCGGCGTTCTCGGGGGTGACCTGCAGGCCCGAGTCCTCCAGGGCCATGTCGGAGGCCACCACGGCGAAGTGGGCGAAGCGGTCCATGCGTCGGGCCTCGCGCCGCTCGATGTGGTCCTCGACCTTGAAGTCCTTCACCTCGCCGGCGATGCGGCAGTCGAGCGCGCTCGCGTCGAAGAGGGTGATGGGGCCCACGCCGCTCTGGCCGCGCACCAGCGCCTCCCAGCTCTTCTCCACGCCCGTCCCACAGGGGCTGATGAGTCCCAGTCCCGTCACCACCACGCGCCGCTTCTGCATCCGCCGCTCCCTTGCATGGCACGCCAGGAGAACACACGGGCCGGCCGTCCGTGGGCCCTCCTTCTTCGCGGCGTGCACTCGATGTCCCTTTGTATTATGGGTATCATTCCATCTGGCAAGCCTCATTGTCGAGGAACGTGTGGATGTCCGGTCCTGGGACGATGACGGCCATCATTTCATCGAGGGAGAGGCCATGAGCGAGGCGGAGAGCGACGCGCGGACCCGGACGGTGACGTGGCGGGACTATCGGGAGGGTGTGACGGCGGCGAAGACGATGTCGGGGCTGGAGTACCTGCGCGCCATCGTCCGGGGTGAGGTGCCGGGGGCGCCCATCGCGTCGCTGATGGGCTTCGCGCCGGTGGAGGTGTCCGAGGGGCGGGCGGTGTTCGAGGTGGAGCCGGGGGAGTACCACTACAACCCGATCGGGACGGTGCACGGGGGATTGGCGGCCACGCTGTTGGACTCGGCGTTGGGGTGCGCGGTGCACAGCACGCTGCCGGTGGGGGCGGGGTACACGACGTTGGAGCTGCACGTGAACATGGTGCGAGCCATCTCCCAGGACACGGGGAAGCTGACGTGCACGGGGGAGGTGATTCACGTGGGTGGGCGGGTGGCGACGGCGCAGGCGAAGCTGACGGACGCGAGCGGGAAGCTGTACGCGCACGGGACGACGACGTGCATGGTCTTCAGGCCCGCGGGCCCGGGTGGCCGGGAGTAGGGCGGCGATGCGCTACGCACCCGAGCACAAGCAGGCCACGCGTGAGCGGATCCTGGCGGCGGCGGAGAGTCTCTTCCGGAAGGAGGGGTTCGCGGGCGCGAGCGTGGAGCGCGTCATGCGCGCGGCGGGGCTGACGGTGGGCGGCTTCTATGCGCACTTCGCGTCGAAGGACTCGCTGCTCGCGGAGTCGGTGCGGGCGTTCTTCCAGCATCAGCACGCGCGCTGGCTGGGGGGACTGGAGGAGCTGCGTGGCGCGGAGTTCCTGAGTCACTTCGTGCGGCGGTACCTGAACCGCCACAACCGTGACGACCTGGACGAGGGCTGCATCCTGCCCTCCGTGTTGTCGGACGTGACGCGGGGCACGCCCGAGGCGCAGGAGGCGCTGGGCCAGGGCGTGGAGATGCTCGCGGCGGAGCTGGGGGCCCGGGTTCCGGGCGGCGAGGGTGTCACCGAGCGGCAGCGCGCGCTGGCGACGGTAGCGCTCCTGTTCGGGGCGATGACGCTCGCGCGGGCGACGAAGGCGACGCCGCTCTCGGATGAAATCCTGGAGGCGGCTCGCGCCTTCCTGCTCGCGGGTGCGGCGCCTCCGGAGAAAAAGGGCCACTGACGTTGGGTGTGGGGTCTCCGCGTCTGATGGGAATGCATCCCTATCCCTAGGACTAGGGATGTTTGTATGCGATTCGTCGCGCTATCTGATTGTGCGGTTGGAGGAACACATTCCATGTGAGTCGGAGGTACACGATGAAGCTCGGGTGTCCGATTCGGCGGGAAGTCTTGTTGATGGCGGCCGTTCTCTGTGCGGCGGGATGCAGCGGCGCTCCAGGGGAAGAGCAGGCGCCCCTGGACCTGAATCCCTCGTCACAGGAAGAGGCGCGGCTGACCCTCCAGCGCATTCGCGAGCTCCACGATGAAGACCCCGTGGCCGCCTTGGACGCCGCGCGAAGACTGGGCCCCAGACTGGATGCGCTCAATCATCTGATTGCCCGAGTCGAGGTGGCACCCGAGCACTTCGTCGACTTCTACGAGCTGAAGCCTGACGGCATCCTCGTCTCGGAGAGCGGGCGGTTGGGCGAGGGGAGCGTCTTGGGGGACAGGGAGCTTGCCGCCCACTCCTCCGCCGAACTCTATCGCCAGCTGACGGGAGGCGCCGTGCCGCCAGCGGCCTTGCTCAGGGCCCAGGGGCACCGTGAGGTCTCCAGTGGCTCTCGGGCTCCCGCGTGGGCCGCGGTGGAGCCCGAGGCTCGTTCTTCGGCGGCGGAGGCATCCCTGCTCAACAGCTTCTGCTATCCGAGCGGGGACTTCGTCAAATGCTGGCTGAACGTCGCCGGGAATGGATGGGCGTCCGCGAATTCGAAGTCGTCGTTCGCCAAGGTTGAAGCCTGGGGCACTGTCGCGGGGATCTGGTTCTCATACGAGCTCTCCGTGAATGGCTCGTGGAACATCAATCCGGGATACTGGCGGTCGTTCTCCGCGTACAGCGGCAGCTACGCGACGTGTCCGCCGCTCGTGGCTTGTGGCAACTTCGAGTACTACATCCGCAATCATCGATGGGACACGTTCAATAACGCTGGCGGCGGCTATCACGCCACGCTCGCGTTCCGGTGGAATTGCAGCTACGGCTTGTGTGGTAGCCCCTGACGTCCGCAAAGACAGTCCCCACTCTTCGTTGCGCGGGAGGAATATCGTGCGTCAGCCAGGCAAGCTTCCGATGAACAGGCGAGGTTTTCTTCGTGCAGGCACGCTGCTGGGAGTAGGGGCGGGTGGCATGCTCTCCGCGCGGACCTCCGACGCCTGGGCGAACGGGTGGAGTGGCATTCCCGGGGTGGCCCCAACGGGGGCATTCGGCGCTCGACCCGTAGCTGGAATCACGGCTCGTGAGGGGCCGCTGACGGAGCTCACGGACTTCAACAGCGTGAATGATTCGCCGGGGCTCATTCATCGGATTGAGACCCCTTCGATTCAGGAGCCTGCACTGCTGGCGACGGAGCGCGAGCTGCGCTTCCGCAACAGCTACGGCTCGACGATCTGGATCTTCATCGCCTTCCCCGATGCGGTCGCCTGCGGAGGCGCTTCGGGGGGCCATGTCGCTCGGGGATGGTGGGGCATCGGTCTGAACCAGGAGGTGTTCGTCCTCCGGACGCAGGCCTCGACGGTCTACTACTACGCCGAGGCCGACGATGGAGGCATCTGGACCCAAACAAGCGGCCTGTCTGCGTGCGTCCCACAGATTGGCTTCAATCACTGCACGGAGAACTGCCTGTTCGGGGACCGGAGGCTGGTGCTGCGGCCGAAGACCTTCGGTTCCGGGAACCTGACGGTCAACCTCGTCAGGTGAGCAGGCCTGCGTCGCTCGTCATCGCTGGTCGCGGCGCTCCGGGGCTGAGCGCCGCGACCAGGCGGCTCAGTTCACGAGCAGCACCTTGCCCGTGCCGCCCTTCTCGGCGTGCTTCTGGGCAGCCTTCGCCTCGTCCAGCTTGAAGGTCTTGCCAATGGGGATGCGCAGCTCGCCCTTCGCCACGCTCTCACCCAGTTGCGCGAGCCGGCGACCGTCCGGGTGAGAGAGGAAGCTGCTCACCCGCAGGCCCTTCTCCTTCGCCCCCTTCGGCTCGCCCACCACGCTGCACACGAGCCCGCCGGGCTTCACCTTGTCCAGCACCGCCATCACGGCCTCGCCACCCACCGTGTCCGCCACGGCGTCCAGCATGGGAAGCTTCGCGACCTCGCCGGAGTCATCCAACGCGACGACTCCATCCGCGCCGAGCTCGCGGGCCTCCTCCACCTGCGTGGCCCTCACGCCGGCCCAGACCTTCACCCCCCGCGCCTTCGCCGCGAACAGGGCGGCGCGCCCCACCGCTCCCACCGCGCCGGTGATGAGGACGGTGGCCCCCTTCGCGGGCTTCAACTGCTCTTCAATCAGCTGCGCCCCCGTCAGCGTCACCAAGGGGAGCGCGGCCGCGTCCTTCAGCTCCAGCGAGTCGGGCACCCTGGCCCATACGTTCGCGGGAGCGACCACCGTCTGCGCATAGCCCGAGGACACCAGGCCCATCACCCGGTCGCCTCGCTTGAAGTCCTTCACGTCCGGCCCCACCTCGAGGACCTCGCCGGAGACGTCTCGTCCTAGGATGGTGGGGAAGGTCACCGGCATCATCTCCTTCATGTCACCCCTGCGGATCTTCCAGTCCACCGGGTTGATGCTCGCGGCCGTGACGCGGACCTTCACCTCTCCGGGGCCCACTGTCGGCTCGGGCATCTCCCGCACGACGAGGTTGTCCACGTCCCCATAGGCGTTCAGCACGACGGCTTTCATGGGTGTCTCCCAGAACGAAGTGGCACGAAGCGCGCTCCAATGACAGGGCAACGATAAGTACCGACGAAGGAGGTGACATCGTTCGCTGGCGCCTGTCTCCCTGGCCCCCTTCCTGGAGGAAGGCCTGGGCGGCACGGGGGGGCTTCGCCTGTCCGCGTGCCCTGTCCCAGGGGGCGCTGGACGACGTGGGCCTTCGGCCTCACCTCAAGAAAAGAAGCCTCGCGCTCCCTGGGGCCCGGCAGGAGAACACCGATGCACCCCTCCGCGATGCTGCTTCCCACCCTCGATGTGCTGCCCAGTCAGGCCGCGGTCCCGCCGCTGGCGAAGGGACGCACCCTCGTCACCTTCCATCCCTCGCCGTGCAAGACGCTGGAGACCCGGCTGAGCGTGATGAGCTTCAACATCCTGCTCGGCGGACTGCGCCGCCAGGCGCTGCTGGGCTACTTCGCGCGCCTTGAAGGAACAGGCCGGATGCCAGACATCATCGGCCTCCAGGAGGCGAGCTTCTCCATCGCCGGCGGTGGCCGTGTGCATGGATGACGCCTGGGACGACCTCGGGAGCGGGCCAGCGGTGTCTCGGTCGCGAGTCGTGGACCCCTCTACGAGCCCCACACGAGATGAAAGCGAGCGGGGCTCGAGTCCAGCGGAGAGCCGAGCGCGGCCTCCAACGCTCCGAGCCCATCGTGTGCCAAGGGGTTGTCCTCGGGGAAGAACTCCCGGTCCAGGTCCTCCAGATCCAACAGCGTCTCGACGGCCTCCGCGAGTGCACCGGGTGCATCGAACGCATGGACCTGGTGCTCCCCCGCGGGGACCAACGTGTCGAGGAGGAACCGGCGATAGCTCACCAGCGTGTCCTGGATGTTCTTCTGGAGGGGCGCACTCGCGAGACACGCATCGAGCCAGTGGATGTGCCCGCGCAGGCTCTTGATGGGCACGGAGCTCGCTTCTCCCTCGGACTGGCGCGCCTCGGCCCAGAGGACCCAGCGACCGAGGTCACTTGGCGCAGGTGGGGCCCGGGGCGCGCGGAGGGGCTCGAGGTTGCGCAGCACACGTCCCGCGGTCGTCAGCCGGATGCGCGGGCCGTCCATCGTGACGAGCCCGGCGGAGCGCAGGCGCGCGAGCAGCGCGGGCAGCGAGCCCACCGCGGCGAAGTCAGCGCCATACGACTCCTCGAGCCGGCCACAGTCGGGTTGCTCCTGCACCGCTTCGAGCGCGAGCTCCAGCTCCGCGTCCTCCACCCACGGACCGCGACGACCTTCCGCGTCGGGCGTGCCCAGCACCTCGACTCCGTCCGGAACAGTGAGGGTGCTCCCGGAGGCAGGGAGATGTCCCTGGCCTACGTACACGCGACGCACGGTGGGGTGGGCGAAGGCGTCGAATGGAGGGCGTGACCCCAACAGGTGAAGCTCCTGGAGATGCGGAGTCGCGGCGATGAGCGCGTCTCGCACCGTGTCACTGACGCGCACGGTTGGACCGGTGGGAATGAAGGTGAGCTGAACCAACCAGGGCCGTGGACGGCTCGCGAGTCGTGCCAACGCCCGTTCATCGCCCCGCACCGTGTATTGCCTGACGAAGGTTCCCAGCGGACCGTCGAGCAGTCCTGGCGGATGGAAGCGGTCATCGCGGAGCGCGTGGATGAAGCCATGCTGGACCAGGGGTCCCGCGAGGGCCGCGAGCGGCGCCCCCAACCAGGCGGCGAGCACCTCCTGCCTCCGATGCCGCCAGCCACGGTCCTCGGGCTTCGGATTCAAATCCAGCGCCATCAGTTCGCCGCGTGGGTCTCCTCGTCGCTGGAGGAGGTCCGCCAGCACGGCGAGCGTGTCCAGCCTCCAGGCCGTCACGAGCGAATGGTCCAGCTCACTCCAGTCACTGTCGGATGCCAGCGCGGAAGAGAGGCCACGGAAGGTCATGCCCACACTCTCGCACGGAAGCGCCGATGGCCGCTCCCGCGCACGCTTCGCTCCAGGCTAGGGTTTCACCCGTGATGTCCCATGCGCGCATCCGTTCGATGCTCCCGCTGCTCTGCCTCGTGACGCTGTCGTGCCTCGGCGGTGTCCGCCCGCGCGCGGCGAAGGACCCGGCGGCGCTGCGCTACAACCTCACCTACGTCCGCGAACCCACGCCCGCGCTCGACGTGGAGGTCGTCCTCGTCCGAGGCACGCCGCGCACCTTCCGCTTCACGCGCCCCGGCGGCGTGGACTCCGTCAGCGCATTCCGCGAGGACGGCGAGCGGCTCGACGTCCCGGTCCGCGACGGCCTGGTGCAGCTGCCCCGGGACATCCGCTTCCTGCGCTATCGCTATGCACTCGAGCCCCGTCGTCGTGGACACGGCTCGGACCTCTTCGCGGGGAGCGCCGAGGACGACGCGTGGCACCTCACGGGCCGCACGTACCTCATCCGCCCCAACCTGGCGCCACCCGACCTTCGCGTGGAGCTCGTTGTCGAGGGCATCGATGCCCTGTTGCCCTGGCAACCGGATGACAAGGGCCTGTACCACCTGCGCGCTGAGGACCTCGTCGACTCGGGGTTCCACGCCTTCGGCGGGCGACGGTGTCAGGTGGTCCTCCAGGACGCGGTGCTGGATGTCGCGGTGCTCGGCCACTTCACCCACCTCGACGACGCGCGGGTGTGTCACTGGCTGAAGCGGACCGCGGACGAAGTGCTCACCGTGCGCCGCGCCTTCCCGTATCCCCGGGTCACCGTGCGGGTCATCTCCGTCCCCGGACGCGACGGCCCCGGGCTCTTCGGCATGGTGCTGTGGAGTTCACCGCCCAGCATCTCGCTGCTCGTGGGACAGGACGCGACCGAAGCGTCGTTCGAGCGGGACTGGGTCGCGCTCCACGAGATGCTCCACCTCGCGCACCCCGCCATCCTCCCGCGCGTGCCGTGGTTGTCGGAGGGGCTCGCCACCTACCTCACGGAGATGGCGCAGGTCCGCTCGGGACGACAGAGCGCCCAGCGCGCCTGGGGCGAGCTGGTGGACGGCTTCGCGCGCGGCCGCGACGCGTCGCAAGCCCGCACCATGAAGGAGGTCGTCGCCGACAGTGACTTCTCGCCGGGCACCTATTGGACGGGCGCGCTCTTCGCGCTGCATCTCGATGTGGAAATCCGCCGTGTCACTGGAAACCGACGTCACCTGGAGGATGTGTTGGAGTGGCTCGCGGCGCGGGGGAGCACGTCCACCTTCGGTGCCTTCGGCGTGGCGGTGGATGAGGTCGCGGGGCAGCCGCTGTTCGATGCGTTGCTCGCCCGCCACCTCGAGCGGCCGGCTTTTGTGGAGCAGGAAGGTTTGCTACAAGCGCTGGGCGTGACGACCGGCGCTGATGGCATCCAACTGGTGCCGGCCCGTGACAGCGCGCTGCGCGAGGCACTGGAAAGTGGTGGGTGTAACCCACGTGCGGGAAGTTGCGTATCCGATGCATCCGCGATTCATCGACATCCGTAGATGAGGTCCGCCATGTCCAGAACGACGCTGGCGCTCATCGCGCTCCAGATGACTCGTGCGCTCGAGCAGTAACCCCCTCAACGCAGTACCGAAAGGAAGCAACCCCATGAACGCGAAGGCTCTTGCGGCGATTGTCGGCACCCTGTCCCTGGCCTCCCTCGCCACCGGCTGTGCCTCCACCAAGTCCGCCGAGGCCCAGCCGGCCGCCGCGGAGAAGGGCGCCGAGGGCAGCTGTGGCGCGCAGAAGGCCGAGGGCGACAAGGGCGCCGAGGCGGGCTGCGGCGCGCAGAAGACCGACGGCACCGCCCCCGCCGCCACGCCGGAGAAGGGCACCGAGCACGCCTGCGGCGCGGGCGGCTGCGGCAAGAAGTAGTCGTCACGGGCCGCATCCAGGCCCCCTCCGGGCGGTGGGAACAACAGCTCCCACCGCCCGGTTTCGCTTCGACTCCGGAGGAGGTATCCCGCCGTGGTGGCGACGTACGCGCGAAGACACGGACTGAAGCCCCTGGGCGCGGGCATCGGCCTGCGCCGGAGCTTCTATGAGGAGCTGCCGCGCACGGAGCGCACGCTCGACTGGGTGGAGATCATCCCGGAGAACTTCCTGTCGCTCGGCGGTCGTCCCCAGCGCGCGCTGGACGCGTGCGTGGAGCGCTGGCCCGTGTTGCCGCACGGCGTGGGCCTGGACATCGGCGGGCCGGACGCGCTGGACGTGGACTACGTCACGGCCCTGGCCGCGCTGGTGAAGCGCGTGGACGCGCCGTTCTTCTCCGACCACCTGTGCTACTCGCGGCTGGGCGGCGTGTACCTGCACGACCTGTTGCCGCTGCCCTTCAGCGAGGCCGTGGTGGAGCACGTCGTGCCGCGCGTGCGCGAGGTGATGGCCCGCGTGGGCCGCCCCTTCCTGCTGGAGAACCCGAGCTACTACGCGAACATGCCCGGGGGCACGCTGAGCGAAGCGGACTTCCTGCGGCACGTGGTGGAGCAGGCGGACTGCGGCCTCCTCCTGGACGTGAACAACGTCTACGTCAACGCGCTCAACCACGGCTACGACGCGCGCGCCTTCGTGGACGCGCTGCCGCTGGAGCGCGTGGTGCAGGTGCACCTCGCCGGCCACACGCGCTACCCCGACGTCATCATCGACACGCACGGGGACCGCGTCTGTGACGACGTGTGGTCGCTGTATCGTTACGTGCTCGAGCGCACCGGCCCGGTGTCGACGCTCATCGAGTGGGACCAGGACATCCCGTCGATGACGGCCGTGCTGGACGAGGCGGACCAGGCGCGCGCCGTGCTCGGCGCCCCGGAGCGACGATGAAGCCCGAGCTGAAGCACTTCTTCGACGGCATGGGCGCCTACCTCGCGAAGCCGGGCACGGCGTCGCTGGAGCAGCTCTACGCCAGGCACCCGGGCTGGGACGCGCCCGCCCGGCGCGTGTCCATCTATGGCGACTTCGTGCGAGGCCACGTGCGAGGCGCGGTGGAGAAGCTCTACCCGCTCCTGCGCCGCGCGGTGGGGCCGGAGGCGTGGACCTCGCTCGTGGAGGGCTACACGCTGACGCGCCCCGCGCGGCACCACGAGGTGAACCGGCTGGGCGAGAGCTTCCCCGCGTTCATCGCGGACTCGCTCGTGTCCCACGGCCTGCCGCCCCACGCCGCCGAGCTCGCGCGCTTCGAGTGGACGGACTTCGCGGTGTTCTCGTCCCAGTCGCCATCGCCGGCCCGCGTGGAGGCGCTGACGCCGAACCCCACCCTGGCCGTGCTGGAGCACACCTTCCGCCTCTGCGCGCACGTGCGGAGTCGGGGGGAGGGTGGGGCGCCCGAGCGCGGCGAAGAGCTGGCGCTCCTGTGGCGCCACCCCGTGGACCTGGTGACGTACTACCAGGAGGCCACGCCGCCCACGCTGCTCGTGCTGAAGATGGCGGTGGAGGGCCTGTCCGCGTCGGACGTGACGGCGGCCACCGGGATGCCCGAGGCCGACGTCCTCGACGCGGTGGCTCGGCTCTCCCGCGACGGGCTCGTGCTCACGCCGGGCGGGTGACGCGGGCCCTCAGTCGCGGACCGAGCACACGCGCCCGTCCAGGGTGTCCTCGCAGCGCGAGGCGCCCGGGCAGTCCAGGTCCTCGACGCACGGCACGGTGCACTGGCGCTCCACGCACAGGCCCGTGGACATGCCCAGCCCCTGGCAGCGCTCGTCGTCCGCGCACTCCGCGCCGAACTGCAAGAGCGCGCTGCAGCTCAGGAAGCGCTGCGTGTCCGGCAGGCAGTTGCCCGCCTGGCAGGTGAAGCCCGCCTCGCAGCGGCTCGCGGCCAGGTCGTCCTCGTCCACCGTCTCCGTGCACGACTTCACGCACGTCGGCCCGCCACCGACGAGCAGCATGCACGCGGAGCCATCATCACAGCTGCGGCCATTCACGCACGCGCCGCACTGGGGGCCGTTCGCGGTGCAGCGGAAGCCCTTGCACGTCATGTCCCCGCCGCACTGGTCGTCCGCGACGCACTCCACGCACCGGCCACCCGGGCCGCACACCAGGCCGTCCTCGCAGCCCGTCGCGGCGCACCGGTTCACCAGGTCCGCGCGGGGCTGCAGCTGGATGCGCAGCTCCTTCTTCTCCCCCGCGCCGACACACGCCGAGGAGCGCACCTCCGGGAAGCCCATGCCGGCGATGGACAGCTCGTAGCACCCGTCCGGCAGGGGACCCACCCGCAGGCGCCCCTTGCCATCCAGTTGCAGCTGGTCCAGGTGCGTGCCCAGCACCGTCACCTCCACGCCCGCCACCCGCTCGCCCTGGGTGGACTTCGCGCGCATCTCCAGGAAGCCCGCAACCTTCGGCTCGACGCGCTCGACGTCGAGCGCCTTGCCCGCGGAGACCTTCACCTTCACCCGCGTCGCCTTCTCCTGCGTGGCGACGACGAACAGCTCGACGTCTCCGGAGGGGACCTTCTCCAGCTTGAAGCGTCCCTGGTCGTCCACCGTCGAGCGCAGCTCCGGCGCGCCCACCACCGACACCAGGGCGTGCGCCGGGTCGAACTCCGACAGCTGCCCTTCGATGGTGCCCAGCCGCAGGGGCGCGTTCTCCAGGTTGCCGCACGCTCCCGCGCCCAGGGCCAGGAGGACTCCCAACGCGATGTGCAGTTTCGAGCGCATCAAAAGCGGTACCCCACACCGGCCCAGCCGCCGGTGAAGCCCACGGCCTGTCCCTTCCCGTCCAACACCACGTACGTCAGCATGAGCTGCGCCTGTCCCACCAACTCCAGGCGCTCTCCCACCCTCAGCACCACGCCTCCCACCACGCCGGGGCTGACCGTGAAGAAGCTCTGCCCGGCGGCGTACGTCTCCACATCGAAAGACCGCCCCAGGTACAAGGTGGCCACACGCGGGCCGGCGAAGAGCGTCAGCCGCTCCCAGCGCCACAGGTAGGGCAGCGCCACGCCGGCGGAGAAGGTCGTGTAGCGGAAGGGGACCGCGTCCTCCGGGAGGAGCTGGAGCGAGCGCCGGCCCGTGCTGAAGCTGACATCGAACAGGAGCCCGAAGTCGCGCAGCGGACGGTCCTCCAGCCGCAGCGACACCGCCACCTCCGGCGCCATGGGCAACAGCTCCTCGCGGCTCTTCGCGTCCGCGAAGGTGAACATGCCGCCCAACAGCGACAGCGAGCGCCGGGGGAAGGCCTCCGACAACAACTGCTCCAGGGGCAGCCGCTCCCCTTCGCCCACCTCCACCTCGCGGCGCACCAGCACCGCGTCACCCTTGGTCAGCTCCACCGTGCGCTTGCCCGGCACCACCGCCGCCCCGCCCGGCAGCTCCGTGCGCGGCTCCCCGTCCACCTTGAGCGTGAAGCCATCCAGCCGCGGGTTGTAGGAGAACAGCTCGGGCCGGCCCGTGCGGGCGATGCTGCCCGACAGCACCACCGGGTCCGCGCCCACCTCCAGGATTTCCGCCGACGGCCGCTGCCGTCCTTCCGTGAAGGCGAACGTGCGCCGGCGCGCGTAGTCGTGCGCCTCCGTCGCGGTGACGGCCCCGTCCGCGTTGCGGTCCGCGCCGCCGCCCAGCCCCTCGACGAGGAAGTGCGTGTAGATGTCGTTCTGCAGCCCTTCGTCCTCGCGCGCCGTCTCACCCCAGTCACAGGCGGCGAACACCATGGACGCCCGCGAGGACTCCTCCAGCGGCCGCGCGTAGAAGCCGGACTTGATGCCCGACAGCTCCTTCTCCAGCTCCTTGGGCAACAGCGACTTGCCGTTGCCGCTGTGACACGAGGCGAGCACCAACAGGCGCCGCCGGCTGGAGAGCGCGTCGAACTCCGCCTTCAGCGCGTCCATGGACAGCGCCGTCTGCGCGATGGCGCGATAGGACGCGTCCCGCGTCACCAGGAAGCGGCGCAGCTCCCCGGTGGCGTCGCGCGCCAGCGTGCCGTGCGCGGAGAAGTAGACCACCACCACGTCATCCGGACGGTGCGCCTCCTTCCGCAGCTGCCTGAGCGCGGCGAGGATGGCCGCGCGCGTCGTCTCCTCCGGCCGCGTGAGCACGCGCACCTGGTCGAAGCGGCCCTTCGTGGGGTCCAGCATCGCCGCGGCCAGGTCCTTGGCGTCCTTCGACGGATAGCGCAGCCCCCGCCAATGAGGGTCGTCGAACTCGGAGATGCCCACGAGCAGCGCCATCCGCCGGGGCGTGTAGGCGCTGGAGAGCGCCTCCTCGTCGAGCCGCAGCGGCACGAGTCCGCCCTTCTCCGTCCCCTGGGACGAAGGAGTCGCGCACGCCATCAGCGCCGCCAGCAGGATGAAGAGGAGGGGCCTCACGGTGACTCGGTCAGCGCGGATTCTCGCCGCTTCCCACGCGCACGTCGAACCTCGTCACGGCGAGCGTGCCTTGTTCCCATCGCTCACCTCCTCCCACCAGGACCCGCCGCACCTCGTCGGGCGAGGGCTCCAGGCCCGAGGGGGTGGCGGCCAGCCACAACGTCACCGGCCCTGATTCGCCCTCCAGGCTGACGCCCGACAGGCCCTGCGGGTCGCGCAGGTCATGCGTCCCCGCCTCCAGCACGAAGGTGCCCAGGAGCTCCGGCTCCTGCTCGGCCCGCTGCTGGAAGAGCAGGCCCGTGCCCGCCTCGGTGGCGTGGTAGCGAAGGAGCAGCACGTCGCCCGCGGCCACCTGCGTGTCCGGGTCCAACCGCCGCAGGCTCCCATCCGCGCCGCGCGCCACCACCGCCAGCTCCAGGGCAATCTTCCCCACCTGGCCCTTCACGCCGGGCGCCAGCGAGTCCGTCCCCACCTCCACCCCCGCGTCCGACTGGCGCACCCGGGGCACCACCACCACGGCGAGCAGCGCCGCGGCCACCGCGCCCGCCACCACGCCCCAGCGCTGCGCGTCCCACCGGGGTGGTGCGCGAAGCTGCTTCTTCACCCGCGCCAGGCCCACCTCGTCCAAGGGGGCCTGGGGGCGCGGGGGCGAGAGCGCCAGGAGCACCGCGTCCACCCGCCCGTCCAGGAGGTCCGGGCCGGAGTGGGTGGCGAGGTAGCCCTCACACGCCTCACACGCGGTGGCCAGGTGCTCGCGGAAGTACGTCACCGCGTCCGGCTCACGACGGGCAAGGGCGCTGAGCGCCTCGTCATCCAGGTGTCTCATGACCTCTCACTCCCACCGACCGGCGAGCACTCGCCGCAGCAACTCTCTCTTGATACGGCCCCGGAAGCGCTCGAGTCTCATCGTCACGGCGCTTTTGCCCACGCCCATCTGCTCCGCAATCTCACGCGCGGACAGCTCCCCTTCGATATAGAAAAGCTGCACTGTCCGCTTCTCCTCGCCCTCGGGCAGCTCGGCGATGAGCTGACGGACCACCTCGATGTCGCGCTCGAGCTGCAGGGACTCCGGCACGGGCGGCACCGCCTCGGGCTCCGGGTCCGCGATGTCGTCCTCCAGCCTCCGGAGGTGGGCCTTGCGCTCCAGCCGGGTGCGTGCCCGGTTGCGAGCGATGGACAAGAGCCATGCCTCGAAGGCCCCCGGCTCCTTCAGCCGGGGCAGCGCCCGGAACGCCCGGACGAAGGACTCCTGGATGACGTCCTCCACCTCGTCCGAGTCCAGCGGGGCGAACCCCGCCACCAACCTCGCCACGAGGGGGCGGGTGCGCCGATACAGTTCACTGAAGGCGGAAGTCTCCCCACTCGCCGCGCGCCGTACCCACTCCGCCAGTCCCTCCGTGGAACCCACCTGACCTCCAGACCCCCGGGACGGCCCGGTGGCCACGCTGCATTTCCAGTCTCCCCGGGGCCGCTCCTGGAGGAAGCGGACGAGGGCGGGCCGCTTCCTACTGGCTCCCGGGGGGGCGTCGGGAGGAAGAATGGGCCCCGCCGTTTCATTTCGAAGAGGAGCCCTGTCCGCCATGCGCGTCATCAACTTCAACCCCGGTCCCGCCGGCCTGCCCCTTCCCGCCCTGGAGCGCGCCCGGGACGAGCTGCTCGACTTCCAGGGCTCCGGCATGTCCGTCATGGAGCACAGCCACCGGGGCAAGGAGTACGAGGCCGTCCACGACGAGGCCATCGCCCTCCTGTCGGAGCTGACGGGCCTGCCGTCCACGCACCAGGTCCTCTTCCTCACCGGCGGCGCTTCGCAGCAGTTCGCCCAGGTGCCGATGAACTTCCTCACCCCCGACACGAGCGCCGACTACCTCATGACGGGCGTGTGGAGCGAGAAGGCGCTCGACGAGGCGAAGTACTACGGCAAGCCCCGCGTCGCCGCGACGACGGTGCAACCCGACAAGCACTACACCCGCGTGCCGCGCCAGGACGAGCTGTCCTTGGATGCCAGGGCCGCGTACGTCCATGTCACCACCAACAACACCATCTACGGCACGCAGTGGCACGCCATGCCGGACACGGGGCAGGTGCCGCTGGTGGCGGACATGAGCTCCGACTTCCTGTGGAAGAAGATGGACCTGTCGCGCTTCGGGCTGGTCTACGCGGGCGCGCAGAAGAACCTGGGGCCGTCCGGTGTCACGCTGGTGGTGGCCCAGAAGGACTTCATCGCGAAGGGCCGCAAGGACATCCCGAAGATCTTCCGGTACGCCGTCCACGCGGAGAACAACTCGCTCTACAACACGCCCCCCACGCTGGCCATCTACCTGGTGCGCAACGTGCTCGCGTGGATGAAGGACGTGGGCGGGCTGGGCCAGCTTGAAGCGTGGAACCGGCAGAAGGCGGACCTGCTCTACGGCGCGCTGGACACGCACTCGGGCTTCTACCGGGCCCCCGTGGAGCGCGCGTCGCGTTCAGTGATGAACGTCGTGTTCCATCTGCCCACGCCGGAGCTGGACGCGGCCTTCGTCGCTGACGCGAAGCGGCAAGGAATGGTGGGGCTCAAGGGCCACCGGACCGCTGGAGGAATCCGGGTTTCCACGTACAACGCGGTGACTGTGGAGAATGTGCGCACCCTCGTCACCTTCATGGAGCATTTCGTGAAGACGCGTGGCTAGTGTGCGTCGGAGCACGTGAAACAACCCACTTGGAGGGATTCATGAAAGCCACCCTGTCCGCCGTCGCGCTCTGTCTGCTGTTCGCCCTGCCTGCCTCCGCCGCTCCGGGAGAGGCCCAGGAGGTCGCCGGGGTGAAGTTCCCCGGAACCGCCAAGGTGGAGGGCAAGGAGCTGAAGCTCAACGGCGTGGGCCTGCGCAAGAAGATGATGTTCAAGGTCTACGCGGTGGGCCTGTACGTGGAGACGCCGAGCCAGGACGCCGCAGCGCTCGTGTCCGCCGACGAGTCCAAGCGCGTGCGCATGTACATGCTGCGGGACTTGGACAAGAAGAGCATCACCGACGCCATCGTGGAGGGCTTCAAGAAGAACGCGGGCGACAAGCTGCCGGCGCTCCAGGAGCGGCTGAACACCTTCGCCAACGCGATTCCGGACGTGAAGAAGGGCGAGGAGATCATCCTCACCTACGTCCCGGGTTCCGGCACGAGCGTGCGGAGCACCAAGGTGACGGAGCCCATCTCGGTGGAGGGCAAGGACTTCGCCGACGCGCTGTTCTCCGTGTGGCTGGGCAAGTCGCCGGTGGACGGCGGCCTGAAGGACGGGATGCTCGGCAAGGACTGAGCCTCGCTTCGTGTCGTACACGCGCCCCATGTCTCCCTCGGGAGGCGTGGGGCGTTTTCGTGAGCGGGCGTGGGGCCTTGAAATACGTGGGCACGTGGGCCGTAGTGGCCTGTGTGTGCCCGGGTGCACGGCGACGCCGGGTCTGATAGCAACCCGCCGGTCAGGAGGATGACATGGGAATCTGCTCGTGGCTGGTGCTGGGAGGGCTCGCGGGGTGGATCGCGAGCATCATCAAGGGAACGAACGCGAGGATGGGAATCTTCGCCAACATCGCGACGGGCATCGTCGGCTCGATGATTGGCGGCTTCCTGTTCAGCCTGCTGGGTGGACGCGGCGTGACGGGGTTCAACCTCTACTCGTTGGCGGTGGCCACGGTGGGGGCGGTCATCCTCATCAGCATCGTCCAGGCGATACGCAAATAGGCGCGCTCAGAAGAGGCTGAGCTGGGGCGAGGGCGGTGGCCTTCGCGGCGGGCGCCGGAAGGTGTCCGGTGCCGGCTCGGTGATGTACGAGGTGCGCAGGCCCACCCTGCGCGCCGTCGTCTGGAAGAGGCTGTGGATGGTCTGGGCGTAGAGCCCCTCGCCTCGCATGCGGTGCTTGAAGCGGGAGTCGCTGAGCTCCCCGCCGCGCGTCTCTCGGATGCGGTGGAGCACGCGCTCGGCGCGCAGGGGGAGTTTGGCGCGCAGCCGCTCCTCGAAGACCTCCTTCACGGGGCCGGGCAGGCGCACCAGGGTGTAGTGGGCGCGGCTGGCGCCGGCCTCCTTCGCGGCGGTGAGGACACGGTGGATGTCCTCGTCGTTGAGGCCGGGGATGATGGGCGCGAAGGAGATGGCCACGTCGATGCCCGCCTCGGCGAGGCGGCGGATGGCGAGCAGCCGCCGCTGGGGCGAGGCCGCGTAGGGCTCCATGGCGCGGGCGATGTCCGCGTGGTGGAAGGGCAGGCTGATGCTGACCCACAGCCGGGCGTCGCGGGAGATGCGCTGGAGCACGTCGATGTCCCGCTCGATGAGCACGCCCTTGGTGACGATGCCGACGGGGTTCTTGTACTCGGCGCAGACCTCCAGGCACGCGCGCGTCAGGCGCATGGAGGCCTCGAGCGGCTGGTAGCAGTCGGTGACGCCGCTGAAGACGACGGTGTCGCCCTTCCAGGAGGGGCGCTCGAAGGCGTCGCGGAGCAGCTCCGCCGCGCGCGGCTTCATCACGAGCTTCGTCTCGAAGTCGGTGCCGGCGCCGAAGTCGAGGTACTGGTGGGTGGGGCGCGCGTAGCAGTAGGCGCACGCGTGCAGACAGCCCCGGTAGGGATTGACGCTCCAGTCGAAGCCCACGTCCGGGCTGTCGTTGTGGGAGAGGACCTGGCGGCTGTGGTCCTCCCAGACCTCCAGCTTCGCGGGAGGAATCTCGTCCAGGTACTCCACCTCGGTGCTCGCCCACGGGTTGGGCGGATTGTCGACGGGGCGGGCTTTCACCCGCCCAGAGTGGGGCTGAAATTCCGTTCAGTCAAGTGCGAGGACGATGTCTGTCATTCCCACGGGCCTTCGCCCTCATGCGCCCAGATAGGCGAGCATGACGTCCTTGTCCCCCGTCGCGAGCACGTACGGCGTACCGGGAGCAATGACGTCCTGGCGTGCCGCGACACCCTCCACCGCGTCCTGGGCATGGACGAGCTGCACGCCAGCTCCGCCTCCGCCGAGCACGAGCGGCGCGCCCATCTTGAGGTCCAGCACCACCACCTGTCGCCGGGCGGGGCGCGGCTCCGCCATGTCCACGACGACGAAGTCCCCCGCGAAGCGGCGCTGGTCGCAGCGGAAGACCCACAGGTTGCGCTTGCGCTCCAGCAGCTCTTTCACGAAGGGCTTCTCGTTGCTCTTCAAGGCGTAGCGCTCGGAGAGCAGGGCGGCGGTGGAGAGCGGATGGCCCTCCTCCTTCACCAGCAGCAGCGCCCACGGGTTCGCGTGCCGGAGCAGCGGCAGCAGGACGGGCAGGACGATGGGCGGCTCGCGAGGCATGCGCGGACGGGCTCGACGAGCCACGTGGCTCGTGTCGGACGGACAGTCGAACACATCACGGCGTGTCTCGACGATGACGTTTGTATCCGGGCTCCCTCAGAATCCCGGGCTCTGGTAGAGGGGCGACGTCGTCAACCCACTCCTGGAGTCTCCGCATGTCCCGGTTCTCGCGTCACGCGCTCGTGCTCTCCCTGTTGCTCACCTCCACCTCGGCGCTCGCGGGCTCGCAGTGGGTGCAGGCGCGCACGGTGCTCAACACGTGTGGCTACTTCAGCACCTCGCAGGCGGAAATCACCCTGACGTACCGCAACGATGAGCTGCCCTGGGGCACCAGCGTGTTCCTCATCTACGGCTGGGGCGGCAGCTCCGGTCCGTCGAACCCGTTCGACTGGGCTCCGGCGCCGCAGACCGTGGAAGTGCCCGCCGTGGCTCCGTGGCACTGGGGCACCACGGTGACGGGTGTCATCCGGTCGCGCTCGTCCACGCAGTACACGAGCATCAACTACGTCTGGAAGGTGGTCCTCCCGGACGGGCACGAGTTCTACGAGAAGGGCAACGGCTCCACCTACGGCTACTACGCCGCGGACTTCTCGCAGGTGCCCATGCCGTGCACGAACACCGCCGGCGCCTTCATCGGCAACGCGACGCCGTTGACCATCACCACCGTCGTCAAGAACTGACGCCCGTCGTCCCCGCTCGCGCCACGGGGCCCTGCGAAGGAAACCCCCGCCTGACGTCGTGTGTCACCGCGGGGGACCTTCTCGAAAAGGGGGGCCCCGAGGTAGACCCTGTCCCCGAGGCCGGCACTCGGGGCGGCCGGCAGGAGAGGGGGACGTCTTGGTGTCGAGCCAACGTGGTGCCGAGCGGGAATACCGACATGACAACCTGCGCAGCGGTCTGAAGACCGACACGCGGCTGGATGGCGTGATGCCCCACCTCGGGGTGGGGTGGATTGCCTGGGACAGTGGGTTTCGTGGCTCGGGCCTGCGCGTGGGCGACCGCATCGTCGCGGTCGACGGCGAGCCCATCGTCACGCCTCCGGACATGCCCACCCGGCAGCGCACCGGCCCCTGTTTGATTGGCCAGCACGCCGAGAACCAGACCTGGGTGCGACAGGGACGCAAGGAGGGGGACCTGGTCCGCTTGCGAGTCCTGCGCAGGCGCGCGCCGGGGGACGGCTGGGAGACGCTGGAGCTCAGCGGCACGCTGCTCCACGAGCGCCTCTGGAGCCTGGGCGA
Source organism: Myxococcus fulvus (assembly GCF_900111765.1). The sequence goes on from NZ_FOIB01000006.1 coordinate 419,174, forward strand.
GACGACGACGCGAATCCTCGGACCGGGCGGGCCCGAGCAACTGGGCCGCGACGGCTTCGACGAGTCCTGGTCGGGCTGGGTCGACAAGCGGGTCTTCGAGTGGGAGCGCCTCCTCGACGGGACGTTCGGCATCTGGCGCACCGCGCGCGGGACGCGGATGGAGCTCGCCAACCACCTGGCGCACAAGGCGCGCGTGGACTACCTGGTCGAGCACTTCCCCGGTCCCCTGGCGACGGCGATGCGCGATGACTGGGAACACGTGCGTGCTTGCCTCGAGGGTGAGCGCGTCTCGCTCCCCGAGGGCGCCCTCGACTTCCGCAGCCGGGGCGAGGAGCAGGTCAAGGCCATCGGCCTGCGGGCCACCGCGGCCTGGAAGGCCCTGCTGGAGTCGCGCGCCTCGGAGACCCTCGGCGCGTTCCCCGTCGTCGACCCCTTCCGCGGCGACCGCTCGGTGGTGACGGGCAAGCTGGTCGCGCTGCCGCAAGTGAGTCAGCGCGACTGGATTGTCGACATGGGCAATGCCTACCTGGCCTGGAACCAATCGGGGGCGTGGGTCTTCTGTCCCGTCAACACCCCGGCCATGGCCCGGGTCTTCGCCGCCATGTATCGCTATCAGCGGCGCGTCTCTCCATCGATTCGGGTCGACATCACCCTGCTCGGTCGCATCCTGCCGGATCCACGTCTGCTCGCCGGCTCGGGGCGCACCGCCGCAGGTCTGGAGGTGGAGCCCATCGCGGCCCTCATCGGCGGCGCGGTCTGCGTCGACGTCACGGACACGCGCGAGGGTGGGCCGTTCTTCGCGGGGGAGGAGTCGCTGCGCCAGGAGACCTCGGGTCCCCTGGCCGACGACGCGGGCCCGCGCGAGGTGCTGGAGGCGATGATTGCCGCCGTGAAGCGAGGCGACCAGGAGACGTGGAACAGCCTCTTCGCCGACTGGCGCGCCGTTCCCGATGAGCAGCGGCCCATCTACTACCCGGTCTACACCTGGAACGGCCGCGACAGCGAGTGGGTGCGCTCGCGGCGGCTCTTGCTCGACAAGGTCCTCGACGCGCGGGTGCACTGGTGCGGGGACGCGCGCACCGTCATCCGTGGTGACGAGGCCCCGGGCCTGCCGCGCATCGAGCAGGTGGAGCTGGAGGTCGACCACGTCGGCCTCTTCGAGGGCCAGACGCGCACGTTCAACTCGGTCGAGGTGCACCGGCGCTGGGAGCTGCAGCGCCGCGCCGGAGGCCCCTGGCGCATCACCAGCCAGCAGAGTCTGTGAGGACCACCCATGGGTTGGTATTCGAGCCGAGTCTCCGAACTGCAGGACCAGATGACCCGCGCCGCCGAGGGCGCTCCGGACACGGTGAAGCGCGCCTTGGCGGAAGGCCTCAAGCGGGCGGGGCGCGCGGCGGAGGACGCATTGACGGCCCTGCTCGACGCGAGCGAGCGCGCCAGCGCCGGCAACCTGGGCACCCAGCGCAAGTGGCAGGACCGCTGCGCCACGGCCCGGGCGGAGATCAGCCGGGCCTTCGGTGACGCCGCCAAGGACCACCTGCTGACGCCGCCCCTCCAGCTCTTCTGGTACCAGACGCTCGAGCACGAGATGGCCTTCTTCGACTCGCTCGCGAAGGTCCAGACGCCCCAGCTGCACGATGACCTGCTCGTGCATCAGGACGTGCTCAACAAGATGCTCGGTGAGCTGTGGGACAAGTGGACCTTCCTCTTGTCCAAGGACGTGGCGTTCGAGAACGACCAGCGTCAGGTGGTGCAGCAGGTCGCGCAGATGGCGCAGAAGATCGTCGACGACCTGGCCCCCGGCGCCGTCAAGCGCCTCTCCGAGGGCGTCGCGCGCGCCACCTCGAAGTCGCTCGACAAGGCCCGCCAGCTCGATGACAAGCACCTGGGCGGCAAGGGCATCGACCTGGCGAAGTTCATCACCTCGCTGTTCGACATCGACATCCCCGACGGCATCGACCGGGACCTGCTCGACGCCGTGCAGAGCGGCTCGGACGTCTACCAGACGCAGAAGGGCCACTACCGCGCGCTGGTGTCGACCTACCAGGGCCTGGTGCAGGCGGAGAAGGGCAGCGTCCTGTTGCTCTTCAACGCGACGCGGGCGGAGGTGCTCACGTACTACGACAAGAACGACCTGGGCAAAGCGCGCGTCCTGCTCGACCAGGCCAAGGGCTACCTCTCCGACTGGGCCTCCCGCGTTGCCAGCTCCGCGCAGCGTGGCGAGGCCTCGGGCTTCAAGGACAAGGTCTGCGCGGCGCTCGACACCGACTGGAAGCTCACCGAGGAGCTCGACGGCAAGTTCCGCGACAAGTTCAAGGGCATCTTCATCCAGTCGCTGGGCAGCGAGACCATCGAGCAGCTCGCGGAGTCCTATCTCTTCAGCAAGCACCTGGAGGAGGTCACCCGCAGGGGCGCGGCCAGCACGCTCAAGGCGCTGCCGGGACGTCTGCAGAGCGAGGTGGACCGGGCCGTCGACCAGGGGCTGCGGCCGCTGGAGGACCTGGCCGGCCGTGTCCCGGACGAGGTGCGTGAGCTGGCTCGGATGAAGAACCAGAAGTTCAAGGAGCACGTGCGCGCCCGGCTCAAGGACCGCATCCAGACCCTCCTGCCCATCATCATCGAGCTCGCCGAGTTCCTGGAGCCCAGCAACCTCTCCCGGGACTTCAGCCGCGATGAGCTGACGCGGAGCCTGCGCTGAGAAAAGACGAACCGGGAGGCCTCGACAGGAGCCTCCCGGTCCGGTGTGTCACTCAGGACGGTGGCGGAGCATGTGCCCCACTACCCGTCATGTCGACTCAGAGGGCCGCGCAGGTGGAGGGCACCTGGAAGCCGTTGGTCGGCGTGGTGCTGGCCGAACCGCCGGAGACGGCGTTGCTGCCCAGACCGAAGGCGGCGAAGGCCGTCCACAGGCGGCACACGTCCTCGCCGTTGTGCAGGGTGGTGGCGGCGCTGATGATGCCGTCACGCACCTGGGTGAACGTCGGGCTGCAGGGCGTGCGCTTCAGGCCCTCGGTGAAGTACAGCATCATGCGCTGGTTACCCGCGTTGCCCTGGGCGTTGTAGAGGTTCGCGTCGAAGCCCCACTGGTTGACGAGCGCCCAGTATGCCTCCCACATGCCCTGGGTGAACACGGAGCCCACGCCGTGCGGCACGGCCATGCCGTTGATGCTCGCGTACGTCCACGTGTTGCGCGTGGAGTCGAGCGTGTACGGCTGGGTGCGGATGCCGTTGCCAGTGGTCGCCTGGTTCAGCGCGTACGTGCCCACGCCGCGAATCTTGTTCGCCGTGTCACCCGTGCGCGCCGTGTAGAAGAGCGAGAGGAAGTCGCTGATGCCCTCGCCCGGCTGCTGACGGTTGGTGAGGCAGGAGACGTTGCTCGGACCGCCGACGAGGCGGTTCGAGATGCCATGGCCGTACTCGTGCACGATGATGCCGCTGTCGAGGTCGCCGTCCTTGTCCGGGTTGGGCGCCGTCCAGATGTACATCTGCATGCGCGGGGGCGAGCCGTCCGCGGGCGTGGAGAAGTTGGCGTTGTTGGTGCCGCTGCCGTCCTGCGCCTCGGCCCGCACGTAGTCGTTGCCCGCGCCGCCGCGGCCGTAGTTGTTCTGCTGGAAGTTGCCGGCCACTTCGTTGAAGCCGTACTGGTACTGCACGTCGTGGATGATGTTGTTCCAGTAGAACAGGTTGGTGACGGCCGCCGGGATGTACGTGGAGGGCGCGCCGGCCAGGTTGATGGTGAACACGCAGTTGATGGCCGCGCCGCAGTCCGGCTGGGAGGCGGGCGCCGCGTTGTTGGCGTCGCGGTCCTCGTAGGCGTGGACGTTGTTGCCGCGCGGGATGGTGTACTCCGCGCCGGCGACGCCGTTGGTGTCATGCCAGCCGTAGGGCGAGGCGAGCGCGTTGGCGGGGTTGGTCACCGTGACGCGGCCATCCGCGAGCGGCAGCGGCGTGGTGTGGTTGGGGCTCTCCACGGGCACGGGGTAGACCTTGTAGGAGTCCGCGGCCACCCAGTCGAAGCGCGTGAGCACCTCGCCCGTGTTGGCGTCCACCGTCACGTCGTAGTCGTGCTGCGAGTCCAGCGTGTACACCTGGAAGTGCCACACCAGGCGCGCCTCGCCGCGGCGCATGGGGAGGATGGCCAGCTGCGCGTGGATGGGCTCGCGCGACAGGCCGTCCACCTCCACGCTCGTGCGGCGCTGCGTGCCCGCCTCGGCCTTCAGCGCGCGGGGCTGGGCCGCCAGCTCCACGCCCAGGTGCCGGGCGAGACCCGCGACGGCCTGACCCGCGTTGATGCGCGGCTCGGTGCCGGCGAGCGCCTTCTCGATGGAGGGCAGGAAGTCGCTGTGCACGCCCAGCACGCTGCCGTCCTTGGCGACGTTGACCTGCAGCTGCGCGTTGTAGACGGGCAGGCCCTTGAAGGTCTGGCGCAGATACAGGTGCGTGGCCCCGCTGACCTCGGAATAGACGCGGTCCGTAACTTCGAACGTGGACACGTCACTGAGGCTCAGCCCGAGCGCCTCGTGGTGCTTCTGGACGAAGTCCACCGCGATGGACATCGGGTCGCCGCTGCTGGGGCCCGTCAGCGCGCCCACCGGGTTGACCAGCGAGCGCACCAGACCCGTCGACTCGTCCGTCTCGACCATCAGGTCGGGGACGCTGCGGCGCAGGGACTCGACGTGGGCCTTCTGGGCCGACGAGAAGCCGAAGCGCGCCTGCGCGTTGTAGCTGGTGCGCGCGTCGAAGTGACGCTCGCCACCATGGGCATGCTCCGGCGCCACTGCGAACGCCGTGGACCCGGAGAGGGTCGCCGTGAAGACCACCGCCTGGAACAGCCGCCTTCGGTATGCACCTACGGACATGTCGTGCTCCTGCGCTGCGGGTGAAGTCGCCCCGTGCGGGGCGGGACTGGCAGTATGAGGAAACACGCATTTCTAGTTTAATGCAAATCAACGGAAATACGTGAAAAATACGATTAAATTGTAGATGTGGTAGTGGCGCCGCCGCGGGTCCTGGGCGGAACGCGGCGCGGAGGGAGCTTGGTGGGTGGGGATGGGGAGGTGTTGGTGGCGCGCGTCGGGGTGGCAACTTCTCCAGCAATTTGGCGCTGTTCAGGCGGCGCTGGAGGGGAGGGCGGTGTCGCCAACGTCCTTGACGCTCCCGGGGGGCTGCGGTACACCGGCCGGGTCGCTCGCGGTGGTAGCTCAGTTGGTAGAGCACGAGCTTCCCAAGCTCGGGGTCGAGGGTTCGAATCCCTTCCGCCGCTCTTGAAGGCCGGTAGTCCTCGAGGAAACTCGGGACTGCCGGCCTTCTTGTTTTCGGGCCTCGCGGCGGCTGGCGCGCAGCCGGGGACCCTGGAGCACGAGCTTCCCAAGCTCGGGGGCGAGGGTTCGAAGCTCGTTCAGGGGGCTGCTCACCTTCACGATTCCGGGTCTGCGCTCCCGCAACGTCATGCAGGTGAACGTGGCGAGTCCGCCCTCCTTGTTCGGTCCAAGAACGCTGCGAGCATTCGCACGCATTTCCCATGCGGTGTGAGCTGAGGAAGGAGCGTTCCGATGAAGGCGGCTTGGGGTGTCGTGGTGGCCCTGTCGTTGGGGCTCGTGGTGGGGTGTGGTGTCGGTACGGATGCAACGGAAGATCGCCCGGTGGCGGATGACGCGCTTGCCACGTCGGAGTCCGCGCTCGCCGTCTGTGGCGACGGCATCTGCGAGCCCATCGAACGGCTGCGGTGCCCGGCGGATTGCCGCGGCGAGTACTGCGGAAATGGGGCGTGCTGTCCGGGGGAGACGGCGCAGAGCTGCCCTGGGGATTGCACCCAGGGAGACCCGGGCCAGTTCTGCTACCGGGGCTTCTGAGTCAGCCCGTGCCACGCGTCACGGGCGCGCGAGCGATGCACGTTCCATCGCTCGCGTACCGTGTCGTCGATGGGCCGGGTGGCTACATCGCGATGCAGCCGTAGACCTTCTCGTAGTGCGTCGTCTGGGTGCCGGTCAGCACCCGCTCGGGCACGGTGCAGCCGCACTGGAGCTCGCCGACCTTGGTGAGCTTCGCGGCCTCCGCGTAGTAGGTGATGACGTAGTCGCGTCCCGTGATGTCACGACACGGAATGGCCTGGGCCTCCGTCTCGGCTTCGACGGTGACATCGCCGTCGACTCCGCCGCAGCCCGCCATCAGTCCCACCGCCAGCAGTCCCGCCATGATTCCCGCGCGCATGTGTCTCTCCGTTCGGGGTGTGGTGGGGGTTACATCGTGCAGGTGTAACGGACGAGGCAGCCGCCCGAGTACACCGGAGTAATCGTGCCGAACTCACAGAAGCCGGGGCCCGGGTAGACGATCTGGGGACAGTTGGCCTTGGCGGCGCGGGGAACACACTCGAAGCCGATGAGGCACGTGCCCGAGTAGATGGGGTAGAGGTCGCCGTCCTCGCACAGCGGAGGCATCACTTCCGGGCAGATGGGAGGCGGCACGCGGCCACCCGCCATGCTGGTGACAGTCTCTTCCGAGGTCTCCGCGACGGGGGCTTCCGGACCGCAACCAACCAGCGCCAACAGGCCGCACATCGCGGCGAGACGTCCAAGGGTGTTCATCCAGGTTCTCCGTGTCAGACCCGCCAGAGCGGCGGGCTGACGGAGCCTCTACCAGCCTCGTCTGACATCAGCAAAACCCAGCACTCCGGGTATGGATGTCGCAAGCTCACGGACGCCGAGAACAGCTTTGTCTCGTGCGACTGCAATGACACGCTGTTGGGTGACTGACGTTACAGACAGTCACCGCTCAGCGGACCGATGCGCAGCGGCCCGGTGCTCCAGCCGTACTCCGCGGGCTGCGGCCCTTCACCCGGCACGAGCTGCACCTCGAAGTAGAAGCGCTGACCCTGGTCGAAGGGGTACTTGCCGGCCTCCAGCTTCCAGGGGCGCGCAGGCTCCTTCCCCGCCGTGATCTCCACGCCGCTTCCCAAGGGGCGCCACCGGCCCGCGGGCTGCTCCGTCATGTCCTGGAGCGTCTCCACGACGCGCTTGTCCGCCGCGAGGGTGATGTTCTTCGGCAGCTGCCCCGGCCGGAGGAACCACCAGTCGGACGTGGTGCCCAGCACCTTCTCCCGGATGCCCTTCTCCTCCACCAGCACCGAGACGGCCTGACGCCACTTCTTGTACTCGTCACGCGCCTTGAGGGCCTTGAGTCCCTGGGTGTCCTCGTCGATCTTCGGCAGGATGGCCTTGGCGTCCAGCTCCACGGCCTTCGACAGGTCGGCCAGCGCCAGGTAGATCCAATTGCTCTCGTAGGCGCAGTAGTCGAAGTCGTCGGCGTCCTCCTTGCCCTGGTTGAGCAGGGTGGTCGTCCTCGCCCGGTTGAGCCGTGCATAGACGTTGGACGGGTCCTGCTTCAGCGCCTTCTCGAAGAGCGCGTGGGCCTTCTTGTAGTCCCCTTTGCCATACGCCGCGAAGCCCTGGGCGTTGGCCTCCGGGGCCTTGGCGAGCACGGGCTGGCTGATGCCCAGACAGAGCATCAGGAGCAGCGAACCTCGGGTGGGCTTGGACAGGGAAGTGGGCATCACGCCCAGGCCTTCTAGCACAGCCCGTGTGGGCTGGGATGCGCCGCCGCGAGGCATGTGGGGGGCGCTCAGCCCACGCGTGACAAAGCTTCCTTCCGTGAGCGTGTCCGTGGCGAGGGCTGCCCTCGGGTGGAGAACCTCTCTGCGAGCAGCTCGATGAAGCGTGCCAGCGGCGCGGAGCGCTGACGGGACGCACGGGTGACGGCGCTCCAGCGGCGTCGGATTCCCCGAGGGGTGAGTCGGACGGTCCTCAATCCCTGGCGCTGCTGCGGCAGCATCCACTCGGGCAGCGCCGTGACGCCGATGCCTCCGCGCACCAGTTCAATCAGCGCCTCGGTGAGGGGCACGGGGGAGACACGTTGCGGCTCGAGTCCCGCGGGCCACAGCACCCGCGTGAAGACATCGAGCTGTTCCCGGGGCGCGGCGTAGGTGAGCAGGTGTTCGCGCACCAGGTCCTGCGCCGTGACGTGTCCACGCCGCGCGAAGGCGTGTGTCTCGGGGACCACCAGCATGAGCTCGTCCTCGAAGAGGGGCGTCCGTGCGAGCCGTGCCTGCTTCGGGACGTCGGGCGTCAGGGCGAGGTCCAGCTGTCCATCCATCAGCGCCCCGAGCGGCTGCCGCGTGGCCTCCAGGACGATTCTCAGCTCGACGCGAGGGTGCTCGGCCTGCCACTGCCCGAGGATGGGCGGCAGCCAGCCATACACGGTGTAGCAGCCCGTGCTGAGCCTCAAGAGGTCGTCCTGGGGATGTGCGCGGCACACGGCCTCCGCCTGGGCGACTTCACTCAGGACCCGTCGCGCGGACAGGAGCAGCTTCTCCCCCGCGCCGGTCAGCAGCAGACGTCGCTGGCGACGCTGGAAGAGCTGCACGCCCAGGCGCTCCTCGGCATCCCGGAGCTGGTGGCTCAGCGCCGAGGACGTGAGGTGGAGCTGCCGGCTCGCGGCGGCCAGACTTCCCGTGTCGGCGACCGCGGCAACCAACTTGAAGTGACGAAGCTCGAGCATGGCCCGGGCAGCTTCACATGAATCCCGTTCAGCATCTTGGCGAAATCGTTTCGCTGCGCTCAGCGCGCGGTGCTCCTTAACGTGGGTGCACCACAGCCAGAGGAGCGGATGGATGCCGCGAACAGACAGCTTCCCGAGAGTGCAGGGCCCCTTCGTCCCCGTGAGGATCGACGACGTCGAACCCGTCATCGTGGGGCCCGGCTGTCTGCGGAGGGACCTGCCGAGCACCCGTGACGTGAGGGTCTGGGTGGTGGACATGGCCCCGGGGAGTCAGTGGCCCTTCGTGGACGTCCATGACACGGGGGAGGAGGTTTTCGTGCTGAGCGGTGAGCTCATCGAGGGAGAGCAGCGCCTGGGCCCGGGCTCGTACCTGTTCTTCCCACCGGCGAGTCGTCATCAGCCGAGGACGGAGACGGGCGTGCGTCTCTTCGGCATCAACCCCGTGGCTGACTCGGAGACGCGATGAATCGCCGAGGCTTCCTGCGCGCGGCGGTCTCGCTCTCCGCGGGGGCGGTCCTGCTTCCTCCTGGCCTGAGCCGGGCCGCGAAGCCCGTGGAGAGCGCGTCGCTCCGAGCCCAGCGTCTGGCGTGGGCCGGAGTGCGGTTGCAGTTGGGGAAGGACACGCTCTTCCTGGACCCGTTGAGCGACCCCTCCGTATGGGGCGCGGCGCTGAAGGACCCGCTGGTCCCGATGGAGGTGGGGGAGGGCAACCGCTACGTCCTGGTGACACATCGTCACCCCGACCACTTCGACCGACAGGCGGTGCGACAGGCGTTGGGGGACACGGGGACGCTGGTGTGTGGTCCGGACATGGCGGCGACGGCCGCAGCGTCGGGCTTCCGGGTGCGGCCCGCGCCGCTCTACGAGCCCGTCCTGCTCAATGAGTTCACCGTGACGGCCGTTCCCGCTGTGGACGGTTACGGAGACCCGCAGGTGTCGTGGGTCGTCTCCGGGGGAGGGCGTCGCATCATCCACTGCGGAGACACGCTGTGGCATGGCTCCTGGTGGAGCATCGGCCGACAGTTCGGTCCCTTCGATGCGGCCTTCCTGCCCATCAACGGCGCGCGCTTCGGGTGGCGCAAGCCCGTCAGTGACGTGCACGGCGTCCTGACACCGGAGCAGGCGGTGGCCGCGGCGAAGGTGTTGGGCGCGAGGCTCCTCGTGCCCATCCATTACGGTGTCGCGCCCTCCGAGGACTATCGGGAGGTGCCCGATGCGGAGGCGCAGGTCCTCGCCGCCGCCCGTGCGCGGAAGGTGGACGTGGAGCTGGCGCGTCCCGGGGAGTGGCTGACCTGGCGGCCCAGGACCTGAGACCGCTGGCCTCGTGCCGCTCGCGCTACACCGGGCGGAGCGAGGCGCGGTCGATGTCGATGGAGTCCTCGTCATCCCCGAGGTGGACCTCGGTGCCCCGAAGCCGCTTTCCATCCGGCGTCACCAGGTACCAGGTGATGGCGATGGCGGGGTCGCCCGAGGGGGGAGACACGAGGACCTCCTCACCGAGCAGCACGGCCACCCTCGCGGCCAGCTCCTGCGAGGTGAGCGCCTCACCGCCGCTGACGCGAGACGCGTCGACGTACAGGCTCACGTCCGTCCGGAACCCCGCCGGCCGCGACGTGGTCGTCACGAGGACGATTTCATTCCCGGGCAGGTCGACGTCGAACAGCGACACCTCCCCGACCTCGATGCCGAGCGCGCGAGCGATGCCGTCGAAGAGCCGCTCGTCGCTCAGCGCGGCTCGGACGAGGAACCCCAATGGAAGTCTGTCGGCCATGTTTCCTCCTACCCGGCCTTGAAGGCCTTGAGCGCGGCCTTCCTATCAGCTTCGGGGACCTTCATTTTGTCCAGGACCTCCTTGGCGCGGGGCGTGTCCTTCATCTCGTTGTAGATGCCCAGCGCCTTGAACGCCCCGCGGTTCAGCTCGTGGATGCCATCGCCGCGCATGGGGTACAGGGTTCCATCGTGGCTGCCATAGGTCCGCCGGTTGATGGTCCATGTCTGGACCCCGGACTCGTTGCCCTTCTTGGCCTTGCCTTCGTTGATGTCCTGCACGTCCCGGTTGATGTTCACCCGGGACTCCACGACGCTGTTGTCTTCACGGACGTAGGACTTCTGGTGGACCTTGCGGATGGAGTGCCGATCGGCCGGCTTCTTCAGCGGCTTCGCCGGCATGTCACCCGCCCAGGCGGGCATCCCGCTCAGCAACACCCCGAGCACCAACAGCAGGGTCATCGGGAGCGGGACTCGCGAGGTCGTGGAGCGATGCATCGGGTTCCTCCTGCGCAGATGGACGAGCGTCGTGCTGGACCAGTCTGGCTCGACGCGCGAGATTCGAGGAGTGGGTATTCATGAGGCCAGGCGGGTGGAAAGCACCCTCCCGAGGACTCCAGGAAAGGTGCATCCGTGACCGCCGCTCCGACACTCCGTTTCGAACGCTATCGCGAGGTCCATCGCGGGGATGCCCGCCCCGTCATCGAGCGGTGCGAGCTGGTGCCGCCCCAGGACGTCGACCCACTGTCCTTGAAGCTCAGCTTCCTCCCGCACTTCGGCGAGACGAAGCCCGACACCACGCTGGGAGCGTTCCTGGAGGAGCAGGAAGCCCATGCAGGGAGCGCTCAGCGGGCGCTGTTCCCGGCGAACCTGGAAGGCTATCTGAGCCACCCGGCCGAGGAGCGCCGCCAGTTCCGCACGCTCGTCGAGCCCCAATCCCAGTACACCGACCTGCTCGTCGTGAGACGCGGCGATGTGCGGTGGTACGTCGACGAGGTCTTCTACCGCATCGAAGGGCTGTCGGGCTGGGCGCCAGGGGCGTGCGCGGACGTCGTCGAAGGCCGGTTCGAGGACTTCCGCCGCTTCTCCCCGCTGGTCCAGTTGCGACTGCACGAAGGGCTCCCGTGGCTCGCGCATCCGGAGGCCGCGCCCGCGCGCTCCGCGGATGACCACGTCCTCGAGCTGTCGAAGTCGCCCGGCCTGCCCAACACGAGGAGCTTCTCGCTCACCGTCTTCCGGGACGGCCGCTTCCTGCGGCGCTCCACTCTCGAAGGGGTGCAGTCCGGCGCCGACGTCCATCGGCTCACGACGTTGCTCATCGCCGCGAGTCGGCTCGCGCCCATCAAGGCGTCTCCGATGCCGCCGGGCTTCGCCCACGATGCTCAGACGCTGTCCGTCTCCTTCCCCGTGGCGAGGGGGCTGGAGCGCGTCACGTTGGATGAGGGCGCGCCGGCCGATGTCATGGCCTTCGCACGGCAGGTGGCCGCGGCCTACGCCCTGGAGTTCTGAGTCGGCGACTCAGCGGCGCGACGAGGACGGGCTGCGGTTCTCCATGAGCTGGGTCCGCTTGCGGGACCCGTATGGCCGCTGAGCCAGTGCCCCAGGGCTCGACAGCGCGTCGCGTGCCGGGCGTGTCACTGGTCCTGGGCCTGCTGGCCGCGCTCCTCCCGAAGTGCCCCGTCTGCATCGCCACGTACCTGTCATTGCTCGGCGTGACGGTCGGCGTGGCCGGAGCTGTCGGGACGCTCCTGCGTCCCGCGGGCTTCGCCCTGGTGGCGCTCTCCCTCGGTGTCCTCATCGCCCGTCGTTGGCGCCGAAGGCGGAGCGGGTAGGGCGCTTCGGCGCTTGTGCGCGACCTGTCGTCGAGCGAGAACGTGGCCGAGTCACTCACCCTCCACTCCGTGAGGCGAACACCTTGCGCAGACGCGGGCTTGCGAGCCGAGTTCGTCCTCCTCCCGCCAAATGACGAGGCAGGTCGAGCTCGAGGCCCACGAGGAGCATCACCCGTCCGGACGCGCCCGCCGGAGAGTGTTCTCCGAGGAATCGACCGGCGAGGGACCTGGCCATGGACGGCTGACGATTCGCTATGGTGGCCAGGATGCCTTTGGAACCTCCCGTGGAAGCCTCCTGGCGTTGGCGGTGGTTGCCCTGGGTCCTCGGCCCGGGAGAGTGGCTCGCGCTCCAGGATGGTGGGCTCCTGGCGATGGACGAGTCGCTGGAGGGAAAACCCGTCCGTTACGCCACGGGCGCGGCGGTGCCCGAGGTGTTGGAGGCGATGTCGCCGCATCGCACCGGCGCGGCGCGTGTCGTCCTGGGCGACGGGCGCGTCCTGGTGACGGGGGGCATGGATGGCGACGGGAAGGCGTTGAGGGGCGGCGCGTTCCTGTCACCGGGCTCACGGCACTGGAGCCCAGGCCCCAGCTTGAGGCTGGCCCGAAGTGACCACTCGATGCTCGAGGTGGGCGATGGCCAGGTCTTGGTCGTCGGAGGGTTCAGTGACGGCCGGGAGCTCACGGACGTGGAGCTGGTGGCGACTGGCTCCGAGCGCTCCACGCACACGGGCGACCTGCTGTTGCCGCTGGGCAATCCGTGGCTGTGGAGGACCCAGGAGGGGCTCGTCCTGGCCCTTCCGCGTGGCGCCCCGACATCGATGCCGCCCCAGCGCTACGACTTCGCATCGAGTGCCTGGTCCCGAGGGGCGGCGCTGCCTCGCGATGGGGTGGTGGTGGAGCCCCCCTGTGGGCTTCCACGAGGGTTCCTGGTCGTGCTCGAAGGACGGCAGCCGGGTGTCTGGTGTTATGACGCGCACGCGGACACCTGGTCCGAGGTCCAGGTTCCGCGCCACTGGCGCGTGGGCAGCGCCGTGGCCCTGCGCGAGGGCTGGGTGCTCTTCGTCACGCGCAACTTCTTGGATGGATGGCTTTGCCATCCGGAGAGCGGCACATGGCTTCCCGGGGCCTCGTCGCACCGTCCCCGGCGTGCCCGACTCCTGGCGTTGGCGGACGGTCGAATCCTCGCCGCGGCACCCGACGCGGATGGATGCGATGTCCGCGCGGAGTTGTTTGCACCGGAGGAGGCGCGGGACGCTCCCCCATCCTCGCCCGAGCCCTCGCGCGAACCTGAGGCGCTGGAGGACTGGTGGCGATTCTCCCACGATGTCTCGGAGAGAAGGCCCTGGCGGGCGCCTTCCCATGTCTGGGGGGAAGAGGACAGCTTTCGCGTGGCCCGGCTGCGCGACGCCATTCGCGCGAGTCCCGAGGGAACCGCCTGGACCCGCACCGAGGCCGAGCACGTCCTGGAGCGAGTCGTCGAGCAGTGGGAGCTGGGCATCCGCGTCGAGAGGTCTCTGGGTGCCCTCGGGTTGGAGCGTCCGGAGGTGCCCCTGGCGGCCTGGGGAGGCGTGGATGGGGTGGAGCTGCTTCCCGTCCTGCTGCATGCGCCGTCGATGCAAGGGGTGCGGGCGCTCGTGGCCGAACCCACCTGGCCTCAGCTTCCGGAGCACCATCCCCTGCGCACGCTGGATGACGAGCTGCGCGACGGGTATCTCCAAAGCCCCGGCGCCGCGATTCGCACCGATGCTCGGGAGCGGCTGGACTGGGCCTTGAAAGGGATGAGCAGCGCGGGCGTCCTGCCCTCACTGAAGTACCTGCGCGTGGGGCCGAGGCCGATACCACGCGAGCTTCACTTCGACGCACCCCTCGAGACGCGGCGTTCCCGGGGGCAGCTCTGGCTCGGCGAGGCACGCCAGCTGTCGTCGATGGCGCCAGCCTTGAGGGGGCTGCACGTGGTGGCCAATGGCATCCTCGCCGGGGACTGGACGTTGCCCTGGCTCGAGGAGCTCGTGCTCGTGAGCGGAGGGCTGAGTGGCCGGACGGTGCGAGGGCTTGCGCGCTCGTCACTGCCCCGCTTGAAGCGGCTCCGGTTGGGGCTGGGATGCGCCGCTCGAAGGCACCCCGAGGACGAGCCCATCGCCACGGAGGAGGAGGTGCTGGCCTTGCTGGAGAGCGCGGTGCTCTCCGGGCTCGGCTGGCTGGGGTTGACGAACACGCCGCGGACAGACCTCTGGGTCTCCGAGCTCATGAAGGGGGACGTGTTGGCGAGGCTGGATTTCTTGGACCTCTCCACGGGGCGACTGTCAGACCCCGGTGTGGAGACCTTGTTGCGCGCCTCCTCGTCATTCTCCAGGTTGCGCCTGGTGTTGACCGCGACGTCGGTGAGCGTGGAGGGGATGCAGGCCCTTGAAGTTGCCTGGGGGCGGCGGCTGCTCGTTCAACCGCCGTAGAGGGTGCTCCAGATATTCCCGTCGAACGCATTGCCGGGGACGTTGTTGCTGAAGAAGGGGAGGTTGCCTCGACTGGGGCCTGGAGGGGCCTCGACGCCTCCCGATTGAAGGATGTCACGGACGTGGGTGACGCAGTTGTTGCTGTCCACGTTGTAGCGACCGCCGCCGCCGCCCAGGCTGGCCTGATGGCGCGCCATCATGGCGTCGACGTTGATACTCCGGCCCGCGGTGTCGCTGGTGATGAGGAAGTCCTGGACGGCACTGTTTCCCATTCCGTCGCTGTTGCTGAAGATTCGGACAGGAAGGCCTGCGTTCTGCAGGTCCTGTGGCGTGGCGTTCCGGACGAAGTTGTCGAACTGCGCCTGGGAGGTGAAGCGGCGGGCGGAGCCCTGGCTGGTCACACCCAGCGAGCTCCAGGTTCGATTGCCCTGGGAGTCCACGAGGTAGATGGCCACGTGACCGTCGCTGACTCTCACCACGGCGGAGTTGGGTGGGAGGTCCAAGAGGTCCTGCCGGGAGCAGGACGTCAGCCCCAGCGGATCCCACTGCGTGAGCGGATCCGCGACATACCGGTAGGCGTTCAGTCCTCCCACCAGCCCGAGGGGATCCGCCGAGAGATAGCCACCCGTCTCGGGGCTGTAATAGCGGAAGCGATTGTAATAGAGCCCGGTCTCCGGGTCCTCGTACTGGCCCGGCCATCGGAAGGGGCAATCCGTCTGGTGCTCCTCCACGCTCGTGGCGCCATGGAGGCCCATCTGCATGCGCCAGGCGAGCTGTCCCTCCTCGTCCACCATCTCGGTGGGCGTGCCGAGGTGGTCGGTGAGGATGCTCCACTGGCGCTCTCCCTGGAGCCTGGCCAGGGGCGTCATGCCATGAGGTTCGAAGAGCCAGGTGATGGGCTCCTGTCCCAGCCGCTGCTCGTGCAGCGGGACGGCTCCATCCCAGACCCAACGCGTCTCCGAGACGGTCTCCTCGTTTCGATGGATGCGCTTCCGGGTACGCCTGCCCATGGCATCGTATGTGAATGAAACGCGCTCACCGCCGGGAAGCAACACTGTTTCCAGCATGCCCGCGCCATTCCATTGATAGCGCGTCACCGTGTCACCCCGCCGGGCCTCGATGAGCTGTCCATCGTCGTCATGGCGGTACGTGACGCCGTCCGCGCAGAGGAGCCGGCCCCCGGGCCCATGGCTGCGATGGCTCGGGTCGGGGTGCTGAAAGAGATTGCCCGCCTCATCCGGGAAGCGTGACTGGTAGGACCCGTCGGGGAGATGAGCGCCCAGGAGCCCGCCGCCCGCCGTTCGCTCCGCGCGAAGCTTTCCTTGCGCCCCGCCGTCGATGGCCAGGAGCTGTCCTCCCGGGGACCACTCATAACGCCGCTCCGCCATGAGTCGGTCGCCGTGCACGGAGGCTCTGCGCGCGGGAAAGCCTTGGGCGTCCCAATCCCAGAGGCTCTTGACCTCGCCTGGAAACGCGCGCTCCCGCTCCCGTCCAAGCTCATCGCGTGTGAAGGTGGCTGCCCATTTCGCGCGCTCCGTGGATGCGGCCAGGGCCTCTATCCGATGGGCGGCGTCGAAGTGGAGGTGGGCGTTGAGTCCCTGGCTGCTCAGGAGCTGCACGCGCACACCGGATGGCGCATATGTCGACTCCACCCAGTCATCGTCGCTGCGCTCACGCAGGACCCTCCCCTGGGCATCCCGCTCGAATCGAAGCGCCACATCGTCGTTGATGGCCTCCAGCATGGCGCCGGAGGCGTCATCATACCGGTAGGACTCCGAGCGCCCGTCGGGATAACGAACCCGGGTCATCTGGTCCCGGTCGTCGTAGTCATACAGGGTCCGCTTGCCGCTCGCGCGTTGAAGGGCGACCACCCGCCCGCATGCGTCGTACTCGTAGGTGTGGGTTCGCCCGTCGAAGGAGGTGGACTGCTTGACGCGAGAGCATGCATCGAGCTCGTAGCGATAGAGTTCTCCCGCGGTATTCGTGACGCGGACGAGCTGCCCCTCGAGGTCGTGTGTCAGGTGGACGCGAAGGCCCCGCTCCTCCGTACTCGCGAGCCAATGATTGCCTGCATACGTCATGCGGACGTGTTGGCCCGGGTCCTTCACCTCCAGGACATGTCCCTCGGCGTCGTAGCGATACTCGCGCCGGAACCCTGTGTCGCTTTGAAGCTGCGCCACCCTGCCCAGACTGTCGTAGACCCTCGCTGTCACCGCGCCATGGCGGTCCCGGCTCTTGATGGGGCGCCCGAGCGTGTCGAACCAGGTCCGACTCTCCTCTCCTCGGGGGGTACGAACCTGGCGGAGGTTCTCGTGTTTGTCGTAGTCGAGCAGGGCCAGTCCGCCATCCGGCCTCACGATGCGGCGCAACTGTCCTTGCTCATACTCCATGCGTGTCACGCCTCCCTGGGCGTCCACGCGATGGGTGAGTCGACCTCGGGGGTCATAGGCGAAGTCCAGGGTGGCCCCGCCTGACTGCTCCACCCGCGTCAGCTGGTTGCGTGAGTCATAGGACAACGAGACGACGCTCGCGCCGGGGCCGGCGACCTGGACGCAGTTGCCACGCTCGTCGTAGCGGCGTGAGACGGCGCGCCCCAGGGGGTCCGTCACGCGGGCTTGCTGGCCGGTGTCGGGGTCCCACTCGTATCGGGTGACGCCGCCCTGAGGGTCCGTCACCGCGACCACCATGCTCAGCTCGTCGAGCGCGTACTGGGTGACATGGCCGAGGCTGTTCTCGACCAGTGTGCGCCGGTTGGGGAGGTCATAGGTGATGACGTGGTCGAAGATGCCGCCGTCGCCCCAGGTCCGGATGCACCGCGCGCCGCTGCCCTGCCCATCCCACTGGAAGTAGAAGGACAGGCCCGTGCGGTCCGTCTCCTTCACCATGAGGTGGCCCACGTACTCGAACTTCTGTGCGTTGCCCTCGGCGTCGAGGACCTCCACCAGATCTCCTCGCGCGTCGTAGCGGTAGCGGGCATGGACATACCAGCCCTCGCCTCGTGACAGCGGGAGCCGGATGGCCACCAGCCTGCCGTTGCGGTCGTGCTCGAAGAGGACACGTCGGCCCACCGAGTCGCGGCAGGCCTCCAGCCTCCCGTTCTCGTCGTAGTCCAGTCGTACGGTGTGTCCCGTGCGCGTCTCCTTGGACCGGAGCACGGCCCGCGCAGGGTCTCCCCCTGTCACGGGACCGAAGCGGTGGGTGACACCGTCATGGGTTTCGAGCTCCCAGCACCGGTGGTCCAGGCAGCGCAGCGTCAGCCGCTCCAGCGGATGGTAGAGGGATTGACCTCGCTCGACGGTCCTCCCAGGCAGGCGCGTGGTGTCGAACTCGATCTCCCGCCCATCCTCCGCCAGATAGACCACCCGTCCCCGCTCGAGCCACACGGCCTGATTCAGTGTGTGGCTCCAGCCCCGGCCCAGCGGGCCGTCCCGGAAGGACAGGGCGGAGTCATAGGCGCGCTCGAAACGCAGGGGAAGGGGACCCGGGAGATGGAAGTCCTCGCGATGCGTGAGCAGTCTCCCGGTGGCCACGTCCACGGGGTGTCCGGTGAGGAAGCAGACCGCCCGGTGGACCCGGCTGCGAACCCGCCTGGGGACCATCCGGTCCACCGCGTCGTGCAGGGCACGCGACGCCGCTCGCCATCGACCACTGGCTTGCTGTGTCCTCCGGAGCGCGCGAAGCAGTCGTCCGCCCGCGCGAAGGACCGCCCCGAGCGCTCTCATCGCAGCCCGCATCCCCAATGCCATGGCGATGGAGGCCAGGTCCGGGACCATGGGCTTCATCACCAGGACGGGGGCACCCTTGGGGAGGGCCAGCACCAGGCTGGTGGGCATCCGCACGGGGTCGCTGCAGCTCAGCGCGATGTCTCCGAGCCGCACGCCCAGGCTCCCCGCGATGGAGACATCCTTCGCGCCGAAGTAGAGCTCCGCGTCGTTGCCGGGTTTGGGCGGAGGGATGAAGGCCACGCCGGGCGCGGGGAGGTGGGGCAACGTGAGCATGTTGGTCACGTTCGTTCCGCAGTTGGTCGCGGGGAGCCCATTGATCAGGACGGCGTTGGGTTGGCCTCCCAGGGCCCGGGTGATGGCCGCTCCCACCAACATCCCCATGGGGTCGAACACCAGTCCCACGAAGGGCATGGGGACAGGCACGGGGACCGGCAGCGGCGCGGGGGGCGCGGGGACACCCACGACGTGGATGTCCAGGCCCAGCACGGGGTCCATCCAACTCGATGCGAGCATGTCAGTCCCCTCCCGTGCGCGCCTGTCTTGGGGCAGTCAGGGGCTCGGCGTCGCCGGACTCCAGGGCTGCTGCTTGCGCCTCCAGGGACGTTGCTTGCGCGCTCAAACCGTGGCGCTTGCACAGGGCCGCGAGGGCGCGGGCGGCCTCGGGGGCGCTGGAGGCTCGGCGCTCATGGGGGCGCAGCGCCTGTGCGGCGTCGAGCGCGCGCTTCCAGACGCGTGTCGCCTCCGAATGCATCTTGAGGTTGGCGAGGAGTTGTCCGGAGAGCCGATAGCCCTCGATGGCGAGGACGGGGGTGTCGTGGAGCCCGCCCAGCCGCCCCGCTTCGGCGTACGCAACCGCGGCTTCATGCTGACGCTCCAGCACCAGCAACGTCGTCCCCGTGGACAACTGTGCCTGCACCGCGAGGGCGCCCTGGTGTGTCGCCTCCGCCCGTGCCCGGGCCTCCTGGAGGACGAAGAGCGCTTTCTCGGAGGCTCCCCCCTGAACGAGATAGCCCGCCAGCATGAGCTCCATGAGCACTGCTTCCTTGTGGAGCTGGGCCTCCACGGCCAGGTCCCTCGCCTTGCGCTGCTCGAGCGCGGCTCGTGCCGCGTCTCCTTCGCGCATGGCCCGGGCGGCGGACAGGACGAGGATGCGCAACTCCCTCATCCGCTCGGTGTCCAGCAGCGCGGGGGGGATTCCCGCGGGCTCGAGCTCTCGCAGGAGCTCCACGGTCATGGGGCCAGCTGCACGGGGTCTTGGCGGGGGCGCCTCGCGAGGGCCCGCGGCGCCGGAGAGCATGGCTCCGGAGGCCCCCGGAGGTGCCGAGCGCATGCTTTCCTCGATGTTCTGAAGGTCCTCGCGTGCCTGGGCTTCGTCCACGCGCGCATCGACGCTCAGGATGTGCCCCTCGAAGGGGGCGAGCGCGGGTGCGGACACGGATGACTCCGTGTCGAGCAGGATCCAACGGACTTCCTGGAGGGTGGGTTGGTGCAGGAGCGCGCTCAGCTCACGTATCCATTGTCGCCCATCCCGAACCCAGACGGGCGCGAGCACCAGGGTGAGGCCTCGCGAGCCGTCACGTAGGAGGGCCTGCACCTGGTGCAGCATGCGGGCGAAGCCCGGGAGACCTGGAGCGGGCTCCTCGATGGACAGCTCGCGTAGCTGGATGGGAGGTTGGAGCCGGGCGAGCTGTGTGCGGAGATCCTCGTAACTGTCCCGGAGCTCGAGCGCCCGGATTCTCCAGCCGTCGTCCTCCTGCTCCACGGGCGCCTCCAGGATGAAGAAGGCGCTCGTGTTGCGAGCGTCATGCTCCGCTGCCGCGACATGCTCCAGCGCGCTCAATCTCAGGGCGCTTGAGGTCAGGACATGCAGCGCGCGGTTCTCCTGCGCGACGACGAACCACTGGAGCTCCTCGACAAGCCTGCTCAAGGCCTGATGAATGGCGTCCATTGCGCCCCCCGGTGACGCTTGCTTCCTGAGGTTCTACCTGATGAAGCATTGCCCGCGAAGCGATGGGGAGCGGGGCGGCGGAAATGTTCGAATCCAGGCATTCGTCAGGCATTGCAGGGCGTCCGGGTGCGGTCGCGCGCCATGACGTCCCGGGTAATCGCATGGTGGATGCCGCCGCATGCAGAGTGTCGGGCATGAGCTCCGTCATCTTCCGCAGCCCGAGTCTCTTCAAGGCGGCGATGCGTGTCTGGCCTCCCTATTGGGGCACAGGCATCGCCGTCGAGGAGGTCGACCCGCAGTGGCGCAGCGCGACGGTGCGCATGCGCCAGCGCTTCTACAACGCCAACGCCTTCGGCTCCCACTTCGGAGGCAGCCTCTATGCGATGTGCGACCCCCACTACGCGCTGCTGCTGATTCCGCTGCTCGGGCGCGGCTACGTCATCTGGGACAAGGCGGCGAGCATCGAGTTCCTCAAGCCCGCGCGGGGCACCGTCACCGCCGTGTTCGATTGGAGCGACGCGCAGCTCGAGGAGATCCGCGAGAAGACCGCGGGCGGGGAGAAGTTCGAACCCCGACGGACGCTGGAGATTCGCGACGCCGCGGGCGAGGCCGTCGCCCGCGTGCTCAAGACGCTCTATGTCCGACGGCGCGAGCGCACACACCCCGCACCGGATACCCCGCAGCCGCTCGTTCTCTCGGGCTCTCACAATCGCGCATCAATGACAAACACCTCCGGGTCCGCACGCGTTGACGGGTCGCGCGGGGATATCTAGACAGCTCATCGCCTCCTGGATGTTGGTGTCCCCCCAGGAAGGCTTGAAGGAGCTGTCATGAAGCGACATGTCGTTTGGCTGGCCATCCTCGCCGTGCTGGGTTCTGGTTTCGCGGGCTGCGGACCTGGGACGGAGACCCCCGAAGTCCCCGCGGATGAGACGTCACAACCCTCACCCTCGGATGAGGTCTCGTCCGAGGACAGACCCGTCGAGGCGTTCGCGCGCAACTGCAAGACGACCTGCTCGGGTTTCACCGCGAGCGGCGGCACCTGCAATGTCGTCGGCTTCGGCGCCACCACGTTCCTCGGCGGCTGCAAGAAGGCCTGCCGGTTCGCGCGCCAGGACGCCGATGCGAAGGCTGCCAGCTATGGCTGTCAGCTCGCGCAGTGCAGCGATGCGTGTAACTAGCGGCTGAGCCCTGCCCCGGGCCGGGGACCACGGGCGTCCCGCCTTGCGTCCCCGGCCTTCCAGGACACCGGCGTGCTGGGCCCTGCTCGCTTCGCGCCGTACACTCCCGCGCGTGACGTTCTCTCCCGACGACCTGGTGGCCCTCGCCTCCGATGAGACGGACACCGTTCGTCTTCGTCTCGCGCGGACGCTGCTTCAACAGGGCGACCCCCGGGGCGCGCTCATCGAGGTGCAGTGCGCGCTCGCCCGCTCCGGGACGCAAGCGCCATCGCGGCTCCGGGAAGAGGAGGCCGCGTTGCTCGCCGCACACGAGGCGTCGTGGCTCTCGGAGCTCGGGCTGCTCCCGGGGGATGCCGTGTTCAAGCGCGGCTTCGTGGACCGCGTCACGCTGGACACGCGTCGTGCCCGTGGCGTCTACGCGCGACTTGTCCGCCGCGAGCCCGTCCGGTCGCTGAGCCTGCTCGTGGACTTCACGGGCTCCGAGGAGTCGCTCCCGCGGCTCCTCGAGGAGATTCGTGAGGCCGGTCTCCCGGCCTCGCTGGAACAGCTCATCATCGACCGGAAGAACTACTGGGAGGTCATCCTCGATGATGAGCTCCAGCTCCAACGGCAGGGCGCGCGGATGCTCGGGCTCGCACTGGACCTCCAGGACGCCGCCCGTCCCCACGCGGGTCTCGAGTTGCTCGACCTCGCGCTCAGGGACTCCGAGGCCGCACGGCTCGAGACGCTCGAAGTCAACCTCCTCGCGCGAGGGGAGAGCTCCCTGGAGACACTCCTCCAGACGCTGGAGCGCGTGGGGCCGCGGCCCTCGTTGCGTGACTGGCGCCTGTCGTTCTCCAGCCCCAGCGGGAAGGAGTGGATCCGCTGGGTCCAGCTCGGTTCGCTCGCGCGCCTGTTGTCCTTGTACCCGAAGCTCCAGACCCTCGTGCTCCCCATGGCGGAGCTCCCCGCCGAGCACGTCGCGCACCCGGAGCTGCGTGAGCTGTCGCTTCACTGGTCGGGGCTCACCCCGTGTGGTCCCTCGGACCTGTCGCAATGGAAGCCCGCACCCGTGCCCAAGGGGGGCGGGCTCCAGCTCTTGCGAGACGCCCGGCTCCCGCGACTCCAGCGACTGCACATCGACTTCCAATACGCGTGGTACATCGCGTGGACCCCAGAAGACCTCGTGCCGCTCCTCGAGGCCGAGGGTCTGCCCGCCTTGCGTCAGCTCGAACTGCACAACTGCGCGTCTGGCGATGCGCTGTGCCGTGAACTGGTCCGCACGAAGCACGCCTCCCGGCTCGAGGTGCTCGACCTGACGGGTGCCACTCTCTCGGACGAAGGGGCCCTCGTGCTCCTCCGTCATCGCGAGCGCTTCCCACGATTGCAGCGGCTCGGCTGCGGCCCGTGGGGTCTCTCCGAAGCCCTGTGGACCGAGCTGCGCAGCCAGTACCCCGTCGATACTTGAATTCCGATGGAGTGGGTGGCGCAAACGCTGAATCGCCAGGCTGCCAGCGGCTTCGCGACGCATGACGGGCCTGGAGGTGGCGGCTAGCGTCCGCGCACCAGGCATCTTCCTGGCTCGTGGTCGGAGCAAGCATGTCGACGCAGTCGAATGAGAGCGCGGTGACGCAGGCGGTGGAGCGGCTGAAGTCCTTCGTGGAGACGAAGGAGGGCATGTCCGTGGAGTTCTCCGCGCCGGTGGACGCCGCGGCGGTGGCGGGTCTGGAGGCGAAGTACAAGCTGAAGCTGCCGCCCAGCTACGTGCGCTTCATCACCACGCTCGGCACCTTCAAGGTGGAGTACGACGGGCAGGAGCTCATCGGGATGGAGGAGCCGGGACTGCTACGCGCCGCCGCGCCGGACCCGTCGGACGCCGTGGATGGCGAGGACTCCGAGGTCGCGGACGCCATCCACCAGGCCCTGTTCTTCCAGCGCCGCGATGACGACTCGGTGGAGAACTTCTGGTGCTTCAACCCGCGCGCCCGCTCCCCGGAAGGCGAGCTGGCCGTCGTCTCCTACAGCCATGACGAGGCCTTCAGCCTCTCCGACGGCGAAGAGGACTTCCGCGACTTCTCGACCCACATCGTCAAGGTCATCGACGACTTCATCGAGACCTACGCGGAGGCTTGAGTCGTCGGCACCCGGCGCGGGCGCGGCTCCCCGCCGCGCCCTGGGGGAATCCCATGAAGGTCTGCACCGCCATGCTTCGCTACCATCTGGGCCAGGTCACCCTGACCTACTTCGTCGACCACGACGAAGTGCCGGAAGACCTCGGTGAGCTCGACAGCTACATCGAGACGATGCGCTACGGCGCACAGGCCTCGGGAGACTTGCCCTGGCTGCTCATGGGCTTGCGGCATCTCCTCCATGGCCCGAGGGTCGACCTCTCGGCCTACGGTGGTGGTGTGTTCCCCCTCTCGGACGATGACATGCGGGGCATCATCCTCCGCGTGCTCATCAGGCTCGACGACCGCCGTGCATTCTCCGCACCCGAGGTCCCCGTTCAGCTCGAGAGCATGGGCGGCGACCTCTGGCGGAGTTACCGCGACAGCTGGAACTTCTCGCCCTGAGGGACTGACTGCTCGGAATCCCACCGCGACGTGGCCTCACGCCTGCGTGCCCACTTGAGGGGCGCCGTCTCGCTCCCTACCTTCCGCCGCTTTGTCTGGAAGGAGCGGAGATGCGTGTCAGGAATGGTGGTGCGCTGGTGTGGATGGCTTTGATGGCCTCGGGCTGTGGGGGCCTCGCGGTGGAGCCCCCTGAGGTGACGGCCCAGGCCTGTCCGCCCGGTGTGGCGTCGAGGACGCGGGTGGTCAATCCACCAGGGGCCTCCGTCAACACCCACCTGGACGGTCTCACCGACGTCCAGGGGACGCTCTTCTTCACCCTCGGCGCGCCGGGCGGTGGCACGGTGTTGTGGCGCAGTGATGGCACCGAGGCCGGCACGGTGCAGGTGCGGGCCTTCCCCGCGGGCGTCTTCGCCGAGGGCACTCCGGCGGCGGTGGGCAACACGCTGTTCTTCCAGCTCGCCGACTCCGCGACGGGAATGGTCCACCTCTGGACCAGTGACGGGACGTCGGCCGGAACCCGCTTCATCAAGGCCTTCACGCCGGACTTCAACGGCCCCGCGCTGCGCGCCGTGACGGCCATCCATGGTCGACTGGTCTTCTTCCACCTGGGTGCCTCGGGAGGCCCGGCGCTGTGGAGCTCGGATGGGACGAGCGCGGGGACGGTGCTGCTCTCGAACCTCCCCGGTGTCCTGGGGCTCTATTTCGACCAGACCCTGCGCGTCGGTGATGCGCTGTTGTTCTTCCGCTCGCAAGGCGGTGCCACGACGCTGTGGCGCACGGACGGCACCCAGGCGGGGACCACGTCCCTCAAGCAACTGGACGCGGGCTCCGTGGGCATCCAGCAGGTGGGACGGGCAGGGGACCAGGGGTTGTTCGTGCTCCGCGACGGGCCGAACGACGAGGTCTGGAAGACGAATGGCACGGCCGCGGGCACGCTGCGATTGGACACGTTCGGTCAGCGCGTCCGCCTGGTGGGCGGGCTGGGCTCGAAGGTGTATGTGGCCCAGTCGGCGCAGCTCTACAGCCTCTCGCTGAGTGGCGGTGGCAGGACGCTCGTCACCACCTTGCCGCGCGACAATCCGGACCAGCTCCCCCAGGTGCTGCGGACCGCGGCCTCCGGTGACTCGCTCTACTTCTCCGTCGGCCTCAACGGCTTGAGCCCCGTGCCCGACGACGTGCGGCTCTGGGTGACGAACGGCACGGCGGCGGGGACGCGCGAGCTCTTCCGCTCGCTGCACCGCGATGACACGTCCTATTCCCCCGTGTTCGCCACGGGCACGGGGGCCGTCCTCTTCACCGGCTCACCGGACGGCACCGCTAACAGGCCCTGGTTCACGCGAGGCACCACCGCGACGACGGGACTGCTCGCGAACGTCACCGTCCCGGTGGTGCCTGGCCTCGGGCCCGAGCCCTTCGTGCGCGCGGGCAGCCGCGTGTTCTTCCCCGCCACCGATGACACCGGCCTGGAGCAGCTCTGGTCCGTGCCGGCGTCGTTCTCGTGTCCTCCGGGCGTGGCCGAGTCCCTGTAACCGCTATCGGCTCAGCGGGTCAT
Organism: Myxococcus fulvus; assembly: GCF_900111765.1. The sequence continues at coordinate 444,734 of NZ_FOIB01000006.1, forward strand.
CGGGCCGGGTCCCCCGGTCCAGCTCATCGCGGTCGAAGGCCCCGTCCAGGTCCCGGTCGATGCCGATGCGCACCTCCGAGCCCTTGGGCACCACCGTGAACGTCAGCTCGTTGCCGGGCAGCGCCATCGTCTGGAGCTGCGCGGCGGTGACGGTCTCCGCCGCGCGGTCTGCCTGGAACAAACCTCCTCCCACGTAGGTGGCGCCGCGCGCGATGCCGCCCTGGTTGCCCTTCGCCACCAGGCCCACCTTGCCGCTGTCTGCGAGGGCCTGGAACGAGGCCAGGGTGCTCGCCTGCGCGGGCGTGGGGCTCGCCGTGGTCAGCGTCACCTGCCGGCCCACCGCGGCGTGCGTGTCCTTGCTGTCCGGCCCGGGCGGCTCCCCGACCGTCGTCGCGGTGCCCTTGGGCAGGTCCGAGCCCGAGAACGCCAGCATGAACGCCACCATGTCCGCGACCTCCTGGTCGCTCTGGAGCGTGAACACCGGCTCGGTGATGAAGCGGGCAATCGAGTCCACGCTGCCGTCGTGCGAGAAGCCGAAGCCCGCCAGGTTCGACGTCTGGGTGAACTCCATGCCCACCTTCTCGTAGAGGTTTCGCAGCTGCGAAATCTTCATCGTCACGTTGGTGAAGCCATCCACGGAGACGAGCCCCGTGTGACGCTCGCCGTTGGGGCCCGCGTTGACGGGCAGGAACTGGCTCCCGTTCCACCGCACATCCGCGCCCAGGCCCGTGGGCAGGGTGTGGCACGTCGAGCAGGCGAAGACGCCCGAGTCCAGCAGGCGCGGCGGCCGGTAGATGCGCAGGCCGTTCACCGCGTTCCCGTTGGGCAGCGCCTGTCCGGCGGCGCCGAAGCGCCCCGTGGTGAAGTGCCCGGGCAAAGGCAGGCTCGTGGGCAGCGAGTTGTCGAGGTTCCGGAAGGGGTTGGGCGGGAAGGTGAGCGTCGCGAGGAAGTCCTCGAACTGCTGCATCTCGATGACGGTGAGCTGGGTGTCGTCTCCCTGGAGGCTGGTGAAGGCGCCGTTGAACTCCTCGATGCCCGCGCGGTCTCCGCGCCAGTGCAGGGGCTCCTTGCCGATGAGGTCCTGGAGCGTCTGCGTCGTCATGGGGCCCTTCATCGCGTGCCACGGCTGGAAGTTCGAGGTGAGCCCGGGGATGCCCATGCCCAGGTTCTGTCCGGTGACGGCCTTCATCTCGCCGGCGGGGTCTCCCAGGTCCCACGCGAGCCGGTCGAGCCGGCCGTCGATGTGGCACGACGCGCACGACACGTGCCCCAGGCCCGAGCCCGTGTGCGTGTCATAGAGGTGCCTGCGGCCGACCTTGATGGCGCCGGGGGAGGGGTCGAAGAACGGCACCCGCGCCACCTCGACGTTCGAGGTGGTGTCCACCAGGGAGATGCTCGCGGCGAACTTGTTGAGCACGTAGAGCCGCGTCCCGGAGAGCACCACGCCCGTGGGTCCCTCGCCCACCGTCACCTGGGTGATGCGGCCGCCCGCGTCGTCCATGACGGCGACGTTGTTGGAGCCCATGCCGGTGATGTAGACGCGGCTGCCGTCCACGTTCCAGGCGAGCCCTCGCGGGTCTCCCATCGCGAGCCGCCGCGTCGCCAGCGGCACCGTGCCCGTGGTGTACGTCAGGTGCGGATTGAGGTCGAAGCGGGAGATGACGGAGGGATTGTTCGGGTCGAACGCGGCGGCGAGCACGCGCAGGAAGCGGCCCTTGAGGTTGGGCTCGAAGCGGACCTCGTTCACCGCGTCCGTGCCCACCACGACGACATGGCCGCCGGGGTGGACCGCCAGCGCCATGTTCAGGTTCATCGTCCCGCTGGCGTACGTGACGGCCAGCGTGGACGCGTTGATGATGGCCACGTCCCGGTCCGGCAGGTCCCAGCCCGGGCGCCGTCCGGACGCGGACGCGTTGCTTCCCGAGACGACGCTCGTCCAGTCGCGGTTGTTGTCGTCCATCCACTGGCCGCTGGCGTTCTTCTTCACGATGAGCGCCACGGGAGGAGGCGTGGGGGTGCCGCTGCGCCTCGGCGGGTTGAACGCATTTCCGGCGTTGGGGGGCGGGTTGACGCCGCCGTAGGGGCCGAGCCCGCTGCTCACCACGTTGGGTGGGAAGCCGCCGCCGCCCATCGCATTGCCGCCGCCGAGCACCGTGCTGCGATTGCCGGACTCGAAGAAGGCGACGTAGACGTGGGTGCCCGCCGCGTTGGTGGCGAGCGCGCGAGGCTCTTCGCCTTGCAGCGCGAGGCGCGTGGGCGTGGCGAGGGGGTTGGTCGGGTCCAGCACCAGCACGCGGTTCACCTGTGAGCATGAGATGAACGCGCGCTGCGGTGAGCCCGCGAAGATGACGTCCGCGGGCTCGTCATCCGTGGGGAGGGTGGCCCTGACGTTGAGCGTGGTGAGGTCCACGATGCTGACGCTGTCGGAGACGTGGTTGACGACCCACGCCTCCGTGTTGCTCCGGGCGCGCACGGACACGGGGTCCAGGCCCACCGGGATGGAGGCCGTGAGCACCGGCGTGCCGCCCGTCACGGAGAACACCATCAGGCGGTTGTCCGCCGTGTTCACCGCGAGCAGGCGCGTGCCGTCCGGCGTCAGCTCCAGCGGGTGGACGTGGGGATGTTCCCAGTTCACGAACGCGCTCGGTGACTGGGCCCGCGCCGCGCCCGCCACCAGCACCACGCACAGCAACAACGAGAGCCGCACCTCTCGGACACAAGGCATGGAGCCTCCCGCGCGACACCCTCGTTCGCGCGTGGGTGGAGAATTCAGCGATGGCTGCTAGATCTGACTATCCAGAATTGGATGAGTCTTTAGCATGAACCGCTGACGCGCGCTGCGGGGAGGGTGTTCCGCGCGCCACCCGGGTGGGGCAGGTGGCGCCGCGGCTCAGGTGGGCTGCGGTGCCCCCGAGGTGCTGGTCACCTTCGCGGGCGCCTGCTGGGTGCTCTCCTGTTTGATGTGCTCCAGCACGTCCTCCATCGTCGCCATCATCGAGTGCGGACTGGTGTCCGACCACGTCCCGTCCGTCTCCATCATCTTGGCGACGCCGTTGCGCGCGCCCGCCACCAGCACCCGTCCCCGGCGGACGGCCAGCGCATCGGACAGCTCGCGCAGGGTGCGCAGGCCCGCGGTGTCCATGAACTTCACCTCGGAGAGGTCCAGCACCAGGAAGTCCGGCCAGGGCGGGGCCTGCAGCGCCGCGCTCACGTTGGCGCAGGAGCGGACATCCAGGTCGCCGCGCACGCGCAGCAACTGCACCGGAGGCCGCGCGTAGACGTCCTGCCCCTCGGAGCCGAGCGGGCGGAAGAGCGGGCGCCCATCGGGGCGCAGCAGCAGGCTGCGCACGTGGGCCTTGGGCCGCGAGAAGAAGCCCCACGCCAGCGACAGCAGCACCCCCGCGACCAGGCCCGGCAGGAAGCCCACCGTGGCGATGAGCAGCGCGGTCGCGACGGACACCGCCGCCTTGCCCGCGTTCTGCGCCATCAGCGCGCGCAGCCCGCGCAAATCCAACAGCCGCGTGCCCACGACGACCAGGATGGCGGCGAGCGCGGCCATCGGAATCAGCGCGACGAGCGAGCCGGCCAGGATGCAGGCGCCCAGCAGCATCACCGCGTGCAGCACGGAGGCGGCGCGCGTGCGGCCCCCCGCCTGGACGGACACGGACGAGCGCACGATGGCGCCCATCACCGGCATGCCGCCGAACATCGCCGACGTCGCGTTGGCGAAGCCCTGGGCCACCAGCTCCTGGTCTCCATCCGTCCGGTGGTTCTCCAGCCCGGGCAGCTGGTCCAGCGCCCGCGCGGACAGGAGCGAGCCCAACGACGCCAGCACCGTCAGCGCCAGGATGTCCGGCAGGAGCGCCTGGAAGCTCAGCCCCTCGAAGGAGGGCATCACCGGCATGGGCAGCCCCGTGGGCAGCGCGCCGACGCGCGCCAGGCCCTCGGAGAGCACGCCCAGGCCCGACGCCGCGGTGGCGACCACCAGCCCCACCAGCACCGCGGGGATGGAGCGGTGGAGCTTGGGGATGAGGAGCATGCAGGCCACCACCAGCACGCCCACCACGACGGAGGCGCCGTGCACGGACCAGGTGGCCCAGCTGGAGGGGAGCACCAGCGCGCGCGCGGAGGACGCGCCCTCCGTCACCGCGCCGAGCAGCCGGGGAATCTGACCGTCGAGCAGCAACAACCCGATGCCCGCGGTGAAGCCACGGGTGACTTCGGAGGGCATGAACTGCGCGAGCCTGCCCGCGCGGGCCAGGCCGAGCACCACCTGGAGCGCGCCGCACGCGAGCGTGGCCACGATGACGCCAGCCACGCCGTGCTTCATGGAGATGAGCAGCACGGTGGGCACGAGCGCGGCCTCGGGGCCCGTCACCTGGAGCCGACCTCCGCCGAGCATCGCCGCGACGACGCCGGCGACGGCGCCGCTGATGAGGCCCACCTCGGGAGGCAGCCCCGAGGCCACCGCCAGCGCCAGATTCAAAGGAAGCGCGACACACGCCACTGTCAGTGCGGCGCTCGCGTCACCCGGGAGCGTCCGGCGTGACACCATCTGCTTCCAGTCCGTCCACAGCCGCTTCGGACCTGCGGTCCATCCACGGGGCGTCTTGAGCGTAGGAGTCTCGACCATGATGCCCGGGCCATCTACATGGACCGTGCCGACGGCCTCCCCACTCTGAATGGTGATTCACCTGTCGGTCGCGGCAGACGCTTCGTCGTCACCTGTCGGCCGACACCTGTCTGTCGGAACCGACAGGAAGATTCACGAGGGAACATCCGCTCGAAAATGCTGCGCGACGCTCGCCAGCTCGGTAGTGAGACTTCCGGAACAAGCGCGCCCTCACATGCGTATGAATCGGCCTCATGCGACTCGCTCACCGACTGCTCATCTCCCACGCACTCATGACCGCGGCGCTCCTGGGCGCGGCTGCCTTCTCGGGGGTGGCCATCGTCCGGATGACGTCCTTGCTCACGGAGGTCCGTGAGGAGCAGCTCGGCGGAGTCATCAAGGAGGAGGCCGTCCATCAGGCCGCCTGGGCCGTGGAGGTGGCCGCCCGGCAGGGCCTGTTTGCTTGTGAGCACAGTCCTCATGAGGTGCCCGCCGCCGCGGCGACGCTCGGGCAACGGCTCACCCACCTGGACGCCCTCCTGAAACGTCACGGCGCCGCCACGCAGCCGTTGCTCCTGCGCGCGGCCGAGGGCTTCAAGATGTACGCGGCCCACATCCTCCAGGGCGACACGTGCGAGCGGCTGCAGAACGCGGCGCTGCGCAACCAGCGGCTGCACCTGGCGGAGCAGCTCACCGATGCGTGGATCAACACCACGCTCGCGCTGCACTCGGCCATCCGTCAGCGTGAGATGCGGGCGCACGACATCGGCTCGTCGGCGATTGCCGTGGGGCTGCTCTTGGGCGCGCTGGCGGTGGTGGCCGCGTGGGCGGTGGCGCGGTGGGTGGCACAAGGGGTGACGCGCCCCCTGGGGCAGCTGTCCGCGCTGGCGCACCGGGTGGGTGACGGCAACTTCGCGCCGCTGCCCGCGGTCTCCGGGCCCAGCGAGATTCGCGCGCTGTGGGCGGACCTGGACCGCATGCGGGGCAGGCTGTCGGAGCTCGACCAGCTCAAGGATGCCTTCGTGGCCTCCGCGTCCCATGACTTGCGCACGCCGCTGGCGCGCCTGCGCACGGCCATTGGTCTGTTGGCGGACGGCACCGCGGGGCCCTTGACGGCGCAGCAGCAGCGCGTGGTGGCGCTGGCGCAGGTGGCGTGCGAGCGCGAAATCCGGCTGGTCACCGCGCTGTTGGATTTGACGCGGGTCCAGGCGGGCAAGGCCGTGCGGCGCGACGAGGGGTGTCGGTTGGATGACGTCATCGCGCGCGCCGTCGAGGAGGTCTCCGAGCTGGCGGAGGAACGCGGTACGAAGCTGGTGCTCCAGGCGGAGGGGACGACGCCTCCGGCCTCGTTGGACGCCGCGCTGGTGGAGCGCTCGCTGGTGAGCCTGATGACGAATGGTGTGCGCGTCTCCGCGCCCGGACAGACGGTCTACGTCACCCGCACGCTCCTGCCCCGCGGGCCGGACGGACAGCCCGGGACGTGGGCGCGTGTCGAGGTGCGGGATGAAGGACCCGGCGTGCCCGAGGACGTGCGTCCGCGGGTCTTCGAGCCCTTCTTCACCCGCGCGGTGGGCGCCGCCTCCGCGGATGGATTGGGGCTGGGGTTGCCCCTGGCGCAGCGGATGATGCGGGCCCTGGGCGGGGATGTGCTGGTGCTGGAGAACGCGAACCCCGGCGCGCGGTTCGTGCTGGTGTTCCCGCTGGGGTTGGGGGCGCCCCTCCCGGCGGCGACGGAAACGACGTCCAAGAGGTACGAGGCATGAAGCGCCCCCGCGGTGGACATGTGTTGGTGGTGGATGACGACGCGGAGCTGTGCGAGCTCATCTCGTTGAGGCTGGAAGCGCGCGGGATGAAGGTGACCACCGCGCTCACGGCGGCCCGGGGACTGGAGCTGCTCGAGCAGGAGGAGGTGGACTCCGTCGTGCTCGACCTCCGGCTGGAGGGCGTGGACGGGCTGGAGGTGCTCGCGCAGATGCGGGCGCGCTCACCGGACCTGCCGGTGGTCATCCTCACCGCGCACGGCACCATCGAGACGGCCGTCGAGGCGATGCAGCGGGGGGCGTACGGCTTCCTCACCAAGCCCTTCCAGGACCATGAGCTGGTCCAGAAGCTGGTGCACGCGACGGAGCGCAATGAGCTGCGGCGGGAGCTGGCGGACCTGCGTCGCATCGTCGCGGGCACCACGCCCGAGCGGTTGCTGGGCACGAGCCCCGCCATCGCCGAGGTGAGGGATCGCATCGCGCGGGTGGCGCCGTCCGAGGCCACCGTGCTCATCCTGGGGGAGTCCGGCACGGGCAAGGAGCTGGCGGCGCGGCAGGTCCATGCGTTGTCGCGGCGGGCGAGCGGGCCTTTCGTCGCGGTCAACTGTGGAGCGCTGCCGCCGGAGCTCTTGGAGAGCGAGCTGTTCGGCCACGTGAAGGGCGCCTTCACCGGCGCCACGCAGACGCGCGAGGGGTTGTTCGGCGCGGCGCGCGGCGGGACGTTGTTCCTCGACGAGATTGGCGAGGCGGCGCTCCGGGTGCAGGTGAAGCTGTTGCGTGTGCTCCAGGAGCGGCGCTTCGCGCGGGTGGGCAGCACGGTGGAGGAGGAGGCCGACGTGCGCGTGGTGGCGGCCACCAACCGAGACCTGCGCGAGGAGGTCGAGGCGAAGCGCTTCCGCGAGGACCTCTACTACCGGCTCGCGGTGCTCCCCATCGTGATGCCTCCCTTGCGCGAGCGGCTGGAGGACATCCCGATTCTCGCCACGCGGCACCTGGAGCAGGCCGCCGCGCGCAACGGGCTGCGGCTGCCTCGGCTGGCGCCGGAGGTGATGGACCTGCTGCGCTCGCACTCGTGGCCGGGCAACGTGCGCGAGCTGGTGAACGCCATGGAGGCGCTGGTGCTGCTGGCGCCCGAGGACGACATCCGCTTCGAGCACGTGGCGCGCATGTTCGACCCGCCGACGTCCTCACGCGCGCCGGCGGACTCCGCGCGCGAGGAGGAGCAGGACTGGCTGAGCGCGGAAGGGGAGCTGCCCACGCTGCGCGAGGCGAGAGACCGCTTCGAGCGGCGCTACCTGTCCGAGGTGCTCCGCCGCTCCAAGGGCAACGTGGCCGCGGCCGCGCGCACCGCGAGCCGCAACCGGACGGACTTCTACGAGCTGTTGCGCAGGCATGGGTTGTCGCCCGCGGAGTTCAAGTAGCGCCTGGGGCGGAGGGACGTCGGACTTGATTGGTTTTTGCAATCGAGTTACGTAAGCGTCCGATGCTCCGCCCCTTGTCCCTTCCAGCGCGTGCCTGCGCGGCCACCCTCGCGGTGCTGTGGCTGGCGTTGCCGCTGGTGGGGGCGCTCCATTCGGACGAGCACGCGCACCGCTACTGTGCGGAGCATCGGGCGTTCGAGGAGCTGGACGATGAGGACCTCCTCGCTTCGTTCACGCGCCAGGGACCCGAGTCAGAGGTCGTGCTCACGGATGGCGAGGAGGGTGGGGATTCGCATGCGCGGTGTGCCCTGGCCTGGGCACAGGCGCGTCAGGCGGCGTTCCTGCCTTCCGGACTCCTCCTGACCGTCCCTCCCTCGCGACAGCTCCTCATGCTCGAGGAGTCCGTGGGGTACGGACGTGGCGTTCCGTTGCTGGCGCTCGCACCGAAGGGCTCTCCGCCCGGTCGCTGAGCCGTCGCACTCCGTCACTTGTCGCGGACCTGGGTCATGCGCCCAGCGCCTCGTCGCGCCCTGGTGCGCGCGTTTTTCAATGCCTCTCTTTCAATGGATTCATCATGCCCAAGGGCAATCGGACCATCGTCCATCTCGTCTCGACCGCGAAGACCGGCTACTTCTACACGACGACGAAGAACAAGCGGAAGTCGCAGGACAAGCTCCAGCTCAAGAAGTACGACCCGCGCGTGCGCAAGCATGTGCTGTTCGTGGAGGGCAAGCCATGAGCGAGCCCTCCGTGAAGCGCCGCCTGCCCACCACCGTCCTCTCCGGCTTCCTCGGCGCGGGGAAGACGACCCTGCTCAATCACATCCTCAACAACCGTGAGGGCCTGCGCGTCGCCGTCATCGTCAACGACATGAGCGAGGTGAACATCGACGCCCGGCTCGTCCAGGGTGGCGCCTCGCTCAGCCGCGTGGACGAGAAGCTGGTGGAGCTGTCCAACGGCTGCATCTGCTGCACGCTCCGGGAGGACCTGCTCGAGGAGGTGGGGCGGCTGGCCCGCGAGGAGCGCTTCGACTACCTGCTCATCGAGTCCACCGGCATCTCCGAGCCGCTGCCGGTGGCGGAGACCTTCACCTTCGCCGACGAGTCCGGCCACAGCCTGTCCGAGGTGGCGAGGCTGGACACGCTGGTGACGGTGGTGGATGCGCTCAACTTCCTGCGCGACTGGGAGGGCTCGCAGGGGCTGGCCGAGCGTGGACTGGCGCTGGCCGAGGAGGATGAGCGGACCGTGGTGGACCTGCTGGTGGAGCAGGTGGAGTTCGCGGACGTGCTGGTGCTGAACAAGACGGACCTGGTCTCCGCCTCCCAGTTGGAGGAGCTGGGTGAGATTCTGCGCAGGCTCAACCCGGAGGCGCGGCAGGTGCTGGCGGAGCGGGGCAGGGTGCCGCTCGCGGAGGTGCTCGACACCCGGCGCTTCGACTTCGAGCGCGCGAGTCGTGCTCCCGGGTGGCTCAAGGAGCTTCGCGGTGAGCACATGCCGGAGTCCGAGACGTACGGCATCCGCAGCTTCGTCTTCCGCGGCCGCGTGCCGCTGCATCCCCAGCGCTTCTGGGACTTCATCCATGGGAGCTGGAAGGGGGTGCTGCGCAGCAAGGGGTTCTTCTGGCTCGCCACCCGGATGGACATCACGGGTGTGTGGGCCCAGGCCGGTGGCGCGTGCAGCTTCGAGCCCGCGGGACTGTGGTGGGCCGCGGTGCCTCGCGAGGAGTGGCCGGAGGAACCCGAGGCCCAGGCCGAGCTCGAGCGCGAGATGACGGGGCCGTACGGGGACCGGCGGCAGGAACTGGTCTTCATCACCCGGGATGCGGACCCCGAGGAGGTCCTGGGGCAGCTCGAGGCGTGTCTGCTGACGCCCGCGGAGCTCGCGCTGGGGCCCTCCGGATGGTCGGCGCTGGAGGACCCCTTCCCGGCGTGGGAGGTGGTGCGCGACGAGGCCCCGGCCGCCGAGGAGCGGAGCGCCTGATGGAGCCCGCCTCGCGGTGGGAGTCACGCGCTCCCGAGTCCTGGTCCGCCTCGCACGTCCTCGTCTGGCAGCCCTCGGAGCTGACGGAAATCTATCGCGAGGGCCTCAACCTCTGCGTGTGGCGGCGGGGCCTGGGCTCCGGGCTCAGCCGGTGGTTGGCGTCCCTGTGTGCCCGACACACGCTCCACGTCGTCGAGCGCGTGGACGCAAGACGCCTGGACTTCCGACGGACGCTCGCGGAGTTGCCGGAGGTGGAGGAGCGCGAGGCCTGGTGTGACGACTTGCGCCTGCTCTGCCAGGTGTACGCGGACCTCCTCGAGTGCCGGTGGTTGGGCGTACGCCTCACGACGTCGGAGCGGGAGATGTGCCCGCGCTTCCACGTGGACCGGGTCGGCGTCCGGTTGCTCTGCACCTACGCGGGGCCCGCCACCGAGTGGCTGGAGAACGCGGACGTGCTGCGCGAGGGACTGGGGCCGAAGGGCGAGGTGCTCCGGCCGGGTGGGCGCGTGCAGCGATTGGAGCGCTTCGATGTGGCGCTATTGAAGGGGGAGGCGTGGCCGGCGAACTCGGGGAACGGCGTCGTCCACCGCTCTCCGGCGCTCGTGCCAGGGCAGCGGCGCATCATGCTCTCCATCGACGCCGTCGACTGAAAGGACATGGCCTGCGATAACGGGCAGGCCCTGTCCTCCTGGGCCGGGGACATGCACCCGGCTTGGGGCCGTGGCGTCAAAGGAGTCGCCGATGGCGTGGGAACTTCGGGTGGCCTCGTACAACGTCCTCGCGGATTCCTACATCCGGCCCGAGTGGTTCCCGAACACGCCCGCGCACCTCTTCGAGCCGCGAAGGCGACAGGATGCACTTGCTCGACGCATCCTGTCGCTGGACGCGGACATCGTGTGTCTACAGGAGGTGGAGTCCCCCTGCTTCGACGCGCTCCAGCGCGCCCTGGCTCCACACGGGTACTCGGGCGTGCTCGCCTTGAAGCAGCAGGGCAAGCCCGACGGCTGCGCGGTGTTCCATCGTGTGGCGCGACACGCGGGTCACCGGGCGCACTACTTCCAGGACGTGTTGGAGGACGGGCGCGTCTCGGGGCACCTGGCGTTGGTCGTCGACTTCGAGATGGGCCAGGACCGCTTGCGCGTGGCGTGTACGCACTTGCGATGGGACCGGCCCGACAGGCCCGTGGCGCTGCACCAGGGGATGCAGCAGACCACGGAGCTGCTCGGGGTGGTCGTCCAGGCGGACTTGAGTGCGTTGTGGGTGGTCTGCGGTGACTTCAATGCGCGCCCCGGTGAGCCGCTGGTACGCGCGTTCACCGAGGCTGGTCTGGCAGATGCCTACCAGGGCCAGCACGCGCCCACGTGCAACGCGAATGGCGAGGCCAAGGCCATCGACTTCATCTTCCACTCACGGGCCCTGAGCGCCCGGCCCGTGGCCCCGCCGGTCATCGACGACCTGACGCCACTGCCCTCGGAGCAGGAGCCCTCGGACCACCTGCCCCTGGTCGCGACGCTGCGGCAGGCGTGAGGGAATGCCAGTCCGTTCCGCGCTAGATGCTGATGATGAAGGGGCCGATCTGGAAGGGTCGATGGTCGACGCGCAGCGTCTCCCCTCCGCGGTACGGGTCGCCTCGGGAGTTGTGAATCACCGCGTCCTCGTCGAGGAGCAGGACGAAGCGGTGGTAGCCGCCTGGATACCAGCGGGCGTGGTGCGCGCAGACGTCAGGTGACGTGAGCACGATGTCGCAATCCTCGGCGGAGCCGATGACGATGCCCGTCTCCCGGGAGCAGCGCGCTTCCAGGTTGTCGACGTACCGCGTCTCCACCTGCCCGGTTCGGGTGTCCTCGATGTGCACGGCAATCTGGCTCATTCGAGGGATTGTAGTGTGTCCGCGGACCCTCGCGACGTGGTCCCGGAGCCACGTTTCCACCCCGGTGGCCCCCTGGGGTCCCGGGGCACATGGGCGTGGGCGGCGGCATGCCGGCTGCAATTCCGCGGGGGATGCGGATGACTCGAGGGATGTGGGAGCGCGTATCCAGAGGTCACGGTGCCAGTGTCCTGTTGCTCTGGCTGGGGCTCGGGAGCACGGCGGCCCTGGCGGTTCCCATCGAGCTCCCCGTGACGAAGGGCACGGTCCTGGTCGAGAAGGCCGACGAACCCGGGTGGAACTCAGGCTCGGTCCAGCGTCTTGCCTGCGAAGGTCGCTTCTGTCTGTGGCTCGCCGTCGAGGAGTTGGGGGCGTGCTCCTTTGGATATTGCTCCAACATGCAGATGTGGGTGTCGGACCTCGAGGGAAGGTTCCTGGGCGCAAGTCATGGCATCGACGACCATGCCTCGCGGTCCCTGCGGTTCGTCGACCCCGAGCATGTCGAGGTCGTCACCTGGACCCGGGATGAGCTCTTCCATGTCATCGACACGGGGTTGGACCCGCTCCATGTGAACCGGCGAGTCATGAAGGTCTCGCGGGATGGCGCTCGCTTCATCGAGGTGCCGGGACAGGGGCCTGGATGGACGATGGTCGGCGCTCGGGCCGAGAACATCCCGGGTCACCCCAAGCCTCCCAAGCCTCGGACGGTGAGTGGCGCGCTTCTCGAGCGAGCCCGTGCCCTGTGTCCCAAGCGCGCGAGCTACGAACCCGTGGAGTATGTCTGTCGGGATGGGATGTGCCTGCTGTTGCTCTCCGGGTTCAAGGCCAATCCTGACGGCCCGCCCGAAGATGCGACCTGGATGCTGGACGGCCGCGTCCGGGGTCCGTTATGTGTCGTCCTGGTCCAGGGAAAGAAGCTGACCTGGCTCTCCGCCGCGGAGGATGGGTCCTCGGTCGAGTTGTTGCCTGACTCCTATCGATTCTGGGGCGGCATGGCGGTGCGTGGCGGCGTGGTGCCGGTGCTGGAACTCTCCCGAACCCGACCGGGCTACATGGTGTTGGCCGACACCGTGGGCGCAGTCGTCCATGGGAGCCGGCCCTACCCCGTGAGAATCGGACCGTCCGCCGAGGCCGCGCTCGCCCTGGCCCCCACGGTCCAGGCCTTCACGCAGGCGCAGGTCACCTGGGGCCTCGGGCGCTGGAAGGACGCGGCGGACCTGGCCTTCGCATGGCGACTGGCGCGCGTGGAGCAAACGCTCGTCCTCCAGGTCGAAGTGCACGACGAGACGGTGGTTCCCCGGGGCACGGGCACAGGGGTGCACTCGGACCACCTGGAGTTGACCCTCTGGCAGCACAGGGGATTGGGCTCCCCGCGCCCGGAGACGCGCAAGCTCGGGGTGCTGCTCGGAGCCGGAGGCGAGGTCGAGGTGCGTGATTGGACGGCGAAGGCCGACGTGATGCTCCCGTTCCTCCAGGGCACCTGGCGGGAGCGTCCCCAGGGGTACGAGGTGACGCTCGTGCTGCCCTGGGCGGACCTCGGCATGACGGAGCCGCTGACCGCAGTGGGTTTCGTGATGGCTGTGTCGGACGCGGACGTCCGAGGCAAGCAGGAGACCCTGATGGAGCAGGCGGGGGGGCTGAACCTGTGGTCTGAATACCCGCCGACGATTCTCGAGTACAGCCGCGAGTTCTTTCACCAGATGAACTGACGAATGGGTGCTCACGTGACAACCCTGTTCCGTGTCTGTTCATCATTCCTGGCCCGTGGAGCCGTGATGAAGCGAGTCCTGTTGCTCTGGCTGTGTTTCGGGAGCACGACGGCCCTGGCCGCCCCCACCGAGCCTTGGTTCGAGAAGGGCTCGGTCCTGGTCGAGACTCCCGAAGGTGGCGCGTACTACGGGCTGGATACGCAGCGGCGCATCGGTTGCGAAGGTCGCCTCTGTCTGTGGCACGTGGTCCAGAGCCTTGGCCCCTGCTTCTACGGGCTCTGCACGAACCAGCAGATGGTCCTGTCGGACCTGGAAGGGAGGTTCCTGGGGGCGGCGTACGACCTCGATGCCTGGGCATCGAACTCCCTGAGATTCATCGACGCGGAGCATGTCGAGGTCGTGACCCAGGGCAGGAACGAGCCCTTCAACATCCCCGCCGATGGGATGGATCCGACCCAGGTTTCCTGGCAGGTCCTGAAGGTCGCGCCGGATGGCTCACGCTTCACCCAGGCTCCCAGCCCGATGCCGAAGTGGACGAAGCCCGCGGCACGGCGTGGGAAGGTGCAGGTCGTCTCGAAACCTCCCAAGTCCCTGCCCGTGGACGACGCGCTCCTCGCTCGGGCTCGGGCCCTGTGTCGCAAGGACCTGCGCTTCATTCCCGTGGACTACGCCTGCCGGGACGGGGCCTGCCTCCTGCTGCTCTCCGGCGTCGAGCCCTCGCCCGAGGTGGATACCGAGGACGCATCCCCACCGGCGCCGGATGCTCTCAAGGGACCTTTCTGTGGCCTCCTGGTGCGGGGGGATGAGCTCCAGTCGCTCGGGTTCGACGAGGAGGGGATCGAGGTGGAGGTGTCATCCACCGCGTATGCCTTGTCGGGACCTGTTGGCGCCCGAGGCTCGATGGAGCACATGGAGACGCTCTCCCGCAGCCGGCCGGGATACATGGTGTTCAGCGACACCGTGGGCGCGGTGGTCGACGGAATCAGGCCGTACCCCGTGCGGTCGGCGCATTCCAAGGTGGCCGCGCTCGCGTTGGCCCCCACGGTCCAGGCCTACACGTCCGCGCATGTCACCTGGGGGGGGGCTGGCTGGAAGGACGCGGACGACCTGGCTTTCGCCTGGCGGCTGGCGCGCGTGGGTGAGGCGCTCGCCATCCATGTGGAGGTGCACGATGACAAGGTGGTGCCCCTGGGGACGGGCACCGGTGTGCATTCGGATCATGTGGAGCTCACCGTGCAGCGGTCGAGCGCCTCCGCGCTCAAGCTGGGCGTCCTGCTCGCGGCGGGAGGAAAGGTCGAGGCTCGCGACTGGACGGGAGAGGCGAACACACCCCTTCCTTCCATCCAGGGCACCTGGCGCAGGCGTCCTCAGGGGTACGAGATGACGCTCTCGCTCCCGCTGGCGGGCCTGGGCGTAACGGAACCGCGGAGCTCCCTCGGCTTCTCGCTCGCGGTCTCCGACGCGGACGCGCGAGGCAAGCAGGAGACGCTGATGACGCACAGCGGGTCTCTGATGTTCTGGACCGAGTACCCGCCGAGCATCGACGAGTACCGCCGCCACGGCTCCATGGACTGACGCGGAGGCGGGGCTACTGCATCGTCGTCAGCACGCAGCCCCAGCCGTCGTAGTCACCCTCGTGGGCCTGGAGGACCTCCAGGATCTCCACCGTCACCTCGTCCGCGCGCCCGTCGGCCAGCGAGTCCTCGCGTGTGAAGGACACGGCCCACCGCGTATCGGGAGGCTCGGGCGCGCGCGGGGCGGAGACCTTGAACCCCTTCTTCGCGAGCTGCCCCCCGGCGCGCTTCGCCTGCTCCTCGCTGGAGAAGTGCGCGAGATGGTCCACCTCTCGAGCCACCTCACTCCGGTCTCCCTGCTTCGCCAGCAGGTCGAGCAGGCTTCGGTTCGACATCAGGTGGCGGTGGAGCTCCGGCGGATAGAGCCAGTCGAAGTACACGGCCCACTCCGGGTCCTCCTCCAGCTCCAGCTCCAGCGTGTAGTCACCCTGCACGGGGGTCACCACGCGCTGGACCTCGGACTGCGAGACGCCGCGCGGGCCGAAGAAGAACGCCTCCGTGAGGCCCTGCCCCACGCTGCGGCCCACGAAGAGGAACCCCAGCGCCCCGAGCGCCGGGACGAACGCGTCCTCCAACGCGAAGAGCGCGTCCGACTCCTCCCGCGAGCGCAGGCCATCCGGCCGGGGCGACTTCATCGCCACGCGCACGGTGAGCCGGAGAGGATGGCTCGGAAGCGGCGCCTGGGACGCCGCCTCCATGTCCAGGAGGAACGACGTGGGGCCGTCCTCCAGCTCCATGAGATACGTATCGAAGTTCTCTTCCCACGCCTTCACCGCGCTGCTCACTGCTCACCTTCCTCCACCGTGAGCTGGTACGAGTCCTGGAAGTTGGCCTCGCGGTTCTTCGCGTCGCGCACCTCGAAGATGTAGACGCCGGGCTCCGCGCTGAAGCGGATGCTCTCCGGCTGGTCGCCCTTGGCCCGGTCCGCCGTCTGCACGAGCGTCAGCTTCCCGTCCGGCTGCACGCGGTGCAGGTACAGGCCCACGTCCACCTTGAGGATGCCCAACAGCGTCGCCGTCAGCGGCGTGCGCACCGGACGGTCCGACAGGTCCAACCGGTAGAAGTCCGTGTCCTTCACCGGGAACACCGTGCCGCGCACCGCCTTGCCTGGCGTCAGCTCCTGCGCGCGCTCCAGGTTGTTGTTCGGCTCGCGCTCCTCGCCGCCGTTGTCCGGCACCGTGGTGATGGTGATGCGGTAGGGCTGCTCCGCGTTCTCGAAGTCCTTCACCCACTTGCCCTCCACCTTGCGCGACGCGCCCTCCACCCGGAACCAGCACGAGCCACTGCACGCGACGTTGTTCAGGCGCTCGGGCTCCTTCAGCGCGCCGTCGTTGGCGCGCAGCAGCACCGTCTCCTGCTGCCCGTCACCCTGAGGCGGCTCCACCATGGAGAGCACCAGGTCCAGCCGCTCCACGCCCGACAGCTCCACCTTCGCCAGCACCGGCTCCGCCGTGCGCAGCACGAAGTGGTCCACGTCGCCCTTGGGCGAGATGAAGCCCTCGCGGTAGCTGCCGGCCGTCAGCGGCGTCGCCTTGTACAGCTCGTCGTTGGGCTCCAGCTCCGCGTTCGCGCCGGCCTCCTCCTGCGTCACGGTGAGCGTGTACGGCGTGCCCGAGTTGAACGTGCGGCGCGCTTCCTTGCCCGTCCCCGTCCAGCCGCCCTTCACCACCACGTAGACCACCCGGTCCGTCGCGCGCACGCCGATGTTGCGCAGGGACAAGGCCTCGCCCTCCTTGCCTCGCAGCGAGAACAGCGGCGCCTCGGCCGCCGACAGCACCGAGATTTCCGGCCGCACGCCCTCCACCGCGGACAGTTCGATCTTCAACGCCACGGAAGGCGGCTCGGGCGGCACGGCCGTGCCCGCGTCCGTCGCCTGCGCCACCGCCGCGCCCTGGGGCTGCGGCGCCGCGGGGGGCTCTCCTCCGGCGAAGGTGCCCGTGGGGGCGGGCGGCGTGTCCAGCGGCGCCGCGCCTTGCTCCGGCGTGCCCGTGGCCGCGCCGCTCTCCGAGCCCGGAGCGGGGGAGGGCGTCTCACCCTGCGCGGCGGCCGCGCCCTGCGCCACGGCGCCCTGGAGCGCCTCGGCTCCCTGGGGCGCGGAGCCCTGCGCGGGCGCGGCGCCCTGCGCGTCGTCCGGAGCGGGGACGCCCTCGCCCGGCGGCGGCGTGGGGACGGCGGCCTCGGGCAGCTCCACCCGGTACCAGTCCTCGTCGCCCGCGTGGCCCAGGAACGCCGTCACCGTCTGCCCCAGGGGCAGCGAAATCGCGTCCACCGCGCGGTCGTTCGGCTCGTGCTCCTCGCCGTCGTTGGGCGCGCGCATCTTCACCGTCAACGTGTACGCCCCGCCCACGCCCTTGCGCGCGGGCGCCACGCGCACCCAGCGCTCCTTCTCCACGTAGAGGTTGGGGAAGCGCTCCGGCTTGCCGTCGCCCTCGCTGTTGATGGCGGCCAGGCGGTTCCTGTCCCGGTCATGTACCTCCAGGGTGATGTCCCCGCCGGGCAGGCCCGACACGGTGACGTCCACCACCCGGGGCGACGCGGGCGCCAGCCGGTACCAGTCCTCGTCGGCCTTGTTGGGCTGCGCCGTCAGCTCCGCCGTCACCGTGCTGTCGCGGGTGATGTCGAGCGCCTGCTCGGGCCGCTCATTGGGCTCCTGCTCCGTGAGCGCCGCGGGCCCTGTCTCTACGGGCCCCGCGTCGGGCACCTCGCTCGGCTTGTCGTCCTTGCAGGCGACCAGCGTCGCGGCCAGCACACAGACCCACCCCCAGCGTCGCGTCACGTTCATTCTCCGCATCGTGCCGCATCACTTCCTCGCGGCGTCCGAGTGTCAAGCACCCCAACATCGCGGCCGGCGCTTTCATCCCCCCGGGTCGGGGATCCGCTGTCGCTGGATTCACCGCGAAGACTTCCAGCCAGGGACTGGAGCCATTGACGCGGGGCGATCCAAGATGGCGCCATGAGCCGCCTCCCCCTCGCCCTGCTGCTGCTCTCGAGCGCCGCGCCCGCCGCGTCCACCGCCCCGCCGGGCTACGCCCAGGCCTCCGACTACCTGGAGCGCGAGCGCCAACCGGAGCGCTACACGCCCCTGCACCTCTTGGATGGGCGCGACACGACGGCGTGGTGCGCCACGGGGACGCCGCCCGCCGCCGTCACCATCGGCTTCAAGGACGTGGTGACCATCGACGAGGTGCGCGTCTACACGGGCGACGGCACCGACAAGGCCGCGTACAAGGCCCACGCGCGCGCGAAGAAGCTCACCCTCACCACCGTGGACACGTCCAAGAGCCTCAAGGTGGAGGACAAGCGCGGGCTCCAGGCCGTCCCCATCAGCCCCGCCATGACGGGCAACCGCTTCACGCTGGAGGTCCCCGAGCGCTTCCCCGGCACGGCGGAGGACGGCCCCGTCTGCATCACCGACCTCGTCTTCTACTCGGGAGGCAAGGCGCTCAACGGCACGTGGTTGGCGCCCCGGCTGCGCTACGACGCGCGGCTGGCGCCGCTGCTGGGCACGTGGTTCAGCGGCCTGGAGGGCGCTCCGGACCGCTTCCTCTCGCTCTACGTGGACGGGACGTACCGCTTCGCGCACGAGCCGCTGGAGGGCGGCGAGCCCAGCGCCGTGACGGGCACGTATGCCCTGTCCGGTTCCCGACTCACGCTGGAGGTGCCCAAGCGGGGCAAGGTGACGCTGCGGCTGCAGAAGGGCGGCTCGGACGAGGCGGCCGCCACCCTGGAGCCCGAGGGGGCCCTGGCCGACGAGTGGGGCCGCGCCTTCCGCGGCCAGCCCTAGGTCCGTCCGGCGTGCCGCCCGACTAGAGGGCGGCCACCTTCTTCTTGGCGCTGAAGCGGCGGAAGAAGGCGATGATCTCCTCCTCCGCGACCTTCACGTCGGTGGCGTCCTGGAATTCCGACTCCAGGAAGATGCCACCGCAGGACTCGCAGGTGTCGTAGTGGAGCGGGTGCTGGCGGTCGCCGCCGTCCACGCGGACGAGGTCGACATGGCACTCGGGACACTGGCCGGTCAACGCCTCCGCGTCCACCTTGCCTCCCTGATGCTCCAGCCCTTGGAGGTTGTTGTGGAGCAGGACCCGGTTCAGGTCCGCGACGTCGATCCACAGCCCGCCGCAGTCTCCACACTTTCGCAACGTCTGGTCATCCCCCACGAGATCGGCCATCTCGACGTTGCAGCTGGGGCAATCCATGGGACGGTTCATTCTCCTGCAATGGGGGACGCACGTCCCCAGTGGTCGGAGAATGATAGGTCGCGCGAAATTTGGGATGCAACCCACGTTGCCGCTTCTGTTGGCAACGCGCCGTCTGGGGGTCGAAAGGCCCCGTGCTCCTCAGGCCTTCGCCTTGACCCGGCGGATGTCCGCGCCCAGGGCGCGCAGCTTGCGCTCCAGCCGCTCGTAGCCGCGGTCCAGGTGGTAGACGCGGCTGACGTCCGTGCGCCCCTCGGCGCGCAGGCCGGCCAGGATGAGCGAGGCGCTGGCCCGCAGGTCCGTGGCCATGACGGGCGCACCGCTCAGGTGCTTCACACCCTTCACCACCGCGGTGTGCCCCTGGATGGTGATGTCCGCGCCAAGACGGTGCAGCTCCGGCACGTGCATGAAGCGGTTCTCGAAGATGTTTTCGCTGATGACGGATGTCCCCTGGCTCACACACATGAGGGCCATGAGCTGGGCCTGCATGTCGGTGGGGAAGCCCGGATGCTCGGTCGTCGTGATGTTGACGGAAGTCAGGGTGCGCGGGGCCTTGCAGCGGATGCCGCCGGCCTCGGCCGTGAGGGTGCACCCGGCCTCGCGCAGCTTGTCCATGACGGCGTCCAGGTGCTCGGGGACGGCGTGCTTCACCAGGACGTTGCCGCCGGAGATGGCCGCGGCGACGAGCAGGGTGCCCGCCTCGATGCGGTCCGGGAGGATGGCGTGCTCGACGGGCTTGAGGCCCTCCACGCCCTCCACGGTGATGATGGAGGTGCCGGCGCCTTCGATGCGCGCGCCCATCTTGTTGAGCACCCGCGCCAGCTCCTCGATTTCGGGCTCGCGCGCGCAGTTCTCCATGATGGTGCGGCCCTTGGCCAGCACAGCCGCCATCAGCACGTTCTCCGTGCCGGTGACGGTGATGACGTCGAAGTTGACGGTGCCGCCCTTGAGCTGCTTGGCGCGGGCCTCCACGTAGCCCTCCGTCAGGTGGATGTCCGCGCCCAGCGCCTTGAGGCCCTTGAGGTGCTGGTCGATGGGCCGCGCGCCGATGGCGCACCCGCCCGGCATGGACACCCGCGCCCGCCCGAAGCGCGCCACGAGCGGCCCCAGCACCAGCACGCTGGCGCGCATCGTCTTCACCAGGTCGTAGGGCGCCTCCGGGGTGATGTGGCCGTTGACGCCCACCTCGCAGACGTCCTTCTTGCGCGCGGTGAGGCGCTCCGCGCCGCAGCCCATGGTGCGCAGCACCTTGAGCATGGTGGCGACGTCCGCCAGGTCCGGCACGTTGCGGAAGGTGGAGGTGCCGTCCGCCAGGAGCGCGGAGGCGAGGATGGGCAGCGCCGCGTTCTTCGCGCCCGAGACGACGACCTCGCCGTGCAGCTCCGCGCC
This sequence comes from Myxococcus fulvus, assembly GCF_900111765.1. Next base: position 465,242 of record NZ_FOIB01000006.1, read on the forward strand.
GCCCTTCATCACGATCTTGTCCATGTTGCTTCCGGCCCTCAGCCCTGTGGCCCGCTGACCGCGGGCTGTGTCCCAAATGCCATGCGCTCCCGCCGCTCGAGGTCCTTCTCCACGCGCGCGTCCTCGTAACCGGCCGCGCGCAGGAGCTCCAGGACGGCGGGGCCCTGCGTCTCCCCCATCTCCAGTGCAAGCAGTCCGCCAGGCTCCAACCACTTCCGGGCCTCGCTGACCACGCGCTTCAAGGCAACCAGTCCGTCGGGCCCTCCGTCCAGCGCCAGCCGGGGCTCGCGCCGCACCTCGGCGGACAGCCCGGGAATCTCGTCCGACGCGATGTAGGGCGGGTTGGACACGACGACGTGGAAGAGGACGCCAGCGGGCAGCGGGGAGAACAGGTCACCCTGCAGCACCGTGACGCGCTCGGAGACCTTGAGCGCCTCCGCGTTCTCGCGCGCCAGCGCGCACGCGTCCGGCGACAGGTCCGTGGCCGTCACCGCCAGCAGGGGCCGCTCGGCCGCGAGGCTGATGGCGATACAGCCCGAGCCGGTGCACACGTCCAGCGCGCGCGCGGGCGCGTCCTTGGGGAGCTTGCGCAGGGCGGCCTCCACCAGGAGCTCCGTCTCCGGGCGGGGGATGAGCACGCGCGCGTCCACCTTGTAGGCGCGGTTGTAGAACTCACGCGTCCCGGTCAGGTACTGCGTGGGCTCACCCGACAGGCGCCGGGCGATGAGCGCCTTGTAGGTGGCCAGCTCGTCCTTGGAGAGCGGGCGGTCCAGGTCCACGTACAGGCGCACGCGGCCCGTCTTCAGCACGTGCGACAGGAGGATTTCCGCGGTGAGCCGCGGCGCGTCCACCTGCCGCTTCTCGAAGTGCTGCGTCGTCCAGGTGAGGACCTTGCGGATGGTCCAGGTCTCGCTGCTCATGCTTCGGGCTGTGGCCTCGGACCGCCGCCCGTCTGCGCCTTGAGGGCCTCGGCCTGGTAGTAGGTCCGGCAGGCGGTGATGATGTCCTCGATGTCGCCCATCATCACGGCCGGCAGGTTGTGAACCGTCAGGCCGATGCGGTGGTCCGTCAGCCGGTCCTGCGGGAAGTTGTACGTGCGGATCTTCTCGCTGCGGTCGCCCGTGCCCACCTGCGAGCGGCGGGTGGAGTCACGCTCGGAGCGGATGCGCTCCTGCTCGATTTCGTAGATCTTCGCGCGGAGCATGCGAAGGGCCATGTTGTAGTTCTTCAGCTGGCTCTTCTCCTGCTGGCACTTCACCACGATGCCCGTGGGCCGGTGCGTCAGGCGCACCGCGGAGTCCGTGGTGTTGACGCTCTGTCCGCCGGAGCCCGTGGAGCGCATGGCCTGCCGGTCGATGTCCGCCTCGTTGATCTTCACGTCCACCTCCTCGGCCTCGGGCATGACCGCCACGGTGATGGTGGAGGTGTGGATGCGGCCCTGCGTCTCGGTGGCCGGCACGCGCTGGACGCGGTGCACGCCGGACTCGTACTTCAGGCTGCTGAAGACGGCGTCGCCCGACAGCGTCACGGTGGCGTCCTTCACGCCGCCCGCGTTGCCGGGGCTCATGTCGATGATGTCCGACTTCCAGCCGCGGGTGTCCGCGTACCGGAGGTACATCTGCATGACCTCCTCGGCGAACAGCGCCGCCTCGTCGCCGCCCGCGCCCGCGCGGATCTCCAGGATGACGTTCTTGTCGTCATTGGGGTCCTTGGGGAGCAGCAGCACCTTGAGGCTGGCCTCGAGCGTGTCGCGCTGGTCCTTCAGACCGGGCAGGGCCTCGCGCGCGTAGGTCTTCTCGTCCGCGCCGCCGGCGTCGAGCCAGGCCTCCACCTCCTTGAGGTCCGCGAGCACCTGGCGGTACGTCCGGAACGTCTCCACCAGCTTCTCCAGGCCCGCACGCTCCTTGGAGACCTTCTGGAGCCTCGCCGAATCGGCGAGCACGTCCGGGTTGGACAGGTCCGCGGTGAGGCGCTCGAACCGGCGCTCGACGTCTTCGAGTTTGTCAATCATCGTCGTTCCAGGGGGTATTGCCCCTTTGTCCGGCTGCTGGCAAGGGAGGACGGAGTCAAGAAATTCCTTGGCCGCTCGGGCGGTAGCATGAAAGAAGGGCCGCCCTCACCGCCGAGCCTCGTGCCCGAGCGGTCGGTCTCACATCACCTACACGGAGTCCTTCCATGCCCGCCCAGAAGGGAAATCGTTCCAAGAAGAAGGTCGCCAACCGCGCCAAGGGCCGGAAGGCCCAGCTGAAGCGCCGCCGCAGCCGCGCCAAGAAGGGCCAGTCCAACAACAAGGTCTGACGCGCCGGTTACTCCCTCCCGCCAGTCGTGGGGGAGGGAGTCGGCCCGGCCCACGGCTCCAACTCGGGGAGCATCCTCCCCAGGGAGCGTGAGCTTTCGGCCAGAAGTCGCAGCACCTCCTCGGCCGCCGGCCCCGTCACGGGCACCGGCTGGAAGGGGAGCTCCGGGAAGCGGTCCGTGCGCAGCGGCAGCACCTCACTCGAGAGGTAGCCCTCCGGTCCGAAGGTCCCCTTCCACAGCGCGCTGCGCTTGTCGCGCGGGTTCCAGTTGCCTCCGAAGACGAAGTTGCCCAGAGAGTACACCACGGGCTTGCCCTGGAAGAGCTCCATGCCCTGGAGCACGTGCGGGTGGCTGCCCAGCACGCCCGAGGCGCCCGCGTCGATGGCGGCGTGCGCCAGTTGGACCTGGTAGGGCTCCAGCACCTGGGTGCCCTCGCGGCCCCAGTGGAAGTAGGGCAGCACGACGTCCGCCTGGGCCTTCGCCCGGGTGATGTCCTCGCGCAGCATCCGCTCCATCACGTCCACGTCGGAGAAGTGGCCCGCGACGCCCGGCGTGGTGTCGGTGGCGTAGACCTCCGGCGGCTCGATGTTGCGCTCGCCCAGGAAGAAGTAGCCCAAGAGCGCCACCCGCAGGCCGCCCACGGTGACGATGGCGGGGCGGCGCGCCTCGGCCAGGGTGCGCCCGGCGCCGAAGTAGGGGATGCGCGCGGCCTCCAGCGTCGCCAGGGTGTCGAGCAGCCCCTGGGCGCCGTAGTCCATCAGGTGGTTGTTGGCCAGGCTGACCACGTCCACGCCGCCCGCGGTGAGCGCGCCCACCAGCTCCGGGCGGGCCCGGAAGTTGAAGTTCTTGGGCAGCTTCTCGCCCCCTTCGGTGAAGGGGCACTCCAGGTTGATGACGAAGAGGTCCGCCGCGTCACCCAGGGGCCGGACCTCCTTGAAGCCGTAGGCGAAGAGCTCCTCCCGGGAGCGGCCCTTGGCCAGCTCGTCGTCGAAGAACTTCTGGTGGTTGTGGCCGAGCGTCACGTCCCCGCCGAACAGCAGGGTGACGGGTCGGGGGACGGCGGGCGGGGAGGGGGGCGCCAGGGCGGCGGGCGTCCCGGCGTCCTCGGTTTGTCGGGCCGGGGCGGGGGGGGTGGGGTCCACCGTCACCGGGACGGGGCGAGGATGACAGGCGGAGAACAGGAGGAGCAGCAGGGCGGCGTGGCGCATGGACGGAGGGAAACTCTACCTTGCACCCGTGTTTGCGCGGCGCGTAGATTGCCCCGCGCTCTCATGGCCCGGGAAAAGGACAACATCGCGCTCTCCGACGAGCACAACACTCGCGGAATCGAGCTGGCGGACCGGGGTTGGCTGGACGAGGCCATCAAGGAGTTCAAGAAGGCCATCGAGCTGGACCCCAGCTCCGCCCACGCCCACGACAACCTGGCGACCGTCTACGCGGAGAAGAAGCTCTTCCGCGAGGCGCTCACCGAGTACCTCACCGCCCTGAAGCTGGAGCCGGAGAGCGCCACGGCGCACTACAACCTGGCCTGCTTCCTCTCCACGCACGCGGGGGAGATGGCCGTGGAGGAGTACAAGGAGGCCATCGAGCTGGACCCCGAGTACCCGGACGCGCACCTCAACCTGGGCCTCACCTACGCGGACCAGGGCCGGGTCGAGGAGGCGATGCGCGAGCTGCAGGCGGCCATCGAGCTGGACCCGCAGGACGCGTTCCCCCGGCACGAGCTGGCGGCGCTGATGATGGACGAGGGCGACTACCGCTCGGCGATTACGCTGCTCAAGGACGTGGTGCGGCTGGAGCCGGACAACTTCGAGGCCCAGCTGGATTTGGGCATCTGCTACGCGCAGAAGGGCTTCTACGCGGAGGCCGAGCGCGCGTACGAGCGGGCCCGGGCGCTGAACGCCGAGGACCTGCTGCTCAACTACAACCTGTCCGCGCTGTACGCCCTCTGGGGGCGGCCGAAGGACGCGGTGCAGTACCTGAAGTCGGCGCTCACGGCGGACCGGCAGAAGGTGATGGGGTGGTTGTCGACGGACCCCATGTTCGACGCCCTCAAGGGCGACACCGACTTCGAAGCCTTGTTCTGAGCCATGGGCATGGAATGGGTGTTCCTGGGGCTGGCGATCCTCCTGGTCTTCGCCAACGGCTTCTTCGTGGCGACCGAGTTCGCCATCGTGAAGGTTCGCGCCACGCGGCTGCAGGCGCTGGTGGACGAGGGCCAGCCGGGCTCCACGCAGGCGCTGAAGATGGTGGAGCAGCTGGACGCGTACCTGTCCGCCACCCAGTTCGGAATCACGCTGGCGTCGCTGGGGTTGGGCTGGCTGGGTGAGCCCGCCTTCGCCGCGCTGCTGGAGCCGGTGCTGACGCGGGTGGTGCCCGAGGGCGCGAGCGCCACGGTGGCGCACACCGCGTCGGTGGTCATCGCCTTCAGCATCATCACGTTCCTGCACATCGTGCTCGGGGAGCTGGCGCCCAAGAGCCTGGCCATCCAGCGCGCGGAGGCGACGACGCTCGCGGTGGCGCTGCCGATGCGCGCCTTCTACCTGCTGTTCTACCCGGCCATCGTCCTGCTCAACGGGCTGGCGGCGTGGGTGCTGCGGGTGGTGGGGCTGCAGTCGGTGGGCGAGGCGCACGAGGCGCACAGCGAGGACGAGCTGCTCGTCATCCTCCACAGCTCGGCGCAGGCGGGGGCGATAACCACGGCGCGCGCGGAGCTGCTCGAGCGCGCGCTGGAGATGGCGCAGAAGACGGCGCGGCAGGTGATGGTGCCGCGAAACCAGGTGAAGTTCCTGGACGTGGAGGAGCCGCTGGAGAAGTGCATCGCGGACGCGCGCGCCGCGGGGCACACGTGGCTGCCGGTGTGCCGGGGCAACCTGGACGAGGTCGAGGGCGTGGTGAACGCCAAGGACCTCTTCTTCCTGTTGTCGCGCGGCGAGCTGCGCAGCCTGGCGCAGGTGCAGCGGCCGGTGCTGTTCATCCCCGAGAACGCGACGCTGGAGCAGCTGCTCGCGGAGTTCCGGCGCAGGCGCCGTCAGACGGCGCTGGTGGTGGACGAGCACGGCGGCACGTCGGGCCTGGTCACCATCGCGGACGTGGTCGCGGAGGTGGTGGGCGACGTGGCGGAGCTGGGCCGGCGGGTGGAGGAGGTGCGCTCGTTGCCCGGTGGCCGCTTCGAGCTGCCCGGCACCGCGCAGCTGGATGACCTGGAGGAGCGGCTGGACGTCAGCTTCGACCTGGACGAGGACGAAGAGGGCGAGGTGACGACGATTGCCGGCTTCCTGATGTCGAAGCTGGGGCGGGTGCCGGAGAAGGGCGACTCGCTGCGGCTCGACATGTGGCGCATCCTCGTGGAGGAGGTGGACGGGCCCCGCGTGGTGCGCGTGGTGGTGGAGCCCCAGTCCCGCGCCGTGCCCCGGACGCCCGCGGATGGCTCCGCGCCGGCCACGTCGACGGAGGGCTCCTCGGGTGAGACGCCCCCGACGGCTTCGTCGGGCTCGGGTGGCGAGTCCGCCTGAGCGTTGACGCAAAGCCCGCGCCGCTCATTCGCGACGCGGGCCGTGCTGCCTTCGCGTTCCCAGTCCCTTGGGCCGCGCTCAGGGCGCGGACGTGCCCTTCTTGTCGGCCGCGGCCTTCTTCACGGGCCGCTTCTCCTTGCCGGAGGCCTTGGCCTGTGCGGGCTGGGGCCGTTCAATCTTGAGCAGCTCCAGGTCGGTGCTCTCCGGCGTGGCGAACTTGATGATGCCCACGCCCGGCGCGAACCAGATGTAGCTCTCCATGGAGCGGCCCTCGGAGCCGGGGCGGCTGGCGCGCGCGGTGACGATGTTCTTCACCTTCAGGGCCTTGAACGTCCCGGCCGCGACGGTGACCTCCTCCTCGCCCACCACCGTGGACTCCTTGTCGAACGTGGTCGCGATGATGGGACGGATGCCGCCCGTCTTGCCCACGGGCGGCTGGAGCTTCACCGACAGGCTGTTCTTCCAGGTGCCGCCCGGAACCATGCTCGACGGCGCGGGCACGGCCACGCCCTCGGAGCTCACCACCTGGACATCCATGCCGGACGCCGACAGCAGCGTACCCTCCAGGCCACCCAGGCCCGTGCTCATGCCCAGGCTGCTACAGGTTGCATCCGTCTCGCCCTGTCGGCCCTTGAGCTTCACGGACACCTTGCCGGTGAGGCCCTCCGGCGTGGGCGTCACGCCGTGCGTGCTCAGCACCATCTCCGAGGACCTGCCCGCCCGGTAGGTGAGCGACAGCCCCTCCTCGAGGGGGAAATACGGGTTGGGGCAGGGAGCGACCGCCTCCACTGCTTGAGTGTCAGACCGGGGTGCTACCTCCGGCGTAGGAGACGCTCCCATGAGGAGCGTCATGGCAAGAAAGGGCTGGAACGTAGGCAACCTCCAGAAAAGTCAATGGGAAGGTAGGGTGGGGCGCCCAGGGTGCAAGTCCGAGAGAGGACCCTGCTGGCCGACTCCTGTCCGACCGAAGGGCAAGCAGCCGAACGTATGGCCACGCGTGGCATGGTCACGCTTGATCGCCTGGGAGGCGGCTGGTAGTCCTCGGAGAAATCGTTCCGAGGCCGATTTCTAGGCCTCGCGCTCACTTTTCACTCAGTACCTCGCGCGTCTCCCGGGAGCCCGCTGGCATGCGTATCAAGCGGTTGGACATCACTGGCTTCAAGTCCTTCATGGAGCGCAGCGTCTTCACGTTCGATGAAGGCGTCACCGGCATCGTCGGCCCCAACGGCTGCGGCAAGTCGAACGTCGTGGACGCCATCCGCTGGGTGATGGGTGAGCAGAGCGCGAAGAACCTCCGTGGCCGTGGCATGGAGGACGTCATCTTCAACGGCTCGGAGAACAAGCCGCCCCTGTCCATGGCGGAGGTGTCGCTGACCTTCCTGGTGGACGACACGGACCAGCTCGCGCCCCAGTACCAGGGCTTCTCGGAGATCACCGTCACGCGGCGCCTGTTCCGCAACGGGGACTCGGAGTACCTCATCAACAAGACGCTGTGCCGCCTGCTCGACATCACCGAGCTGTTCCTGGGCACGGGCGTGGGCACCAAGGCCTACTCCATCATCGAGCAGGGCCGCGTGGGCCTCATCGTCTCCAGCAAGCCGGAGGACCGTCGGCACCTGCTGGAGGAGGCCGCGGGCGTCACCAAGTACAAGGCGCGCCGCAAGGCCGCCGAGCGGAAGATGGAGGCCACCGAGGCCAACCTCCTGCGCGTCACCGACATCACCAGCGAGCTGGAGAAGCGGCTGGACGCGCTGTCGCGTCAGGCGAAGAAGGCGGAGAAGTACAAGAAGCTCAAGGCGCGCATGCGGGACATCGACCTGCACGCGGCCAGCCACCGTCACCTGGAGCTGCTCGCGGAGAAGCAGGTCCTGCAGTCGCGCCTGTCCAACCTGGGCACCGAGGAGCGCGACAGCCTGGACCGCGTGAAGGAGCTGGAGGAGACCATCGCCAGGCGCCGCGCGGAGCTGGACGCGGAGGCCGCGGCGCTCCAGGCCCTGGCCGCCGAGGTGCACGCGCTGGAGAGCTCGCTGCAGCGCGACACGCAGGATTTGTCCTACGGCAAGCGCGACCTGGAGGAGACGCAGGCCCGCGTGGCCCAGGCCCGCACGGAGCTGGACGGGCTGCTCGCGCGCCAGGCGGAGATGTCCGAGGCCATGGCCGCGCGCGAGGCCGAGCTGTCCGGCATCGCCGGCTCGTGGAAGGAGGACGAGGTGTCGATGCAGGTGGCGCAGGAGGAGCTGCGCCGCGTCACCCAGCTGCAGACGGAGGTGGCCCTGCGCCTGGAGCAGGAGCGCGCGGGCCTGGTCGCGGTGGCCACGCGGCTCGCGAACCACGAGAGCAACCTGGTGGGCCTGGCCCGTCAGCGCACGGACCTGGAGGGCCGCCGCGCCAAGCTGCAGGCGGAGCTGGCGGCGCTGCGCGAGCAGGAGACGCAGCTGGAGTCGGCGCGCGGTGAGGTGGCGAAGCGGGTGGAGGACACCCGGCACCTGGCCGCGGAGCTGGCCGAGCACAAGGCGCAGGAGGAGGACGCCCTGTCGCGCACGCGCGCGGCCTTCACGGAGAACGAGATCCAGGTCATCGCCCTGCGCGAGGAGCTGAGCGACAAGAGGAGCCGCCTGTCGTCCCTGGAGGACATCCAGAAGAACTACGACGGGTTCGACCGCGGCGTGCGCGCCGTCATGGTGCGCGCGGGCACGGTGGCCCGGGAGCAGGGCATCTTCGGCCTCGTCGCCGACGTGCTCACGGTGACGCCGCGCTACGAGCGCGCGGTGGAGGCCGCCCTGGGTGAGCGGCTCCAGCACGTCATCGTCGAGAGCCGCGACAAGGGCGTGGAACTGGTGGAGTACCTCAAGGGCCACGCGGAGGGCCGGGGCAGCTTCCTGCCCGTGCCCGCGCTGGACGCCCTGCCGCCCGTGGAGGCGCCGGACTTCGAGCGCCCGGGAGTGCTGGCGCACGCGCTGGGCGAGGTGACGTGCGAGGAGGCGCTGCAGCCCGTGGTGCGGCTGCTCCTCGGTGACGTCGTCATCGTCCAGGACCTGGCGGCGGCGCGCGCGTACTCGGAGGCCGGCGGTCCGGCGCGCACGCTCGTCACGCAGGACGGCGAGGTGTTCCGTCAGGACGGCACCATCGTCGGCGGTGAGCGTGAGGGCGCGGCGGTGGGCGCGCTCCAGAAGAAGCGCGAGATCGCGGAGCTGGCCACCGAGGTGGCGCGGGTGGAGGAGCGCTACAACGAAATCCTCACCCGGCACTACACGCTCCAGAAGCAGATGGGGCACACCGAGGGCGTCCTCAAGGGGCTGGCCAAGAACCAGCACGCCGAGGAGGTGAACCTCGCCAGCCAGGAGAAGGACCTGCACAAGGCGGGCGAGGACCTGGCGCGCGTGCGCGAGCGGGTGCGCTCCCTGGAGCAGGAGGACGGGCAGCTGGGGCAGAGCCACATGGCGCTGGCCCACGAGGAGGAGGCCAGCCGCGGCGAGGTGGCCCACGGACAGACGGACCGCGAGGCCCGCGAGGAGCGCGTCAAGCAGCTCGCCGGCGAGCAGGAGACCCTGCGCCAGCGCGCCGAGGCCGCCAACGCGGACCTGACGGGCCTGCGCATCAAGGTGGCCGCCGGCAGCGAGCGCGGCGAGTCCGCGCGCAAGGAGCTCGACAGCCTCGTCACCCAGCGCCGGGAGATGGAGACGCGCGTGGCGCGCCTGCAGGCGACCCTGGCCGAGGGCGGCGCGCGCACGGAGGAGCTGGGCAAGCGCACCACGGAGACCGAGGCGGGCCTGTCCCAGCGCGTGGAGGAGCACCGCGTCGCCGCGGAGGGCCTGGAGTCCCGCCGCGCCGCGCACCTGCTCGCCTCCAGCGAGGTGCGTGAGCAGGACTCCCAGTTCCGCGAGCTGCGCGGCCGGGTGGAGGAGCTGATGCAGGGGCTGTCGCAGATTTCGCTGCGCGAGCGCGAGATTGCCCTGGAGCTGGAGCACCTGTCGGCCGGCATCCGCGAGCGCCACCAGGTGGACCTGGCGCTGGAGCTGCACCGCTACCACCTGCTGCCGTCGCTGACGCCGGAGACGGAGGCCGAGCTGAAGGATTTGCGCGCCCAGGTGGAGAAGATGGGGGAGATCAACCTCACCGCCATCGACGAGCACGCGGAGCTCTCCAAGCGCTTCGACTTCCTCACCGCGCAGAAGACGGACCTGCAGGCCTCCATGGGGCAGCTGCGGGAGGCCATCCAGCGCATCGACGCGACGAGCCGCGAGCGCTTCAAGCAGACCTTCGACGTGGTGAACGAGAAGTTCCAGGCCATCTTCCCCCGCCTGTTCGGCGGTGGCCGCGCCAGCCTGGTGCTCACCAACGACGGGCCCAACGGCGAGCCGGGCGTGGAAATCGTCGCGCAGCCGCCGGGCAAGAAGCTCCAGAGCGTCAATCTGCTCTCCGGTGGAGAGAAGGCCCTCACCGCCGTGGGCCTCATCTTCGGCATCTTCCTCATCAAGCCCACGCCCTTCTGCCTCCTGGACGAGGTCGACGCGCCGCTGGATGAGGGCAACGTGGGCCGCTACAACGACATGGTGAAGGAGATGAGCCGCCAGTCGCAGTTCATCCTCATTACGCACAACAAGCGGACCATGGAGGTCTCCAACACCCTCTACGGCGTCACCATGGAGGAGCCGGGCATCTCCAAGCTGGTCAGCGTGAAGATTCGCGAGGCCAACGCGGCCAACGACGACAAGATCAGCGCGTAGTCGCGCGCGGGGCCGGGGCCGGGGGACTCCCCGGCCTCCTGTGCTGGCGGCGGCACACAGGCCAGAAACACGGAAGGCGCGGGCCCCGACTCTCGGGAACCCGCGCCTTCGTGCGTTCCAGGCGGTGCCTGGAGTGGGCTACTTCTTGTAGCTCTTCTTCGGGCAGGCCTTCTGGTCCGCCTCGACGCGGGCCTGGGCGGTGCTCAGGTCCTTCTGGGTGTTGGTGAGGGCCGTCTGGCTGGCCGTCTCCACCGGCGTCCAACCCTCGGCGTCGGTCGTCTTCAGCTCCTGCACCAGCGCCACGGAGGCCTGGTCCACGACCTGCTGGGCCTCCAGCGCCTTCACCCAGCCCTGCGCGGCCTCGACCAGGTTGTTGCACTTGCCGGACAGCTCGTCGAAGAGCTTGTAGTCCTTGGTCTTCTGGTACTTCGCCACCACGGCCTCGAAGGCCTCGGCCGCCGCGGCGCGGGCGCCAAAGGCGATGGCCGCGTCCGCCGCGCGCTGGTTGCGGACGACCTCGAGCTGGAAGAAGCGCAGCTGCGGGGGCAGCGAGGACGTCGCCTCGGTGGCGTTGGAGTTGAAGTGCACGAAGCGGTGCGGATAGGTCAGCTTGTCGGTGGACACCTTCGCGGGCACCGCGAGCACCTTCGTCTTCAGGCACGCGGCCAGCTGGTCACCCTCGGTGCTGCCAGAGGCGTCGAACGTCACCTCGGCCGTGGGCTGCCCCTTGACGAGCGTCACGTGCGACGTCAGCACGGGCGGCGTCGCGCCCTTGTAGCCGGCGTAGCAGTCACACCACTCCTGCTGGGCCAGGCGCACCGCGCCGGAGAAGTCCGAGCCGTCGTTCACCCCGAACTTCACCGAGGCGCTGCTGCCGGTGTCGTGCTCGAAGGTCGCGGTGGACTCGACGGCCGCGGCGCCCTTGGCGAGCAGCTTCGGCTTGACGAGCTTGTCCACCACGCCCTGGACGCACTGCTGGCCGGTGGGGGTGAGGTTGTCACCGCTGATGGCGTGCGTGGCGCTCGTGTCCGTCACGGTGGTCTTCACCGTCACGACGGTCTTCTCGGCGGGGCCCCGGTTGCTGGGGCTCACCAGACACTCGAGCACTTCCGGACGGGTGGTGAGCATGGCGCCCACGAGCACGCCCTGGTTGGACGGGGGCAGGTCCAGCTCGCGCGGGAAACAGCTGGCCACGTCGAAGGCGGGCTGGTTGCCGATGCGCACGCGCTCCTCGGTGCTCACGGGCTTGCCGCCATTGCCATTGGCCGCCGCATCCTCTGCGGGCTTCTGCTGACCGGCGCAAGCGGCGGTGAAGACGACGGAGGCTACGACGAGACGACGCAACATGCGGTTGTTCTCCCTGGGGTAGGACTGCGAGGGGGCACTCACTTCTCCAGGCCCTCGGCGTTCTTGAGGTCCTTGAGGCGAAGCCCGTTCTTCTTGAGCAGGCGGTAGAGGCTCTGCATGGACAACCCGGTGCGCTGCTCGGCGGCCTTCATGTCGAAGCCCACCGTGCGCATCACCTCGGCGAAATACAAACGCTCGAAGTCGGCCAGCACCCGGTCCTTGGCCTCGTGGTACGGCATGCCGGTGACGAGCGTGGCCACCTGCGTGCTGGGCGGCTGCCCGTCCGGGCGGCGCGAGGGCTGCGCCAGGAAGTCCAGCCAGCTGGTGTTGCCCGTCTCCTCCATGAGCGCGCCGCGCTCGAGCACGTTGCGCAGCTCGCGCACGTTGCCCGGCCAGTCGTAGCCCTCGAAGAGCGCCAGCGTCTGGGGCGTGAGCGACACGCTGGCCCGCAGCGTCTGGGACAGGGCCTGCGCGAGCGACGGCAGGTCCTCCCGGCGCGTGCGCAGGGGCGGCAGCCGCACGCGCGCCACGGCCAGGCGGAAGTAGAGGTCCGCGCGGAAGCGGCCCTGGCGCACGTCCTCCTCCAGGTTGCGGTGCGTGGAGGCGATGACGCGCACGTCCACCGGCACCGGCTGCCCGTCCAGGGACGGCACCTCGCGCGCGTCCAGCACGCGCAACAGCTTGCCCTGCACCAGCAGCGGCAACTCGCCCACCTCGTCCAGGAAGAGCGTGCCTCCGCGGGCGGCCTCGAAGACGCCTCGGGCCTCCTTGTCCTCCGGGTCGCTCGCGCGCAGGCCGCCGAACAGCTCGCGCTCCGCCTTCTCCTCGGAGATGAGGTTGCAGTCGACGACCTTGAAGGGGCCGTGACGCCGCGACGAGTGCTGGTGCACCGCCCTGGCCGCCAGCTCCTTGCCCGTGCCCGTCTCACCCTCGATGAGCAGGCTCATGTCCTCGCGGGCCACGCGGCGCAGCTCCGTGAAGACCCAGCGCATCTTCTCCGACGTGCCCACCAGCGCGCCGAAGGACTCCGCCCCGGCCAGCTCCACCTCCGTGGGCTTGGCGGCCACCTTCACCGCGAGCTTCGTCTTGCCCAGCTCCACCTTGTCGCCGCGCCCCAGGTACGCCTGGAGCACCTGCCGGCCATCGAGGAAGGTGCCGTTGCGGCTGCCCGTGTCGCGCAGGAGCAGGCCCCTGGGGGTGCGCTCCACCTCCAGGTGCCGGCGGCTCACCGTGGTGTCGGTCAGCACCAGGTCGCTCGCGGGGTCCGAGCCCACGCGCACCAGGCCATCCTGGGTGGTCACCTTCTTTCCCTTGTCGGGGCCCGACACCACCTCCACGGTCCACTCGTGAATGGGGATGCGCGTCGTGCGGCCTTCGTCCTTGTCCGTCTGGGTGGTCTGGGTGACCTCGGGCCTGGGTTCCATCATGGGTCCTCTTTAGGTGCGAGGGGACCGGGCGGGCAAGCCCGACGCACCGTCTGCGCGCCCCCACTTCGCGGGGGCAACAAGAGTGAAAGATTCTTCCCGGAAGGCAGCTGTAAGCGGGCCTCCTGCGAGAAGGAAAACCCGGGCCGAGCGGCCCGGGACCTGGGAAACGTCGAGGGGGGACGCTTCATGGCGAGGAAGGGTTCCGCGCGCGTGTGCGGCGCGAGCGCGGCCTCGCTCATGGGTTTCGGGAGGACGCGTCGAGGGGCGGCGCCTGGAGCCAAGCGCGCTCCAGTCAGGGGGCGGCGGCGAGTGTCCACCAGGACACGTTCACCACCGGTCGCGCGCCAGGACGCGTCGGGCTCACGGCGCGCGGCCCCCTCCAGCGCGTGCCTGGGGAGGCCCGCGGGAGGAGAAATCACCACGTCGTGGGTCCGAGGGCCCCGTCCGGAAGACACGGCACGGCCGGCGTGCCGCCACATGGGCAGGCGCGCCGACTCGCATCGTCCGGGGAGGGAAGGGCCGTTCCTGAAACTCACGGCCGGCATCCAATGCGAACGCCTCGCGCGAATCCAGTGTTCACGCGAGGCCGTGCTTCACTTCAGTACGTCGCCGGCGAGTCGCTGGCCGGGAAGGACTCCTTCGACAGCTCGTCGACGAGGTCGTCGGACGCGTTGCCGCCGGACTTCACGCCCGCATTCACGGGAGCGCCGGCTCGCGGCGTCTTGCTGGAAGCACTGGACTTGCTGGAGCCGGACGCGCGCTTCTTGCCAGGCTCCGCGGCGGGCTTCTCCACGGACGCAAGGCGCGAGCCCAGCAGGTTCTTCGCCCGCTCGGCCAGGTGACGCTGCTCGTCCTGCCAGTCGCGGAAGAACTGCGCCAGCTCCGGGTCGCCCGCCTGCTCGGCGTCGCGGATGAACTGCTCGGCCGTCGAGGCGCCCTTGAGCAGGTGGTACAGCGTGCTGATGACGTTGTAGTGCGCGTCCCGGGTCCCCGTCTGCCGCTCTTCACCTGCCATGTCCGCCTCCCGAGAAAGGGTGGTGTGCCATGGGGGAAAGCTAGCCACGGTGGCGGTGGGCGGCCCCGTTTGGGGCGCCCGCCCGCCTGCCTGCACGCGGTCAGGCTTGCAGCATGGGGTCCAGCTTGCCTTCCTTGTCGAGCTGGGCCAGGTCCGAGTAGCCGCCGACGTGCGTGTCGCCGATGAAGATTTGCGGCACGGTGCGCTGGCCGCCGCTCATCTCCACGAGCTTGGCTCGCGTGTCGTCGTCTCCGGTGACGTCCAGCTCCTGGAAGTCAACGCCCTTGCGCTTGAGCAGGTCCTTCGCGCGGACGCAAAAGCCACAGTAGTTCGTGGTGTAGATCTTCACGGGCTTCACGGTGTCTCCTCCTTCATTCCCAAACCTAAGGGCGTGGCCTGCCCCGCGCCACCCGGGGCATGAAAGCACGACGGCCCCCGGCTCCCTGAACAGGAACCGGAGGCCGTCTTCGACAGCAGTCACCCCGGCCGGAGCCGGGGTGGGGCAATCACATCCCCATGCCGCCCATGCCGCCCATGCCGCCCATGCCGCCGGCGCCAGCGGGCGCGTCCTTCTCGTCCTTCGGACGCTCGGCCACCATCGCCTCGGTGGTGAGCATCAGGGAGGCCACGGACGCGGAGTTCTGCAGCGCCGTGCGGCTCACCTTGGCCGGGTCGATGACGCCCGCGGCCAGCAGGTCCTCGTACGCGCCCGTCGCGGCGTTGAAGCCGAACGCGCCCGTGCCTTCCTTGACCTTGTTGACGATGACGCTGCCCTCGAGGCCGCCGTTGCCGACGATCTGGCGCAGGGGCTCCTCGACGGCGCGGCGGATGATGTCCACGCCGAACTTCTCACCCTCGGCGAACGTCTGACCCTCCAGCGCCTTGAGGCACCGGATGTAGGCCACGCCACCGCCGGGGACCACGCCCTCCTCGACGGCCGCGCGGGTCGCGTTGAGCGCGTCCTCCACGCGGGCCTTCTTCTCCTTCATCTCCGTCTCGGTGGCCGCGCCGACGTTGATGACGGCCACGCCGCCCACGAGCTTCGCCAGACGCTCCTGGAGCTTCTCGCGGTCGTAGTCGCTGGTGGTCTCCTCGATCTGCGCGCGGATCTGCTTCACGCGCGCGTTGATCTCCTGCTCGCTGCCCGCGCCGTCGACGACGGTGGTGTTGTCCTTGTCGACGGTGATGCGCTTGGCGCGGCCCAGGTCCTTGAGCTCCAGGGTGTCCAGCTTGATGCCCAGGTCCTCGGCGATCATCCGGCCGCCCGTCAGGGTGGCGATGTCCTCGAGGATGGCCTTGCGGCGGTCGCCGAAGCCCGGCGCCTTCACCGCGCACACGTTCAGCACGCCGCGGATCTTGTTGACCACCAGCGTGGCCAGCGCCTCACCCTCGACCTCCTCGGCGATGATGAGCAGCGGCTTACCGGCGCGCGCCACCTGCTCCAGGATGGGCAGCAGGTCCTTCATGGAGGAGATCTTCTTCTCGTGGATGAGGATGAGCGCGTCGTTCAGCACCGCCTCCATCCGCTCCGGGTCCGTCACGAAGTACGGGGAGAGGTAGCCGCGGTCGAACTGCATGCCCTCGACCACGTCCAGCGTGGTCTCCAGGCCCTTGGCCTCCTCCACCGTGATGACGCCCTCCTTGCCGACCTTCTCCATCGCGTCCGCGATGATCTGGCCGATGGTGGCATCGCCGTTGGCGGAGATGGTGCCGACCTGGGCGATCTCCTTCTTGTCCTTCGTCGGCTTGGCCAGCTTCTTCAGCTCGCCCACGATGACCGCGACGGCCTTGTCGATGCCGCGCTTGATGTCCATCGGGTTGTGGCCCGCGGCCACCAGCTTCGCGCCCTCGCGGAAGATGGCCTGCGCCAGCACGGTGGCCGTCGTGGTGCCGTCACCGGCCACGTCGGAGGTCTTGGACGCGACCTCCTTGACCATCTGCGCGCCCATGTTCTCGAACTTGTTCTCCAGTTCGATTTCCTTCGCCACCGTCACACCGTCCTTGGTGATGGTGGGCGAGCCGAAGCTCTTCTCGATGACGACGTTGCGGCCCTTGGGGCCCAGGGTCACCTTGACCGCGTCGGCCAGGATGTTGACGCCACGGAGGATGGCCTCGCGAGCGCGCACGTCAAAAAGCAGGTCCTTCGCCATGATGGGAATTCCTTGAGTGAAGGGGTGGGGGGCGGATTACTTCTCGATGACGCCGAGCACATCCTCTTCACGGAGGATGAGGTGCTCCTCGCCGTCGAGCTTGATCTCGGTCCCGGCGTACTTGCTGAAGAGGATGGTGTCGCCGGCCTTGATGTCCAGGGGACGCACCTTGCCGTCCTCCTGCACCTTGCCGTTGCCGACGGCGACGACCTTGCCCTCGAGGGGCTTCTCCTTCGCCGTGTCCGGGATGAAGAGGCCGCCCTTGGTCTTGTTCTCCTCGGCGACCCGCTTGACGATGAGCCGATCCTGCAGGGGACGAATCTTCATGGTCTGCTCCTTGATGGGGCGCCCACCGTCCGGGGACTCCGGGCGGCTTGGGGCGCCGCTGGGGGTTGAAAAAGGGCCGTGACGGCCCGCGGCATTAGCACTCCGACATCGCGAGTGCTAACGCCTAGGCGCGGCGGATAATAACCAGGGAAGATGACCCGTCAAGCGACGCGGGACGCTCGGGCCGTGAGCTGCCAACTGCCCGGCATTGCTGTCTTTTTCCCCTCCCGTTGCGTCCGTGACAGGTAGAGCCCGTCCGCATGCCCGCACGGCTCGGATTGGCACTCGGACGTCACGAGTGCTAGCGCAAGTGCCTGGAATCATTGACGGGTGCTTTTGCGACGCGGAGGGTCGATTGCTACCGTTCCCTTATTCCCGCCGGCCACGCGGGCTGGGCGGGGGGAAGGGAGTGTCGATGAGTCAACTGGTGGCGGCCCTGTCGTTGAAGGAGTTCTTCAAGTCGCTCCTGGACGAGGTCACCTCGCGGCAGCGGGTGACGCTGGAAGAGGTGACGGAGTTCTACCTGGTGAACCTGCTGGCGGAGTTCGCCAGCACCGACAACCTGTTCGACCGCCAGGAGGACGGCCGCCGCGCGCGGGAGCCCCTGGCGGTGCTCTACCACCAGGCCCTCCAGCAGGAGCGTGAGGCGCGCATCAAGACGCTGCGGCGGCTGGGCGACGTGTCGCTCTACACCGTGGGGTTCTTCTCCGGCGCGCTGCAAGGCGGGGTGGTGGGCCCCGACTACTACATCCAGATGGGCGGCACCGCGTACGGCCAGGTGGCGGACCTGTCGCCCCGCGCGGGCTTCGCGGGGGTGTACCGGGAGCTGCGCGACAAGTTCCGGGCGGTGGCCGAAGTCCTGGAGGAGATCGCCGCGCGGGGCATGGTGCAGGCGGGGCCCAGCGGGGCGCTCAAGGTCTACGAGACGTGGGCGCGCACGGGCAGCGACAGGCTGGAGCGGGTCCTGGTGGACGCGGGGATGATGCCCGCGCCCAAGGGGCAGCTCCCCAACTGAGGCACGTGAGGGAGGTCGCCACATGATTGGCCGCGTTCAGGACCACCTGGAGGCCATCTACGGCTTCACGTGCGAGGCACGGGCGGAGACCTTCGTGGTGGACACGGAGGCCGCCGCCCGGCTGGGCGCCACCGGGCGCAGCGACGAGGAGCTGCTCGTCCACGAAGCCGACGACGCGCTGGAGCTGGCGCTGTACCTGTCCCCGGCGCTCCTGGACCGGCTCAAGCCCTACGAGGCCGGGCCGCTGGGGTACGTGCTGGACGGGGACCTCGCCGGCTACTGCCAGGTGGCCGAGGGCGTCAGCCACTTCCTCTACATGGCCCACACCGCGGCGCACGGGCGCACGGTGTCCCTGCTGGAGCTGGAGGCGCAGGCGGAGGTGGACAAGTTCGCCGTGTGCCTGCTGCACCGCTGGGGCGAGGGCGTGGGGGCCTGGGCGCAGGAGCTGCTCACCCGACTGTTCGACCGGGTGTCCTACCGCGACCGGCTGTCCTCCCAGGAGCGCTGGCGGTACGAGGAGGCCAACCGGCTGTCCCGGCGGTTCTGCTCGCGGATGATGACGCACGTGGCCGGACGGCGGCTGGAGCGGCTCCTTTCGGACCTGCGGTACGCCTACCGGCTGGGGGCGGAGGCGAAGCTGAGCCACTTCGCCCACGGAGGCTGAGTCCGGGCCCCCACGTCCCGCCGCCATCGGTTAGGGTAGGTGGGCATGCCACGCGAGGCGTCCGCAGGCGGGATTGTCATCCGGGAGAGTGACGGCACCTGGGAGGTGGTCGTCATCCGTCCGCATGGCCGTCCCCTGTGGGCGCTGCCCAAGGGGCACGTGGACCCGGGCGAGACGCCGGAGCAGACGGCGAGCCGCGAGGTGCACGAGGAGACGGGCCTCACCGCCGCGCTCGTCGCGCCGCTGGGGGAGATTCGCTACGTCTACCAGTTCAGGGGTCAGCGCATCTTCAAGCGCGTCCACTTCTTCCTCTTCCGTTACCAGGAAGGCGCGCTGGGGCCGCTGCCGGGGCCGCGCGTGGAGGTGGACGAGGTGAGATGGGTGCCGGTGGGACAGCTGGTGCCCCTGCTCGGCTACAAGGGCGAGAAGGCCGTGGCCGCGCGCGCCGTGCGGTGGATGCGCGCCCAGGGCCTCTTGCCCCAGGCCCCTTCCCCGGCCGTGGGGCCCGAGGGGAAGGGAACCTAGAGGGACGGCGCGACTACTTGGCGGTGTCGGCGGTGTACTTGCCGGACAGCGCCTCGCGCACGTCACGGTCGAACTTCACGCGGCCGGTGGCCACCTCGCGCAGGGACAGCACGGGGGGCTTGTTCTTGGAGCTCTCGATGATGGGGCGGGCGCCGGCCATCAGCTGACGCGCGCGCTTCGCACCGAGCAGCACCAGCGCGAACCGGTTGTCGACGAGGGGGAGGCAGTCTTCGACTGTGACGCGAGCCATGGAACGTCCTTCGGAATTTCGGTGGGGCTACCTGAGAACACTGAAACCTAAAGAGCACCCCGGGGGGAGTCAAGGAAGGACGTACCCCCAGGGCCGCCGGGCGGACAGGCGCTTCGTGGATCAGGTGTACCACCAGGCCCAGAGGATGAGGACGCCCTGCAGCGGGAGCCTCGCCCAGAGGACGGCCTTGGGAATCTTCCGGAACCGCTCCGGCTCTCTCGCCATCTGGAGGTTGGCGGGGAAGACGGCGATGAACAACGCGATGAGCCCCCAGGCCGACACCACCCGGGTGGCGGGGATGAGCAGGCCCACTCCCAGCAGCACCTCCGCCACCCCGCTCCAGAAGACGAGCGGGCCGTGCCAGGGCAGGTACGGCGGCATCATCCGCACGTAGGCGCGCGGATGGACGAAGTGGTTGATGCCGCCGGCCACCATGAAGAGGCCCAGCACGTACATCAGGACGGTCTTCACGCTCCCGCGAAGGCCTGGGCGACGATGGCGCGGGCCTCCTCGAGGATGGCGTTCAGGTGGGCCTCGTCGCGGAAGCTCTCCGCGTAGATCTTGTACACGTCCTCGGTGCCCGAGGGCCGCGCGGCGAACCAGCCATTCTCCGCGACCACCTTGAGTCCTCCGATGTCCGCGTCGTTGCCGGGCGCGCGGGTGAGGCGCTGGAGGATGGGCTCGCCGGCCAGGCTCTGCGCCTTCACCGCGTCCGGGGACAGCTTCTTGAGCACCGCCTTCTGCGCGGGCGTGGCCGCCTGGTCGATGCGCGCGTAGTACGGCGTGCCGAAGCGCGCGGCCAGGTCCTGGTAGTGCTCGCCCGGGTCCTTGTCCGTGCGCGCCAATATCTCCACCGCGAGCAAGTCCAGCAGCATGCCGTCCTTGTCCGTGGTCCACACCGTGCCGTCGCGGCGCAGGAAGGACGCGCCCGCGCTCTCCTCGCCGCCGAAGCCCAGCGTGCCCGCCAAGAGGCCGTCCACGAACCACTTGAAGCCCACCGGCACCTCGACGACGCGGCGGTGGAGGCTTTGCGCCACCCGGTCGATGAGCCCGCTGGACACCAGCGTCTTGCCCACCGCGGTGCCGGCCTTCCAGCCGGGGCGGTTCTGGAAGAGGTAGTGGATGGCCACCGCCAGGTAGTGGTTGGGGTTCATCAGCCCGAGCGAGCGCGTGACGATGCCGTGCCGGTCCGAGTCCGCGTCGTTGCCGAAGGCCAGGTCGTACTGGTCCTTGAGCTTCACCAGATTGGCCATGGCGTACGGCGACGAGCAGTCCATGCGGATCTTCCCGTCGTGGTCCACCGGCATGAAGCGGAACGTCGGGTCCACGGTGGGGTTCACCACCGTGAGATTCAGCCCATAGCGCGTAGCGATGGGCTCCCAGTACGCCACGTTGGAGCCGCCGAGCGGGTCCGCGCCAATCTTCAGCTTCGCGCCCTTGATGGCCTCCATGTCGACGACGGAGCCCAGGTCCTCGACATACGGCGTGATGAAGTCGTGCGGCTTCACGGTGGGGGCCGTGCGCGCCCGCGCGTACGGCGTGCGCTGGATGCCGCGGTTGTCCTCGCCGAGCAGCGCGTTGGCACGACGCTCGATGAGCGCGGTGACGTTCGTGTCCGCGGGGCCGCCGTTGGGCGGGTTGTACTTGATGCCGCCGTCCTCGGGCGGGTTGTGGGACGGGGTGATGACGATGCCGTCGGCGAGCCCCGTGGTGCGTCCCTTGTTGAACGTGAGGATGGCGTGGGAGATGACGGGCGTGGGCGTGGCGCCGTCGGTGAAGCGCACCTGCACTCCGTTGGCGGCGAGCACCTCCAGCGCCGTCTGCTGCGCCGGGGCGGAGAGCGCGTGGGTGTCCATGCCCAGGTACAGCGGGCCGTCGATGCCCTGCTGCTGGCGGTACTCGCAGAGCGCCTGCGTCACCGCGACGATGTGCGCCTCGTTGAAGCTGGTGCGAGCCGATGAGCCGCGGTGTCCCGAGGTGCCGAAGGCCACGCGCTGCTCGGGGACGCCCACGTCGGGCTTCTCCGCGTAGTAGCGCGCGCGCAGCTTCTCGGGGGCGATGAGGAGGTCTTCGGGCGGGAGCTTTCCGGCGAGAGGATGGGCCATGTCGACCGCACCATAGGCGCGCGGCCCGACGGTTTGCTCAGCCTTCTCGACGAGCTGTCGTCGGGTGGACCGAGACCCGCCCGGCGTCTGTGCTGCTACGGGCTGGGCGCGCCGGAGGGGGAGGGCGGCGCCTCCTGCTCGGGCAGGTAGAAGGCCCCGGAGCGCGCGGCGAGCACGGCGGCGGTGAGCAGGCCCACCGTCAACCCGAAGACGATGATGCTCGCCAGCGTCACCCAGTCGGTGACACTCGCCGGCTGGAACAGCGCGCCGAAGGGCGTGGCGAAGTCGAAGCCCGCCTGCGGCGCCTTGCGCAGGTTCTGCACCGCGGTGAGCAGCGCCGTCGTCACCAGTCCCAGACCCATGCCCACCACGGCCGCGAGCGCCGCGCTGCCCACCATCATCGGACGGCTCACGGCGCGCGTGGTGGGGCGGCTCTGCACGTCGAAGTCCGGGTCCCTCACGCCCAGCGGCACGAAGCGCGCGAGCAGGAGCAGGCCGGGGATGCCGCCCACCATGGTGAACCAGAAGAAGGGCTCCCAGCCGATGGAGTACACGAGGAAGCCGGCGATGGGCCCCGCCACCACGCGCGGAATGGAGAACAGGCTGGAGAGCAGCGCGAACTGCGTGGCGGAGAAGCGCTTCTGCGTCAGCCGCATCAGCAGCACGGAGAACGCGCCCGTGCCCAGCCCTTGCGTCACCTGCTCGAAGCCGATGGCGCTGTACATCAGCCATACGCTGGGCGCGCCCGCCCGGGCCACGAGCACGTAGCCGATGTTCGACACAATCTGGATGACGCCGAACACCCAGAGCGCGCGGCCCAGCCCCAGCACCGTCGTCCACGCGCCGCCCACCAGCGTGCCCAGGATGGTGCCGAACAGGCCAATCGTCCCGAGCGCCACGCCGCGGTGCAGGTCGCTGTAGCCCATGTCCACCAGGAACGGGCGCAGCAGTGTGCCGCCGAGGTTGTCGGCCAGCTTGTAGAGGAAGACGAAGGCGAGGATTTCGAGCGCGCGGTGCCGCGACAGGAAGCCCACGAACGGATACCAGACGGCGTCCTTGAGGGACTTGGGCGGGGCGAGCCGCTCCTCGGGCTCCGGCGCGAAGCGGGTGATGATGAGCATGGGCAGGTACAGCGTCGCCAGCCCGATGACCACCCACTTCCACGACACGCGGCCCGCGAGGGTAATCGCCGCCGAGCCCGCGATGAACATGGCCGCGCGGTACAGCGCCACGCGCGCGCCCACCGCCACGCCCTGCTCCTCCTTGCGCAAGACCTCCACCGCGTACGCGTCGATGGCGATGTCCTGCGTCGCGGACGCGAAGGCCACCGCCATGGCCAGCGCGCCCACCACCCACGCGGCCTCGGGATGTTCTCCCAGCCCCGCGAGCGCCAGCGTGGTGGCGAACAGCGCCACCTGCGCCACCGCCATCCAGCCCCGCCGCCGTCCCCAGAAGGGCGGCACGTAGCGGTCCATCAGCGGCGACCAGATGAACTTGAAGGACCAGGGCGCCTGCGCCAGCGTGATGAGGCCCACCACGCGGATGTCCACGCCGATGCTGCGCAGCCAGTCCGGGATGGCGATCCACACCAGGCCCAGCGGCAGACCCGAGGAGAACGAGAGCAGGGTGACGGAGGCCGTCCGCCAGGAGGCCATGGCCCGAGCCAGGCTGGCCCACGTCCCCGGTCGCTTCTCCCCACTCTTGCCGCCCTGCTCGCTCATAGGCGGCGGACTCTATACCAGCCGCGTGCGGGGCCCAGGCCGTCCCGCGCTCCTGCGCTCGGAGGGTTGGCCGGTCACCGGTCCAGCGCCGACAGGTCCGGGCAGGAGGCGCGCACGCCCTCCGTCGGATTGAAGATGTCCCAGGAGCGGGAGATGAACGTCACCTTCCCCTGGGCATCCCAGCACTCGGTGTACTTCGCGCCCGGGATGTCACCGCGCAGAATCTCCACGGCGGCCAGGCCCCGGCCGTCCGGCGCCCAGCGCGTGGTGAGCGCCATGTCCTCCTTCAACCCCCCGAGAACGAAGTCCGTCTGGACCAGCTCGAAGGTCATCTCCGCCACGCCGCCCTCGCCCTCCCGGTACACGTAGCGCGTGGGCAGGGGCAGGGTGGTGTCCGCCAGGATCCAGACCAGCTCCACCCGCGTGGGGAACGTCCTCGTCTGGTAGTGGATCTCCTCCCCGTCGATGAAGTCCACGCCCAGGTACCCCTCCTCGCGCGAGCGCTTCAGGTCCAGGATGAGACTGCCCGTCCCCCGGCGCACGCCTCCGGTCGCCTCGAAGTGGCCGGAGAGGAAGCTCCACCAGTCGCCCTCGCCCTCGCCGACGTCGCGAAGCTGGAGGTGGTAGTCGAAGCGTCCCCCCTCACGCGTCATCACGAAGCGCGTGTCGAACTTCATGTCGTTCTTGCCCAGGAAGGGCCCCCAGACCCGACGGTTGGGGCCGCGGGAGGTCGCGGGCTGGGTCCGGATGTTCTCGATGGCCTGCAGCATGTTGCCGACCGAGTCGTTGAAGTCGCGGCCCGTCTCGCTCGTGTCGCCGATGATGCCGGAGAGCTCTCCCAGTCGTCCCAGTTGCAGGGCCTGGACCTTGGACGCCACGCGCAGGGCCCGGGCCTTCGCCTGCTCCTGCCCGAGCACCTTCGCCATCAGGTCCTCGCGCCGGGGGATGGCGTTCTGGAACTCCAGGTCGTCGTTGGAGAAGTCGCCGCCGCACGCGGCCAGGGCCAGACACAGGCAGATGGGCGTCAGGTATCGCATCGAACGCTCCTTCATGGCCGGTAGGTGAGGAGCGCGCCCAGCTCCCAGAAGCCCAGGGAGCGTTGCTCGTCCACGGTGTAGAGCAGGTAGTGGAGCCGGGCACGCCCCGTCACGTGCAGGCGTCGCAAGGGCTGCCAGCGCAACCCCGCGACGAGCCCCGGCGAGAACATCGCGAACTTCTGGTCCGGATACGCGGCCTCCTCGAAGTCGCGCCGCATCACGAGGTACGCCATGCGCGCGCCGACGAACGGGGTGACGCGTCCCTGGGGCCACTCGGACGCGAGCGTCGTGCCCAGGCTCGTCACCGAGTACCGGTACGCAGGCCCACTCAACGTGGGCAGGTCCAGCAGCGCCTGCTTGCGCCCCACCGCCACGTCCACGCCCCACACCCAGTCGCGTCGGAAGTAGTCGTGCAGCTGCGCCTCCGCGCCCAACATCCCCACCGAGAGGAACAGCGACTGGCGCGTGGGCGCGTCGAAGTAGGACTGCACCGCGCCGGACAGGCCCAGCGTCCACCACGCGCCACCGTCCAGGCTCACACCCTTCACCGGGTCATCGGAGAAGGGCGCGTCCCTCAGGCGCGACTCCTCCAGCACCACGGGCTGTCCGCGCGACACCTGCACCTCGCCGATGCGCAGCCTGTCGGAGAGCCTTCGCTTCACGCGGTACGTGCCGGGCGCCAGGGCCACGCGGCGCTCCACGCCGTCCGTCTTGTCCAGCTCCGCCACCACCAGCCCAGCCGGGTCCACGAAGTAGTACATGCCGGCAGGCGCCACCTGCGGCACCACCAGCCCGTCGCCACCCGCGCGCAGGTCCGTGAGCACCAGGTCGCCGTTGCCCGCCAGGTCGTAGCTGAACGTGGGGTGCTGCGCGCCGCCGCTGCTCGCCGCGGTGTCCGCCACCGTGCGCGCGTACGCATGCGAGTACGCCTCGAACAGCGTCACCCGTCCATCGCCGCTGCGGTCCGCGTCGCCCAACAGGCCGCTCGCCAGGTGGTGGGAGAAGTAGCTGCCGCCCAGCGCGTCCGACTCCTGCGAGTCCTCGTCCGCCGCGCTCGAGGTGAGGATGACCAGGCCCCGCGCGTCGCGTGACGCTCCGGACTCGATTTCGAAGGCCGGGGCCCGCCGCGCGCCCTTGGTGCGCGTCATCGCCCCGGAGCGGCACGAGTCGAGAATCGCGATGCGGATGTCCGCGGGCGCGTTCGACAGCCGGCGCTTCAAGTCGTCGAAGCCCAGGCGCGTGTTGCCCAGCCGCAGCGTGCCGTCCTTCGCGTGGCCGGAGTAGTAGACGAGCAGCGCCGTGCGCTCGCCCCTCTCCTGGGCCGCCTTCGCCCGCGCCTCCAGCGCCGTGAGCGCCGCGAGGAAGTCCTTCGACGTCTCGTTGAGCAGCAGCTTCGCGTCGCCGGGCGCCACGCCGCCCAGCCGCGCCAGCAGCTCGTGCATCTTGCGCGCGTCGTCGCGGGCGAAGCGCAGGGGCCGCGTCTCGTCGCCGCCCTCGTCGTTGCCGGCAATCAGCGCGAAGCGACGCAGGCTGTCCGCGTGCGCCGCCGAGGCCACGGTGAGCGCGAGCACCAGGCCCAGGGCCCGCCCGAATGGGAAGAGGGGTGGGCTCATGGCTTGAGCAGCACCCAGTGCGTCTGCGTGCCCTTCACATCCAGGGGCGCCATCCGCTCCACCTCGCCGCCCGCCGCCGAGAAGGCACGCCGCGTCGCCTCCACCAGCGACTCCACCGCGAAGGGCTCGTCACCCAGCACCAGCACCACGCGCTCGGCGCCCGAGCCGGTGAACTCCCAGCTCCCCTCCAGCCAGTGCACCTCCGCGCCGGGCTCCACCGCCACGCTGGCGCCGGACTCCGGATGCAGCGCCGTCACCTCGCCGATGGCATCCACCGACACGGCGGCCATGTATCGGTGCGCGCCCGCCTTGTAGCCCAGCATCACCCGCTCGCCGGGCTCCAGCGCCTCGGGCCTGTCGGGCCGTGCCTCGCGCTGCGGGCCCGAGCCGCCGCCGATGCGCAGCTCCGCCACGTCGCCGCCACCCTTGCGCCGGTTCCACTCCGGGCCTTCTTCGAGGAGCGGCTTGGCCAGCACCACCACCAGCAGCGACGCGGCCAGGGCCACCGTCGCGGGCACCCAGCGCCGAGGAGGAGGGCGCGTGGCCTGCTGCCGCTGCTGGCGCTCCAGGGCGCGCTCGACACCCGCCTCGAAGCGCTCGAAGGGGAGCTCCGCCTCGAAGCTCGCCTGGTTCTCCTCGAGCCCCTTCAGCACGGCGCCGCAGGTGAGGCAGCCGGCCGCGTGGGCCCGGACGCGGTGGGCCTCGGGGGAGGCCAGCTCGCCGGCCCTCAGGCGTCGCAGTGTCCACTCCGACTCGTGCGCGCTCATCGAACCCTCAGCTCCTCTCCGCCCAGCTCGGCGAAGCGCTCCAGCCGCTTGCGGATGGTGGGCACCGAGCGCCCCAGCATCGCGGCCACCTCTTCCAAGGTCATCCCGTCCACGTGGTAGTGGACCACCGCCGCCTGCGTCTCCTCATCCACCTTCGACAGCAGCCGGCGCACCAGGTCTCTCGTCTCCATCTCTCCGTCGCCACCGTGTCCCTCCGAGCGCGCGGCGGCGTCGCGCTCGAACCACTGCCTCCAGCCCGCGCGCTCCGAGCGCAGCTGGTTGAGGCAGTGGTGGGTGGCTATTTTCATCAACCACGTCAGCGGCGAGGCGTCCGCGCGGAAGTCCTCCGCGTGGGCCAGGGCGCGCGCGAAGACGTCATGCATCGCGTCCTCCGCCTTCGCCGCGTCCTTCAACAGATAGCGGCAGCGTCCCATCACGCTGCCGCCGTACCGCGTGTACAGCTCGCGCAGGAAGTCACGCCGGTCCGGGAGGGGACCGCCTTGGATGACCCGGAGGGCCGGCTGGCGCGGAGCTGTCACGCCCCCCAGACTAGCGCGAGCCGCCTCACAACGAGGAGTAGACCGCGGTGCTGAACCCGCCACAGGCGCTCACCGCCCCGTAGCCGATGACCGGGTTGTAGCTGGCGGCGTAATAGGTGCTCATGTGCCCCTCGTTCCAGCACTCGCTGAGGGTGGCCTCGCCGAAGAGGTCTCCGCCCGACAGCTTGATGTCCGAGCGGCCAGCCCCGGTGCGCTCCCAGCGGCTCTTGATGGCCATCCGCTCCAGCTTCGCGCGCGTCGGGTCCGCGTCGATGTCCTGCAGCGACACGAAGTCCAGCTCGCCGCCGGAGCCCGGGGCCTGCTTGAAGCGGTACTTCGCGCTCGTCACCAGGTCGCCCGTGTCGGTGTAGTCGAAGTCCGCCTCCACCGAGGCCGTCGCGTTCGGTCCGGTGCGCGAGTAGCGGACCTCCAGCGTCGCCAGGGCCTCCCCGTCGCCCTCGTTGCCGGGCAGCGTGCGCTGCTTCTCGAAGTCGATGAGGAACTGGCCGGAGCCGTAGCCCGACAGCCGCTCCCCATCACCGTCCACGCCCGCCGTGTGCGAGCCGGACAGCACCGTCTTGAAGCTCGAGTCCGGCTCCAGCCGGCCCTTGGCGTCCAGCACCCACGAGTACGTGTCGCCCCCGGTGTGCTGGACGGTCAGCTTCCAGGAGTGGGGGTCCAGGGGGCCGGTGTGCGGGCCCCACACGGCGACGTCCCCGTCGATGGAGGAGGGCGGGTGCTTGACGATTTCGGCCACCAACCCGAGCACGCTCAGCGTGGCGGCGTTGATGCTCACGGCGGCGGTGGCGGTGAGGAAGTAGTTCCCCGACAGCTGACCCTCGCCATAGTACGCGGACGTCTTGCCCTGCTCGTCACCCAC
The DNA here is from genome assembly GCF_900111765.1 of Myxococcus fulvus. The sequence continues at coordinate 493,164 of NZ_FOIB01000006.1, forward strand.
GGGTCCCGGCGACGACACCTCCACCATCTGCTTGGAGGGCACTCCCTGGCGGAACGACTCCACGTCCTGCTTCTTGTCGGAGTCACAACCCACCAGCATCAGGGCGGCACACAGCAGGCTCTTGCGCAGCATGGTCCTTCTTCCTTCCTGTTCGGATGGCCCCCGGCGGGCCGTGCGGCAGCGTGTTCGCTCCTATGGACACAGCCCCATCGGAAAACAGAAAAGGCGTCGGTCTGACGTTGAAAGCCTCCGTGATTCCAGGGGGTTGGAGGCCGCCTGGCTGCTCCTCGGGCGACTTCGGGCGGCTTTCGGACGATGGAAATGCAGCGTCCCTACCTTTCGCCCATGGAAAAACGACACCCCAACCATCCTGGCGAGATGGGCACCGACGCGGCGTTGGCCGAGCGCGAGCGCACCTCGGACGAGCTCAACGCGCGAGCGCGGGCCGTGGGGCTGCTGCGAGAGGCGGGGGTGCCCTTCGTGGTGGGCGGCGCGTATGCGTACGCCACCTATACCGGCATCTATCGGGACACGAAGGACCTGGACCTGTTCCCCCGCAAGGCGGACGCGGCGCGCGCGCTGGAGGTCCTGGAGAAGGACGGCTGGCGCACCGAGCGCACCGACGAGGTGTGGCTCTACAAGGCCTTCAAGGGAGAGTACTTCGTCGACTTCATCTTCTCGTCCGGCAACGGCGTGGCGGTGGTGGACGACGAGTGGTTCGAGCACGCGCGGACCTCCACCATCTTCGGACACGAGTGCCTGGTCGCGCCCGCCGAGGAGATGATCTGGTCCAAGGCGTTCGTCGTGGAGCGCGAGCGCTTCGACGGCGCGGACGTCAACCACCTCATCCTCAAGGCGGGCAAGCAGATGGACTGGGAGCGGCTGATGCGCCGCTTCGACCGGTACTGGGAGGTGCTGCTCAGCCACCTCATGATGTTCCGCTTCGCCTATCCCTCCGAGACGCAGCTCATCCCTGACTGGGTGATGGCGGAGCTGATGCGGCGCACGCTGGACAGCATGCGGGACGGCGCCTGGGAGCAGAAGCTGTGTCGCGGCAACCTTGTCTCCAAGGTGAACTACCACGTGGACATCCACCACTGGGGGTTCGGGGACGGGCGGGCCTGGGACGAGAACGAACGACGACAGGGGGGCGAGCGTGGCGAGGGATCCGAGCTCGAAGATTCGATTGGCGGCGGTCGGTGACCTTCACTGTCGTGAGGACCAGCACGGCCGGTTCCGGCACCTCGTCAAGCAGGTGAACGCGACGGCGGACCTGCTGGTGCTGTGCGGGGACCTCACGGACCGCGGCATGGTGGAGGAGGGCAAGGTGCTCGCCGAGGACCTCTCGGCGCTGCGCGTGCCGTGCGCGGCGGTGCTCGGCAACCACGACTACGAGCAGGGCCACGTGAAGGACATCTGCGCGGAGCTGGCCAAGGCCGGCGTGCACATCCTCGACGGGGACCACTACATCTTCGAGAAGGTGCTCGGCGTGGCCGGGGTGAAGGGCTTCGGCGGCGGCTATGGCAACGCGACGTTGCAGGCGTTCGGCGAGGGACAGACGAAGGCCTTCGTGCAGGAGGCGGTGACGGAGTCGCTCAAGCTGGAGGCGGCGCTGAGCCACCTGGACACGCCGCGCAAGGTCATCATCATGCACTACGCCCCGATTCCGGAGACGCTGGAGGGGGAGAACATCGAGATACGCCCCTTCCTCGGCACCAGCCGGCTGGCGATGCCCATCGACCACTACGGCGCGGAGGCGGTCTTCCACGGGCACGCGCACCACGGCTCGCTGCAGGGCAAGACGAAGAGCGGCATCCCCGTCTTCAACGTCGCCATGCCCCTGCTCACGAAGCACACGCCGGACCAGCGCTACGTGCTGCTGGAGGTGTAGCGCTGGCGCTCAGGTGGTGACGACCATGCCGTCCTCCACCTTCACGGGCCAGGGCGTCAGGGAGGCGCCGTTGCACGGGCCTCCCACGCACTTGCCGTCGTCGGGGCGGAAGAGCGCGCCGTGCCAGCCGCAGACCAGGTGCTGCTTGTCCGGCGTCAGGTACTGGTCCAGCACGCGCGCCAGCGGCAGGCCCGCGTGAGGACACCGGTCCACGAAGCCGTGGACCTGACCGTCCTTGCGCACGAGGAAGCCGTGGAAGAAGGCCTCCTCGATCTGCAGGACGAAGTTGCGCGCGCCCGGGTCCGCGAGGGAGTCCACCGGGCACAGCGTGACGTCAGGAGGCGTCGTCCAGACGCGCTGCCGGGTCGGAAGGCTCAAGGCAGACGGGCCTTCTCGAAGCCCGCCCAGCAGTCGTCGTAGTCGAGCTGCATGGTGGACGACTCCATGGCGAAGCGCGTGGGGCGGATGACCCAGCGCGACTCGAACATGAACGCCATCGTGTCCTGAATCTTGTGCGGCTTGAGCTCCGCCTTGATGGCCTGCTCGTAGCTGGCGCGGTCCGGACCGTGGCCGCTCATGCAGTTGTGCAGCGACGCGCCGCCCGGGGCGAAGCCGCCGGCCTTGGCGTCGTACACGCCCTGCACCAGCCCCATGAACTCGCTCATCACGTTGCGGTGGAACCAGGGCGGCCGGAACGTGTCCTCGGCCACCATCCACCGCGGCGGGAAGATGACGAAGTCGCAGTTGGCCGTGCCGGGGGACTCGCTGGGCGACGTCAGCACCGTGAAGATGGACGGGTCCGGGTGGTCGTAGCTCACCGTGCCGATGGTGTTGAAGCGCGCCAGGTCATACTTGTACGGCGCCAGGTTGCCGTGCCACGCCACCACGTCGAGCGGCGAGTGGTTGAACTGCGACGCCCACAGCCGGCCCTGGTACTTCTGAACCACCAGCGTCGGACGGTCCACGTCCTCGAAGGCGGCCACCGGCGTGAGGAAGTCGCGCGCGTTGGCCAGGCCGTTCGAGCCGATGGGGCCCAAATCCGGCAGGCGGAAGAGCGCGCCGTGGTTCTCGCAGATGTAGCCCGCGACGGGACCGTCCGGCAGCTCCGCGCGGAAGCGCACGCCGCGCGGCACGACGGCGACTTCACCCGGGCGCAGCTCCAGCACGCCCAGCTCCGTCACCAGCGTCAAACGCCCCGCCTGCGGGACGAGGAGCAGCTCGCCGTCCGCGCTGTAGAACACCTTGTCGGTCATGGACCGGTTGGCGCGGTACAGGTGGATGGAGATGCCACAGCTCGTGGCCGTGTCGCCGTTGCCGGCGTAGGTGATGAGGCCCTCCACGAAGTCCGTGGGCTCCGTGGGCATGGGCTGGGGGTTCCAGCGCATGCGGTTGGGTGAGGGCGGCACCTCGTCGAAGGGACCGCCACGCACCAGCCCCTGAGGGTGGGGCTGATACGCGGGATGGTTGGCGCTCGGACGCAGGCGGTACAGCCAGGAGCGCTTGTTCTCCCGGCGCGCCACCGTGAAGGCCGTGCCGGACAGCTGCTCCGCGTACAGGCCGAAGGGGGCCTTCTGCGGAGAGTTGCGCCCCACGGGCAGCGCGCCGGAGACGGCCTCCGTCGCCACTTCGTTGCCGAATCCGGAGAGGTAGTCGCCGGGCGCCTTTCGGAGCCCGCTCTTCGGAGGTACCGCGGTTCGAGTCTCGAGGGTCACCGTGAAGTTCCTCCGCAGTCGGGCCGGGAGCTACTTCCGGGACTTCTCCACCTTGATGACGCCGCGGCGGATCTGGTCCAGCTCGATGGACTCGAACAGGGCCTGGAAGTTGCCGTTGCCGAAGCCCTCGTTGCCCTTGCGCTGGATGATCTCGAAGAAGATGGGGCCGAAGAGGTTGTTGGTGAAGATCTGCAGCAGGAGGCCCTCCTGCTCGTTGCCGTCGATGAGGATGCGGTTCTTGCGCATCCGCTCCAGGTCCTCACCGTGGTTGGGCACGCGCTTGTCGACCAGGTCGTAGTAGGCCTCCAGCGTGTCCTGCAGGTCCACGCCCCGCGCGCGCAGCCGCTCGACGGTTCCGTAGATGTCCTGGGTGGACAGGGCCAGGTGCTGGATGCCCTCGCCGTTGTACTCGCGCAGGAACTCTTCGATCTGCGACTTCTCGTCCTGGCTCTCGTTGAGCGGAATCCGGATGGCGCGGTCCGGGGCGATCATCGCCTGGCTGAACAGGCCCGTGGCCTGGCCCTTGATGTCGAAGTACTTCTGCTCGGTGAAGCCGAAGATGCGGTTGTAGAAGGTCGACCAGGTGCGCATCTGGCCCCGGCGCACGTTGTGCGTCAGGTGGTCCAGCGACTCCAGGCCCACGCTGTTCTTGGCCTCGGACTCGGCGGCGCCGGGAATCTGCACCCAGGAGTCATAGATGGTGCCGGCCGCGCCGTGACGGTCGATGAGATACAGCAGGCTGCCACCGATGCCCTGCAGGACATAGAAGCCCTCGCCCAGGGAGCTGGCGGCGGGGTCCGCGGCGACGGCGCCGCGCTCCAGCGCCAGCTCGTACGCGGCGCGGGCGTTGGCCACGCGGAAGGCCATGGCGTTGGCGGACGGGCCGTGGGCGGCGCGGAAGTCGGCGGCCTGACCCGCGGGCTCCTGGTTGATGAGCAGGTTGATGTCGCCCTGCTTGTAGCGGACCAGCGCCTTGGTCGGGTGCCTGGCGTAGGCCGTGAAGCCCAGCTTCTCCACCAGCGCCACCATCGCCTCGGGGGCGGGGCTCGTGAACTCCACGAACTCGAAGCCATTCAGCCCAATCGGGTTTTCCGCCGTGGTCGCCATGACACTGCCTCCGGACATCATCTACGAGTGTGACTGAAACGTAGGGAGGGGCGGCGGAGGAGGAAAGCACAAAGAACTGCCAGAGAATGTCAGCGGCCCGCACCATCTCCCGAGGGAAGGCCCGCGCGAATGTGCACGAGGCGCGCGTCAAATCCGGCGGCGCGTCGCGTCACCTGGCCGACATAGTGGATTGTCACGATGCGGCTGTGTGCGTCCTCACGGACCGCGTGCGTTGGCGGGCTCCGCTGCGGGCGCGGCGTCCATGAGGTCCTCGGCCCGCTGGGGCAGGGCGAGGCCCTCGATGGAGACCTCCATCACCTCGGGGCCCGAGCCTCGGGCATAGCGCAGCTCGGAGGACTCCGGCACTTCGGCGCCCAGCCACAGTCGCGCCAGTTCCTGGCCCTGTGCGCCCAGCAGCACCACGCCGCGCGAAGCGTCGTCGATGCCGTACTTCGCCCAGCTCCGGGGCTTCGCCTCGCCGAAGCTCGTGGCCTTGATGGCACCCAGCGCGCGCAGCAGTGACACGACGCGGAAGTGCTGCGCCTTGCCCTTCACGGGCGACTCCACCTGCCAGGACTCGGTGCCGCCGTCGCCCTCGGCCGCGTTGACCAGGGTGATGGCGGGCGCGCCGCCGCCCGGGTGGAACACCACGCGCCGCACGTCCTCGCGGCGGAAGCTCAGCACGTGCTTGTCCTTCAGCTCGAGCACGTCCACGTCCAGCGCGTCGAGCGCGCCCTCGGGCACCTCGGCCAGCGTCGCGACGAAGCCCTGCTCACGCAGCGCGTGGAAGCGAGGCGCTCCGTCCTCCATCACCTGCGCCATCCGGATGCGCACCGTGTCGCCCGAGGTCCGCGTGAAGCGAGCGTCGACCTGTGGCGCCTCCAGGCCGAGCTTCTTGCGAGCCTCCGGTGTGTCCTTGGGGAAGGAGAGCGCGCGGTGCTCCTTCAGCGCCTTGAGCAGCGCGGACACCCGGGCCTCGTCCGCGCGCTCGGAGACGGGCTTCGTCAGCCGCCAGCGCGAGGTGCCCTTCTCTTGCTCCATCACGTAGGTGTGCGTCCGAGCGCGGACCTCGATGCCGGTGAGCGCGGTGACCTCCAGCTCGCCGAGCAGCTCCTTCGAGCGCAGCGCGAAGGTGTCCTTGTCCAGGCTCCAGCGCACGGAGCCCTGCGCCGCGTACACCTTGGGGTCACCCTCGCGGCGCACGTACACGGAGCCATCGAACGTGTTCTCGACGCCGCCATGCAGCGTCACCGAGTGCGGCGAGCCCGACACCTGGGCCGTCACGGTGAACACGGGCGAGTCGAGCCCGTACTTCTTCAGGTCCGCGTCGGTGGGCGCCTCGGCGACCAGGGTGCTCGACTTCGAGCGCTCCAGCGTCTCGAGCAGCGCCTCCACGGCCGCCGGCTCCGCGCGAGCTTGCACGGGCGCGACGATGCGCCACGCGCCCTCTGGCCCACGCTCCAGCTCGGTGGTGTCGCCTTGCGCGCGCACGGTGATGCGCGTGAACACGGGCGCCGTGTCCTTGCCCGTCGTCCCCGACGGAGGCGCGAAGAGCTGCTCGGCCGCCGCTTGCTCTCGTGGCTCGCGCGGCCCGGACTCCTTGCACGCGGGCAGCGCTCCGGTGCCGAGGACGAGCAGCGCGACGAGCCCTCCGCGCGCGGCGCTCACTTGTTCCGCCGCGTCAGCCAGATGGCCAGTCCCAGGCCCATCATGGAGAGAGGAATCAGGTCGGTGGAGATGAAGCGGATGTGGTCCATCGCATCCGTGTCCAGCTCCAGCGTCGACACCTCGCGGTCCGGAGGTCGCATCGTCACCTTGGTCACCTGGTTGGAGGCCCACCCCAGCGTGTTCATCACCAGGTTGCGGTTGGGCTCGTGGCCCCAGTTCGGGTCCAACAGCAGCTCCGAGTCACCCACCACCACGAGCCGCGCCTCGTCGAAGCGCTTGTCGGCGGCGTCCTTCGTGTCGCGGACGATGGCGGCCGCGAGCGTGAGCTGACCCGTCTTCTCGCCATCCGACGGCACCGCGTTCTCGTCGGGCTTCGTCTCCACCCAGCCGTGCTGCGAGGTGTGCACCAGCGGCTCCACGCGCACGCCCTCGGCCATGCCCTCGCGCAGCATGGTGAGGCTGCGCGGCGTGGGCAGCTCCACGTTCATGCCCCGCTGCTTCAGTGGTGCGACGATGGCGTGCGTGCTGTAGAAGGGCGACTGCACGACGTACGGGTTGCCGCTGTTGAACTGCGCATCCGCGGCGATGCCTTCGTCCACCAGGATGCCGTGCTCGGCGAGCAGCTCGCCCAGTCCATCCACGAGCCCCGCGTCGGTGAAGTACACGAGCCGTCCACCGCTCGCGAGGTACTTGCGCAGCACCGCCACCTCCGGCTGCGTGTACGGCACGCGGGCGCCCGCGATGACCACGAGCGAGGCATCGCGGGGGATGTCCGTGGTGCCCACCAGGTACATGGCCTCCGCGGCGTAGCCCTCCTGGAGCAACTGCCGGCGCAGCTCCGACAGTGAACCTCCCGGGTCCGAGGGCGCGGCCTCGCCCTTGTCGAGAGGCCACTCACCGTGTCCGGTGATGAAGTAGACGCGCTGGGTGCCCACCGCGCCCAGCTTGATGAGCGCGTTGGTGAGGTCCTGCTCGGACACGGCGGCGAGCGTCGTGTGCGACTCGCCGCGCGAGAGCACCACGCTCGCCTGACCTTCCTTGAGCTGGTACTTCGAGGCCATCTCGGGGGAGCGGCGCGGGTCCTTGAACTCGTACTCGAACTTCGCCGGCGCCTGGGCGTGGTAGCGCTGGAAGAGCGTCTCCAGCAGCGCGTAGGACTCATGCGTCGGGGGCAGGAAGCCGATGGCCTTCACCTTCTCCGGCATCGTGCCCAGGGTGGCGATGGTCTGCGGCGCCAGCGTGTGGATGCGCTCCTTCGTCAAATCCCACTGGGGCGCCTGCTGGTGGGCCACGTAGTTGATGCCCACCAGCGCGCCCAGGACGCCGAGCACGGTGAGCACGGAGGTGATGAAGAAGGTGCTCGACTTGCGCGTGGCGAGCTGGCCGAACTGCTTCAGGTTCGTGGCCAGGTACACGCCGACGAGCGCCAGGCCCACGCCCGCCTTCACGCCCGAGGCGATGAGGCTGCCGGAGGTGATGAAGAGGGTGAAGGGGCTGGAGACGAGGAGCAGCAGCCCGAAGGCGCCCAGGTACCTGCCGATGAGGGTCGCGTTCATGTCCGGGGGTTGCCTTTCACGTGAGGGCGGGCCACGTCACGAGACCCAGCGTCGCGCTTCCACGGTGCGGTGCGTGAGCACCAGCGAGAAGACGATGACGGAGGCGAAGAAGACGAAGCTCTTCACGTCCAGGATGCCCTTGAGCAGGTTCTGCAGCTGCGCGTCGAAGGACAGGTACATCAGCACCGAGCGCGCCGGCTCCTCGGCCCCCTGCGCCACGCCGGACAGCAGCATCCACGGCAGGAGCACCGCGAAGGTGAGGAAGGCCGCGAGCATCTGGCTCTCCGTCAGCGCGGAGATGAACATGCCCACCGCCATGCACGTGGCGCCCCACAAGAGGATGCCGCCGTAGCCCAGCATCACCGTGGACCACTCCAGCGCGGTGCCGGAGTCCGCCTTTCCGAACGCGGAGAGCACCACCGGGAAGACGAGCGTGAGGCCCAGCGTCGCGCAGATGATGCCGACTCCGCCCAGGTACTTGCCCAGCACGATTTCGATGGGGCGCACCGGTGCGGTCATCAGCAGCTCGAAGGTCTTGTTGCGCTTCTCCTCCGCGAACAGGCGCATGGAGAGGAAGGGCGCGACGAAGAGGGTGATGATGATGACGATGCCCCACAGCTGGACGACGACGCCGTCGGTGAGGTTGCGGTACGCGGTGAAGTCCTCGGGAAGCTGGGACCAGTTCGTGCGCCGCGCCATCTCCTGCACCTGCTGGAAGCGCTCCAGCAGGCCCACGAAGAAGAAGGACGAGAGCGCCACCATCGCCGTGAAGACGCCATAGGCCCACGGGGTGGTGAAGTAGAGGGACAGCTCCTTGCGAGCGATGGCCAGGGCGATGCGCATGGGCCGACGGGTTTCCTTGGAAGGGGGACGAGAAGCGCGCGCTCAGGCGGCGGTCAGCTTGATGAAGACTTCTTCCAGCGACGCGCTCTCGGCGGTGCCCTGGGTTCCGGCCAGCTTGCGGAGGTCGTCGTAGGCGGCGATGCGCCCCTGGTTGAGGATGAGGACCTTCTCGCACGTCATCGTCACCTCCGGGAGGATGTGCGTGGAGAGGATGACGGTGTGCTTTCCCGCGAGGCTCTTGATGAGCGCGCGCACCTCGGCGCGCTGGGCGGGGTCGAGTCCTTCCGTCGGCTCGTCGAGGATGAGCACCGGCGGCGAGCCGAGCAGCGCCTGGGCGATGCCGGCGCGCTGCTTGTAGCCCTTGGACAGGTTCGCGAGGACGCGGCCCAGTACGTGGGTGACGCCGGTGAGGGCGGCCACGCGCTCCACCTCGGTCTTCTGCTCACGCGAGGGCAGGCGCTTGAGTGAGGCGACGAAGCGCAGGTAGCTCTCCACGGTCATCTCCGGGTAGAGCGGCGGCGTCTCCGGCAGGTAGCCGATGCGGCGCTTCACCTCGAGCGGATGCCGGTGGACGTCGAAGCCTCCCACCCGGGCCACTCCCTCCGAGGCGGGGAGGAAGCCGGTGAGGATCTTCATCGTGGTGGACTTGCCCGCGCCGTTGGGCCCGAGGAAGCCGAGGATTTCGCCCTCTTCGACGCTGAAGGTGAGGTCGTCGATGGCCACGCGGTCGCGATACCGCTTGGTGAGGTGCTGCACCTCGATCATCGCCATGGGGAGGCTCCAGGAAGACGTGCTCGACCTGGGCCGCCGGCCGTGGAGGTGTGTCTCGGACGGCCCGGGCAGAACCGCCGCCGACTATAGGAGGGGTCTTCGGGGTGTCAAGGCGACGCCCGGCGAGCGGCCTGGGTGCTTCCCTTCGCTGGCCGGGCTCCTGCAAGACTCCACTCCGGTGTGGTTCCCCGGACACGCCCAAGAAGGGTAGTGAGACGCTCATGCCTATCGTGGTCCAGAAGTACGGCGGCTCGTCGGTGGCCGACGTGGAGAAGATTCGCAAGGTGGCGCGCCGGGTGAAGGACAAGCGCGACGCCGGGTACCAGGTGGTGGTGGTGGTGAGCGCGATGGGCGACACCACGGACGAGCTGCTGGCGTTGGCCAAGCAGGTGTCCCCGGACCCCGCGCGGCGGGAGCTGGACATGCTGCTGACGTGCGGCGAGCGCATCTCCATGGCGCTGCTGTCCATGGCGCTCCAGGAGATGGAGGTGCCGGCCATCAGCTTCACGGGCAGCCAGAGCGGCATCATCACGACGGACGCGCACGCGCAGGCGCGAATCGTCGAGGTGCGGCCCTACCGCATCCACGATGAGCTGGCGCGCGGCAAGGTGGTCATCGTCGCGGGCTACCAGGGCGTGTCGTACAAGAAGGAGGTCACCACGCTGGGGCGTGGCGGCTCGGACACGACGGCGGTGGCGCTGGCCGCGGCGCTGGAGGCGGAGGCGTGTGAGATCTACTCGGACGTGGACGGCATCTTCAGCGCGGACCCGCGCGTGGTGCCGGACGCACGCAAGCTGGAGTCCCTGAGCTACGACGAGATGCAGGAGCTGGCGAGCGCGGGCGCCAAGGTGCTCAACGCGCAGGCGGTGGAGTGGGCGAAGTCGCGCGGCATCGCCATCCTCGCGCGCACGGCGCACGCGGAGGGCAGCGGCACGGTGGTGCGTGAGCTGAGCGCGCCGTCGGACAGTCGCATCAAGGGCGTCACCGCGGACGCGGAGCTGGCGGTGCTCGCGTCGGGCGCCGAGGTGCCGCTGGCGGAGCTCCTGGAGTTCCTCGACGCCCGGGGCGTGCGAGGCCGCTCGCTCGGGTACGACGGGCTGACCGGGGGCGCCGGGCACGCGTACCTGCTGGTGCCGCTGGCGGACATCCACGGGCCGGAGGCGCTGCGCAAGGAGCTGGCCACGCGCTTCGGCGCGGCGGTGACGTGGCGCGAGGAGCTGGGCACCGTCACGTGCGTGGGCGTGGGCCTCAACGCGGACTGGGCGCCCTTGCGTCAGGCGCTGGCGGCGGCGGAGGAGCTGGGCGCGAAGGTGCACGCCGCGCACACGTCTCCGCTCCAGCTCACGCTCCTCGTGGACAAGCCGCACCTGAAGCCGCTGACGGCGCGGCTGCACCGCGAGCTGCTCGGCGCGTAGCGAGGTGCAACCTCCCACGCGACGGTCCGCGTGGGAGGTCATCACCTGCGTATTACTCGGTGAGCTCCGCCGTCGCCGTCTGCGTGGCGCTGGGGCAGTCGGACTCGATGGCGCCCACGTCCGGGCCCGCGCCGCAGAAGGGCAGGCCCAGGTCCATGCCCTTGTCCACCGCGCCCGGCCCGGGCTCGAGCGAGTCCGTGTCCACCAGCGCGTTGAGCGCTTCGCTGGAGGTCACGTCCTGGCCCTCCTGCTGCTTCCATGCGGCGAACAACGTCCCCACCCACGACAGCTCGGGGACGAAGAACTTGCCCGTCGCGAAGTTGGCGCCCGGCTGGTAGAGGTTGGACTCCATCTTCAAGCCCGGCGCGCTGTGGCCCAGGTGCACCGCGTTCTTCGTATCGAAGATGTTGTTGCGCACCGCGACGTTGGTGGAGTCGCCCCCCGTGCCGTGGCCGAGCACCAGCGCGAAGCCGTTCGTCCCCGTCACGGTGTTGTGCAGCACGCGCACGTCCACGCCATTCTCGATGCGGATGGCGGAGCCCTCGGGCGTCTTCAGGTTGAAGATGCGGTTGCGGCGGATGGACACGTTGGTGGGCGGGGCATTCAAGCGGTTGCCGCCGATGGCGACGCCCAGCGAGGACTGCGAGATGTCGTTGTCCTCGATGGTGATGTTCTTCGCGGAGTAGTGCACCACGATCGCCTCGCCACGCGACGTCGCGGACTTGGTGAAGCCGTGCATCCGGTTGCCGCGCACCGTGACGTCGTGGCACGTCTTGATGTCCACCGCGTTCTCGCGGTTGTCATACATGTCGTTGTCCTCGATGAGGACCCCGGCGGCGGGCGCGTCATTGCTGAACCCCTCGGGCCCCAGGCACTGCACGGAGTCACCCGAGTTGTCGTGGATGTCATTGCCGCGCACGGTGATGTTCTTCGACGTGGGCGCGATGACGACGCCGTGGGAGTCGGTGCTCCCCTGGGCGAAGTGGTGGATGTGGTTGTTCTCGATGGTGACGCCCCGCGCGCCGGCGTCCGTGCTGATGCCGCTGCCGAAGGTGCCGTGGTGCAGGTCGTTGTTCGCCAGCACGCTGCCCTGCGTGTCACCCGCGAACGTCACCGCGACCTGACGCTGGCCGCGCACGTCGAACTCGAAGCCCTCGATGCGCCAGTTCGGCCGCTGCACGAGCGCCATGTACCAACCGCCCGACGTGGGGACGATCTTCGCCTTGCCCTCACCGCGCAGGGTGATGGGCGCGCTCGCGGTGCCCGCTTTCACGCTGGAGTCGAACACCAGCTTCTCCGCGTAGGTCCCCGCCTGGACGCGGATGAGCTCGCCCGGACCCGCCAGGGTGATGGCCTTGGAGATGGTGCGCAGCGGCCTCGACTCGTTGCCGGCCGCGGAGTCGTTGCCGGCCGGACTCACGAACCACTCGCGGGAGTACTGGGGCTCGGCGGGCGCCTCGGGTGAGGGGGTGTCCGGAGTGGTGGGCGTCGTCGGAGAAGGTGTTGGAATCTCCGTGACGGGGGGCGTGGGGTCCGGCTCGGGATGCTGGGGATTGCCGGTCGACGGGAGGGTAGGGCGGGTGGGGCTGGGGATGGCGCCCGATGGGGAGGTGGACTCCGTGTTTCCGGTACAGGCGAGGCCTCCCACGGAGAAAGCTCCGATGAGGCACAGGCTGCGCAGCGTGGACATGGGGGGTTGACTCCTCTGGGGGTTGAGCGAGCCAATGAACGTCCGGGAGGGCGAGCGCTATTCTGCCTCCCCGCGCCGTCCGTTCCCTCGTGAAGCAGGCGACCTGTCTTCCTTCCCGCGCGAGAAGCACTGGTGAAGGGAGGCCGTGGCTCGGTCCATTCCGGTACCACGAAGCGCCACGCCGATGGAACGTCACTCGTGCTCGTCCACTTGACGGGCCACGATGGCTCGCAAGGCCCGTCGTCGGGCGACGAGGCAGTCACTGACGACGGTGTCCGTTACGCGGCGAACACGAGGGCCTGGAGGGCGAGACAGGAGTCGAGGCGGGCGTGCCTACAGTGCGCCGCCTCGCACGCTGGCCGCTGCGTGGACATCGTGCGACCGGACCCGACAGGAGGAGCGCCCATGGCCCTGCAGAACGACTATCAGGACGTGCTCGAGGTGGCGAAGACGGTTGGCGCGAAGGTCGAGTCCCGAGAGGAGAACGGGAAGCTCATCCTCAAGGGCTCGGTGGACCACGCGTGGGACCGCGACCGCATCTGGGATCAGATCAAGGCGAAGCACGCGAACTGGCAGCAGGAGATCATGGTCAACCTCACCGTGACGAACGCGGAGCCGTACGGCTTCTACACGGTGAAGTCCGGCGACACGCTGGGAAAGCTGGCCAAGGACATCTACGGGGACGCGAAGCTGTACCCGAAGATTTTCGAGATCAACAAGGACCAGCTCACGGACCCGGACAAGATCAAGGTGGGTCAGAAGCTCAAGCTCCCACCCAAGTCGATTGCGCAGGCCTGACGGAGTCGGTCAGGGCAGCAGGCCCGGGATGCTGCCACCGGGCCTCGGCGTGAGGTGGAAGCGGATGGAGCCTGGCGCCAGCAGACACGCCGGAGGCACGGGGGCCGGGAGGATGGCCCCGTGCGGTGGCCGCGCGCACATGCCGAGCAGCGGCCCGGTGGAGTAGGGCGCCCAGGGCAGCCCACGGTCCACCCTCTCGGGGAGAGGGGGTGGCTTGGGGGCGTCGCTCAGGGCGAGCGAGTCCTCCTCGGGCAGCGGCGTCGTGTCCGGCACGAAGACGATGCCCTCGGGGATGGGCTCCTCGCGCTCCGGTGTCCCGATGATGGCCGCGATGCGCTCGGTGCCCTCGTCCCTCGTCGCGACCTGTCCCGAAGCACACGCACACAGCACCGTGGCGCCCAGGAGCGCGAGGCGTGCGGGACGGGCTGGGATGATGAGGCGACGCGACATGGCTCTCCGGGGCGCTCGGACCGATGTTCCCCTGGGCTCGACTCGAAAGGAAGATGTGCGGCCGGCCTCACGCGGGGGCAATGTCCCCGGGGACGAGGTGAGGCGCTCATGCGTGTCCACTCTCCGAGGAGCAGGAGGGCGCCTCGTCAGCACGCCTGCTCCTGTCCGGGCCCCGCGCTCACTCCCGTTCCTAGCTTGCCCGAGGGAGTGGAGCGCGGAGGTCGTCGACCATGCTGTGTCAGAACTGTGGAACGCGCCCAGCCGCGGTCCAGCTCAAGAAGCGGATGGAGGGACAGGAGACGACCCTCCAGCTCTGCAACCACTGCGCGAGCGCGATGGGCGTGGGGCTGAGCGGAGCGAACGGCTTCGGCAGCCTGGAGAGCCTCGTCGAGCAGTTGATGGGGCCGCGCCCGCGGAGCCGGGAGAACCTGCTCACTCAGCTGTCGGAGATGGCGCAGCAGGTGCTGGAGCGCGCGGCGCGGATGACGCTCGACTCGGGCTACGAGCGGATGCGCATCGAGCACCTGCTGTTGTCGTTGTTGCACTCGGTGCCGGAGCTGCGCGAGGCGCTCAAGCACCTGGGCGCGCCCGTGGACGAGTTCGAGACGCGACTGGACGCGGTGATGCCGCGCCGCGAGCCTCGCAAGGCGGCCGTCGTCGCGCTGTCCTCTGGCGTCAAGCGCGTGCTCCAGATTGCAAGGCTCCAGGCCCTGCAGATGGGGCACAGCTTCATCGGCCCGGAGCATCTCTTGCTGGGCATCCTGATGGAGGCGGAGAGCTTCGCCGCGCAGTTCCTATCGGGGGTCGACGTCAACGAGCTGCGCAAGCGCCTGATGGCCTCGATAGGGGGCCCGGCCACGCCCGCTCCCGGAGGCGGAGCCCGTCAGGGGGGCGGGGGCCTGCCGCCGAACCTCACGCGCTTCACGAGGGATGTGTCCGCGCTCGCGCGAGCCGGCGAGCTGGACCCGGTCATCGGCCGTGAAAAGGAGATCAGCCGCGTCATCCGCATCTTGAGCCGAAAGACGAAGAACAACCCGGTGCTCATCGGCGAGCCGGGCGTGGGCAAGACGGCCATCGCGGAGGGGCTCGCACAGCGAATCATCTCGGGCGACGTGCCGGAGGTGCTCAAGGACAAGCGCGTGTTGTCGCTGGACCTGGGCAGCGTGCTCGGAGGTACGAAGTTCCGGGGTGAGTTCGAGGAGCGCTTCAAGGGGTTGATGGACGAGATTCGCGCCCTCAAGGGGCAGATCATCCTCTTCATCGACGAGGTGCACACAGTGGTGGGCGCGGGCGGCGCGGAGGGCGCGGTGGACGCGTCCAACCTGCTCAAGCCGGCCCTGGCGCGGGGCGAGCTCCAGTGCCTGGGCGCCACGACGCTGGACGAGTACCGCAAGAACATCGAGAAGGACGCCGCGCTGGAGCGGCGCTTCCAGCCGGTCATGGTGGCGGAGCCCACGCCGGAGCAGGCCATCGAAATCCTGCGCGGGCTGCGTGACGCGTACGAGGCGCACCACCGGGTGAAGATTCTGGACACGTCGCTGACGGCGTCCGTCGAGCTGTCGGACAAGTACGTCAATGACCGCTTCCTGCCGGACAAGGCCATCGACCTGCTCGACGAGGCCTCCGCCATGGTGCGCCTGGGCGCGCGCACCGCGCCGGACCGCCTGGGCGAGGTGGAGGCGGTACTGGAGCAGAAGGAGAAGGACAAGAGCGCCGCGGTGGCGGGGGAGCGCTACGAGGAGGCCAGCCGGCTCAAGGGCGACATCGAGACCCTGCGCACCGAGCTGGAGGGACTGCGTACCCAGTGGCAATTGAAACGCGGTGTCACCGAACCCTCCGTGACGCCCGAGGACATCGCCACGGTGGTGAGCGAGTGGACGGGCATCCCCGCGCGCAAGCTGCAGCAGGAGGAGAGCCAGCGACTGCTGGAGATGGAGGACGCGCTGAAGCAGCGCGTGGTGGGGCAGGAGGACGCGCTCCGGGCCATCGCCGAGGCCGTACGCCGCGCACGTGCCGGACTGAAGGACCCGAACCGGCCCATCGGCTCGTTCCTGTTCCTGGGGCCCACGGGCGTGGGGAAGACGGAGACGGCGCGCGCGCTGGCCGACTACCTGTTCAACGACGAGGCCGCGATGATCCGTCTGGACATGTCCGAGTTCCAGGAGCGTCACACGGTGAGCCGCCTCATCGGCGCGCCGCCCGGGTACGTGGGCTACGAGGAGGCTGGACGGCTGACGGAGGCGGTGCGGCGCAGGCCCTACTCGGTGCTGCTGTTCGACGAGGTGGAGAAGGCCCACCCGGACGTGTTCAACCTGCTGCTGCAAATCCTGGATGACGGCCGGCTCACGGACTCACGCGGGCGCACGGTGGACTTCAAGAACGCGGTCATCATCATGACGTCCAACCTGGGCTCGGAGGCGATGGGGGCCGCGAGGGCGGCGCTGGGCTTCCAGCGCTCGGAGGACGAGGAGAAGACGGGCAGGGAGCGCGCCAGTGAGGCGGTGATGAACGCGCTGCGCGGCCACTTCCGTCCGGAGTTCATCAACCGCATCGACGACATCATCGTCTTCCATCCGCTCAACCCCGCGCAGTTGAGGCGCATCGTCGACACCATGCTGGAGGCCACCCGCCGCAAGCTTCACGGGCAGAACCTGCGCCTGGAGCTGACGGACACCGCGCGCGACGCGCTGGCGGAGCGGGGCTTCGAGCCACGCTATGGGGCAAGGCCGCTTCGCCGCGTCATCCAGCGCGAACTGGAGACGGAGATCAGCCGCATGTTGCTCCGAGGCACGGTGAGCGAGGGCCAGCGCATCCTCGTCGACTTCCAGGACGGGCACTTCGTCTTCAGCGCGGACGCCGGTGTCTCCGTCACGCCCGAGCCGACGCCGACCCCGTCATGACGGCGCGCGGGTGCTGTCCAGAATCCAGGCCAGGTAGGGCGCATGGCCATCGGCGATGTCGAAGCGGAGCACCTCCGGGACGTCGTAGGGGTGCAGCTCGATGATGCGTGAGCGCAGGGCCTCGAAGAGCGAGGCGCGCGTCTTGAAGAGGATGAGCGCCTCCGTGTCGTCCTGCACCTTGCCCTCCCAGCGATAGATGGAGCGCAGCCCGGGGAGGATGTTGCCGCACGCGGCGAGCTGCTCCTCCACGAGGCTACGCGCCAGCTCGGCGGCCTTGTCGGCGGAGGGCGCGGTAACGAGGACGAGGATGGCGTCGGTCATCCGCGCATTGACGCAAAGGACCCGCGGGTGCGTCCACTGTCGTGAGCCGGAGCCGCACCGCACGGCTCCGACCCGGAAGCCCTCACCGGCCCGCGCTGCGCATTCCCGCGGGCGGGTTGTGCAGCGAGTCCATCTCCTGCCGCGTGCGCCGACGGTCCGGCGTGTCCTTCGGCAGCTCCACGAAGGTGCACATCTCGCACAGGCGGCTGTAGATGCGCTCGCCCACGCGCTCCCGCAGCAGCTCATGGTCCTTCACCGCGGCGCGTGCGTCCTCCGTGGTCCGGTAGCCCGTGGGCCCGTTGGTGCGCTGCTTCTTCTCCGGCTCCAGCGAGTAGTTCGTCGCGAACAGCGTGGTGCGCCCCGCGTTGTAGCGGCGGGCGATGAGCTCATCGAGCGTCTCCATCTCGAAGGGACTGCCGCGCCCCTTGCCCAGCTCGTCGATGGCCAGCACCTCCACCTCCGACAGCGGCCCGATGATCTCCCCGCCGCTCTTGCCCTCCTGGAAGCCGCGCCGGATGGTGGCGTAGAGCAGCGAAATCTCCACGTACCGCGCCCGCACGCCCACCTCGATGACCAGGTGGCCGAGCGTGGCCGCGAGCAGGTGCGTCTTCCCCGTGCCCACCGGGCCGCTCAGGATGAAGCCCTTGGACGTGGCGCCCTTCACGTACTGGTGGCCGAAGTGCATCGCCACGCCGCGGCCCCGGTCCTGCGCCTCGTTGAAGGCCCGGTAGTTGTCGAACGACGCATGCGCCACCACGCCGGGCAGCCGCACCTCGTTGTAGAGCGACACGCGCCGCCGCCGCCGCGTGCACGTGCACGGCTCCATCACCTCGTAGCGCTTGGGGCCCACCTTCTGGCTGAACACGGCCTCGCGCTCCACGAGCACATGGCCGCGTCCCTCGCAGACGGAGCAGTTCTCCGAACACACGCACACGCGCGCCTGGGCCTGGTCTCCCTGCCGTTCGATGACGTACGTCCGGCCGGAACACATCCGGCAGCCGTCGCCGCCCGCCTTCGCTCCCACACCCATCTCGCGCATCGCCATAGCAGAGCCCTTCCCCGTCCCCTCGTGAACTGAACGCACGAGCAGTGTCGGGCCGCTTCTCACACTTCCTTCACGCCCAGTCGTCGCCGCACCGCCGCCACCAGGCGAAAGCGCCGCGACAGCTTCCGCGCGCGCACGGACATCACCTGTTGTTCGGTACCCATCGAAAGCGCGTCACGCCACACCTGGTGACGTTGAGAAAAGGGCAGGGCGCGCAGGAGCACCAGGAAGCTCAAGGACTCCTGGGCATCCAGCGCCGAGGGCTCCTCCGGGACCTGGGCCAGCACCGTCCCGCGCAGCCACGCCACCCGGGGCGCCAGCAGCGAATCCCGCCCCGCCAGGTCCTCGAGCGCGTCCACCAGCCGGGCGTGTCGGGTCTGCTCCCACGACAGCGCCTTGCGACGTCGTGAGGGGGCCTCCGGCTCCGCGGCCACGCCCGCGCCCGCCGCCAGCGCGCGGTACTTCTTGATCTCCGCGTCCACCTGCCGCCGGCACGCGCGCAGGTTGCGCAGCACCGGCTCACCCGGACGCGCATCCCACAGGGCCTTCTCCGCGGAGCGGGAGATGCCTCGCGCCACCACTTCGAAGGGCACGCCCTCCCGGGCCCACGCCGTGAGCAGCTCCGTGTCCAACGCCGACAACATGAGCCCCGCGCCACGCACCGCGAGGAAGTAGTCCTGCACCAGCTCCTCGAAGCTGGCGCTCTCCGGCAACAGGCTCATGATCCAGCACGACTCCCAGCAGGGCGACCGGACAGCCGGCCGTCCGCTCCCCCATACCCGGTGGGTCCGACAAGGCAACCACCTTGTCGTCCTTTTCACAGTCGTTCTGGAAGTTTGCCGGCATGCTTTCCACTTCTGGAGCGGCCAGCCAGTCAGGGTTGACCCTGCACTTGGAAACCGCGCATAGTGGATCTCCCCGAATGGAAATTCCCGAAGATTCCCGGCCACTTGGCTGTCTGGCAAGCAACCGGGGACGCCGGTCCCCCCCGCTTAGGAAGACCATGCGCCGTTCGCTCCTCGTCTGCCTCGTGCTCCTGGCCACGGCCTCCGCCGCTCAGGAGAAGAAAGCGCCGCGTGACGCCGACCTCGGCAGGAAGTCCGCCACCGCGGTGGACAAGTCCCTTGCCGGAGACATCACGCGCGAGAAGAAGAAGGAAGAAGTCGCTCCCGCGCTCCAGTACGACCAGTTCCGCCTCGGCGTCGAGTTCCAGGTGGCTTCCAAGCGGCGCGAGCAGATCGCCTCGCTGAAGAAGATCATCTCGCTGTCGCCGGACCCGAAGGAGGTCCCCAGCCTGTTGTTCCGGTTGGGTGAGTTCTATTGGGAGGAATCGAAGTTCTACTTCTTCGAGGCCAACCGCAAGGACGACGACCTGCTCAAGGCGATGAACGCCAACGACGCCGCGGGCCAGCAGCGCGCCAAGGCGGAGAAGGCCGAGCTCGTCGTCAAGCAGAAGGAGTACGGCAAGCTCGCCGTCGAGCAGTACACGAAGATCGTCCAGGAGCACCCGAAGTTCGAGCGCACGGACGAGGTGCTCTTCTTCCTCGGTCAGTACCTGATGGAAGAGGGCCAGGACCGCAAGGCGCTCGTCGCCTTCAAGCGCCTGGTGGAGAAGCACCCGACGTCCAAGTTCATCCCCGACGCGTACCTGGCGTTCGGCGAGTACTACTTCAACAACTCCAAGGGCAAGCGCCCGGAGCTGGAGAAGGCGCTGGTGGCCTACAAGAAGGCCGCCGAGTTCCCCGAGAGCCAGGTGTACGCGTTCGCCCTCTACAAGCAGGGCTGGTGCCACTACAACCTGGGCGACTACGAGGCGGCGAAGGACAAGTTCAAGACGGTGGTGCTCTACGGTGAGCTGGCCGGCGCCAACGCGGTGGAGAAGGACGGCGGCAAGAGCGGCCGTGGCTCGCTGGTGCGCGAGGCCCGCACGGACTACGTGCGCGCGTACGCGCATCAGGGTGACGTGGCCCAGGCGCGCGCGGACTTCGGCAAGGTCGCGTCCAACCCGGACGACCGCTTCACGATGATGAAGCAGCTCGCCAACATGTACTACGGCGACGGCAAGGACCGCGAAGCGGCGCTGACCTTCAACTCCCTCATCAAGGAGAAGCCGCTGTCGCCCGAGGCGCCCGGCTTCCAGGGGAAGATCGTCGACTGCATCCTGCGCATGGGCAACAAGGAGCGCACCGTGGCCCAGGTGCGCCGGCTCGTGAAGATCATGAAGGAGGTCGAGGGCTCCGGCGTCATCAAGGAGGACAAGGACAAGAAGCTGCTCGCCGAGGCGAAGGAGCTCTCCGAGCGCACCCTGTCCAACCTGGCCGTCACCTGGCACAACGAGGGCAAGAAGACGCGCAACGAGGACACGTTCCGCTACGCGGACGCCGTGTACAGCGACTACCTCACGCTCTTCCCGGACAACCCCAAGGCGTATGACCTCCGCTTCTTCTGGGCGGAGTTGCTCAACGACAACCTGCAGAACTACGAGAAGTCCGCCGCCAACTACACGCTGGTCGTCCTGCAGGACGCCAAGGTGCTGGAGGCCAAGGACGACAAGGGCAAGCCCAAGCCGGGCAAGCCGGGCAAGTGGCTGCAGAACGCCGCCTACAACGCGGTGCTCGCCTACGACGAGGTCGTCAAGACGGCCGAGTCGCGCGGCGAGGCGAAGAGCGAGGGTGTGTCCTCGGACATCACCAAGAAGGCCACCATCCCCACGCTGAAGAAGGCGCTCTTGGACGCGTGCGAGCGCTACCTCAAGTACGTGCCCAAGGGCGACAAGCGGGTGGAGATCGCCTTCAAGGCGGCCAACATCTACTACCGCCACAACCACTTCGACGAGGCGGTGCTGCGCTTCAGCGAAATCGCGCTCGGCTACCCCGAGTACAAGTTCGAGGACGGCTCGCGCGCGGCGGAGATCAGCGCCAACCTCATCCTGGACTCGTACAACCTGCTGCAGGACTTCGCGAAGGTGAACGAGTGGGCGCGCCGCTTCTACGCCAACGACAAGCTGGCGACGGGCAAGTTCCGCGACGACCTGGCGAAGCTCATCGAGCAGTCGTCCTTCAAGCTGGTCAGCCAGTTGGAGGAGAAGAAGGAGTTCGCCAAGGCAGCCGAGGCGTACCTCAACTTCGTGCACGACTTCCCGCAGACGGAGATCGCCGACCTGGCGCTCTACAACGCGTCCGTCGACTACTACAAAGCCAAGATGCTGGATAAGACCATCGAGGTCCGCGCCCGGCTCTTCGCGCAGTACCCCCGTTCCAAGTACGTGCCGGACTCCATCTACGCGAACGCGGAGGCGCTGGAGGCCATCGGCGACTTCGAGCAGGCCGCCACCACGTACGAGCTGTACGTGAAGGGCTACGAGCGCAGCGTGGGGGAGAAGGGCGGCGGCAGCGCCAAGGCCCGCGGCAAGAGCGCGAAGAACGCCAGGAAGGGCGCCAGCGACGACAAGCCCGCGGTGGTGCAGAAGTGGGACGAGTCCAAGGCGCAGGTGGCGCTGTTCAACGCGTCCACCTACCGCGAGGGCCTGGGCCAGACGAAGGCCGCGCTGAAGAACCGCGAGCGCTACCTGGAGCTGTGGCCGAAGGCGAAGGACGCGGACGACATCCGGCTGTCCATCATCGACCTGACCGGCAAGAGCGGCGCGGCGATGAAGGCCATCAAGATGTTGGAGGAGTACGAGCGCGACAACATGCGCTCGGCCAGCAAGTTCCTCACGGCCGAGGGTCGCATCATCGACCTGTACAAGAAGATGAACAAGACGCGCGACGTGGTGCGCATGTACAAGCGCGTGGGCGAGCACTTCGACCAGCTGCCGCGCCGCGTGCAGACCACGCTGGAGAAGCCCGCGCTGGCCACCGCCGCCCAGGCGCACTTCCTGGGCGTGGAGCCGGACTGGGCCGAGTACAAGCGGCTGAAGCTGTACTGGGGCGCGCCGCCGTCGCCGGACCGCTTCCGCGCCAGCATCCAGGACAAGAGCCGCGCGCTGCAGGTGGTGGAGAAGAAGTACGTGCAGACGGTGTCCCTGGGCGCGCCCGAGCCGTCGCTGTGCGCGCTCAACCGCATCGGCCTGGCGTACGACCACTTCGCCGACCGCGTCACCAACGCGCCCATGCCCCGCGGCCTGGACGAGGAGTCCCAGCAGGCGCTGCGCGACGAGTTCTCCAACCAGGCCCAGCCGCTCAAGGACAAGGCCACGGAGGCCTTCGCCGCCACGGTGGCCAAGAGCCGCGAGCTGGACGTGTTCAACGACTGCGCGGCCGAGGCGCTGAAGATGCTGCGCACGACCTACCAGCCGGACCGCTACCCGGACATGCACGAGGAGAAGGTCGCCCTGAAGAGCCGCAGCCAGCTCATCGGGGGTGACTTGCTCGCGGGCATCCAGGACGTGCCGCCCCCGGCGCCCACCGCGGTGGCCGAGGCCCAGAAGAAGAAGGAGACGCTGCAGGAGGACCTCACGGACCTCACCGCGCAGCTGCGCTCGCAGACCGAGACCCAGGTGGACACCAAGTCCACCGCCTCCACCCCGGACGGCACCAAGCCCGCCAAGTCGGGCGGCGCCGACGAGGAGCCGGAGGACTTCCTCTAATGAACCGGACGACCCGTACCATGCGCCTGTTCCCCCTGCTGGCCGCCGCGGCGCTCATCGCCGCCGGCTGCTCCTCGTCCAAGGCCACCGGCCCCGCGGCTCCGTCCAAGGGCCCCGTCGCCAAGGCCCCCACGGACGCGCCGCCGCCGACCATCTCGAACACGGCCAAGGCCCGCTTCGAGGACGCGGTGAAGTCCTTCGACACGCAGAAGAAGGCCAAGGCGTTCGACTACCCGGCGCTGGAGCGCAAGTTCAAGTCGGCGCTGGAGTCCGACGCGAACCTGGCCGAGGCCGAGTACAACCTGGGCGTCATCGC
Organism: Myxococcus fulvus; assembly: GCF_900111765.1. The sequence continues at coordinate 516,235 of NZ_FOIB01000006.1, forward strand.
CGAGCGCCAGGGCAACACCACCGAGGCCAAGGCCCGCTACAAGGCCGCGCTCACCAAGAAGCCCTCGCTGCGCCAGGCGTCGGAGAACCTGGCCGTCATGGAGCAGAACGCGGGCAACGTGGCGGGCGCCGTGGCCCTCTACCAGGAGGTCCTCCAGCGCTACCCGGATGACGCGCAGTCGCGCGCCCGTCTGGCGGAGATCTACCGGCAGCAGAACGACCACGACAAGGCGATGGAGCTGTCGCGCGGCGCGCTGATGCGCGACCCCGCGTCCACCACCGCGCTGAAGGTGATGATCCGCAGCTACCTGGACCGCAAGCAGCTCTCCATGGCGAAGCTGGTGGCGCTGCGCGGCGTGAAGCTGGACGGCGCGGACCCGGAGCTGCACCACCTGGTGGGCATCATCCAGCTGCGCGAGGGCAACGCGGACGACGCGCGGCTGTCCTTCAAGAAGGCGCTGGAGGCGCGCGAGGACTATGTCCCGTCGCACGTGGAGCTGGCCCAGCTGTCGCTCGACGCGGAGGACTACCCCGGCGCCGAGGAGCACCTGCGCCGCATCCTGCAGGCGGACGGGAAGAACGCCACCGCGCACCTGAACCTGGGCCTCTCCTACAAGGGCCAGGGGCAGTACGACAAGGCGATGCAGGAGTACGACGAGGCGGAGAAGCTCGACCCGGAGCTGGCGGCCGTGAGCCTCAACCGCGCCATCATCCTGCACAAGGTGAAGGACGCCCCCGAGCGCGCCCTGGAGCTCTACAAGAAGTACGTCGCCATGGCGGGTGACGGCGTGGGGCTCTCCGGTGAGTCCCCCGTCTTCGGCCTGCTGCGCGAGGCGGAGACCCTCGTCAACGCCAAGCGCGAGGCCGCCATGGCCGAGCAGCAGGCGAAGAAGATGGAGGACCTCCAGAAGCAGCAGCAGTCCCAGATGCAGGCCGCGGAGAAGAAGAACCAGGAGAAGAACCAGGCCCCGCCTCCGGGTGGCGCCGTGGCTCCGGTGGCGGGCTCCGGCACGGGCGCGCAGGCCACGCCCGCGGGTGGGACTCCCCCCCCGTCGCCCGCACCTGCTCCCGCGCCCGCGGAGAAGAAGAATGCAGGCACGGCGGATCCTTCCGAGCCGGGTGAGCCTGAAGACGACCTGCTGTGAAAGTCGGGACGTCCCCGGGTGCCTTCGCTGTGGCGGGCCCCGGGGCGATGATGCGAACCTTCGCGGTGTCCGCGTCAGCGGACACACGGTGTGGAACGGGCCCGGCGGGGTCCGCGTGGGAGACAGTGATGCGGAAGGCTCTGATGCTGTGCGCGGTGCTCTCGGCGGCGACGGCGTTCGCCCAGGATGACGACGCCGCCAAGGCGGCGGGTGGTGGGGCTGGCGACGGCAATGTGCGCTACTCGAAGACGACCAGTATCGACTTCGAGGACGACACCATCGAAGGCGACCTCACCAAGCCGGACGGCGAGTACATCGAGGCGCGCGACAAGGTGAAGCACTCGAACCTCATCCGCATCCGCGAGGACTTCGAGGACAAGGTGATGCAGTCGGTGGGCGAGCTGTAATTCCGCCTTCCTGCGCCGGTGGGAACCTGCCGGCGCGCGCGTTGTCATACCGGGCATTGACCCCACGCAGGAGCCTTCATGGCCGTTCCGCTGACACTCAAGGTCTTCAAGGGCGAGACGTTGGTCACGTCCAAGGACTACGAGCGCGACATCATCAAGATTGGCCGTCTGTCCTCGGCGCACCTGTGCCTTGAGGACGAGAAGGTCAGCCGCATCCACTCCGTCATCGAGGTCGCCGGCGACGGCTCCATGTCCATCATCGACATGGGCAGCGTCGAGGGCACGTACGTCAACGACAAGCGGGTCAACAAGGGCCAGCTCTCGTTCGGTGACAGGATTCGCGTGGGTGGGACGACCATCCACCTGGAGAACCCGGCCGCCGTGGCCGCGGTGAACCTGGCCGTCGCCGCCGCGAGCACCGACGCCACCACGGAGAAGAACCCCGTGCTGGCCGCGGGCGCTCCGGCCGCGGGGCTCGCGCAGGCCGCCGCCGTGGCCGCGGAGCCCGAGGCCCCCGCTCCGGCCGCCGCCGCGAGCACGGGCGCGCTGGATGCCTCCGTCGCCGCCACGCAGAAGAACGCCATCGTGGCTCCCGAAGAAGAGCCCGCTCCCGTGGCCCGCGAGGCCGCCGAGGAGGCCGCGCCGCGCGCTCGCACCGTGAAGCGCTCCAAGTCGAGCGGTCCGCAGGGCGTGGCGCTGCGCTTCTCCTGGGGCGATCAGCGGGTGGGCGAGTTCTTCGTGGGCCCCGGCGCCAAGCGCGTCGTGGCGGTGGGCAGCGCCGCGGGCGTCGACTTCGTCATGGGCGACGCCAAGCTGGGCGGCCCGCGCTTCGAGGTGCTCCGCACCGACGGCCAGTCCTTCACCGTGCGCTTCACCGGCAAGATGAAGGGCGAGCTGGTCCGCAAGGGCGACACGCAGGAGCTCAAGGCGGTCATCGAGTCCGGCAAGGCCTCGCACGAGGGTGACGCGTACACGCTCACGCTCGACGCGGAGGACTTCTTCTGGGTGGACCTGGGCGGCGTGACGATGGAGGCCGTCTTCCAGTCGGTCCCCAAGCGCGTCGTGGCGCCGCTGGGCGAGTCGCTGGACTACACCGCGCTCAACATCTTCCTGGTGATGTTCTTCGCGGCCACCGCGTTCGTCATCACCGCGATGAACCGCACCGGCGAGGGCGACGAGTACGCGGACGAGCTGTCCGCGAACTCCGCGCGCATCGCCAAGCTCATCATCAAGCCGCCCGAGGTGCAGAAGAACAAGTTCCTCGAGCGCCTCAATCAGCAGAAGGAGGCGAAGAAGAGCGGCGAGATGGCGGCCAAGAGCCGCGGTGACGAGGGTCAGATGGGCAAGAAGGACGCGCCCAAGACCAACAACCGCACCGCGCCCAAGGGCGACCCGAACAAGAAGGACGAGGCGCGCGCGCTGACCGCCAAGATCTTCGGCGGCGGCAAGGGCGGCATCTCCACCGTCTTCGGCAGCAAGGGCCTGGGCGGCGACCTGAAGAGCGCCATGGGCAACATGTTCGGCGCCAAGGCGGGCAACTCGGGCGGCTTCGGCGGCCTGGGCCTGCGCGGCTCTGGCGGTGGCGGCGGCGGCACGGGTGACACCGTGGGCATCGGCGGCATCGGCACCAAGGGCCGCGGCGGTGGCACCGGCAGCTACGGCACCGGCGTGGGCGTGCTGGGTGGCAAGTCCAGCGTGGACGTGGGCATCACCTCGTCCGACCCGGAGGTCATGGGCTCCTTGGACAAGGAACTCATCCGCAAGGTCATCCAGGCCAACCGCGCGCAGATCCGCTACTGCTACGAGAGCATGCTCAACCGCTTCCCGAAGCTGGGCGGCAAGGTGGCGGTGAAGTTCGTCATCACGGCCACCGGCACCGTGGCGTCGTCCTCGGTGGCGCAGTCCACGGCGGGCAACGCGGAGCTGGAGACGTGTGTGGCGGGCCGCGTGCGCACCTGGAAGTTCCCCGAGCCCAAGGGTGGTGGCGTGGTGGTCGTCACCTATCCGTTCATCTTCAAGCAGTCCGGCGAGTAGCGCGCCGGGTGTTCAGTGTTGGACGGGCGGTCCTTCCCCGGGGCCGCCCGCGCAGTCACCCCGGCTCCCGTCCCCCGAGGGAGCCCCCGTCAACCTCAGGACCGCATGAAAGCCCTCGCCCCCATTGCCCTGTGTGCCGCGTTCGTCCTCCCCATGGCCGCGAGCGCACAGCAACCACCCACCACGGCGACGGGTGACCGGCCCGCCACCACGTTCGATGAAATCGAGCGTGGCTTCTACTTCGCGCTGCTCGGCGGTCCGCTCTTCGTGACGAACCCGCCCGCCGCCGAGGGCACGCCCCGACCCTTCTCCTCCGGCCCCATGGCCCAGGTGGAGGTGGGCGTGGACCTGGGCGAGCGCATCTCCGTGGGCCTGTTCGTCATGGGCTCCAGCATCCGCACGAGCGCCGAGTACATCGGCGAGTCCGGTGGCGCGGTGTCCGGCGACTACTCCACCTTCGTCCCTGGCGCGGTGCTGCGCGCGCGTCTGGTGGGCCTGGCCGACAGCCAGGAGGTGAAGCGCACGTGGTTCTACGTCCGCGCGGGCGCGGGTTATGCGATGTTCTCGCCGAAGCGTCTCCTTCCGGATTCCGACATTCTTGTGTTTGCCGGGCCCGGAGTGGAGTACTACACACGGTTGCGCCACTTTTCCGTGGGGCTCGAGGTCACGGGGAACTACCTCGTTTCCGGAGGCTCGTTCGGATTCGCTGTGGCGCCGAACATTCGCTACGCGTTCTAGCGGGAGATAGACGTGCCTCAGGAGAATGGAAGCGGTGGGCCGCGCCCGGGTGGGCGTGGTCGTGACGGGGGTGCGCCGGGTCAGGGCCCGCGCCGTGATGGTCCTGGCGGTGGATTCGGTGGCCGTGGCGGTCCTGGAGGCCCTGGTGGTGGCAGGGGCGAGGGACGTGGCCGTGGCGAGGGCCGGGGTCGTGGCCGCGACGAGGGCCCCGTGGGCCCCGGTCAGCGGGTCATCTCCGAGCTGAGCGTCCTGGAGAAGGCGCTGTCCAAGACGGACTTCACGGCCGAGAAGGCCCCGCTGCAGGCGATTGTCCGCTCGCTGCGGCCCATGCGGCTGAAGTCCCTGGATGATCTGGACCTCAACACGCGAGGTCGCCTCATCACCACGATGCTGCGCGTGCAGCGTCAGCCCAAGCCGGCCGCGCCGGAGGCTGCCGCCGCCGACGCCGCTCCGGTCGAGGCCCCCGCGGCTCCGGCCGAGGCGGCCGCTCCCGCCGAGGGCGCGGAGGCTGTCGCCACGGAGGGCGCGCCCGCGGAGGCGGCTGCTCCGGCGGCGCCCGCGGTGGACCCCGCGAAGGAGAAGTTCGACGCGTGGACGGACGTGCTGTTCCTGGTGGGACAGGTCTGGCGCGCGGCGGGCGACAAGGAGCGCGCCGAGGCGGCCTTCACCGCCAGCGGCCGTCAGCCGGGTCCCGAGGTCGAGGAGCCCCAGGCGCCGGCGCAGGCTCGGACGGAGTCGCGTCCGGAGCGCGGTGAGCGTCGCGAGCGCCCTGAGCGGGGCGAGCGTCGGGAGCGCGGTGAGCGTCCCGAGCGTGGCGCGGCGGCGGGTGAGCGTCGCGAGCGGCCGGAGCGTCGTGAGCGTCCGGAGCGCGGTGAGCGTCCCGAGCGCGGCGCGCCCGGTGAGCGCCGTCCGGTGCCCGAGCTGACCGGGGACTGGAAGGAGCAGGCCAAGCAGCTGGAGGCCATGGGCCGCACGCGTGACGCGGGCCGGCTCTACGAGCGCAACGGCGGCTTCGCCGACGCGACGCGCCTGTTCGAGGCGGGCGGGGACCTCAAGAGCGCCCTGCGCAACGCCCTGGCGGGCGGGGACAACGACTCCGCGCGCAAGCTGGTGAGCACGCTGCCGGCGGATCAGCTCGCCCCCACGCTGGAGAAGGCCGGTGCCTACGAGCTCCTCATGGAGCACTACGTGGGCAAGGGTGACTTCGAGAACGTGGCGCGCCTGTACGAGCGGGCCCGCCAGTTCGACCAGGCGGCGCTCGCCTACGAGCGCGCGGGCAAGCTGACCCTGGCGCGCAAGTCGTACGAGCGCTCGCGGGACATGGCCAGCGCCAACCGCATCCGCGGGCTCGAGGTGAAGAGCTTGGTGGAGCGCGGAGACCGTCTGGGCGCGGCCACGCTGCTCGTGGCGGCCGGTCAGCGCCGCGAGGCGGTGGACGTGCTCGGCACGTTGCCTCCTCCCAAGGCGTTCCACTTCATGCAGCGGCTGAAGCTGGACGACGAGGCGAAGGAGCTGGCGCAGCGTGAGCTGGCCCGGGCCGAGTCGGAGCAGAAGCCCGCGGGCCGTGCCCGTTGGCTGGAGCTGCTGGGCGACGTCGCCGCGTCCGCCGAGGCGTGGGAGGCCGCGGGGCGCAAGGACAAGGCCCTGCCGCTCCACGAGAAGCTCGGGAACCTGCCTCGCGCCGCCCAGCTCGCGGAGGAGCTGCAGCAGCGCGACAAGGCCGTGGCCCTCTACACCCAGCTGAATGACAGCGCGGGCCTGGAGCGGGCCAAGGCGCTGCCCGAGGCGGCTCCTGCTCCGGCACCCACCGAGCCTTCCGCCGGGGGCGAGGACGGGGACGCATCCCCCGACGCTTCCTCGGTCGAGTAGCAAGAAGGCCAATGATTCCCGCCCTTTGGCGGGTTTTGCACGATTGCTCGGGGGCGCTCGCGGCCGGTAGAGTCCGGCGGCTGGCGCCCCCGCTGCGTTCCATTTTCACCCCCGAGGCCCGCCGTCCCCATGCAACAGCCCACGTCTGCTCGACCCACGCTGCGCGTGTCCGATGACCGGAGCTTCGTCGAAGCCGAGGCCGCCCTGGAGAAGGCCGGCCGTGTGGAGGAGTTGATCCGCCTGTACGAGGGGCGCTCGCGCGACGTCGCCAGTGACGAAGCGGTGCGTCTGTTGTGCCGCGCGGCGGAGCTCGCGCACGAGCGGCAGCGCAACGCGCCCCGGGCGGAGGAGCTGCTCAAGCGCGCGCTGCTGGTGGCGAAGGAGCCGCTGCCGGCGCTGCGCGGCCTCAAGCGCCTGCACGAGTCGCGACAGGACGCCGCGGCGCTGTCGGACGTGCTGGAGAAGCTGGGCAGCGCGACCCAGGGCGAGGAGAGCGCGGGCCACTACCTGAAGGCGGCGGACCTCTACGAGCAGAAGCTCTTCCGTCGTGACCGGGCGGTGCTGTGCCTGCAGCGCGCGGCGCGCGCGAAGTCGGACCGGGCCATCTTCCGGCGGGTGCGGCAGCTGCTGTTGTCCGAGGAGCGCTTCCAGACGGCGTTCGAGGCGCTGGAGCGCGAGCGCGAGGCGCTGGGTGATGCGGGCATGGCCGAGGAGTACGCGGCGCTCGCAGAGCGACTGGTGGACGACCCCACCGAGCACGAGCTGGCGCAGCGGGTGCTCGACGTCGCGCGGACGTTGGAGCCGCAGAACGCGCGCGTGGAGAAGGCCACCCGGGCCCTGCAGCGCTTCGAGCAGACGTGGAGAGACCGCGTGCGGATGTTGCGCGGCATGTCGCTGGAGGAGCGGGACCGGAAGAGCGCCGCGCGGCTGTCGCTGCTCGTGGCGAAGCTGTTCGCCTGGTACGACCCGGGCTCGGCCGGCAAGGTGAAGGAGGCGCTGGACCGCTGCTTCCTCTTGTGGCCGGGCATGCCGGAGGGCCTGTCCCTCATCGAGAAGATGGCCGCGCGCGCGGGCACGGACTTCGCGCCGGCCATCGAGCAGATTGAGGCGATGGCGGGCGAGGTGAAGGACCGCGGCGCGCAGGTGGACCTGTGGCTGCGCGTGGGCACGCTGCGCCTGGGACGGCTGAACGACGCGCCCGGCGCGCTGGCGGCCTTCGAGAAGGCGGTGGCGGCGGACCCGTCGCGCGCGGACGCGGCGAGCCTCACGGCGGAGCAGCTGCTGGAGGGTGGCCGGGCGCAGGACGCGGTGGTGGTGCTGGAGCGCTACCTGGGCACCGTGAAGGACAAGTCGGGCCAGGCGGCGATGCGCCTGCGGCTGGCGGAGCTGTGCCTGACGCAGCTCAAGGACGGCGCGGCGGCGCGCGCGCACCTGGAGGCGGCGCTCAAGCTGGACCCCACGCACGCGCTGGCGGCCTTCCAGCTCGCGCGGCTCCTGGCGGAGGACGAGGAGCTGGAGGCGGTGGTGCCGCTCCTGGACCTGGCGCTTCTGGCGCCCCGTCCGAGGGCGGAGCGGGTGGCCTTCTGCGAGGCGCTCGCGCTGATGTTCGAGGAGAAGGACGACGCGCGCGGCGCCTTCGAGGTGCTGTCGCGGGCGCTGGAGTTGGATCCGGCGCGTCCGCTGCTGCTCGGCTCGGTGGTGGAGCACGCGGAGAAGGCCAACGCGCGGCCCGCGCTGGCCCTGGCGCTCCAGCGCGCGGCGCAGGCGGCCCCCGTGGTGGAGGTCGCCGCGACGCTGTGGCGGCAGCTCGCGCAGCTGCTCGAGGGACCGCTGGCGGACCCCGTGCGCGCGGAGGCGGCGTGGCGCGAGGTGCTGGTGCGCGTGCCCGGTGACGAGGCCGCCGCGGAGGCGGTGAAGTCGCTGCAGGCGGCCGCGGCGCTCGCGGACGACCCGAAGGCGCGCATCGAGGCGGAGGTGACGCGGCGCGAGGCCGCTGGCGCGCCGCCCGAGGAACTGGAGCCGCTGGTCCGTGAGTGGACGCAGCTGGCGCCCGACGAGGTGGGCGCGGTGCAGCGGCTGCAGGCGCTGTGCGTGGCGCTGTCCCGCTTCGACGAGGCGGCGGCGCTGGCGGGGCGTCTGGCGGCGCTGGCGGAGACGCAGCTGGAGCGCAACGAGTGGACGGCGCGCCAGGCCAAGCTGTACGCGGAGCGGCTGGGGCGTCAGGAGGACGCGGCGGACCTGTTCCTGGGCCTGCTGACGGAGAACGTGTCTACGGGCGTGGTGGTGGGCGGCCTCGAGCGACTGGCGGCCTCCGGCGTGCGGACGCAGGAAGTCACCGAGGCACTGGCGGCGCACTACGGACGCACGGGTGACCACCAGCGTCAGGTGGCGGCGCTCCAGCAGCAGCTCGAGTCCACGACGGACGGGGCCGCGCGCAAGCGGCTGTTCTCGCTGCTGGCGAGCATCCACGAGAAGCAGCTCGCGGACAGCCGCGCGGCCTTCGACACGCGCGTGCGCGTGGTGCGCGAGGACCCGCGGGACGAGTCGTCGCGCGGCGAGGCCTTGCGGCTGGCGAGGGACTTGTCGGCGCACGCCGAGCTGGGGCGCGTGCTGCGCACCCTGGCGGCGGAGGCCGAGGACCCGGCGGTGGCGCTGTCGCTGCTCACGGAGGCGGCGGGGCTGGCGGAGGAGGGCGGGCTGGTGGCGGAGGCCATCGCCGCGCTCGAGGCGGCGGTGGAGCGCGCTCCGGAGTCGGGCGCGGTGCTGCAGCGACTGGTGCGTCTGTACGGGCGCGCGGGTCGCGCGGCGGACGCGGAGGAGCTGCTGCGCAAGCGCATCCAGGGCGCTCGCGGCGCGGAGAAGCTGGAGCTGCTGCTCCAGTTGGTGGACCTGAACACGGAGCTCGGGCGGCCGGCGCAGGCCGCCGAGGCGCTCCAGTCCGCGCTCTCGCACGGCGCCGAGGAGGGGCGGCACCTGCCGCGCCTGGCGGAGCTGTACGAGAAGGCCGGTCGCACGCGGGAGCTGGGCGACACGCTGGCGCGGATGATTGGCCTGGCCGAGTCGGCGGGTGAGTCGGACAAGGTCTCGCGGCTGAAGCTGCGCCGCGCGCAGCTGCTGCAGGGCCTGCAGGACGGCAGCGCGGAGGCGGTGAGCAGCTACGCGGACATCCTGTTGCAGCGCCCCTCGGACCCGGACGCGCTCGCGGCGCTGGAGGCCATGTTGGCGTCGGGCACGGCGCGCGAGGCCGCGGCGCGCGTGCTGTTGCCCGCGCTCGAGCGGACCAAGGACTACCGCAAGCTGGTGGCCACGCTGGACGTGCTGGCGGAGGTGGCCAAGGACGACGCGGCGCGGGTGCAGGTGCTGCGGCAGGCCGCGCAGGTGCATCTGGCGCATCTGCGGCAGCCGGAGCTGGCGTTCGCGGCCCTGGCCCGCGCGCTCCGACTGGCGCCCGGCGACGCGGGGCTTCGCTCCACGGCGCGTCAGGCGGCCGAGGACGCCGACGCGCTCGACAGCTACGCGGAGATCATCGAGGAGCTGGCGGAGGAAGGGGACGTGGGCTCCGCGCGCGCGGCGCTGCTGCGCGAGCTGGCCGAGGTGCAGGAGAAGAAGCTCGACGACAAGGCGGGCGCGGTGAAGGCCCTGCGCGCGCTGCTGGCGCTGGAGCCGGGCAACCTCGACAGCCTGCGCGCCTTGCAGCGGCTGCACCGGGGTGGCGAGGAGTGGGCCGCGCTGGCGGAGGTGCTGGAGAAGCTGGCGGCCGCGTCGCCAGAGCCGGCCGAGCAGCTCGGGTTCCTGCGCGAGGCCGCGCTGCTGCACGAGGCCCGCCTGTCGGACCTGGAGAGCGCGGCGGAGGCGTGGCGCGCCATCGCCCAGAGGGATCCGGGCAACCGCGAGGCCGCGGCCACGTTGGACCGGCTCTACACGGAGCTCGGGCGCCATCAGGACCTGGCGTGGGCGCTGGCGCTGCGCCGCAATCAGGAAGGACAGAGCCCGCAGGGTCGCGAGGTCTCCTTCCGCCTGGCCGAGCTGCAGCGCACGGTGCTCGACGATTCGAACGCGGCGCTGGGGCTCTACAAGCGCATCCTCGCGGAGGACTCCGGTCACCCCGGGGCGCGCGCCGCGCTCGAGGCCTGGGTGAAGGCGGCGGTGTCCGCCAGTGGCGCCGCGCTGGACGTGTTGGACCCGGTGCTCGTGCAGGTGGGCGACCATGCCCGCCGCGTGTCGCTGCGCGAGGCGCGGATGGAGTCCGCGCTCACCACGGAGAAGATCCTCCTCGCCGGGGAGATTCGTCGCATCTACGAGCGCGACATGAGCCAGCCGTCGCTGGCCTTCATGTCCGCGGTGAAGTCCTTCGCACAGGGCCTGGACCGGGACGGCGTTCGCCCCGACCTGGAGCGCCTGGGGCGCGAGACGGGCTCGCACGAGGTGCTCGCGGAGATCTACGAGACGGCGGCGGTGGAGCTCACCGAGGGTGACTCGGCCGCGCTGGACCTGCTTCGCCGCGCCGCGGAGCTGCGCGAGTCGTTGGACCAGCCCGAGGAGGCCGCGCGCCTCTGGAAGAACCTGCTCGCGGACGCGCCGCAGGACCGCCAGGCGCTGGAGGCGCTGTCCCGGCTGTACGAGAAGGGCCAGAACGCCAAGAGCCTGTCGGAGGTCTACACGCGGCAGGCCCAGCTCTCCCAGGACGCCGAGGAGCGCGTGGGGTTGTTGCTCAAGGCGGGCGAGGCGTACGCGAACGCGGGTGAGGACGCTCGGGCCATCGAGACGTACCGCTCGGCGCTGGCGCTGCGGCGGCTGCCCGAGGGGCTCCTCGCGCTGGAGCGGCTGTACGCGAAGGCGCGTCGCTTCGTGGAGCAGTCGGACGTGTTGGATCAGCTCGCGGACGGCGCGGCCGACGAAGCCGCGCGGCGGGGCTGGCTGCTCAAGCGCGCGCAGTTGCTCGAGAAGGAAGTGGGCCCGGCGGAGGCGCTGCCCGTGTATCGCCGGCTCCTGGAGCTGGCGCCCGGGGATGGCCAGGTGGTGGCGGGCCTGGAGCGGCTGATGGCGCACGACGGGCCCCGCGTGGAGGCGGCGCGCCTGTTGGAGCCCGTCTACCGGGGCCTGAACGACACCCGGAAGCTGGTGGAGGTGATGGAGGTGCTGCTGCCCGGCGTGGCGCCGGAGCGGCGACTGGAGCACATCCAGGAGATCGCCACCCTGCGCGAGGCGCTGGGACAGACGTCGCTGGCCTTCGTGGCGCGGCTGCGCGCGTTCAACGAGTTCCCGCAGGAGACGTCGGTGCGCGACGAGCTGGAGCGGCTCGCGGCGGACTCCGGCTCGTTCGAGGAGGTCGCGGGCGCGTACGAGGACCAGCTCGAGCGGGACACGCAGGAGCCGCTCGCCGGGGACTTGTGGCGTCGGCTGGCAGCGCTCTACGACAACCGTCTCAAGCGCTACGACCTCGCGGTCCGCGCGCTGGAGGAGGTGAGTCGCAGGGACCCGAAGAACAAGGCGGTGCTGGAGTCCATCGCCCGCGTCCATCGGCGCACGGGGGCTCACCGTGAGCTGGGGCTGGTCATGCGGCGGCAGGTGGCCGCGGAGCCGAGCGCGGCGTCGCAGGTGAATCTGCTGTTCGAGCTGGCACACCTGGCCGAGGAGACGCTCGCGGACAAGGCGCTGGGGGCGCAGGCGTACCGCGAAATCCTGCTGCTGCGCCCGGAGAACGCGAACGCGCTCAAGCTGTTGGGGCGGGTGCTGGCGGAGATGGAGCGCTGGCCGGAGCTGGCGCAGCACATCGAGCGTGAAATCCAGCTCGCCGACGCGCGCGGTGCCCAGGAGGAGTCGTCTGATTTGCGCGTGCGGCTGGGGCGCCTGAAGTTCTCGCGTCTGGATGACCCGCGCGGGGCGCTGGAGCTGTACCAGTCCGTGCTGGAGCGGCGGGCGGGGCACGCGGGCGCGGTCGGTGCGCTCGAGGAGATGGCCCGCTCGGAGAGCCCGCTGCGTGGCGCGGCCGCGAGCGCGCTGGAGCCGGTCTTCGTCGCCGTCGGCAACCACCTCAAGCAGGTGGAGATGCTGGAGTCGCGAGTGTCGGCGGAGGCGGTGCCCCAGGAGCGCGCCGCGCTCCTGCGCCGCATCGCCGAGATGTACGCCGGTCCGCTGGAGAACGCGGAGATGGGCTTCCTCGCCGCGACGCGCGCGTTGCGTGAGCTGCCCGATGACTTGCGCTCGCTGGAGCTGTGCGTGTCGCTGGTGGACCGCGCCGAGGCGCCCGAGGAGCTGGGCGCGGTGCTGATGGAGGTGGCGCCCAAGGCGGGCGACGCGGCGCGCGCCGAGATGTATCGCGCGCTGGCGCGGCTGCAGACGGATCTGGGCGAGCCCTCCGAGGCGCTGACGTCCTGGAAGCGCGTGCTCGAGCTGCGGCCCACGGACACCGAGGCGCTGGATGGCACCGTGCGACTGGTGGCGTCGCAGGGCAAGCCGACGGAGCTGCTCGAGGTACTGCGCCGTCAGCTCGCGGTGGCCGAGGAGCCCGCGCGTCGTGCCGCGGTGCTCTTCCAGATTGGACACCTGCAGGAGGAGCAGCTCCAGGACGCCCTGGGCGCGCTGGCGACCTTCCGGCGCCTCCTGGAGCTCAAGCCGGACGACGTGGCCGGCCTGGAGCGCATGGAGGCGCTGTGCCAGAAGCAGGAGCGCTGGCCCGAGCTGGCGGACGTGCTGGCCCGCCGGATCGCGCTGATGCCTCCGGAGGCGGGGCTGGAGCTGAAGTTCCGCCTGGCCTCGGTGCGCGAGACGCGGCTGTTGGACCGCACGGGCGCGCTGGCGCTGTACGGCGAGGTGCTGACGGTGCAGCCCAACCATCCGGGCGCGGTGGGCCGGATGGAGGCGCTGGTGTCGCGCGAGCCGCAGAACCTGCTCGCGGTGGAGACGTTGCTGCGCGCCTTCCGCGCGAGCGGCGACGTGCCGCGCCTGGCGCAGCTCATCGAGACGCGCGTGGGCGTGTCCACGGATGCCTTCGAGCGCAAGGCGCTGTTGGGCGAGCTGGCGACGCTGCGCGAGTCGCAGGGCGAGTCGGAGCTGACGTTCCTGGCGCTCTTCCGCGCCTTCAAGGAGGACCCCAACGACGGTGAGGTGCGCCGTCGTCTCGAGAACGCCACGGATGCCTCGGACAGCTACGACGAGTTGGTCGCGGCGTACGAGGAGGCGCTGCCGCGCGTGGCCGAGGCCGCCGACGCGGCGCAGGTGTGCCTGAAGCTGGGCCAGTTGCTCGAGTCGAAGCTGAGGGACTCGGACCGCGCCGTCTCGTACTACGAGCGGGCGCGCACGCTGCACGTCGCGGTGCAGGCCAAGGCGCTGGTGGCGCTGGACCGGCTGTACCTGGAGCTGCAGGCGTGGCCGGAGCTCGCGGGCATCCTGGAGGCGCTCGTCACGGGCGCCACCGAGCAGGCCGAGCGCGTGGGCTACCTCTTCCGCCTGGGGCAGCTCTACCAGGAGCGGCTGGACAGTCCGGACCGCGCGGCCAGCGCCTACGAGGGCATCCTCAAGCTGGAGCCCGGGCACCTGGCGTCGGCGCGACTGCTGGAGAGCATCTACGAGGCGGCCTCCGCGTCGGAGAAGCTCTACGCCATCCTCAAGCTCCAGTCGGAGAAGGTGGCGGGGGCGGAGAGGGATCGGGTCCTCGCGAAGATGGCGCAGGTGTCCGCCGAGGGGCTGTCGGACCTGAGCGGCTCCATCGAGCTGTACCGCGAGCTGCTCGCGAAGAACGCGCGCAACGACCAGGCCTTCTCCGCGCTCGAGTCGCTGTACGAGCGGGCGAACCGTCCGGAGGACCTGCGCGCGCTGCTCGAGGGCCGACTGGCGATGACGCTGGACCCCCGCGAGGTGGTGCGGCTCAACGAGCGGCTGGGGCGCGTGGTGTACCGGCTGCTCAAGCAGCCCGAGGCCGCCGTTCCGTACTTCAAGGCGGCGTTGGACCGTGACGCGCGCAACCGCGCGGTGCTGGACACGCTGCGCGAGCTGTACGACGAGACGGAGCAGCGCGAGGAGCTGGTGGGCGTGCTGCGCCGCCTCATCCCGCTCCAGGAGAACAGCGAGGGTGTGAAGGCGCTGCGCCTGCGCCTGGCGGAGGTGCTCGCCGGCATGGGGCGCCGCGAGGAGGCGCTGGACGCCGCCCGTCGCGCGCTGGAGGTCGAGCCCCACCAGGTGGCCGAGCTGGAGCGCGTGCACACGCTGTTCGTCTCGCTGCGCGCGTGGAACGACGCAGTGCGCGCGCTGGAGCTGAAGGTGCAGGTGCACCTGGCCGCCGAGGAGCGTGAGCGCGCCGTCGCCACGTACTACGAGGTGGCGGATCTGTGGGCCGGGCCGGGCGGCAAGCCCGAGCAGTCCACGGGGGCGCTGGAGAAGGTGCTGGAGCTGGACCCGGCGAACCGCACCGCGTACGAGCGCGTGTGCGACCTGTACCGGACGTACAACGACTGGCGCGCGTACGCGACGGCCGTCGACCGGTACATGCCCCACTTCGTCACGGACGAGGAGAAGATGGCCGCCCTGCGCGAGCTGGCTCGCGTGCAGGAGGAGCGGCTGGGGCAGAAGGACGTGGCCTTCCTGGCGCTCTGCCGCGCGCTGCAGCTGGATGCCTCGGACGACACGCTCCGCGAGGAGGTGGAGCGCCTGGCGGACGAGACGGGCAGCCACGAGGAGCTGGCGGCCGTCTACGAGGAGGTCGCGGACGAGCTGCCCCGTGGGCCGCTGGCCGAGCGGCTGTACGCGACGCTCGCGCGAGTCCACGACACGCGGCTGGATGACCCGCAGGCCGCGGAAGGGGCGTTCCGGAAGATCCTCGAGTTCGACCCGACCAACGCCACCGCGCTGGACGGCCTGGCCGCGGTGTTCCAGCGCCGGGGCCACGAGCGCGAGTACGTGGTGGCGCTGGAGCAGAAGCTCGAGGCCGCCGGCTCGATTGAGCAGCGCAAGGGCATCCTCCGGGAGATTGCGCGCGTCTGGGACGAGAAGCTGGAGGACCCGTCCGAGGCCGCGAGTGCCTTGCTGCGCGCGCTGGAGCTGGAGCCGGACACCGAGACGCTGGGGGTGCTCACCGCGCTGTACCGGCGGCAGCGCGCGTGGCGCGACGTGGCCATGACGCTCTTGCGCGCCCGGGACCTCGCGGACACCGCCGAGGAGCGCGCGCGCATCCAAGTGGAGGTCGCCGGGGTGTTCGAGCGCGACCTCTCGGACGACGAGTCCGCGGTCGCCGCCTACCGTCAGGCGCTGGAGTTGGATCCGGTCAACCGCGAGGCGCTGGAGTCGCTGGAGCGGCTGCACACCAAGCTGGACCAGCCCGCGGACCTGCTCGCCATCTACGAGCGGATGCTGGAGCTGAGCGACGACTGGCGCGAGAAGGTCCGCGTCCTGTTCCGCAGCGCCACCATCTGGGAGGACAAGTACCAGAACCCGGCCAACGCGGACGTGTGCGTGGAGAGTGTGCTCTCCATCGACCCGCAGAACGTCCAGGCCATCAAGGTCCTCATCCGCCTGCGTCGGGTGCAGGGCCGCTGGGAAGACCTCATCAGCGCCTACGAGCGGCAGCTCTCGCTCGCCGTCAGCCCCGAGGAGCAGGCGGAGCTGTACGTGGACATCGGCAACGTCCAGTACCAGAACCTCAAGGCCGTGGACCGGGCCGTCAACAGCTACCACGCGGCGCTCGCGGTGGACCCCGGCAGCCGGCCCGCGCTGCACGCGCTGGGCAAGCTGTACGAGCGCAGCGGCAACTGGCCCTTCGCGCTGGAGATGCTCCAGAAGGAAGCGGAGCTGGCCGGCCAGTCGAAGGACGCGGTGGAGCTCTACTACCGCCTCGGGAAGATCAACGAGGACATGCTGATGGACACGGGCAGCGCCCGGAACGCCTATCAGCTGGCCATCGCCATCGACGTGGGCCACCTGCCCAGCCTCCGCGCCCTCAAGGGCATCCTCGAGCAGGAGAAGGACTGGAGCGGCTACGAGCAGACGCTGCGTCAGGAGGCCGAGCAGACCGAGGATCCGGTCGCCAAGGGCAAGGCGCTGTTGGACGTGGCGCGCTACCACGCGGAGACGCGCGAGGACCGCGACACCGCCACGGGCTACTGGGAGGAGGCGCTCAAGCACATCCCGGACAGCGTCGAGGCCGCGCGTCCCCTGGCGGACGTGTACATCGCCCACGAGGAGTGGTCCGACGCGGAGCGGATGCTCGACATCGTCACGCGCAAGCTGTCGGAGAAGGCGATGGTGGAGAAGGACGCGGCCACCGCCGCGGACCTGTGCCGCCAGCTCTACCGGCTGGGCTACGTGGCGGAGAAGCTGGGCCGGCGCGACAAGGCGCTCAGCTGCTACGAGACGGCGTACGAGCGCGACGCGACGTACCTGCCCGCGCTCGAGGGCTACGGCAACCTGCTCGTGCAGACGCGCCGCTACGAGGGCGCGCTCAAGGTCTTCCAGACCATCCTCATCCACCACCGCGAGGAGCTCACGGACCTGGAGGTCGTGGAGGTCTACTGGCAGCTGGGTGACATCCACGCCGCGCTCAACCAGGCGGACCGCGCGCAGAACCACTTCGAGAAGGCGCTGGCCATCGACCCGGGCCACGAGCCCACGCTGCGCGCGCTCGTGGTGCTGATGGACAAGGCGGGCCAGTTCGAGAAGTCCGCGGACCTGCGCCAGCAGCTCGTCGGCGTGCTGGAGGGCGAGGCCAAGGTGAAGGTGTACCTGGACCTGGGCCGCATCTCCCGCGACGAGCTGCACGACCCGTACATGGCCATCGACGCCTTCACCGGCGCGCTGCGCGTCCAGCCCGACGCGCTGGAGGTGATGGACCAGCTCTACGTGCTGCTGCGCGAGACGCGTCAGGGGCAGAAGGCCGCGGACGTGCTGGCGCGCATGCTGGCGCTCCCCGCGCTGGCGTCGGAGCCGCACAAGGCCAAGCGCGTCTGGTTCGCCCTGGGCGAGCTGCGCCGTGACGACCTGAAGGACGTCGACGGGGCGGGCCAGGCGTTCAACGCGGCGCTGGATCTGGACCCTCGCTTCGTCGAGGCGTTCAGCTCGCTCGAGGCGATGCTCGGTGGGGCCCGCCAGTGGAAGTCGCTGGAGGAGAACTACACGAAGATGCTCGGCCGTCTTCCCAAGACGCCGGAGACGCACGTGGCGCGCATGGCGCTGTGGCGCGCGCTGGGTGATTTGTACCACCAGGTGCTCAAGCACCCGGAGGGCGCGGTGGCTGCCTACGGCGTGGCCGCCAAGGGCCTGCCGGACGATGCCGCCGTGCAGGAGACGTACGCCGAGCTCGCCGGCAACCTGCCCGGCAAGGAGGAGGAGGCCATCGCCGCGCTGCGACGCGCGCTGCCTCACACGACCGACGCGCGGAAGATCTGCGGTCAGCTCGTCCGGCTCGCGGCGCTGCGCAAGGACTACGACCTGGCGTGGCTCGCGGCCCAGGCCGCCTCGGGGCTGCTCGGTGAAGCGGGGGAGGACGAGAAGGAGATCCTCTCCAAGCTGGGGCCCTACGCGAAGAAGAAGGAGGTCGCCCAGCGTCCGGTCGACGACCGGCTGTGGCACACGCACCTGTTCCACCCGAAGGCGCGAGGACCGCTGGCGGAGCTGCTCGGTCTGCTCTTCGCCAAGGCGGGACACCTGTACGCGGTGCCCTTCACGCAGTACCAGCTCGTGCCGAAGAAGCACCGCATCGACGTGGCCAGCGCGCAGGAGTACCACGTGCACCACTACCGGTACGTGGCGCGCCTCTTGGGCATGGAGGGCGTGGAGCTGTACTCGCCCTTCCTCGTGGCCACGCGCGAGCGCATGGCGAAGCGCTCCAACGAGCCCGCGCCGGAGCCGCTGGTCAACGTGGAGCTGCTCCAGACGCATCCGCCGTGTGTCCGCGTGGGCGGCAAGTACTTCGCGGAGCAGGGCCAGAAGGAGGTGTACTATCTGCTGGGCCGCGCGCTGGCGCTGGCGCGTCCGGAGCTGGCCTTCGCGCAGTACGTGCCCGCCGAGCGACTGGAGGCCATCCTCCAGGCGGCGCTGAACCTCGTGGTGGGAAATGTGCGTGTCGCAGAGTCACTCCACGGCGTGGAGATGGAGCGGCGGGCCCTGGAGAAGGTGCTCACGGACGTGGACCGCGCGGGGCTCGCCAAGGCGGCCCGGGCGTGGCTCCCCACGGCGACGCCGCAGTCGGTGCGTCAGTTCCTGGAGGGCGCGGAGCTCACGGCCGCGCGCGCGGGCCTCTTCGTCGCCGGGGAGATGGAGCCGGTGCGCCGGCTGGTCCAGGGCGAGACGGGCTCCCACTTCCGCGTCGCCCCTCGCAACAAGCTCAAGGAGTTGCTCGTGTTCGCGACGTCCGAGGAGCTGCACCACCTGCGTGTGGCTGTTGGCACACACGTGGAGGTACAGGTGCGCAGATAGCGCGGTAGAACCCGGGCAAGGGTTCACGCGTTGATGAGCAACCGGGCGGTCGAGGGACGGATCCTTGACCGCCTCGGGTGGCCACTTCTACGATTCCGACGGGATTTCTCCCGTCATTTCCGAGGCTTGCGGAAAAGATGCGTTTCGTCTGTGACAGCTGCCGCGCGCAGTACATGATCAGCGACGACAAGGTTGGCCCGAAGGGGGTCAAGGTTCGTTGCAAGAAGTGCGGCCACACCATCACCGTGCGCCCGGCGGGCGCCGCGGCGGGGAAGGATTCCCCGTCCGAGCCCGCGTCCACCTCTTCACCCGCTCCCGAGAGCGCGAGCACCCAGGGCAAGGAGGCCGATTCGTCCTCCTCCGCCTCGCTGCCCGCGACGCTCGGGACTCCGCCCGAGGGAGGCCTCTTCACGGATGTGGAAGAGGACGAAATCGGCGCGGTCTTCGACCAGGTCCTCAGCTCCGGCACGCACAAGATTCCGGCGGGTGAAGCCGCCGGCGAGGCCGCCGCGCGCGACGCCACCACGGAGTCGGTGCGCAAGCTGGCCGAGGCCGAGGCCGAGCCCGACAAGGAGGAGCCAAAGCCCGCGGCCACCTCGCACGAGTGGTACGTGGCCATCGACGAGAAGCAGGTCGGGCCGCTCACCGTGGAGAAGGTGAAGGACGCGTGGGACCGCGGCGAGGTGGGGCCCGACAGCCTGTGCTGGCGTTCGGGCTTCAGCGACTGGATTCCGCTGTCGGAGACGGCGGAGCTGGCGTCGGTGCTGGCGCCGCGTCCGTCGAAGCCGACCATCGTCGCGCCCGAGCCCGTGTCGGGCTCGACGCCCACGGTGCAGCCGGGGCCCGTGCAGTCCGCGTTCAGCGCGGGCAAGTCGAAGGGCGATTCGGTGGTGCTGGCGTCGTCCTCCGAGGAGCCGGTGGGCTGGAAGCCGTCGGCGGCCAGCGTGCTCGCCTCGCTCGTGAAGGAGGAGAACGACGCGCTGTCCAAGCCGCCTCCGACGCCCGCGCCCGCGCCCGCGCTGGGGCGTGAGCCGGTGTCGCAGTCGCGCCTGCTCGACGTGCCGATGCCGCCTCCGGAGCCGGTGTCGTCTCCGTCGCTGATGGGCGCGGGGGCGGCGATGGCCGCGCAGATGGCGTCTTCGCAGGCGCCGCAGGCCTATCCGCAGCAGCCCTATGGCCAGCCGGCGCAGATGCCATATGGGCAGCCGCAGGGGCACTATGCGCAGCCTGTCCCGGCGCCCTATGCGCCTCCCGCGGGCTACCCTCCGGCCTATGCACAGGGCGGTGGAGCGCCTTCTGGCGGCGGCAAGGGCCGGGTGGGGTTGATCGTCGGCATCGTCGTGGGCGTGCTGGGGCTCGGTGGTGGAGCCTGGGCGCTGGCGTCGAAGGGCGGCACTCCCGAGGCTCCGCCCACCCAGCAGCCTGTCGCGGCGGCCACGCCTCCGGCGGCGGCTCCGCCCGTGGTGACGCCTCCTCCCGTCGCGGCGGCACCTGTCGCGGCGCCTCAGACGCCGCCCGTGGTGGCCACGGCGCCTGGAGCGCCGACGCAGCCTCCCGCGCCTGAGACAGCGCCCGCGGCGAACCCCGCCGTGGCCGCCGCGGGAGCGCCCACGACGCCTCCTACGACCGCGCCCGTCGCGACGCCGCCTCCCGTGGCCGCGCAGCCCGTGGCGGGGCAGGTGCCCGCGACGCCGCCGGCGGATGCGGTGAAGCAGCCGCTGGACAACGCGGTGGCGAAGGTCGAGCGGACGACGACGCCTCGGCGTGGCTCGGGCTCCTCGTCTTCGTCGTCTTCTCGACGTGAGGACACCGAGGAGCGTCCCGCGGCGCGCGCGGAGAAGCCGTCCTCGAGCGATGGTGATGATGACTTCGACGAGCTGTTCGGCACGAAGAAGTCGAAGCCCGAGCCGAAGGCGTCGGAGAATCGTCCCACGGCCTACATCCCTCCCGAGCCGGGCGGGGGTGGGGTGCGAGACACCCTTCAGCGGTCCGACATCATGGAGGTGGTGCTGAACAACAAGCCCGCCATCGTGAAGTGCGTGAACGAGCAGAAGAAGAAGGACCCGATGCTCAGCGGCAAGCTGGTGATGCGGTGGACCATCCAGACGAGCGGCAAGACGTCGAATGTCACCTGTAAGTCGGATGAGTACCGCAGCACGTACATGGCGACCTGCATCACCGGGCTCATCAAGAGCTGGGCGTTCCCGAAGCACAAGAAGCAGGGCGAGCCCATCGACTTCCCGTTCACCTTCTGAGCGGAAGGGGACCAATCTGGGTCCTTGGCGACATGTGTGTCACGCCAAGGTCCCATGTGAGTGTTCGCTTTCGTGAGGGCTGAATTTCCGCGAGGCCGATGCGTCCGTGGGCGTGTCGACACTCGTTGACACGTCACGACAGGCGGGACTAAAGCCGAACCGCTTGTATGGACGTCGGGGCCTGACTTCAGTGGCCGGAGGCCCCCAGCAGACGATTCCAAGCAGACCCACTGGAGGGATTCCCAACATGCAGCTTCGTAAGATGATGCTGGTGCTCTCGGCACTCGGCGCGATGAGCGGTTTGATGGCGGGTTGTGGCGACGACGACCCGAGTGGCACCACGTGCTCCGGCAACGACGACTGCGCTGAGAATGAAATCTGTCACCCGGACGCGAGCGTCTGTGTTCTGACGTGTACGACGGGCAACGACTGTCCCGCGTCCGCGAAGACCTGCGCGGAGCTGGGTGGGACGAGCTCCCAGTCCGACACGCTGATCTGCCAGTGCTCCACCGACGCGCTGTGCAACGGCGGCTCGGACGGCACGTCGAGCGACCTGGTCTGCTCGAACCTGGACAACGTCTGTGTCCCGGCGTGCGACTCGAACGATGACTGCGGCTCCGGCCGCGTGTGTGACACGGCCTCCGGTCAGTGCGAGGAGGACGACACGGGTCCGACCACCTGCTCGGGCACGGGCCAGAGCACCTGCCTCTACGGCCAGTTCTGCAGCAGCGGCACCTGCACCGAGGTCCCCGCCCCCACGTGCGCGAACTTCGACCCCGCGCAGGGTGGCAAGCAGCCGGTGTGGACCATCTCGTCCTCCGGTCCGATCATCTACGACATCACCCAGGTTTCGTTCGGTCAGGACACCTTCTGTGGCACCGGCAGCGGCACCACGGGGATGACGGCGAAGGCGCGTGTTCGTGCCTACCAGAGCGCGAACGGCTCGGGCACGTTCCCGGCCCAGGTCGCGGGTCTGCCGGGCTTCTTCTACGTGCGCGTCAATGGCAGCCAGATCGACGGCGTCCAGACCATTCGCCCGTCTGAGTACACCACCTCGAACAACGGTAAGAACGCGGAGTTCACCATGAACTTCTGCCCGGGTGCCTCTGCGACGACGCTGTCCATTGGCATCTACTTCACGAACGGCAACGAGATCTGCTCTCAGCTGACTCGGTAGCCAGCATGTCGTGAAGTTCTCTCCGACGAGGGAGAGAATCCGCCGGAGCCTCACCCCTGATTCATCGGGGGTGGGGCTCCTGGCGTTTGGTGCAGGACCTGCCCCCTGGGCGGGCGAGCAGCAGAAATGGACGTGAATTTCGCCACGTCTGGTCCGTTTGAATGAGGGATGGCGCAAGGCGCCAGCCGCTGTACGAGAAGGAGAGCCCGATGAGCTATCGTTTCGCTGCGCTTTGTGTGGCCGCTTTTGCAACGCAGGCCTTCGCTGAGGACTCGTCCGTCGGGCGTGAGGTCCGACTCGAATGTCCTTCAGGGACTGTGCAAAAGGGTGGTCGGGTGACCAAGGAGATCGGCGTCTACTGCGTCAAGGTCGGCTCGACGCCGCAGCGTCCCGCGCTGCATGGTCCCTACGTCGACTTCTGGGCCAATGGACAGAAGCAGTCGGAAGGCCAGTACAAGGACGGTTTCCGTTCGGGGCGCTGGACCTACTACGACATGAATGGAGTCAAGACGGGGGAGACCCAGTTCGAGCAGAACGACTACCACGGTGCCCGCGTGGAATATCACCCCAACGGTGCGAAGAAGCTCGAGCAGACCTGGGTGAAGGGCAAGCGGGAGGGTGTGGAGACGAGCTACTCGACGGAGGGCCAGAAGGTGTCTGAGGTCCGCTATGCCGCGGACAAGCCTCTGTCTGCCCAGTAGACAGCTCCAGCACCTGACTGCAAGGGCTCTCGTCCCTCTGGGGCGAGGGCCCTTCGTGCTTTGCGGTGGGGCTTTCCCAAAGCGGTGTGCTCGACTAGGAAGTCACAGCGTGAAGGCCCCCTCCCTAACCCCCGTACTTCCGGACATTCCTGTGCGCAGCGTCGCGGAGATGGGGCTTCGCGAACTGGAGCGGATCCGGCTCATCCTGCGGGGGGGCTCCGTCATTGATTGGCGGAGAATGCATTTCCAGGTCCGGGATGAAGTGGACCGCTTTCTGCGGCTCTGTCAGCTTGACGTGTCGCGGCCATTTGATGAGGCCTGGGCTCGGATGGTGTTGGCTGACGCGGTTTCGTACTTGCGCAAGACCTACAACTATCGAGTTGCTGATGCCGTTGCTCGGCCAGAGGAGATTCATGATCTCTTCCTGCTGGCTTCAGGGGCGAAGGGCAATGCTCGACACCGGCGCATTGCGTGCGTCGTGTTGAAGGTCATGCATGTCATCCAGCACATCGAGGGAAGAGATCTGCTCTTCCGCCTGGCCATCTCCGAGGCGGAACTCGCGGAGTTGGTGACTGAGAAGGTCCTGCGGGTCGCCCAGGAGATGCATGCCAGCGGCTTGCCTATCGTGGAGTTCGCCCACTCCATCAAGACCCAGGACTCCCTGGTGACGAAGTTGTTGGCGAAGAAGGAAACGGTTGCGGCCCAGGTCTATGACCGCACGCGGTTCCGTATCGTCACCCGGTCGCGCGAAGACTTGTTGCCTGTTCTGTACAGTCTGACGCAGCGGTTGTTCCCCTTTCACCTGGTTGTGCCGGGGCAGACCGAAAACACGTTGCTGCCTTTCAAGGGCGTGTTGAGTGAACACCCGCATTTCGAGCAGTTCATTCCACACCTGCACCTCGACAGGGACTTCGAGGACCGAGAGGACCGGAGTGGCAATAGCTTCTCGGGGAGCTCGTATCGGGCCCTGAACTTCGTGGTCGATATTCCCGTTCGAGTGGACGAGTACCTGCCGCCTCCCGACGAAGACACGCGGCCTCGGAAAGGCCGCGTGGTCATCTCACTGGTCGAATTCCAGATCGTGGATGCGGAGACTGCGCGTCAGAACGAACTGGGAGAGAACTCCCATGAGGCTTACAAGCGGCGCCAGAGGAAGCGTGTTCTCAAGCGTTTGAGCCAAGGGCTCGTGGTCCCCAAGCGCGGGCAGCCGTAACTTCAATCGCCGCTGGGTCGAAGAGCCGCGAGCAAGAGGGAGCCAGATGTCCGCGACTCCCGTCAGGAGGCGCAAAGTCAATTCCTCCGTGTACTCACTGATTGAGCTTGTAGGCGAAGATGTCGGATGTTGCCCCGGTGAACTCATGCCAGGCCACCAGGGGCGCTCCCTCGGCATCAAACGCCAGCGCGGGCTTGAAGCTGCTGGTGCTTGAACCCGTCCTTGCGCTGAGCGCAGGGCCCAAACTGCTCCACTGCTCGTTCTCCCAACGCTTGACGAAGATGGCCCGCTCGGGCTGAACGAATCCGCTCCACGCCACGACAGGGCGTCCCTGCGGGTCGATTCCCAGGGCAGGAGTCTCGTTGGAGCTCTGTGCGTCATTGCTCTGGGGGGCGAGGAACTTCCAGGAGTTCCCGTCGTGATGGGCGACATGGATGTTTCCGCTCGTCGTCCCGCGAGGAGCCTCGCTCCATGCGACATACGGATTCCCAGCCCCATCAATGGCAATGGAGGGGTCGTTCGTCCCATGGCTGCTTGTATCGGAGAGGACGGGTCCTCCGATCGGAGTCCGGTGGTTCTTGATGACCGTGATCCCGCGGTACTCGAACGTGCCGGTGCTGAGGATGGATGTGTAAGCTGCAAACAACGTGTTCGCGCCGTAGGTCGAAAGCGATGTGCTCCACCGCTGGAATTCCTCAGTGGGAAAGGAGGTGTTGGACTCTATCCAGGTGGAGCCATTGGGCGGGAAATGCATGCTGGTGAGGTTGTTGGAGATTCCGGTGTAAAAGTCGCCGTAGACGTAGAGGGTCCCATTCCCGTCGATTGCAGCGGAGGCTTTGGTGCGCGCCTCACGTTGCTCTGCGATAAGTGATGGGAAGGTAGGGAGCGGTTGCCAGGAGGCATTGAGCCAACGTCGACCGTGGAAGTTGATGGTCCGCCCATCGGGCGAGAACTCTTCCCAGATGACGATGGGGATGTTGGCTCCGTCGATAGCAAGTGCAGGGCGATCTGCATGGGTCGCCGCTCCGGAATTGGCGCTCAATGCGTCGCCCAGTGCCTGCCACGTGTTCCCATCCCACTTCGAGACGTAGATATTCTTGGTCGTCCCGTCCGACTCCGACCAGGCAATGACGGGCATCCCATCCGTTCCCACCTTCATCACCACGTTCTCCGCGGGAGTGTTCCCGGGGGACGCGCTGATGGCGCCTCCCATGGGCAGCCAGAAGGGGACCGCGAAGGACCACACACCCTCCGATGTGAGGACGTTGCCCGCCTCGTCGGTGATGGGCTGCTCCGCCGTCCCAAGTCGCACGCTCACCGCCGTGGACGCGGCGAGTGACGCAACCGGGGTCAACATCAGGGTCCGTCCATCCGCTGACAGGTCCAGGATGACAGGAATGGGCACGCCGCCATCCCCGATGAGCCCCACGTTCGAAGTGCTCACGGTCGCCGCCTTCACGGCCTCGCTGAACCCCACCTCGACGCGGGTCCGAGCGCTCACCTGGGTCGCCCCGTGCGCCGGCTGCCTGCCCACGATGCTCGGCGCCGTCCGGTCCACCACCACGGTCCTCGCGACACTCGGGAACGTCGAGCCCGCTCTCGTGGCCTTGGCCACCAGCGTGTACTCCCCCTCGGCCTCGGCCGTCGTATCCCAGGAGTACGTGTAGGGCGACGCGGTCCATGTGGTCAGCACCGTGTCTCCCTTCATCAGCTCGACCTTCTCGGCTTGTCCCCCCTGCACCGCGACCTCGACCGACAGTCCTCCATTCGTGGCGCTGTACGACGCCGAAGGCGCCACCCAGGAGACAGCCAGATCCCCCAGGGGAACGATGGTGAGCGAGACGTTCCGGTCTCGATGAAGGGCTCCAGAGATTCCACGCACCGTGAGCGTCACGGGACCGGGCGCAACCTGCTCGGAAACACTGATGCTCAAGCTCGAGACCGTGCTCGCGCCGGGAATCGTGACCGAGGGTGCGGTGATGCCCCCCGGCGGACTCACCAACATCACCGAGACACTCCCATTGAAGCCATTCTTGCGGACGAGCGAGACCTGGAAGCTCCTCGAGCCACCCTGGAGGATCGAGTCCTCCGTGGGCATGACGGTGAGTTCGAAGTCCCCAGCAGGTTGCTCGCCTCCGTCCGAGGTTCCCCCCGCATCGGGAGGCTGCCCCGCGTCAGGGATGTCCTCGGGCCCCGCGACGTCCGGAACATCGATACAGGCGGACAGCAGGAAGACGGCGAAGAGGGGGACGGACAGGCGAAGTCGGTTCGTCATGAAGGTCTGCTGTGCAGAGAGTGTTCCAGTCCAGACACCTACCATGACACGCCCTCGGCCCGGCCGAGGCCCTCGGAGCCCCGTCCCACCCCCGGGCTCCCGTCCCGGACCCTGGACCCCCAGACAAGCGAAGGCCCGCGCCCCCGGACGTCTCCGGGCGACACGGGCCTGGTGCTCACGGGCCAGAGAAGGCCTGACCGCCTACCGCTTCTTGCGGTTCTTCTTCTTGTTCTCCTTCTCCCGCTTGCGGCGCTCCTTGATGGCGTCCCGGTCCTCGCCCTTGGCGCCGGCGGCGGACGGCGGGGCGTAGCCCATCAACCGAGCCTTCGCCATGGCGGCCTGGCCCATGGGGGGCGTGTAGCCCGGAGCCACCTGCGGCAGCTGCATGGGCAACCCCATGCCCGGCATGCCGCCGCTCATCATCTTCTCCATCATCTTCGGGTCCCCGCCGAACATGCTGGAGAGGTCCATGTTCCGCATCTGCGACAGCTGACCCAGCTGCTTGAAGCCGGGGATGCGACCCAGGAGCCCCGGGTTCTGGCCAATCGTCCCCATCACCTGCTGCATCATCCCGAACTTCTGCAGCAGCTCCCGCACGTCCTCGGGCTTGCGACCACTGCCCTTGGCGATGCGGTTCACCCGGCTGGTGTTGATGAGGTCCGGACGCAGGCGCTCGTTCACCGTCATCGAGTCGTACATCGACTCGATCTTGGTGAGCTCCTTCTCGTCCGGGTTCAGGTGCTCCGTCATCTCGCCGAAGAGGGGGAACTTCTCCAGCAGGTCCTTGAGCGGACCCATCTTCCGCACCATGCGGATCTGCTCGACGAAGTCCTTCATCGAGAACTGGCCGGACAAGAGCTTGCGCGCGTCCTCCTCGGCCTTCTTCTCGTCGACGACCTTCTCGAAGTCCTTCATCAGGCCGACGATGTCGCCGAACCCGAGGATGCGGCCGGCGAGGCCCTCCGGACGGAACTCCTCCAGCTTGTCCATCGACTCGCCCATGCCGAGGAACTTGATGGGTTTGCCGGTGACTTCCTTGATGGACAGCGCCGCGCCACCACGCGCGTCACCGTCCAGCTTCGTCAGGATGAAGCCATCCAGCGTCAGGCGACGGTCGAACTCGGCCGCGGTGCGCACGGCGTCCTGACCAATCATCGCGTCGCACACCAGCAGGATGTTGTCCGGGTGCACGTTCGACTTGATGGACTCCAGCTCCGACATCAGCGCCTCGTCGATGGCGAGACGACCGGCGGTGTCGATGAGCACCACGTCGCACTTCTGCTCGCGGGCGGCGGCATAGCCCCGCTTCGCCAGCTCGGGCGGCTGCACCCCGGGCTCGTGGTAGACGGGCACCTTGAGCCGCTCGCCCAGGACCTTGAGCTGGTCCACGGCGGCCGGACGGTAGATGTCCGCGGCCACGAGCAGCGGCTTGCGGCCCTGCTGGAGCAGCCGGTTGGCGAGCTTGCCCGTGGTCGTCGTCTTACCCGAGCCCTGCAGACCCACCATCATGATGCCGGACAGCTGGCCCTTGGGCTTGAGGTTCAGCCCCGTGTCCACCGGCCCCATCAGCGCCTCGAGCTCGTCGTGGCAGATCTTGATGAAGTGGTCCATCGGGCTGACCTTGCGCTTCTGGCCCGAGGCATCGGTGATGGTGGTCTGGACGAGCTCGCCCACGGCCTTCTCGCGGACGCGGGCGACGAACTTCTTCACCACGTCGAAGGCAACGTCGGCCTCGAGGAGCGAGACGCGGATGTCGCGGAGCGACTCGTCGACCAGCTCCGGGGTGAGCTCGCTCTTGCCGGCGAGGCGGTTCTTGGCGGCGCGGAAGCCCTTGGTGACGGTCTCAAGCATGGGGGGCGCTTTATAACAGGGGGGAGGTGGGATGCGACCGTGGAGCGCATCCCAGGCGTCGAAGAGTGAAGAGCCGACCCCCGGGCCCGGCTGGCCCGGGCCGAGGCCCTGGATTCATCAACGCTCCCGGGGGGTTGGCGCATCCCCCAGGGCCCGGCGGGTGGCTTTCGGGCCACGGCCCCAGCCTGCCCGGGCACCGGTCGAGCCGGAGGCCCCGGGCCTGTCCTTCGTTCAACGGACCTGATCGAGGTCCTCGAGGGTCCTTCCCCTGTGCGCGGCGTCGGTCATGCCCAGGGCCGCGAGCACGTCCTCGGCGGCGATGGGCGCACCGCGGGGGCCTCGTCGCGTGGGCGCCGGAAGGTCAGCCCCGAGCGGGCCGCGACCGACGTCGTTCGCGGAAGGCCTGGGGCGCGACTCCACGGGCGGCAGGGCGGGCGCGGGCCCTCCTCGGTGGTACGCGGCGTACAGCTCCGAGAGCTCCCACAGCAGCACCTCCCGGGGCTGGGCGTCGAGGAGGCTGGGGTGGAATCCGAGCCGCAGCACGTGCTCGTGCGCGTCGAGGACGAACAGCGTCGCCCAGACGAGGGGCGCGCCTGGGAGGCCGACCGGACGACGGGCCTCGTGGCGCAGGGACTCGGCCAATCGGGCCTCGCGCGCCTCGGAGCAGGGCGTTCCATCGAGCAGGCTGATGGTGGGGAGGACGAAGACGCCGGGCGTGTGGATGCTCGGGGTGACGTGTCCTCGTTCCACGGGGAGCGAGGCCCGCGGGGCTTCGTGTCGATGCGCCAGGGCCTCGAGCGCCAGACGCAGCGCGCGCCAGTCGAGCAGGCCGGACAGACGGAAGACGCAGGGCAGGGCGCATGGGCTCGCCGCGTCCAGAGGCCACGGCCGCTCGAAGGCCCTCCAGAGGTCCACGTGCATGGGGCGGACTTCCGACCGTCGCGGAGGCTCGGGTGCCGAGGGTGCCACGCTCCCGTTCATGGCGACTCACTCCAGTTTCCAGGCGGGGCGAGGCCACCAGGGGCCAGGCCCGACGCGGTGGGACGACAGCTCAGGCGCGTTGGCGGGCGTCCTCCTGGATTCGGACGCGGTCCTTCTTCCCGGCGGTCGTCTTCGGCAGGGACTCGCAGGTGTCGATGCGGGTGGGGACCATGTAGGGCGGCAGGTAGTCCACGCAGTGCTGTCGCAGGTCCTGGAGACTGGCGCTCGCGTTGTCCTTGAGCACCACGAAGGCGCGCAGCTCTCCGCCCGCGAGCTCGTCCGGGAGCGTCAGCACGGCGCTCTCCTCGACATCCGGGTGGCGCAGCAGCACCTCCTCCACGGCGGTCAGCTCGATGAGGCGGCCCCGGACCTTGACCCGGTCATCGCGGCGGCCCAGGAAGCGCAGCACACCTCCGGCCTCCCGGGTGACGCGGTCCCCCGTCCGATAGGCCTTGGCGTGGCCTGGAATGGGGCCGAGCACCTTCCGGGTGTACTCCTCCTGTCCCCAGTAACCGCTCATCAGCGTGGGGCCCGCCACGCACAGCTCGCCCTCCTCGCCGTCCGCCGCCCTCGCGCCGTCATCCCGGATGACGAAGACCTCGTCTCCGCAGCAGACCTTGCCGATGGGCAGGGGCTCGGGGCTCGCGAGGTCCGCGGGCGTGACGACGTGGTACGTGCAGACGTTCGTCTCGGTGGTGCCGTACAGGTTGAGGTAACGCGGCCTGGGGAGGGTCAGCACGAGCTTGCGCAGGTACTTGTGGGGGAAGACCTCGCGGGTGAAGAGCACGGTGCGCAGGTGCGGGAAGGCATGCCGTGACAGCTCGCCCCGGGCCTCGAGCTGGGTGAGCACCGAGGGCACGGAGTGCCAGATGGCGATCTCCTTCTTCGCGATGAAGTCCGCCAGCTCCCGGGGAATCGCGGACAGCTCGATGGGCACCAGCACCAGCGTGGCGGCGCCCTTGGCCGTGGCGAAGAGGTCGAAGACGGACGGGTCGAAGTGGAAGGGCGAGAGGCTGGAGACGCGGTCCGAGGCGCGCACGTTCGCCGTCTGGAAGGCCCACTCGACGAAGGCCTGCACGGCGCGATGGCTGTGCATGACCCCCTTGGGGTTTCCGGTGGCGCCGGAGGTGTAGAGGACATACGCGAGGTCCTCGGGCGTGGCACGCGAGTCCTTCTCCAGGCGCGAGGTGGAGCGGGTGCGCACCTGCTCCCAGGTCAGTGTCGTCGGGCGGTGCTCCCCGGGCGGGGCCAAGGCGGTGTTCGGCTGACGTGTCCCCACCAGGATGATTCCGCGCAGGCTCTGTATCTGCTGGAGCGAGGCCTGCCAGGTGGGGGTGGTGAGGATGGCCGCGAGCGCGCAGTCCCTCGCGATGAACTTCAGGCGCCACTCCGGCGCGGAGGGGTCGATGGGGACATAGGCCGCGCCGGCCTTGAGGATGCCGAACAGGCCCACCACGGCCTCGAGCGACTTGTTCAGGTGGAGTCCCACGCGCGCGCCCCGGCCGATGCCGAGCTCCTGGAGCGTGCGGGCCACCTGGTTCGAGCCTGCGTCGAGCTCCTCGTAGGAGATGGCTCGCTCACCGTCGATGACCGCTGTCCGTCGAGGGGCCGCTTGCGCGCTGTCTTCAAGGTACTGAAACAACATGGATGGGATTCTCCTCAGTGACCCAAGGCGCGGGTCACGAGTACTCGGTGGAGCACGGAGCGCGAGTCGGGGGGCTCACGAAAGGCATACACGCCGGGCGCGTGGTCCCGGACGATGTCCGCTCGGAGGGGCGAACGGGGCGGCGTGCTCATGGGCGGCGTTCTCCCCTGTCGTTCCAATGGGACCCGGAGAATGCGCGGTGCCACCGGAGATGTCGTTCGTCCCCGGGTCGTGCCCGTGAGGCGCCTTCAGGACAGTGAAAGCCGGGCGCCCTCGGAGTCCGAGAGCGCGGCGCACTGGGGCGTCGGGTAGGGGACTGGGACGCGCGTCCGGGCGCGTGCGCCTGTCGGACCGGGAGGGCGGAGGCCCGGGGCCTCGGAATGGTGTTGAGCAGTGGGCAGGGGGATTGGTAGGACTGGGGGGGCTGCACGAATGGCGGAACTGGCAGACGCAGCGGACTTAAAATCCGCTGACTCGCAAGGGTCGTCCGGGTTCGATTCCCGGTTCGTGCACTGTTTTGGCTAGAGGTGAACTCAGAATTGTCTCAAGAGGGTGAGGATGCACCCGAGGTGGAGGAAGCTCTCCACCTTTGCCCGCTTCGTCTTTTCGCCGAGGCAAAGAACGCGTCGACGAAGCCCTCCTCGAGGTGCCATCCTTCCTGCTCGCTCAATTCTGAGACCGGCTCGCTCTACCATCTCCCCCAAGCTTCGTTCTGGAGGTACTCCGCGACCGTCTGCAAGGAAAGGTACCCAATCTCGCGATCAAGCGTCGAGGGGCTGTTTCTAAACAAAGGCATGAATGAGTAGGCGTTGTCGTTGCGAAAGAAATAGTATGGCCCCACGGTGCCGTATCTCTCGCCGCCAAAGTTCGATCTCCACTTCGGGATCTTGATGGCATACATGACAACCGGCTGGAACGTCCAGTAGTCCTGTGGCCCTGTCAAGGTTTTGGTCCAGGTCTCCTCGAACTCTTCCTCGATGGTTTCGCTGTATGAGAAACTTGTCGTCACTTCTAGCGTTGCTTCACAGGCTAGGAACCCTGCCGTGACCGATGACTTCACCTCGGTGCTGGTGGTGAACTGCCGCGAGAATCCCTTCTTCTTTCGAAGGGTATAGCCCTCCTGGACCCCAGATG
Organism: Myxococcus fulvus; assembly: GCF_900111765.1. The sequence continues at coordinate 548,064 of NZ_FOIB01000006.1, forward strand.
GGACAGAGTCTTTCTTGATGTAGGCCAGATACGCGGCAATGGGCTTCATGCTTGCTGTGACCTGTGTCCTGCTTGCCTGGTCAGCAGGCTCCTTCGTTGACTGCTGTCCGCCCATGGCGCCAGAGATGAGGTGTATGGTGTCTGGTCTGACGGTCGTTGAGATCCAGTCGCTCTTGACGATGCAACCGTTGTTGTTGACGGTCTGGCCAATGAGCGCGTTGTCGAGTTCGTAGTCGTTGCGGACATCTGGAAACACGAGATCTGCGCGTGTCTTCCCTTGCCCCAGTAACTCTTCGACAGATTTTACGGGATAGGTTTCTGGCGGGAACCTGCCCACCGCCCCGCTTGCTTCTGCTGGCTCCTCCGTCATGGCGGGCATGCTTCCAGACACTCCCTGTGACGTCTCATTGCGTGTGTCCTGTGCCATGGACTTCCCTCCACTGAGGACGCTCCGTTGCCGCGGTCAGGTTGATGATCGCCAGGCTGCTCTGCTGCTTTCGTTGTTGTGTTGAAGACCTCAGGCAGCCCAAGTCACACCATGCGGACCTCATGTGTGGATGCCAAGGCCTGCCTCCTGTTCTTCGGCAGACTTTCCAGGCAGTCCTGGGGCTGATTGCACGACAGGTGGTGGGGAGGGATGCGAATTGTCGCGCGCGAGCCGCCGGCAAAACTCACCTGCATTTGCTTGCAGCCGTACGAACGACAAGGGGCCGAGTCACTGTCGCTCGGCCCCTCTCAACCCAGCCTCCTGTGTTACGGATTGGGAGTCCAGCAGCGGAAGCTCTGTTCGCCGTAGTTCGAGACGTAGGTGTTGGCGTCGAGGACGCGGAAGCGGATGTACTTGTAGTAATACCGTCCGCCCGGGTAGAGCCCGAACTTGCAGGGCTCGCTGAAGGTGGTGGTGCCATTGCGCCAGGGCCAGTTGCCTGGAGCGGGGTCGACGTCGAGGTTGTGCGCCCTTTGCCACTGGTAGGTATAGGGCGTCACTCCGCCACTCGCGCTTCCTGTGCACTCGATTCTCTCGGTCTCGTCCATCCATTCGCAATTCATGGTCGCCGCGGGAGGAGGGATCTCGAGCGTGGTGACGGGCTCGTTCGTCCGAGCTTCCGGCGCAATGCCAGGACACTCACCGCCGTCGGATTCGATGAAGTACGGGCTCCTCTGCCCCGTGCGCACGGGTGTCCTTCCGCAGAAGCACCGCTCCGTGCCGACCAGCGTGGTGAGGGTTGCGTCGCTGTAATACTGGATGAGGTACTCCGAGAGGCAGATGAGGAGCGGGGCCTCCTGTGAAGCCATGTCGGGTTGCACTTCCGTGTTGGCATCATCCACACCACAGCCGAACTGGAAGCCCAGGACTGCAAGGCCCAGGGTCAACAGGGTACGCATGGTTCCTCCCAACGAGAGTGGCGCTTCGTGTGCTGCCTGTCGATGATGCCACGGTCGTTGGGTGTGCATTCATGTTGGAGAGGCTTTTCGAGCAGGCCCATGGAAATGTTCACCGTCACGCGCGCGGCATACGCAATAGGGTTGTCGCAGACCCTTCTCCTGGTGAAGGCTCCGTCGCCATGGAGAAACTCATTCCCGGACTGCATCACTTCCAGACCGAGGTCTTCCGCTCCAAGCAGGAGCTCTACTCGAAGCTCGCGGAGGCGCAGAACCCCGAGGTCCTCTTCATCACCTGCTCCGACTCGCGCGTGCTCCCCAACGAGGTGACGGGCGCCGGGCCCGGAGAGCTGTTCATCATCCGCAACGCCGGCAACATCGTCCCGCCCTACAGCACCGCCAACAACGGCACCGCGGCCACCATCGAGTACGCCGTCGCCGCCCTCAAGGTCCGCCACATCATCGTCTGCGGACACACCCGCTGCGGCGCCATGCACGGCCTGCTCAAGCCCCAGCTCCTCGAGAAGCTCCCCCAGATGGCCCAGTGGCTGCGCCACGCGGAGTCCACCCGGCGCATCGTCGAGGCCAGCTACGCCCACCTGAGCGGAGATGCCCTCCTCGACGCGGCCGTCGGGGAGAACGTCCTCGTACAGCTCGAGAACCTGCGCTCCCATCCCACGGTCGCCGAGGCGCTCGCCAACCGCGCGCTCAACCTCTACGCCTGGGTCTACCAGCTCGAGGACGGCTGCGTGCACGCCTACGAGCCGAGCCAGGGGCAGTTCACCCCCGTCGTCGCCACGGACGGAGACTCCCTCCGCGCCCGGGGCCGCTTCGGCCTTCGTCAGGTGCTCTGACTCAACTCAGCCCGTGAGGGCCGCCGTGCGCCGCTGGTGATGCAGCGCCACCACCACCATCCCGGCGAATGTCACCGCCAGCACGGCGACCTCCTCCAGGCTGTCCAGCGGCGCCTCGCTCTCGTTGATGAGCGCGAGGCTCAGCAGGCACAACACCAGATGGGCGCTGAAGACAGGCAGGGACGCGCTGCCCAACAGCTCCAAGACCCTCGGCCGCAGCCAGCGATACACGAGCGGCGCACCCCGGTCCGCCAGCAGCGCCAGCGCCAGGAAGTTCACCAGCCGCAGCGGCGCCAGCGTCCACTTGTCGAGCAATACGGGCCAGCGCGTGAGCAGCTGGACCCCCGGCACCTCGTACCGCGCGAGCAGGAACACGACGACCACGCCCCACGCCAACACCCACTGGTGGCGCGGCGGCGACGCGGGGCTCCCGGCGGCCCGGGCCCTGAGGCTCCCCCTCCACACGCCGAGCACCCAGAGGAACTGCCAGGCGAACAAGTCGAACGCGCCGGAGTGGTCCACCTTCATCGGCAGCCAGGACACGGCCCCCAACACCCCGTACAGCTCCCGCTTGAGGCCCAGCTGCGCCCACAGCCACACCAGCGCGCTGAGACACACCACCTTCCCCCAGCCCGCATGGCGCGCCGCGGTCAGCACGAAGGGCGTCAGGAACAGCAGCACGACGTAGAGCGGGAGGATGTCCAGCAGCGGCGGGCAGTACAGCAGCACCAGACTGCTCAACAGCGCCGTGAGTGGCTCCTGGTGGAAGAAGTCGAGCAGGTTGAGCACCGCGGGGCGGTGCGTGAGCCAACCCACCGCCCCGATGAACGTGAAGGCGAAGCAGAGCAGCCCGACGTGGTGCGCGTAGACCTTGAGGGCTCTCCGCCGCAGACCGCGCCACAGCTTTCCCGGCGCGTCCCACGCCTTCACGTGCGTGCCCCCTACCAGGAACGCCGACAGGAACACGAACCCCTCGGCCGCGGAGACGAAGCCGAAGGGCTGGCTGGTGTACGCGTTGAGTCGCGTGGGCAGGTGCGTCAGCGTCATCAGGACGAGCAGCAACCCCCGCAGGGCATCCAGGTCGGGTCGACGCGGCATGAGGAAGACGGGCTCAGGGCGCGCCCAGCTCCTCCCGCAGGTAGCGCTGGAGCGCCTCGGGGCGGCGACGCGCGCACTCGCGCATCCACTCCACCTCCGCTTGCCACGACTCCACCGAGGCCGGGTAACCCCACCGCGCGACGTGCTCGGCCATCTCGGGCGCAAGTCGCGCCGCGGCCTCGTCGAGCAGGGCCAGGACCCGCTCCGTCGCGAAGGTGTTCTCCAGGTGCCACTGGAAGCGCGAGACGAACAGGCCCTTGAAGTCCGGCGACTTCATCAGGCTCCGGAACAGCACGACGAAGGACTCGCCGAGCCGCTCGTCGCGCAGCAGCCGGCCGAGTGAGTTGGCTTCGGGGCCTCCGACGAAGGCCGCGTCCAGGTCGTGCAGCAGCCAGCGCCACCGGCCATCCCCGGGCCCCGTGTCGCCGGAAGCTTCTCCGCCGCGCAGGCGCCAGAACTTCACGTTGTTGTCCGGCCAGTCCTCGTTGCCGAAGTAGACCTCCGCGATGTGGTAGTCGATGAAGTCCTCCACATCGATGCGCGCCGCGACGTACGCGAAGTGCTCGGGGACGGAGAGGTCGTGCTCTCGCACGTAGGCGAGCAGCTCCTGGTAGGGCAGCACGTCCGCGTCCTCGCCCGTGTCGAGGATGCCGTCGCCCTCCAGGATGACGATGTCCTTGCGCTTCAGCCCGTGGTGCGTGGCCACGTAGTACTCGTCATACCGCTCGCGCAGCTCGTGCAGCCCCCAGTACTCACCATCGAGGAACACCAGCGTGGGCTGACAGGCCTGCAGCGCCAGGGACGTCTCGCGCAGCAAGCCCTGGAGCACGCAGTCGCGCAGCTTGGAGCCCACCTGGTCCTGCCCCGACGTGCGCACGATGAGCCGCTTGAACTCGCGCAGCGGATGGTCCGGGAACACGTCCGCCTGGAACAGCTCCGGGCCGTACTCCTCCTTCGCGTACAGCCGGAGGCTCTTCTGCGGCATCGCCGCGCTGCCCGAGCCGTGGATGCGCACGCCCGCGTTCTGCGCGAACACCGTCGCGCCCGCGGCGTCGAACCACTCGACGTGGACCGGGCGCTCCCAGTCCTTGCCGTCCTGCATGTAGTTGCCCGTGCCCCAGCCCTGCATGGGCCCCGGCGTCTCGGCGTAGACGCGGCCCGGCACGTAGATGCCCTGCTCGTCACCGAAGAAGTTCACCGCGTCCGTCGCCAACGACAACACCGGCAACGTGTACGCGCGCGGCTGCCCGATGAGGTACGTGCGCGCCTGTCCCGCGTCCACCGGCGTCTCGCCCGCGAACCGCCGCACGCGCACCACCGTCGCGAGCGTGGTGGGCGCCGTGGGCGGCTTCCAGCGCCAGGGCTCCGGTGACTCGGCGGGGTTCGTCGGGATGAGGCTGAGCGGCGCGGGCTGCCCGCGTCGGTTGAGCAGCACCAACGGCGCCGTGTAGACGGGAGACGTCGGGCCCGGCGTGGAGCCGTCCAGCGTGTAGCGCGTCGTCGTGTCCGGGGATGTGGGGAGCGTCAGGAGCGCCTCGGCCGCGTACAGGCTGTCCTGCGTGCCGAAGCCCAGGCGCTGGAACGCCAGGCGCGTGCGCACCTCCGTCCCGCCGTCGTGATAGGCGACGACCTCCAGCGACTCGCTCTCGTGGCCCGGCTGCCACGGGATGCTCCAGCGTCCGTCCTCGAGCACCGCCAGCCCGAGCAGGATGGAGCCCTCGTAGACCTCCACGCGCACGACGCCCGCATCCAACTGGAAGCCGCCGCGCAGCACGTGCTGCTCGTTGTCCATGGCGTCGATGGTGACGACCGGTGACGCCGCCTCCTCCTCCACCACGGGCCCGGGGGCCTTGTCGGAGGGCGTGCTCTCACAAGCCGTGAGGGCGAAGAGCAGCGCGGCGAGTGCTCCGGAGCGCCTCGGCTTCGAGAGGACGAGGGGGACGTGCACGGAGGCCACGACGCGGCCCTCCGCGACTTCGGGAGAGGACGGGTGATTCATGGATGAGACACGAAGGGGAGAACCCCGGGGACGTGGGACTCGGGGTCGCCAGCAATCCTCGTGCCTCAAACTATCTCCCTGAATTCAGGGAAGCAGTGTCGGGAGGGCGTGGCAGTGTGCCACGCTGGGAGTTGCGGAATGCCATGGCTGCTGCGCACCCGGGCGAGGGAGGCCACCTGCGATGACCGGACCCCGACTTCGGCGCTGCGCGACGTGTGGGCGCGCCCTCAACCCACGCGAGGTGTACTACCGCTTCAAGCTGGTCCTGGAGGGCGAGCAGGACGTGCTGGAGTCCGCGGAGTCGTCCGAGGACGGTGAGCAGGACGCGCTCGCGGCGCTGGTGCGGCGATTGGAAGAGGGGCCCGAGGATGCTCGCGAGCTCGAGGACCAGGTGCACTGGGAGCGGGCGGGTGTGGTGTGCGGCGGATGCCGCGCGGTGGCGGTGCGGATGCTCGACGAGAGCACGGACTCGACGCGCTCCCATTGAGAGTCCGCGGCGCGCCGCCGGGTGACGGCGCGCCGGGTCGTGCCCTGCTTCAGCGACGCGAGGGCGCCACGGGGAAGACGAGGTCGTCGTGGTCCGTCCACTCGCTCTCGACGCAGCTGGCTCCGGTGGGATTGTCACCGATGACGCCGCGAATCGCCTGGAGCCCACCCTCCGGCAGCGTGAAGGTGACGGACAGCTCATTCTCTCCCGTCACCTCGACCGGGAGCGTGGCCACGTGGGTCCACTGGGGGTGGCGTGCGTCGGGCGCGTGGAAGAGGTTCACGCGCTCGAAGTAGGGCAGGAAGCCGATGACGCTCGCGGTGAGCGTCACGGGCCTGCCGGCGGTGAGCGGGCCTCCATCCTGGCTGGCGACGCGCAGGCCTTCCAGCGAGGGAGTGACACCGTAGGTTCCGCCGTTGCCATCGGCGCAGCTCCCGCCGAGCGTGTTCGGGGCATGGAGTTCGGGCCCCACGCTTCCCATTCCGCGAACGAGCACGCCCGTGTCGCACGCGGACGCGAGCGTGGCGCAGCGGGGTGCCTGGAGCGTCGCATCGAAGTCGGCGACGTCCGGGTTGCGCACCGTCACCGTCACGGGCGTGGCGCGCCAGGCTCCGAGCGCGGAGTCGTAAGCGCGGACCTCCAGCGTGGTGGGGCCGTTGAGCTCCTCGCGCGTGTCCCAGTCCAGCTCGAAGGGGAAGGTGGTGTCGCTGGCGCGCAGGAGGCCGTTGACCCAGAGGTCCACGCGGCGCACCGCCACGTCATCCCAGGCGAGCACGCGCACGCGCGAGGTGCCGCGCACGGTGCTCCAGGGGAACGGCGTCACCACCTGGGCCCAGGGACGATGGTGGTCTCCCGTCGCGTGTCGGAAGCCCGCCTGGAGCAGCAGGTCGGGTGAGCCCGGGCCGGCCTCCTTCACACGCCCGGCCATGGCGGCGCCCGCGAGCGCGTCCATCACCTGCGCGGCCGTGGCGCGAGGATGGGTCTCCAGGTAGAGCGCGGCGGCGCCCGCGACGTGCGGGGTGGCCATGGAGGTGCCGGAGCGGACCTCGCTCGCCGTGTCGTCCGCGATGTCGGCGGAGGGGATGTCCTCGCCCGGCGCGAACAGGTCGATGCAGCGGCCGTAGTTCGAGAACGACGCTCGCGTGTCCGTCAGCCGGGTGGCGCCCACCGTGAGCGCTTCCGCCGCGCGGCCCGGAGAGTGATCGCACGCATCGACGCTGCGGTTGCCCGCGGCCACGACGACGGTGACTCCGGCGCCCACGGCGTTTCGGACCGCCTGGTCCAGCGCCTCGGAGAGCTCCAGGCTGAGGCTCAGGTTGGCGACGGCGGGGGATTGGTGATGGGCGGTGACCCAGTCGATGCCAGCGATGATGCCCGACACCGTGCCCTCGCCTTCGCAGTCGATGACGCGCACGGAGTGCAGCGTCGCGGCGCGCGCCACGCCCCAGGTGGAGCCGCCCAGGGTTCCCGCCACGTGCGTGCCGTGGCCGTGGCAGTCCTCCGCGTCGCCATTCGTCTCCAACGCGTCGAAGCCCTCGCCCAGGCGTCCCTGGAACTCGGCGTGTGTGGAGCGGATGCCGGTATCGAGGACATACGCGTGGACTCCCGCGCCGCTCAGCGCGGGACGGAAGTGGCCGTCGAGCGGCAGGTCCTCCTGGTCCACGCGGTCCAGTCCCCACGCCGCCGTCTCCGACGTGGCGAGCGGGCGCACCCGGGCGTCCTGCTCGATGAAGGCCACGCGCTCATCGGCGCGCAAGGCTTCCAGGCGTGCTGCGTCGAGCTCCGCGGTGAAGCCCTGGAGGGCGTGCTCATAGGCGCGCAGTACGGTCGCGCCGTGCGCCTTGGCGAGGCTCGCGACGTACTCGCGAGGCTTCTGTAGCCCCTGGGATTTTGACGGGGCCTGGGGGCGGAGCACGACGATGTATCGGTTCGGGATGGGGTGCTGGCGCGAGGCTTCGTGTGAGGTGGGCTCGGTGCAGTGGGTGAGGGTGAGCAGACAGAGCAGCGGGATGAAGCGGAGTTTCCACATGGGGTGTGTGGCCTGCGATGTGCCGCCTCTTTCGAGGACGGCGTCTGGGTGAGCCCGCTTGGACGCCGGGGGCCCGGAGGTTGATCAATTCGAGACACCGCGCCCCTCAGGTTTCTGAGTGCGCTCGCGGAAAACACCGGAGACGCTTCGGACTGTCACCGCGGCTCCTCGAATGAGACGCTGCTGGCACCGCCATTGCTGTCGGCAGTGAGGTCGTACCCAGAGAGGAGTGTTGCTTGAACTCGAATCAACTGCGCCGGCTCTTCGCCCGTGCGCTGAGTGCATCCCTGGCGTCGCCCCTGGTGCTCACCGGTTGTGGCGACGGGGGGATTTCCCTGGAGGGTTTCTCGGCGCCCCCCTGTGACAACGGCCGCGTGTCGCTCCAGGGGCTGGCCCCCGCGAGCCCGACGGACTTCATCGAGCTGCGCCTGGTGGCTGACCTGGAGAGCACGCCGCGGCAGATGCGTCTGTCGTCTGTCGGGAAGGCGTGCGAGACCGCCACGCAGCCGGCGGTGTGCAACGCGGAGCTGGACGCCCTGGCCTCCGAGGACGGGTTCCGTGCCCGCTGCGAGATGGGCTGTTATGCGTACTACCTCGTGACGACGCGAGGTGATTCGGTCGAGGCGCACACGTCCCGGAATGCGCTCGCGGCCCTGCTGGGCAGCATCGACACCCCGACGGAGGCGCTGCTCCAGGTCTTCGCGGAGGACTACAACGTGAGCTGCACCGAGCTGAAGCATGGCGCGGTGAAGACGAACGACGATGGGACCTTCAGCGTCATCGCCACCAAGGGGTTCGCATGTGGCGAGGGGACGGAGCTGACGCAGTACCTGCTGGTGGTCAAGCCCTCCGGCGAGGTGGTCGAGAAGCGCACGCACGTCCTCGAGCGTGGCGACAAGGGGTGCTCGGTGGGACGCAGGCCCGCGGGGCTTCGCTCGGATGGAACGGTGGACTGCGTGGATGAGCTGGGACAGCACTTCGCGCTCATCACCCACCTGGAGCAGGCTTCCATCACCGCCTTCCTGCGGCTTCGTGAGGAACTGGCGCTGCATGGCGCGGCCGTCGAGCTGCAACAGGCAGCGCTGCGCAGCGCGCTGGATGAAGTGGCGCATACGCAGGTGTGCGGCAGCCTGGCGCGCCGACATGGGGTGACGCCAGAGCGCGCGGTGGTGGCGCCGCTTCCTCCGCGGCCGCTGTTCGATGTGGCGCTGGACAACGCGGTGGAGGGCTGTGTGCGCGAGACGTATGGCGCGCTGCTCGCGCATCACCAGGCGCTGCACGCGGAGGACGCGGAGGTGCGCGAGGCGATGGTGCGCATCGCGGAGGACGAGACGCGGCATGCGGACCTGTCGTGGGCCGTCGACCGCTGGGCGGAGGAGAAGCTCTCGCCCGAGGAGCGCGAGACGGTGCGCGCGGCACGTCAGCGGGCCGTGGAGGCGCTGCGCGCCGAGGTCTCCGCGCCGACCGATGACGCGGTCTTGCTCGCGCTGGGATTGCCCCAGCCAGAGGTCGCTCTCGCGATGGTGGAGGTACTCTCCCGCGAGCTGTGGAGCTGAGGCGCGGGGTTGTGCATGCCGGGACGCCTGGGTTGACGGCGGCGTCTCGGTGCTTCCACAGGATGCGCGGCCCGGGAGTAGAGCCGCGCTCCGCGGCAATGGCGCCTTGGTCGCGCCCCGCCTGCGGAGACTCTTTGGTAGGCTGCCGTGTCCAGGGGGCGCGTGGTGGCTGGCGGCCGGGTTGTTACCCTGCTTCAACAAAGCGCTGTCAACCATCAGTCTCGCTGTCGCTCCAGGCTTGCGAACAGGAGGGGATGCGTGGACATCAACCTGAAGGGCAGGATCCACTTCAAGCACGTCTATGCGACGAACATGGAAGACTGGGGCGTTCTTGCCTTCCCGCTCTCGCAGAATGCCACGGACGCAGGCCGCCACTACCAGCGTGGCGCTCCCGTCTTGCTGGCCATTCCTCTGAAACCCAAGGTCGTCGCGGGTCCGGTCTCCGCGGAAGTCTGCGGCCGGATATTCGCTGTTTGTACTCTCGCGGTGATTGCGGGCGCCGCCACGCGCGAGATTGCAAATCCGGAAATGGTCCGTCAGTACCCACATGTGGTCGACCAGTGGAGTACGGCACTCCCCATCGTGAAGCTCTGGCGGCTGCCCGAGCCTCGGCCGTACAGTGAGTTCGGTCAGGAACTCGTTGAAACGGCTCGGATACGAAGAGGTCAGTTGATTCAGTTGGGAGAGCCCGCGGCAGAGGTCCGAGACTGGCTCGCGTCGCTCCGGTGCGAAGAAGCAGGGTTGACCCATTCGAGCAGGGTCAAGGCGTTCCTCTCCCGCATGGGCAGGTAAGTCGACGACTGTTCAAGGCGCTCAAGTCGGCGGCGCGTCCGAGAGCACCTCCCGCAGTCTCTCCTCGAGGAATCGCCGCTCTGGCTCCGTTCGTACCAGGGCGAGCGCGCGACGGTAGGCCGCCACGGCTTCGTCCCCGCGCCCCAGCCTGCGCAGCAGCTCCGCTCGGGCCGCGGGCAGCAGGTGGTGTTCGGTGAGTCGTCCGGAGGACTCCAGGTCGTCGACCAACACCAACCCCTGTGCCGGGCCCTTCGCCATCGCCACGGCCGCCGCGCGGTTGAGCTCCACCACCGGCCCCGGTGTCAACTTCGCCAGTCGCTCGTAGAGCGCGGCGATCTGCTCCCAATCCGTCTCCTCCGGCCGCTTCGCCTGTGCATGCAGCGCCGCGATGGCCGCCTGCACCGTGTACGGCCCGAAGGCGCCCAGCGCCAACGCGGTGTCGAGCAGGGCCAGTCCCTCCGTGATGTTCGCCGCGTCCCATCGCCCGCGGTCCTGCCTGTCCAACAGGACCAGTCCACCATCCTCGGCCACCCGAACGTGGCGCCGGGAATGGTGGAGCAGCATCATCGCCAGCAGCGAGGTGGCCTCGGGATGGCGGGGCAGCAGGTCGCACGTCAGCCGGGCCAGTCGCAGCGCCTCCTCGCACAGGTCCACGCGCACCAGCTCCGTGCCTTGCGTCGCGGAGTGACCCTCCGAGAAGAGCAGGTAGATGGCATGCAGCACGCCCCGGGTGCGCTCTGCCAGCGCGTCCGGCTCCGGGATGACATACGGAATGCGCGCGTCTCGAATCTTGCGCTGCGCACGCACCAGCCGCTGCGCCATCGTCGCCGGAGGCACGAGGAACGCTCGCGCCACCTCCTCCGTCGTCAGCCCACACAACGTGCGCAGCGCCAGCGCCACCTGGACATCCACGGCGAGGGCAGGGTGGCAGCACGTGAAGAGCAGTCGCAGCGAGTCATCCGGATGCGCCTCCCAGTCCTCACCAAGCGGCGTGGCGGCGAGCTCCTGCTCCAGCCGCGCCACCACCTCCAACGCCTCCACCCGGGCCCCGAGCCGCACGCCCCTGCGCACCCGGTCCACCGCCTTGTTGCGCGCGGCCCGCAGGAGCCACGCGCGAGGCTCGCGTGGAACTCCCTCGCGCGGCCACTGCTGGAGCGCCGCCTCGAAGGACTCCTGCACCACCTCCTCCGCCGAGGCGAAGTCTCCACCCATCGCGCCGATGAGCATGGCCACGATGCGGCCATGCTCGGCGCGATAGGTCTGCTCGACGATGGACCGCACGTCCTCCATGGACGACTCGCTCCGACTCCGGGCCTCAGCCCATGACGTCGGAGTAGTCCATCACCGGGCGTATCTCCACGCAGCCCGACTTCGCGGCGGGGATGCGCGAGGCCAGGGCAATCGCCTCGTCCAGGTCCTTCGCCTCCACCAGGAAGAAGCCGCCCAGCTGCTCGCGCGTCTCCGCGAACGGCCCGTCCGTCGTCAGCCGCTTGCCGTCGCGCACGCGCACCGTGGTCGCCGTGGACGTCGGCTGCAGCGCCTCGCCCGCGATGTTGTTCCCGCTCTTCTCGATGGACTCACTGAAGGCCGCGTACTCCTCCAGCACCTTCTGGGCCTCCTCCTGCGGCAGCGCGTCCCAGGCCTTCTCGTTCTCGAACAGCATCAGCAGGTACTTCATGGGTCCATCCTCACGGTGACGAAGGGGAGTGAAGTCTCCCGCCCCTGGGTCGAACAGGCCGGCCGGAAATCGACCGCCCATTTCCGGGGGGATTTTCCGCCCCATTTCCACGCCGCCCCTCAGGAGGGATCGAGCGGGGAGAAGTGGCTGAAGGGACCATGTCCCTGCCCCAGGGGGAGCGGGTGCTCCAGGGCCGAGGTGACGAAGGTCTTGGCGCGCCGGGTGGCCTCGAAGGGCGCCTGTCCCAGCGCCATCCACGCGGCGATGGCCGCGGACAGGGTGCACCCCGTGCCGTGCGTGTTGTGCGTCTTCACCGAGCGCAGGAACAACGTCTCCATCCGCTCCCCGTCGAACCAGACGTCCAGGCCGCGCAGCTCGCCCGACATGCCGCCGCCCTTGACCAGCACCGCCCGGGGACCGAGCTGGTGGATGCGCCGGGCGGCCTCCTTCATGTCCTCGAGCGTCTGCAAGTCCAGCCCGGAGAGCAGCTGCGCCTCGTGCCGGTTGGGCGTGACGACGTCCGCGAGCGGGAGCAGGTGCTCCTTGAGCGCACCGACGGCCGAGTCGTCGATGAGGCGCGCGCCGGCGCGGGACACCATGACGGGGTCCACCACGAGCGGGCCCGGCTTGAGCGACTTCAGCCGCCAGGCGACCACGGAGATGATCTCCGCGTTGACGAGCATGCCCGTCTTCACCGCGCCGACGCCCAGGTCGTCGACGACGGCGTCCACCTGCGCGGCCACGGCGGCGGCAGGGAGCACGTCCACCCGGGTGACGCCCCGGGTGTTCTGCGCGGTGACGGCCGTGAGCGCGGTGGTGCCGTGCACCCGGTGATACGAGAAGGTGTTCAGGTCCGCCTGGATGCCTGCGCCACCGCCACTGTCGGAGCCGGCGATGGTGAGCGCCGTCGGCACTCGCTTGGGAGTCTCCATGGGGCGCATGCTGCGCCGGCCCGCTCCAGGGAGCCACCCCTTTTGGCGGATGTGGGCCCGCGGATGTCCGCGAGCCCGCACCCGGAGTCAAGGCGGCTAGATGGTGATGCCGGCCGTCATGAAGACGACCTCGGCGGCGCGCACGTCGCCCAGGCCCGTGAAGCTGGCCGTGTCGATGAGCAGCGTCCACTCGCCCAACAGGCTCCGGTCATAGAAGGAGTTGTTGGCCGGCGTGGAGCCGCCCGGCGCCACGCTGCACGCGTCACTGAAGGCCGCGCCCTGGAACGGGGTGGAGCACGCGGGGTTGGCGACGTCGCACGCGGGCGGTCCGGAGACGCAGGCGGTGAAGGGCACGTAGTGCAGCACCTGCCGCGTCCCACCGGAGGTGTACTCGTCCCGGTCCACCAGCTCGAACTCGGCGAAGTAGTTGCCGAGCTTGAACCCGTCCATGGTGTCGCGCACCAGCACCGCCGGTACCGACACGGAGGCGCCCGTGGCCGTGACGACGTTGACGCGCACGTTGCGCACGCGGTGGCCCTTGCGCAGCGACAGCACGGTGGAGGCATTCACGTCCGTGGGCGTCACCTGGAAGCGCGCCGCCCGGTACGTCGTCCCGGCGGTGACCAAGTCCCCGAGCGCCTTCATGCGCTCGGACTCGTTGACGGTGAGCGGGTGGAAGTCGGTGGCGGCCAGCCGGCGGTAGTACGGCGTCAGGCTCATCACCGTGTGCGTGGGCAGGCTGTCCAGGTGCTGCACCAGCCGCGTCTTCATGTCCGGGTAGTTGGCCAGGTTGAAGTCGTAGTTCTCGCGGAACGTCACGGGGATGGCGCTGTCGCCGGTGGACGCGTCGAAGGGCAGGTACTGGTACTCGGCCACGCGGATGAGCTCCCAGTAGCGGATGGAGAGCTGGTCCAGCGTGCGCAGCGCGCGGGCGTACACCTGCTGACCGATGAGCAGCTGGTCGAACTTGCGCAGCTCCGTGCCGTTGCCGAAGGCCAGGATGTCGTTGAGCGCGTCGCGCGCGGCCACCGAGTTGCGCTGGCGCAGCGTCACCATGTCCCGCTCCATCAGCGCCAGCCGGTACTCCGCCTGGGCCTTGGTGACCTGGGCCTGGAGGTCCATCAGGTCCAGCGTTATCTCCACCTGCGACTGGGAGAGAATCTCCTTCTTCACCTCGTCGGAGATGATGCTGCGCGCGGGCTTCTTCTGGTTGCCGGAGACGATGTCCCACAGCTCGGTGCCGCCGCTCTTGAGCTTGTCCTTGAAGGGCTTGCTCTTGGCGGCGTTGGTGGCGCTCGTCTTGATGGCATCCCACAGCATCGTCTGGATGGAGCCGCTCTCGCTGCTGGGCGCACCCGCGCCGGCCACGGGCGTGCCGCTGGACTCCGACTGGAAGCTCTTCTTCACCTCGCTCCATAGGGACTCGGCCGCCTTGCCCGCCAGGTCCGCCAGGAACTCGCCGCCGTACGCCGCGGCCACCGTGCCGACCAGGTCCAGCAGGAACTCACCGAAGCCCTTGCTGGTGTTGTAGTGGTCCGTGATGCGCTGGTCCGTGGCCTGGATGTTCTCGTTGAGCAGCTGGATGGCCGCCTTGCGGTTGTTCATGGACTGCTGGAGCGCGGCCATGGAGGCGTTCGCGACGGTGATGCGCTGGTCGGCCACCACCTTCTCCGCCTCCAGCACGCCGACGTCCGCGTTGAGCGCGGCCTGGTTCTGGGACATCCACGCGGACAGCTGCGTGCCGTTGGCCAGCGTGAGCCACTGGTTCACGGAGCTGTCGAGCACGTCGTAGAGCGAGTCGAACTCCGCGCGCAGCTGCTCGTAGCGCAGGTGGGGGTTGAAGGGTGTGTCCTTGGCCAGGCCGTAGAAGTTGCGCTGGCTCTGCAGGAAGCTCAGGCGCGTGACGTCGTGGGCCATCAGCGGGCACAGCGAGCCGTAGAGGTACAGGTCCGCGAAGGGACGGCCCGCGGCGGGCGTCTCGTCACACACCAGGCCCGCCTGGGCGAGGATGCCGCCCATCTCCATGATGTTCTGCAGGTAGTGGAAGCCCGCGCGCTGCAGCTCGCCCCGCTTGAAGAGGGCGTTGGCGTGGGACTGCGACACGCGCCAGGACTGGGGCGCGAGCAGGGCGCGCAGCATGTCCACGTCGCGGCGCATCGAGCGCAGCACCTTCTGCGTGCCGGCGGTGCCCGCGGCGCCCGCCACGCCGTCGTTGGCCTTGGTGCCGACGTAGCAGGTGCGCGTCTCGTCGCGGGGCACGCAGAGGTAGTCGTCGTAGTGCTCGCAGCTGCCCGGAGGCGCCTCCTGCACCACCACCTGCACCGTCCGGGACAGGCGCTTGCCGGCGATGCCCTTCTTGCCGGACAGCGGCGCCGTGGTGACGATTTCCGCGCGGGTGTCGACATAGCGGCCGTTGTAGGAGTCGCCCAGCGTCACGTCGTGCCACGTCTGGATCTGGTTCCTGCACGCCAGGTCCCCGAAGAAGGGGCTGTTGCGGCAGGTGGTGTCGGCGCAGTCCTTGTAGCCGTCGTTGTCGTTGTCCAGGCCGTCCGTGCACTGGGCGAAGGTGTTCTCCTGCGCGCCGCACACGTTGCCGCTCAGCGGGCTGTTGCTGCACTGGAAGTCGGAGCAGTCCGAGTAGTTGTCGCTGTCGTTGTCCAGGCCGTCCGAGCAGGTGGCGGCGGTGGCCTCCTGGAGGAACGGGTAGGTGTCCGGCTCGCACACCTTCACGTAGGGGTTGCCGGCGCAGCCGGAATCCTGGCAGTCCACCTTGCCGTCACCGTCGTTGTCGATGCCGTCCGAACAGTTGAGCACCGTGCGCTCGCTGCCGCAGGCGTTCAGCACGCGGGGGTTGTAGCGGCACTCCTTGTCCGCGCAGTCCACGTCGCCGTCGACGTCGTTGTCCGTGCCGTCCGAGCACGCCGCGTCGTTGGTTTCCTCCAGGCCCGTGGTGAGCAGGAGCACCGGGCCCAGGCCGCAGTACGCGTTGCCGTGGCAGCCCGGGTCCGCGCAGTCACCCAGCCCGTCGCCGTCGTTGTCGATGAGGTCCGTGCACTCCTCGTCGCCGCCCTCGCCCGCGGTGCCGCAGGTGGTCGCGAAGTTCTTGCAGCCGAAGTCGGCGCAGTCGACGAAGCCGTCGCCGTCGTTGTCGTGGCCGTCCTGGCACGCCTCCTCGGAGAACTCGCTGTTGGCCGCGCGGCTCTGCTGACAGAAGCCGCGCTGGCTGCACTCCGGGTCCAGACAGTCCGTCTTGCCGTCGTTGTCGTTGTCCTTGCCGTCGCTGCAGGACTCGGCGGAGGCCTCGCGCTGGATGGGGCCCCAGGACGCGTCCGCGCACACGGTGACGTGCGGGTTCTTGGAGCAGGCGTAGTCCTCGCAGTCGGTGTAGCCGTTGAGGTCGTTGTCCTTGCCGTCGCTGCACTGGGTGTTGTCCGCCTCCGTGCGCGAGTCACACAGGGCGATGGCGGGGTTCCAGCGGCACTTCAGGCTGTGGCAGGGGCCGTCCTCGTCCTGGAAGCACTGCTCGGGTGTCATCGGCGAGGCCTTGTGGGGCTCGTTGACGACGCCGGGACCGATGAGCGAGGTGTAGCGGATGACGACGTCACCGGAGCGGCCGCCCTTGCCGCCGTTGCTGCCGTGTCCGGCCTGCGCGGTGGGGGTGCCGGCGCAGCTGACCTTCGGGTCCGGGCCGTAGTTGCCGGTGATGGTGGTGGTGGGCGGGGAGCCCGTGGCGTCGACACCCGTCCAGCCGTCCTCGCCCTTCTGGCCTGAGGTGGTGACGCGCACGCCGTTGAGGACGTTGGTGTAGAGCACGAAGCTGCCGCCGTTGAGGCCGTCGCGGCCCGGGGGGACGACGCGGTCCATGGGGTCCGCGTCCTGCTGCGGCGCGCGCGCGCCCGGCGTGGTGCGCACGGAGAAGCCGCGCGAGGTGAAGCCGCCGGAGGCGACGACGAGGGTGGCGCCGCCCGTCTGCACCGGGGCCGCCAGCTCGACGACGGGCGCGACGATGACGATGACCTTGTGGTCCAGGGTGCCCGTGTCCTGCTGCGTCGGCTCGAACAGGTTGGCGCACGCGTGGGTGGAGGAGCAGGCGTTGGAGGCCAGCGTCTGCCAGGTGACGACGGGGCTCTGGGCGGAGATGACGCCGTCGGCCTGGGGCAACAGGGCCTGGTGACCCTTGAGGAAGACGGGGTAGTCGCGCGCGTAGGACGTCAGCAGGCGCACCTTGTCGGTGGGCTGGTGGCGCGTCTGGAGCACGCCGCGCAGGTCGGCGAAGCGCGGGTCGGGCAGCACCGCGAGCAGCTCGCTCACCGTGGTGTCCATGGAGGCGGGCGCCGCGGGCAGCCCGCGCAGCTCCGAGAAGTCCATGGGCGAGGAGAACGCCAGCGGCTGCGCCGTCGTCCCCGTCTCCAGTTGCTCGTCGCCGGCCGGACTGGCGGTCTCCGGCAGGCCATTGTCGCCACAGGCGCCCAGCACCAGCGCGGCCGTCAGCGCCCAGACTCTCCGCCGGTCCCGGCGGATGTTTCGCAAGAAGTTCATCGTGATTGGTCCTTTGCTGGGGTGCTGAACGGACCCGGGTGGATTTCTTCCCGCGATTTGTCTGGCGTTATCCTCCGCGCCCATGGCCCCTACGCTTCGCTGTCCTGGCGTCGTCCTGGTGTGGCTGTTCGCGGTGGTGCTGTCCTTCGGTCCGGTGGCGGAGGCCCGGACCACCCTGGTGAAAGGGGAGGGCGGCTGGAGCTTGCAGGTGGATGGCCGCCCCTACGTCGCCAAGGGGGTGACGTTCAGTGGCAGCGCGGGCTCGGCCGCGTACGAGCAGGACTGCGCGCGGCTCGCGGCGCTCGGCGTCAATACTTTGAGGACCTGGGGAGTGGGGCCGCAGACGCAGCCCCTGCTGGACGCGGCGCACAAGCACGGGCTCAAGGTGCTCGTCGGGCTGTGGATGCGGCATGGCCAGCCCGGCGCGGAGGATGACGACTCTTTCGACTACCTCACCGACACGGCGGGCATGAAGAAGCAGCGCGAGGACACGCTGGAGAGCGTGCGGCGCTACAAGGACCACCCGGCGGTGCTCGCGTGGGGGGTGGGCAACGAGGTCATCCTCAACAGCCCCAACGACGCGGCGAAGGAGGCCTACGCCCGCTTCCTGGAGAGCGTGGTCCGGGACATCAAGAAGGTGGACGACGCGCACCCGGTCATCTCGGTGGATGCGTGGGTGCTCGCGGTGAAGTGGTGGGAGAAGCTCGTCCCGTCGCTGGATGCCTACGGCCTCAATGTCTACGGCCGGGGGCTCCAGGCGCTGCCGGAGGCGCTGCGCAAGGAGGGCGCCACCAAGCCCTGGCTCATCACCGAGTTCGGTGCGCAGGGCGAGTGGGACGCGCCCAAGGATGAGCGGGGCGTCCCGCGTGAGCCCGATGACCGGGAGAAGTACGCCGTCATCGTCGACGCGTGGAACACGCTGCTCGCGCCCCACGTGCGCACCGGTGACTGTCTGGGGCTCTTCGTCTTCAACTTCAGCTCCACGTTCGACCACACCAGCCTGTGGCTCGGCATGCTGTCGGGCAAGTCGACGCGGCCCGCGTGGCACGCCGTGCGCGAGGCGTACACCGGCCAGAAGCCCCAGACGCCGCTGCCAGAGGTGGGCGCGCTCGTCGTCCAGGGCGTGAAGAAGGAGACCTCGGGCACCTGGGCGGACGTGGCCTTCGAGGTGAAGGACCCCCAGGGCCGGCCGCTGGACATCTCCTTCGCGTACAACTTCCGGGGCGCGGCCACCCGCTTCGAGCGCGGTGAGGTCATCCGCCTGCGCGCCACACCCGCGGCCACTCCGGGCTCGTGGCGCGTGAAGCTCCCCTCGGTGAAGGGACCCATCAAGCTGTACGGGCTGGCGAAGGACGCCTCCGGCAACCTGATGATGGCCACCACCTCCGTGCTCACTTCCTCTGCGCCATGAGCCGTCCCGCTGTGTCGTGTAAATGCAGGGCGAATTGTATCTTCGAAGGAATACTGTAATTGTCTGATTTCTGAGATTTTAAGGTTTGGATGGTTGGAGCACGTAGTAGGGTCGGCGCGGCATGCGTCCCGAATCGTCTTCGCGCTCCACCTCCTCGGGCCGGCAGTCGCGTCATCGCGTCGTCGCCGTGCTCGTGGGTGGGCTGTTGCTGATGTTGGTCGTGGGGGTGGTGGCCTCCAGGCGTGGGAATCCCGCGCCCTCGAATCCGGTGTCTGGGGTTGGCGTCGCGCCCGACGGGGGTGCCCCGCTTCGAGGTGCTCGCGCGGGTGGGCGGGCCTTGGCGGCTGCGGAGGATGAGGCCGTCGAGGCGGCGCCCCGGTACGACGCCACCACCTGCTGGCGGGAGCTGGAGCGCTTCAACGACGGCGTGAGCCTGGAGACGTTCCGCGAGTGGGCGGCGCCGCTGCTCGCGTCGAGAGACCCGCTGGTCCGGATGTATCTCAAGGAGCGGCTGACGGAGCTCATCGGCGGCGACGCGGGCAAGGCGCGCGAGGTGTTGGAGTGGACGCGCGAGGCGGGGCCGAAGGAGTTCAAGGTCTTCGCGATGGCGCTGAAGGACTCGGATGCGGTGCACCTGCCGGAGGTGTCCCGGCGCATCCTGGAGCTGGGGTTGGATGTGGAGCTGTCGCCCGAGCGGCGCGCGGGGGTGTTGTCCGCGTTGGACACGCAGAAGCAGCTCTCTCCCGAAGCGCTGTCGAAGCTGTCGGACTTCGCCAAGGACCCGGCCTCGGGTGAGGCGGGGTGGGCGGCGGCGCGGACCATCGCCCGGGTGATGAAGAACGACTACGGGCGCACGGCGAACGCGGGGCCCTACCTGGACTCGCTGTTGACCATCGGCACGCAGTCGCTCGACGAGCACGTGCGCTACATGGCGCTCTCCACGCCGATGGAGACGGCGCCGGTGCTGGATGCGCGCGCCACGGACGGCTACGCGAAGGTGCTCACCACCGAGGGCAGCCCCGACGCGCGCGGCGCCGCGGCGCACAACCTGGCCCTGTCCGAGGACCGGACGAAGGTGCTGGACACCTTCACGCGCGCCTTCGAGCCGGAGCAGGACGTGTGCGTGAGATGGGCGCTGTTCCGCTTCTCCGCGCGCGCGGCGGGACGGGAGGCGCTGCCCGTCATGGCGAAGATGGCGCTCATCGACCCGCGCTTCCAGCCGCTGTACCAGGACTTCGAGCGCATCTACGCCAGCGGCGTCGTGGACTTCGAGCGCGTGTGGAACGCGCTGGCGGACCAGGACCCCCTCGGCTGTCTCCACCACGACTGAGCCCCCCATGACGCGCACCTCGTCTCCTCTCCGGGCCGTTCGCCTGCTGGCCCTGTCGTCACTCCTGCTGTCCCTCCCGGCCCCGGCCGCGCCTCCTCCCGAGCTCCAGCCGGAGACGTGCTCGGTGGAGGGGCTGATGGACTCCATCCGTCGCGGGCTCCAGTCGAAGTCGCCCGCGTACCGGCGCTACCTGCGCGAGCTGTTGAAGGAGTCCGCCGTCACGCTGCCCGAGGCGCAGCTGCGCGCGGCCTTCGAGCGCGAGACGGAGCCCGTCATGGTGGAGCACCTGGCGGCGGCCCTGGCGGCGAAGACGGACCGGGGCGAGAGCCCGGGCACGCTCCAACTCGTGGCGAAGCGCGCGCTCGGGGACGCGGACCCGGCGGTGCGTGCGGCCGCCACGCGCGCGCTGCGGCGCACGAGCGCGGAGGAGCACACCGGGGACATGTACTCGCGGCTGGTGCGGGACGCCTCGCCCCAGGTCCGCGAGGAGGCCGCCACGAACCTCATCGAGGACAACCAGTTCGTCTACGCGGGGATGCACGGGCCGTCGTCGGACCTGGCGGTGGCGGCGGCCGCGGCGTCCAGCGACCCGAAGGTGACGGCGAGAATCCTGGGCAACATCTCCACCGCGGCCATTGGCGCGGGTTCCGCTGGGGCCCTGCACACGCTGCTGGGCAGCGATGACGCGCAGGTGCGCGCGTCGGCGGCGACGGCGCTGGGTGGGGTGCCCGCGTCGGAGATGGCGCGCGCGCGTCAGACGCTCGGGGCGCTGTACCGCGCCGAACAGGACGTGGGTGTGCGGACGGCCATCCTCCAGAGCCTCGCGCGGCTGGGGTTCCAGAGCGCGGTGCCGGAGCTTCGGGCGCTGCGGAGTGTCGACCCGCGGCTGGTCGCCGAGGTCGATGCCTGGGTTGGTGCGTTGAGTACCGGTCTTCAGGAGTGGAGCCTGCTCCTGAGGGAGAAGCAGCGGTTGCGTCAGGCTCGCTGAGCAGCAGTCCTTCTGGGGGCCGCACAGTCGGCCCGAAAGGAACAACGATGCGTAGCTCCAAGTCGCGCCTGATGGCGCTGGCGGCCCTGGTCTCCATTCCCACGGCCGCGTTCGCGTACACCGCCGTGGCGCCGTATCCGAGCACCGTGACGGCCACCACGTACTACTCGAGCGGCACGTACCACGGCGCCGTGGACGTGGCGAACTCGCGCTGCAACTACTGGGGGGCCCAGACGGGCGTGTCCGCCACCGTCTACTGGAACGTGACGGTGCGCACCTCGGGCGTGGTGTGCAACGGCAACGGCAGCGGCAACCAGAACGAGGCGAAGCTCAACCTCGGCAGCGGTTGGTCCTTCCGTCAGTGGCATTGGATCAAGACCAGTGACTCGTATGACCGCACGTGCAACCGCTGCCAGGTCGGCAACCTGGGCGGCACGGGCAACGCCACCGGTCCCCACTCCCACTTCCAGAAGGACCAGTACGGCACCAAGAACACGTCCTGGTACTCCTCGTACACGTCGAAGGGCGAGGCCTTGGACCGTGGTGAGCTGATGGGCTACATCTAACCGAAGCCCCGCACCGGCCAGGGAAGCGGGGCGTCGTGTTCCTCCTCCCTGGCCCGGTGCCCCTGCGTCAACTTGACGCGCTCGCGGACCGGGGGCTTACGGGTTACAAGGGGGCGTGTTCCGCCCGCCCTCCGACTCGCAGGCGGCCCCGCGTGGCTCGCCGGCGTCGAGACCACCTCCGCCTCGCTCCGCGTTCCACCGCTCCGCGCAGGACATGGTGGACCTGCTGTCGTCCAGCGCGATTGCGCTGCGCTGGCTGGCGCGCCTGCGCTGGCACGCCGTGGCGGGCACGGGGCTCACCATCATCGTGGCCGTGCGGGGGCTGAAGCTGGACCTGCCGGTGGTGCCGCTGCTCGCGCTGGTGGCGACGACGGGCGTGTCCAACCTGCTCCTGACGCTGTGGCTGCGCCGGGGGCCGGTGGTGAAGACGCACCACCTGGGCGGCGTGCTCGCGTTCGACACGATGCTGCTGACGGCGATGCTCGCGCTCTCCGGCGGGCCGGACAACCCGTTCGCCATGCTGTACCTGGTGCACGTGTCGCTGGCGGCGCTCGTGCTGGGGCGGCGCTGGATCGTCTGCCTGTCCATGCTGTCCGTGCTGGGGCCCATGCTGCTGATGCAGTGGCACGTGCCGCTGGCGGAGGTGGCGCATGTCGCCAGCCCCATGCCGCCGCACTCGCGCCATGTGCTGGGGCTGTGGGTCGCCTTCTCGCTGACGGTGATGCTCATCGCGCTGATGGTGGCGCGGGTGTCCGCAGCGCTGAGGGACCGACAGGAGGCGCTGGTGCGCGCCCAGTTGCTCGCGGCGCGGGCGGAGAAGCTGGCCTCGCTGAGCACGCTGGCGGCGGGCGCGGCGCACGAGCTGGGCTCTCCGTTGGGCACCATCGCCATCGCGGCGAACGAGCTGGAGGCGCTCATCCAGGAGGAGCCCAACGAGGCGCTCGAGGACGCGCGGCTCATCCGTGACCAGGTGGAGCGCTGCCGGGACATCCTGGAGCGGATGAGCGCTCGCGCGGGGCAGACCTACGGCGAGGTGCCCGAGCGCACCACGACGGGCGCGGTGCTCGGGCTGCTGCGCGAGCAGCTGTCGGCCGGAGAGCTGTCGCGGCTGCGCTTCACGGAAGGCCCCGACGTGTCGCTCTTCTTCCCCACGCGCGGGCTGGTGCAGGTGCTGGCCAACCTGGTGCGCAACGCGCTGCACGCGAGCGAGGCGTCGCAGGCGCCGGTCACGTTGAGCGTGCACGGCGACGCGGAGGGCACCGCCTTCGTGGTGGAGGACCAGGGCACGGGCATCCCCCGCGAGGTGCTGGAGCGCGTGGGCGAGCCGTTCTTCACCACCAAGCCGGCGGGGCAGGGCATGGGGCTGGGGTTGTTCCTGGGGCAGACCTTCGCGGAGCTGTGCGGGGGACGACTGGAGCTGGATACGGAGGAGGGCCGGGGCACTCGCGCCACGCTCGTGCTGCCGTGCCGGAGGGAGCCTGTGCATGCAGCGGCCTGAGACCTCCGCGGTGGTGCTCGTCATCGACGACGACGAGCCCTATCGCGAGCGACTGGTGCGCGCCTTCGGGCGCAAGGGCTTCACCGCGCACGGCGTGGGCAGCGCGAAGGAGGCGCTCGAGCTGGCGCCGTCGGTGCGCCCCGGCTACGCGGTCATCGACCTGAAGCTGCCGGACGGCTCCGGGTTGGACCTGGTGCGCGAGCTCAAGGCGCTGGACGCGCGCACGACGATGGTGGTCCTCACCGGCTACGGGAGCATCGCCACGGCGGTGGAGGCCGTGCGCCGCGGGGCCACGCACTACCTCTCCAAGCCCGTGGACGTGGACGACATCCTGCTGGCCTTCGCGGGCGCCACGCTGCCCGCCGGCGAGGCCGCGGCCCTGGAGCACCAGGTGCCTTCGCTGGCGCGCGCGGAGTGGGAGCACATCCAGCGGGTGCTCGCGGACTGTGGCGGCAACATCTCCCAGGCCGCCCGCCTGCTGCGCATCCAGCGCCGCAGCCTCCAGCGCAAGCTGTCCAAGCACCCCGTGCGGCAGTGAGGCGACGCGGGGTGCGTCACCAAGACGCACGATGCGGCTCGCGCCCTTCGTTAGTGTGGTGGGGTGCGCATCGTCTGTCTCCTCGTCCTCGTCCTCTTCGCTCCGGGGTGTGAGCGTCGCTCTTCACGCGAGAGCGCCGGCTGGAAGGCCGTGGAGGGCGGCATCGTCTGCGAGGGCGGAGGGCTGCAGCACCTGGCCTGCACGGGCCTGTACGGCGAGGGTGGCAAGGGCTGGGAGAAGCGCGCGGTGGCCGCCGGGATTCGCGCCTTCGAGCCCGGCCTCCAGCTCTGGAGCGACGGGCTGGAGAAGTCGCGCTTCATCCAGCTGCCGCCCGGGACGCGCATCGACACGTCGCGCCCGGACGAGTGGCGCTTTCCGCCCGGCACGAAGCTCTGGAAGGAGTTCCGCTGGAAGGGAAAGCCCATCGAGACGCGGCTGTTGTGGAAGAAGCCCGAGGGCAAGTGGCTGCGGACGACGTACCGGTGGAGTGACGACGGCCAGCAGGCCACCGAGCTCACCGACGGCGAGAAGAACGTGCCGGGGACACCGGGCCATGAAATCCCGAGCCAGGTGGACTGCCTGACGTGCCACGGAGGGCGCGAGGACGAGGTGCTCGGCTTCGAGGCCGTGGCGCTCGGGCATGAGGCGGCGCGGGGACTGACGCTGGCGAAGTTGGTGGAGGAGGGCCAGCTCACCCATCCTCCCGAGCCCGCGCCTCGAATCCCTGGCAGCGAGGTGGACCGCGCGGCGCTGGGCTACCTTCACATGAACTGCGGCGTGTCCTGCCACAACGCCAACCCGCTGGCGCTGGGCGGAGGCGGCGGGCTGATGTTGCGCCTGGAGGCCGCGGAGCTGGGCTCCGTGCACCTGACGGATGCGTGGAAGACGGCGGTGGGCGTGCGCTCCATCTTCCGCACCACGGGCCTGTTTGGAGACGCGGTGCCCCGCATCGCTCCGGGGGATGTGAAGCGCAGCACCTTGTTCCATCGGATGAGCGCTCGCGGACTTCCCGTCCAGATGCCGCCCATCGGCACCCACGTGGTGGACGAGCAGGGACGCGGGGTGCTCCAGCGCTGGATTGAGTCCATGCCCACCACGGCGGAGAGGTGAGCGTGGGCACGTACCCGGTGGTGCTCTTCCTTCATTCGTGGGTGCGCTGGGCGGTGGTGCTGCTGGGCGTGCTCGCGCTGGTCAGGGCGCTTGGGGGCTGGCGCGGGGGGCGGGAGTGGACGCGCGGGGACCGGCGGCTCCAGGTGTTCTGCGTGTCCGCTTTCGACACGCAGATGTTGTTGGGGATGGTGCTCTATTCGGGCGTGAGCCCGTTCACGCCGTTCTCGCTGGAGGGTGGCCTGCGCGAGAGCCTGTCCCACCCGACGCTGCGCTTCTTCGGTCTCGAGCACCCGGCCCTGATGCTGCTGGCGTTGGTCGCAACGCACGTGGGGTCCGCGGTGAGCCAGCGCGCGGAGGTGTCCGTTTCGCGGCACCGCGCCTGGGCCCTGGGGCTGCTCGTCGCGATGTGCCTGGTCGCGTGCGCCATCCCGTGGGCCGGGTTGTCCCATGGTCGTCCCCTGTTTCGAGGTCTCTGAGGTCCTCACCCATGTATGACTTCCTCTGGATGATGTTCGTGGTGGCTCCCTCGGTGCCCCGGGCGCCGAGCCCCAAGCGAGCGCCGAGGGCCGTGCTGTCGGAGCGGACCCGTCAGGGGTCTCGCGAGGCGCCTCCCTCGCCTCCGGTGCGGCGTGCTCGACGCCCGGTGGGCAAGACGCGTCGTCCTCGTGACCCCGCCGCACGGTGAAGCGGGAAAGGGGCGTGTGACTCCCACCTCCACGTTCAGTGGTGGGAGTCCATGGAACATTCGGCTTGAGCAGGGGGGCGACATGCCAGAACCTTGTCGCGATGAAGCTTGCCCTTCCGGTCATGGCCTCCGTGTTCTTCCTCGCGGGCGCCGGAGGATGTCGGCGTCAGCCCGATACCGAGGCTGCGCAGTGGGAGCCGCTTCCGCGGGTCGACGCCCGCGAGCTGCGCTCCCTGGACATGTTCCAGCGCATCGAGGACCCGAAGCAGCGCTCCCGGGCGCTGTTCCTCGAAGCCAGTCGCGTGCTGCTGCATCCGCGCTGCGCGAACTGCCATCCGGACGGGGACAGCCCCTTCCAGGAGATGGGCTTCAAGCCGCATGACCCGCCCGTGACGCGAGGCCCCGAGGGCTTCGGCGTCGTGGGCATGGAGTGCGCGGGCTGTCATCAGGACCGCAACCAGGCGCTGACGCGCGTGCCAGGGGCGCCGAACTGGCACCTGGCGCCGCTGTCCATGGCCTGGGTGGGCAAGAGCCCCCGGCAGGTGTGCGAGCAGCTCAAGGACCCCGCGAGGAACGGAGGCAAGACGTTGGCGCAAATCGTCGAGCACAACGCGCATGACGAGCTGGTGGCGTGGGGGTGGACGCCGGGCTCCGGGCGGGAGCCCGCGCCGGGCACCCAGGAACAGTTCGGCGCGCTGGTGGGCGCGTGGGTGGAGACGGGCGCGGAGTGCCCCAGCGAGGAGGCGCGGCCATGAGCATTCGCGTGAAGGTCAACGGCGTGGACCAGGTGCTGGACGTGGACCCGGAGATGCCGCTGTTGTGGGCGCTGCGCGACGTGCTCGGGCTCACCGGGACGAAGTACGGCTGCGGAGAGGCGCTGTGTGGCGCGTGCAGCGTGCACCTGGACGGGCAGGTGGTGCGCGCGTGCGTGACGCCCATCCGCCGCGCGGACGGGCACAGCGTCACCACCATCGAGGGCCTGTCGCCCGACGGGAGCCATCCGCTCCAGCGCGCGTGGGTGGAGATGGGCGTGCCGCAGTGCGGGTTCTGCCAGTCGGGACAGCTGATGTGCGCGGCGGCGCTGCTGGTGAAGAAGCCGCGGCCGACGGACCAGGACATCGACCAGTCGCTCGCGGGCAACCTCTGCCGCTGTGGGACGTACACGCGCATCCGCGCGGCCGTGAAGAAGGCCGC
Source organism: Myxococcus fulvus (assembly GCF_900111765.1). The sequence goes on from NZ_FOIB01000006.1 coordinate 574,731, forward strand.
GGGCACGCCCGACGCGAAGTGACGAGGACGCGATGAGCCAACAGCCTGAGTTGATTTCCCGGCGCTCCTTCCTCGAAGGGCTCAACCTCTCGGTGGGAGGGCTGGCGCTGGGCGTGGTGCCCACGGTGACGCTGGCGGGCGCGGCCCCGGGCGCGAAGGGCAAGCCCGCGGAGCTTCGGCCCAATGTCTTCGTGCACATCGCCTCGGACGGGCAGGTCACCATCGTCTGCCACCGCTCGGAGATGGGGCAGGGCGTCCGCAGCTCGATGCCGGTGGTGGTGGCGGACGAGCTGGGCGCGGACATGGCGCGGGTGAAGGTGGTGCAGGCCGTGGGCGACGCCGTGTATGGCGACCAGAACACGGACGGCTCCAGCAGCATCCGGGGCGTGTACCAGTCGCTGCGCCGCACGGGCGCCACGGCGCGGGAGATGCTGGTGGCCGCGGCGGCGCGTCGCTGGAAGGTGCCGGCCTCGGACTGCGAGGCGCGGGAGCACGCGGTGTTCCACAAGCGGAGCTCGCGCTCGTTGGGGTTCGGGGAGCTGGTGGCGGACGCGGCGAAGCTGCCGGTGCCCAAAGCGGAGTCGGTGGCGCTGCGGCCCTCGTCGGAGCTGCGCTACGTGGGCAAGGAGCTGCCGCTGTTGGATGGGCCGGCCTATGTCACGGGCACGGCCGTCTTCGGCGCGGACGTGAAGCTGCCGGGCATGCTCATCGCGGTGGTGGCGCGGCCTCCCGTCGTCGGTGGGAAGGTGGTGCGCTTCGACGCCGCGAAGGCGCTCGCGATTCCGGGCGTGAAGCAGGTGCTGGAGCTGCCCGTGCCCAAGCGGCCGTATGTCTTCCAGGGCTGGGGCGGGGTGGCGGTGCTGGCGGAGAACACGTGGGCGGCGATGCGGGGCCGCGCGGCGCTGGACATCACCTGGGAGGACGGTCCCAACGCCGAGTACGACTCGGTGAAGTATCGCGAGGCGCTGCTGGAGTCGGTGCGCGTGCCGGGCAAGCCGGCGCGCACGGTGGGGGACGTGGACAAGGCGCTCGCGAGCGCCGCGCGGGTGGTGGAGGCGGAGTACTACGCGCCGCACCTGTCGCACGCGCCCATGGAGCCGCCGGTGGCGCTGGCGCGGGTGGCGAATGGGGTCTGCGAGGTGTGGGCGCCTTCACAGCATCCGCAGGCGGCGCGCACCGAGGCGGCGCAGGCGTCGGGGCTGCCCGAGGACAAGGTGACGGTGAACGTCACGCTGCTGGGCGGCGGCTTCGGGCGCAAGTCGAAGGCGGACTTCGTCGCGGAGGCGGTGCACCTGGCGAAGATGGCGGGCGTGCCGGTGCGCGTGCAGTGGACGCGCGAGGACGACATCCGTCATGACTACTACCACTCGGCCAGCGCGCAGCGGCTGAGTTGTGGATTGGACGCGGCGGGCAAGCCCACGGCGTGGCTGCACCGCACGTCCTTCCCGGCCATCCGCTCCACGTTCTCCGAGGACGTGACGGGGCCGGTGGCGAGGGACTTGAACCAGGGCGTGTTGGACCTGGCGCTGGCGATTCCGAACGTGCGCGCGGAGATGGGCGAGGCGCTGGCGAAGGTGCGCATCGGGTGGCTGCGCTCGGTGAACAACATCTTCCACGGCTTCGCGGTGGGCTCGTTCATGGACGAGCTGGCGCATGCGCGCGGCATGGACCCGCGGGAGAACCTGCTGGAGGTGATTGGACCTCCGCGCCTCGTGTCCGTGGCGGAGCTGGGCGTCAGCGCGCTGCCGAACTATGGCGCGCCGGTGGAGGCGCACCCGGTGAACGCGGAGCGGCTGCGCGGGGTCATCGAGCGCGTCACGGCGATGTCGGGCTGGAGCGAGCGCGAGAAGAACGGCCGCACGCTGGGGCTCGCCGCGCACCGCAGCTTCCTGAGCTACGTGGGCGTGGTGGTGTCGATGAAGAAGGACGCGGCGGGACGGGCGCGCGTGGACGAGGCGTGGGTGGCGGTGGACGCGGGGCTGGTGGTGAACCCGGACCGCGTCCGCTCGCAGATGGAGGGCTCCGTCATCTTCGGCATGAGCCTGGCGTTCTACGGCGCCATCACGATGAAGGGCGGCGCGACGGAGCAGTCGAACTTCCGCGACTACAAGCTGGTGCGCATGGCCGAGGCGCCCCGGGCCATCCACGTGGACATCATCCAGAGCGACGCGCCCCCGGGCGGCGTGGGCGAGCCGGGCGTGCCCCCGGTGGCCCCCGCCATCGCGAATGCGCTCTTCGCCCTCACGGGCACGCGCGTGAGGGATTTGCCCATCGTCCGGACGGTCCCCGTCTGACTCCAGGCAACTTTCGTCCGTGAGGCGGCGTTACTCCCAGCGCGCCTCATAGGGGTTGTACTTGCACTTCGCGGGCTTGGAGAGGGGTTGCTCGGGCTCGCGGACGTAGGCCCGGCAGTCCTGGCAGATGTAGCGGAACTCGCAGTCCTGGCAGACCAGGACCTGGTCCTTGGTGGTTCGCCAGATGGCTTGGAAGTCCTCTCGCGCCACCACCTCCGCGAGCGGGGTGCTCTGGAGCGCTCCGAAGGACTTGAGCATCGACGGGCAGTTCTTGATGTTCCCCCGGGTGTCGATGCCGAGCTTCCGGTTCAGGCAGCTGTTGAAGCGCAGCGCCTCCGTGAAGGACATGACGTTGCAGCTGAAGAGCTGGCTGGACACGTTGCCGCAGCAAGCCTCGGAGGTGATGACCTCCCGGGTGAAGATGAGGTCGGTGTGCAGGTCGACGTGGCGGTGCTCGTCACGCTCGGGGCTGGAGTGCACCGTGATGTGCTTCACGCGCTTGTGCTCTACGACGAGCGCCTCCAGGGCCTCGGGATGGAGGCTGGCGTGATGACCGATGACGAGGCTGATGGACCGGAGGGCGGAGTCCCTGAAGGGCTCCAGCTTCTGGGTGAGTGTCTCGAGCGACAGCGCGTGGAAGAAGCGCAGCTCCAATGACTCACAGCCGAGCTGGGAGAGCTGCGTGTTCAGGTCCACCAGATCGTGGGTCGACGCCGGGTCGAAGTCCACCAGGCAGTTGGTGAGGGTCCTGGGATTGCGCCAGTCCAGGTTCATCGGGGGGAAGCGCTGAGGATTCTCGGTGAAGAACCCGTAGTCCTTCTGGAGCAGGAACGCGAAGTACGAATCAATCTGCGCGTCGTGGGCGTGGTCGTAGGCCGCCTTGATGTCCTCGACGGTCTTCTCGCGACTCATCTCCAGGATGTCCACGAGAACATTGGGGATGAAGATGAACGAGGCCTGCTGCAGGTCGCACAGGATGCTGCGTGTGTGTCCCCGGACGGGGATGCAGCAGGCATAGCAGGTGAAATACCTACTCATCGTCGCTCACGGTGGGAGGGATGTGGCCCAGGGGCGTGGAGATGCGCTTGTGGAAGCGGTGGGTCGAGAAGTCGCGCGTCCGGTAGTGGCTGGAGGGGAGCTTGTTCCCGAGGACCCGCTCGTCACGCTGGAGGTCGGCGATGGGCTCGAACCGGGCCACCAGGAAGTTGAGCGAGTACAACGGTGTGTCTTCCTCTGGAATCTCATCGATGAACTTCTTGGGGGCGGAGGTCATGGGCAATGAGGTATTGGGCAATCTTCTCGTAGAGAGAGTAGTTGCAGGGGTAGGAGACCATGCCGAACTGGCCCGTCGGGTTCACCTCGAGGAAGTAGTAGTCGCCGTCCGTGCTCTTGATGATGTCCAGGGAACCGCAGTTGAGCCCGAGTGAGCGCATGAAGCGCTGGATGGCGCTCTCGAGCCGCTCCGGCAACGCATAGGGGACCGTGCGTGTCGGGCGGGTCCAGTCAATCTTGCGGAAGTCCAGGGCCGTCCCCTCCGACTTCTGGGAGAAGATGGCCATCGCGTGGCATTCGCCATCGAGATAGAAGACGCGCAGCTCGTATTCCTTGTCCACCTTGCGCTGAACCAGCGACGGGAAGAAGTGCTCGCCCACTCGCCGCGCCTCCTCGGGCTCGATGGCGCGCGTGAACATCGAGTACAACCCATCCGGCTCTTTCAGGAAGAGGGGCTCGTAGATCGACTTGCTGATGTACTCACCCTGCGCGAGCAGGCGCGCGAGGTCATCCTTGCGGTTGAGCACATGGGTCTCCGGTGTGCTCATCCCGCACTGACGGGCACGCAGGAGCATGTCGAGCTTGTTGACCCGAACCCGGGAGGGATGGGTGAGCCAGCGCTTGTCATCGAGGAGCGCCGTCAGCGCGGAGAGGATGCTGGCGTGCTCACGCTGCAACTGGACGAGGGAGTCCCGCCGCAACCGGGTGGCTGCTCTCGCATGGTAGCGGGAGCGATGGAAGTTGCCGAACTTCCGGAGCCAGACGATTCCCACCGAGTCCAGGTCGACCGCCTTCCGCCGGAAGGTGAGCTGGGCGGGATGCAGCGACAGATGCAACGGCTCTTCCATCAAATCATCCGCGTTGAGACGCAGATGCTCATGCCGATGGAACTTCAGCCAGTCGATGACATGGTCCAGGTTGACGTCGTCACTGGAGCTGAGCAGCAGAATCATGCGCGGAGGAGACAGACCTGAAGCGAGGGGCGCCGAGTCAAGGCATGAGTCCTGTTTCCCCCATGCCTTTCTCGGTCCATGCGGACGCGGGAGTGCTCTCCGGAATCAGCCGCACTCGCCCGAGTAGCTGTCATCACCGTCATTGGAGCCGCCGCGCGGCGTCACCGTGAAGGTGTCCAGCGTGCAACCCGCGGGAGCGGCCTTGCCTCCCGTCACGGCCTCCAACTCCTCGTTCTCCAACGTCTGGAACTTCGAATCGTCCAGGCTCTCGAACTTTCCGAACAGCTTCATTCGAACCACCCTTTCCAATGAGTCGTGTCCACGAGACTTCCGCATCTATCCAGAAAGTGCTGGCTAGGCTTGTTTGGTTCGGAAGTCCCGATTTGGAATGGTGGCGTCCTGTCCAGGTGACGTCAAGCGGAGGCCTGGCGGGAAGAGGGTGGAGACATGGAGGCGGATGACAGGAGTTGCCGCATGGCGGGATTCTCCAGCCACTGCGCGATGTGGGGAAAAGGCGCTTCGCAGCGGCGCCCATCCAGGAAGAGGGCGGGGAGGGATTGGATGTGCTGTCGCTGGAACTCGAGTGCTGCGCGCACGTGTTCTCGCGCCAGTGGGAGTGCCTGCTCGAGGTCGGCGGCGCCCCGGCCCGAGTCCATGGCGAGCAGGGACCCGGGAGCGGCGCTCTTCTCGAGCCGCCCGTAGTCCTTCTTTGCCTCCCGCAGCAGCGACAGCATGCCGGTGGCGCCCCAGGCCACGCCAGCCGCCACCAGGGCGGTGCAGGCCGCATCATCTCCTGGGTTGTCCGCGCGCGTGGGTGCGAGTGCCACGTGGATGCGCAGTCGCTCCCCGTGCCGGGCCGCCAGGCGGTCCACCTCATCGGGTAGGTCCGCACAGGCATGACATGAGGGGTGGACGAACAGGACGAGCTCGTGTGGCGCCTGGGGCGCCCCGAGTCCGGGGCCCAGCGCGGCCCCGTCCAGGTTCAGGAGGGGCTGTTGAAGGTGCAGGGCGAGCGTCGACAGCGCGGAGTCCGGTGGATGTGTGGACGCCTGGGGAGGGGAGCGGTGGGAGGGCCCGGCAAGCGCGGCGGTGAGGAGGACCCCGAAGAAGAGACAGGCCAGCAAGGCGCTGGGGATGGAGACGGCGGAGACCTCGGGCCAGGGGCCCGACAGGAAGGTGGCGGCGCCGAGGGCATTGACGCCATGCACCGTCAGACACAGGCCGCAGAAGCGGCGCATGTGTGTCTGGAGCACCAGCAACGACGCGGAGACAAGGGCCGAGGGAAGAAAGGATGCCGCGACGAGCCAGAGTGCGCCCGAGCCACCCCCGGAGGCCGTGGTGCAGAGCAGGAGCAACTGCGTGGCGAAGCCCGCGGTTCCGAGCCCCGAGAGAGGCAGTCCCAGGGGCCGGGCCCAGGCGGAGCGCAAGACGCTCGTGCAGTCCACGGCGCCTCCAGCACGGCACCCAGGTATGGGCCCGTCCTGGTGCGTCGCATCGAGTGCTATCACCGACGCCACGAGTCCAACGACGCACAGTAGCGCCAGGAGGGCCACGAAGGGCCGCGGCCCCGGGGGCTGGGCCGACACCGCCAGCACGAGGAGGACGAGGAGCAATCCTCCCCAGCCGAGCCGGGCCCCAGTCGAGGCTGCAGCGCCGAGGAGCTGGGGCCGCACCCGCCAGTCCTCCAGGAGCTTCTCGGACAATCGATGCCAGACGAAGCCCTGCTCTGGCACTCCGGTCGCGCCGCGCTCGAGCAGGACCAGGACGCCAGACCAACCCTGGACCAACCTGACCTGCTCCACGTCACGACTTCCGTGCTGGCTGTCCCACAGGCGAAAGCGCGGGCTGGCGCTGGTGGCGGGCGTGGAGAGGGCTTCAAGGAGCCCGAAGCCACTGTGTGCTCCCTGCTGGAAATGAAGAATCGCAGGCAGCATGCCGGCCTCGAGCGTGCCGAGCGTCACGATGTCTGTCTTGACGGCCTTGACGCGCAGCCCCAGGGAGGCGGCGACCTTCGTCAGCGCGAGAAGGGAGGCGGGCTGGGGTTGGCGCGAGAGGGCCTCGCGCACATGGCCGCGGGAATAGCGGAGGCCCAGGCGTCGGGCTGCGCGAGTCAGGGCTTGAGCGGGGCCATCCGACGGGAGCTCGGAGTCGAGGGGCATGTGACAGTGATATGTCGTTCCCGAATGTCGTGGGAAGGGCTCCAGGCGTGTTCCTGGTGTCCCGTCAGTGAATCGACGGCGGAGGCGTGGGCTCGGGCCCGGTGAGCGGCAGCTCGACGATGAGCGTGGCGCCGTGGCCCCGCCGGCTCTCCGCGCGGATGGTGCCCTGGTGCGCCTCCACGATTCGGCGGCTGATGAAGAGCCCCAATCCCAGTCCCCCATAGTTGCGCGCGGGGACGGCGCGGCCGAACTTCTCGAAGATGCGCTCCAGGTCCTCGGACGCGATGCCGATGCCCTCGTCGCTCACCAGGATTCGTCCCCGCCCCGCGCGCTCCTCCACGCGGATGCGCACGGGCCTGCCAGGCCCGTACTTGATGGCGTTGGACACCAGCCCCCGCACCACCTGCTCCAGCCTGCGCGCATCCCACCGTCCCACCACCGCCACGGGCGCCTCGACCTCGAGCACGCTGTCCGCCTGCGCCGCCTGCGCCCGAAGCTGCTCCGCCACCTCCCGCGCCACCGCGGACAGGTCCACCCGGCCCAGCTCCAGCGGCAAGGGCGAGCCCGCGAGCTGCGTCACGTCCAGCAAGTCATTGATGAGCGCGGCCAGCTTGCGCACCTGCAGCGACGTGCTCTCCGCCGCCCGCATCACGCTGTGACGCAGGTGCTCCTCGGACGTGGAGGAGCTGGCCTCGCGCGCGAGCCCCTGGAGCTTGATTTGAAGCGGCGTCAGCGGCGTCTTGAGCTCGTGCGAGGCCACCGTGAGGAACTCGTCGCGCAGACGCACCGCCTCCTGCAGCTGGACCTCCGCGTCCTTCAGCCGCGTCACGTCCTGGAGCGCCAGCACCACCGTGGCGGGATGTCCGTGCATGGCGGGCAGCAGCTCGGAGTCCACCAGGATGTCGCGCACTTCTCCGGAGGCGACGCGCCAGCGCATCGGCTCCCGCCGCAGCGTCTCACCCCGCGCCGCGCGTGCTCCCGGCATGCGCTCGTTGGGCAGCGTGGCGTCGTGCTCGTCGATGACGTTGTAGACGGTGCCGTAGCGCTCCACCGGGACGCCGAGCGCGACCTCTCCGCCCGCGAGCTGATGGGCCGCCTGGTTGGCGAAGAGCACCTTTCCCGTGCCCGGCTCCATCATCAGCAGGGCAATCGGCGTCATGTGCAGCAGCGACTCCAGCCACTTCTGCTGGCTCGCCAGGTGCGCGGCCAGCTCCTCGGCCTGGTGGCGCGCCCGCACCTGGTCCGTCACGTCCAGCGAGAACGACAGCACCGAGTCCACCTCCCCCTGTGCGTCCCGCAGGGGTTGATAGACGATGTTGAAGTAGTGCTGCTCCAGCCCCTTGTCGTTCAGGTTCAACAACTGCGGCGTCTCCGTGAACTTCATCGGGCGCCCCGACGCGAAGACCTCGTCGAGCGCGAGCGAGTATGCCCGGGCCTGCTCGCTCTCCCGTGCGATGTCGCGCAGGGACGTGCCCACCAGCTCGGAGTCCTGTGACTGGCGCTGGAAGTTCGGGTTGACCAGCGTGAAGGTCTGCTCCGGGCCGGAGAGGATGGCGATGGACGCGGGCGCGTTCATCAACACGTCGTAGAGCCGCGCGCGCTGCGCCTCCACCTCGGCCTCCGTGCGCTTGCGGTCCGTGATGTCGTGGAAGAGCACCACGCAGCCCTGGATGCGTCCGCGCGCGTCCTCGCTGGGCACGAAGGTGGCCTGGACGTGGATCTGCCGTCCGTCGCGCAGGCCGAGCGCCGTCTCGTGGGCGACGTGCTCTCCCGACAAGGCGCGGCGCACCCAGGCCTTGAAGAGGGGATAGAGCAGCTCCCCACCCACCTCGCGCAGCGTCCTGCCCACCACGCTGCTGGGCTTCACGCCGAACCAGGTCTCGAAGGCGCGGTTGCAGAACAGATAGCGCTCCTCCGGGTCCAGGTAGGCCACCAGCGCGGGCAGCGCGTCGGTGATGGTGCGCAGCTGGTGCTCCCGCTGGCGCGCCTGCATCCGGCTCTGCTCCAGCGCCCGCTGCGCCTGGGCCTGCTCCGTCACGTCCCGCTGCGTCCCCCACACCCGCACGAGCCAGCCGTCCTCCACCACGCCCACGAAGTTGGACAACCGCACCCGCTCCAGGCCCTTCCTGTCCCGCTGGCGCGTCTCCATGTCCTGCACCCGGAAGCCCTTCTGGACGAAGGTCCGCAGGGCGTCGACCGAGCCCCCCGAGCGCTGGATGAGCTCGCGCAGCGACACGCCCTCCAGGTCGCGAGCGGAGTCGAAGCCGCTCATCCGCGCCATCACCTCGTTGCTCTCCGCGATGTGACCCGTGCGGATGATGGCGTCGACCAGCGCGTCCTCCGGCTGGCGCGTGTCCAGCGGCGCGTCGAACTCCATGCGCCAGATGCCCTCCGTGCTCTGGGCCAGGAAGGTCCGGTAGCGCTCGTCACTCGCCGCGAGCGCGCGCGTCGTCTGCCGCAGCTCCTGCTCCGCCTGCTTGCGCTCGCTGACGTCCTCGGCCGTGGACATCCACTCGCGCACCAGGCCGTCGTCATCGAACACCGGCACGCCCCGGAGGATGACGTCCCGCCACGTCCCGTCGCGGTGCTGCAGTCGCACCTCCCCGCGGTACGGCTCACGCGTCTTCAGCGCGGAGCGCCACTCCGTCACGAAGCGCGCGCGGTCCCCGGGGTGGATGGCGTCGAGCCAGCCGAGCCCCAGGTGGGCACCCCGCGACTGTCCGGTGAAGGCCATCCAGCGGGGCGCCGGCTCGGTCAGCTCCCCCCGCGCATCGGTGGTCCAAACGGGCTGGGCCGTGGCCTCCACGAGCGAGCGGAAGCGCTCCTGGTTCAGCCGGTTGGCCTGCTGCGCGAGCTTGTGCTCCGTCGTCTCCACGACGGTGATGCCCACGCCCTGCATCGCGCCCCCCGCGTCCCGCACGGGGAAGTAGTTGACGACGAAGCTGCGGGGGACGCCGAGCGCCTTGGCCGTGGCGCCGACAATCTCCAGGTTGCGCACCGGCTGCCCGTGCTCCAGCACCTGTCGGTAGTGCGGCTCGATGACGGCCCACAGGTCCGGCACCACGTCGCGGACCTTGCGGCCCAGGTGCGCGTGGCGCGGCAGGCCGTTCATCTCCGCGAGCGCCTCGTTGATGTGGATGTAGCGCAGCTCCAGGTCGACGAAGGCCAGACCCACGGGCGCCCCCGCGACCATCGTCTCGAGGAAGAAGCGGGACTGCTCCGGGGAGATACCCTCGATGGCCTCCTCGTCCGTCACGCTGGCGCCTGGTCCCCGCACACGGTGCTCCCCCAGCCGGCTCCACCCTGGATGGGTGGTGGGTGGGCCGTGCCCGCGCGCGCTTCCGGGCACACCTCACCCACCGCGAGTCTGTACATCCTCCCCGTCACCGGGGAGATGCGGGCCCACCAGGAGGCGAGCCCGCGGTCGTCGGGTGACAGTGCAGGACGGACGTCACCGGCGGGCGGGGGACTTGCGCCCGCCGGGCCGTCCGCCCTCAGGCGTGCGTCAGAGCTCGTGCCACGTCTGCTCGAAGACGATGACCTTGTACGACTGGGGGAAGAGCATGATGTAGAGGATGCGGTGGGTGTCGCCATTGGGGCCGGTGGAGTACTCGCGGAAATAGCGCTTCACCTGCACCGCCTCCGTCCCATTGCCGTACGTCTCCAGGATGACGGGCAGCAGCGGGCGGAACTGGAACCACATGGAGCTGCTCGTCTCCGACAGGGAGAGCACCGCCGGCGCGGGGTCGCTGCGGTAGACCTGGTAGCGCCCCTGGGCGAGCACCGCCTGGACGGCCTGGTCCAGCGTGGCCTGCCCGGTGAAGGTCCAGTAGTAGTCGAGCCGGCGCAGGGAGCCCGTCTCGTTCTCGAACCAGCCATTGCCCTGGTCGACCACGGACTGGAGGCGCTCGGTGATGGGCTGCTCGAGCCAGCTCAGCGTGAGTCCCGTGGGCGGCGCCGGCGGATTGACGAGGCAGGTGCCGCCGACACACGAGGCCGCGAGGCGGAACTGCTTGTTGGCGGCGTTCACGAAGCCCACCACCGCCAGGTACTCGCCCGTCTTCGGCACCGTCACCAGCTCCACCTTGCTGAGCGTGCCGTAGCCCGAGTCGTCGTCCTGCGCGAGCGGCGTCACCCCGAAGCTCCCGTTGGCGTCCTTGGGGCCGTAGAGGAACAGGCCGGTGTCCAGGTACATGGAGCTGCCCAGGTGCGTGACTTCGAGGCGAAGCTGCGCGCCCGCGTTCGCCTGGACGGTGTAGCCGAAGTAGCCGGGCTGGGAGCCCGGGTAGCCGGCCACCGCGCCGCCCACGGGCAGCACACCCTGGTCCTCGACGCTGTCAGCGATGTTGCCGCTGGGAGGCGTCGGGGGAGCGCCCACGAGCGGCGCCCGGTCCTGCTCCAGCGCCGCGTCGTCGGAGGCAGGCGCCTGGGGCGCTCCACCACACGCGCTCAACAGGGCCGCCGGCAACGTCCACAGAATGGCTTGCTTCAGATTCCCACGCATCATCTGGGCCTCCACGGGGTGAGGACGGCGCCACGGCTGGTGTCGCCGCCCTGGGATGGGGCGCCCGTGTGCCATTCCCTCGCGTGGAACTCAAGCGGACGCGGATAAAACACAACAACGATGGTGGTCGGATGTACCGCGAGGTCCGTGGCGCCTTGCGGCTTGAAGCAGACGCGGGAGGTTGTGAATGCTGGCGTCATGTCCTTACCTCAGAAGGTTCTAAGCGCGGCGTTGGTGTCGCTGGTCCTCGTGTCGTCGCAGCGGGTGGAGGCCGAGCCTCAGGCCCCTTCGGTGCGCGAGCGGGAGGTGATGTCGTTGACGGGGGCGGTGCTGGGGCCCACGCCGATGGTGGAGGATTTGCGCTCGCTGGTGGACGAGGTGGGTGGGCGGGCCACGGGCTCGGAGGCCAACCGTCGCGCGGTGGAGTGGGCGCTGGAGCGCTTCGGCGAGGCGGGTGTCAGCGTGAAGGCCGAGCCGTTCCGGATGCCGTCGCTGTGGCTGGAGCAGGGCGCGAGCGCGACGGTGCAGGGCAAGGGTGTGCGCTTCTCGCCCCGGGTGGCGGCGATGCCCTTCTCGGCCGCGACGCCGAAGAACGGGCTCACCGCGCCGCTCATCGACCTGGGGCGAGGCACCGAGGCGGACCACGCGCGCGTGGGCGCGAAGGTGAAGGGCGCCTTCGTCCTGGTGGAGACCGACGAGCTGCGGGACGTGGATGGGCTGTTCCGCGAGTACGCGGAGGCGGTCGGAATCGAGGCGCGCGCGGTGGCCGCCGGCGCCGCGGGCGTCGTCTACATGGGCAGCCGGCCCGGCAATCAGCTCTACCGCCACAACGTGTCGACGGGCGCGAAGAACACCCGGCCGATGATGGTGATGGAGCGCGATGGCGCCCGGCGCGCGCAGCGGCTGCTCCGCGCGGGCACGGCCCTCACGTTGAGCGCGGCGTTGGACTTGAAGACGGGCGGCCCCTACGAGGCGCGCAACGTCATCGGTGAGATTCGGGGCACCACGAAGCCGGACGAAGTCGTCGTGCTGGGCGCGCACCTCGACAGCTGGGACCTGGGCGGCGGCGCGCTCGACAACGGCGCCAACGTGGCGATGCTCATCGACCTGGCCCGGCAGATGCGACGGCTGGGGCTGAAGCCCGCGCGGACGATTCGCTTCGCGCTCTGGAACGGCGAGGAGCAGGGCCTGTATGGCTCTGCGGGCTACGTGCGCTCGCACGCGGCGGAGCTGGACGGGCACGTCATGGCGCTGTCGGTGGACATCGGCTGCGGGCGCATCAACGGCTTCTTCACCAACGGCCGGCCTCCGCTGGTGCCCCTGGTGGACCGGGCGCTCGCGCCGGTGGCGGGCCTGGGGCCCTTCACCCAGGTCGACGTGCCGGTGGTGGGCACCGACAACCTGGACTTCATGCTCAGCGGCGTGGCGAACCTCATCGCCAACCAGGAGTCCGCGACGTACGGGCCCAACTACCACGCGCGCTCAGACGAGTTCGAGCAGTGCGACGCGCGTACGCTGCGCGGCAACGCCGCGGTGGTGGGCTCGCTGGCGTGGGGCTTCGCCACCATGGAGGAGCGGCTGGGGCGCCAGGGCCGCGCGGAGGTGGAGGCGCTCATGAAGGCGACGGACCTGCCCCAGCAGCTGCGCTCCTTCAACCTCTGGGACGAGTGGCAGGAGGGCAAGCGCGGCGGCTTCGCCGACAAGCAGGTGACGCCCTCGCCGCGCTGAAGCACGCTCAGCGCAGGCGGTGCTCGGTGAGCCAGGTGTCGATGAGCGGCTGCGTCCTCGGGGACGGGTCGTCCTTGAGGGCCATGGCCTTCGCCTCGTGGGCGAGCCGCACGGCGCGCTCGCGGTCCTTGCCGGAGTCCCACAGGGCCTGGGCCAGGAAGAAGCGCACCTCGGTGCGGTGGCCCGGGCCCGGCAGGGCCTTGTCCCAGCCCGCGACGGCGCGCTCCAGGGGTGCCAGCGCCTCGCGGGGCCGGCCGAGCTTGAGGAAGGCGGCGCCCAAATCCCTCAGGCTGAGCGTCCACTGACTGGCGCTGTCGTCCGCCTGCTGCATCTGGATGTCGACGGCGCGCTGGAGGTGCGGCAGGGCGTCCTCGTACTGGCCCTTCAGGCCGAGCACCCGGGCCACCAGCCGCAGCGGGCTGACGAGCCCCGGGTCCATGAGGCCGCGCGCCTTCTCCCGGATGCTCACGGCCGCGCGGAAGCGCTCGAGCGCGAGGTCGTGCTTGCCGCTCTGGAAGTAGAGCACGCCCAGGTTGGCGTTGATGACGGCGGCGCCCAGGCTCACCGCGCCGTCCGTCTTCGCGACGATGGAGAGCGCGCGCTCGTACAGCGGCAGGGCCTCGTCCGTGCGCGACTCGACGACGAGCGTCGAGGCCAGGTCATTGAGCGCGTCGTACACCCGCGGGTGCTCCGGGCCGAGCGTGCGCTCGAAGACGCCCAGCGCCTCGCGCGCGATGCGCTCCGCGACGTCCAGCTCGTTCAAGTCGCGGAGCACGGGGACCATGGCGATGCGCACGCGCGCGACGTCCGGGTGCTCGGGGCCCAGGGCCTGCTGGGTGATGGCGGCGGCGCGCTCCAGGTGGGCCTTCGCCTCCTCCAGCCGGGGGTGCACCCACTGCGTGGAGCCCAGCTCCAGCAGCACGTCCGCCACCTCCAGGCTGTCCGGGCCGAAGGTGCTCTCGGCGAAGAGGAGTGCCTGCTGCTGGAGCGCGACGGCTTCCTCGAACCGGCGCTGCTTGCGCAAGAGCGTGCCGGAGTAGGTGAGGAGGTTGACGCGCGTCAGCTCGTTGCCGCCGCCCAGCCGTTCGATGGCGGCGGCGGCGCGGTCCTTCCAGCGCGAGGCGAGCTCGTACTCGTCCAGGCCGATGCACGTCACGCGCACCAGCAGCGTCCAGGCCCTCGCGGCCACGGCATCCTGCCGCGTGGCCTCCGCGGCGTTGAGCGCCTCGAAGAGGGCGGCCTCCGCGCCGCGCCAGTCGCCCGCGCCCTCGCGCAGCTCGCCGAGCAGCATCGAGATTTCGGCGCCGTCATGCCGGTTCGCCGCGCGCCGGGCGGCGAGCGCCGTGGGCTCCACCAGCGCGACGCCCTCCGCGTAGCGTCCGGTGGCGAGCAGCGCGCGGCCCCGGGCGAGGGTGGCGCGCAGCGCGGCGTGTTGTGCGCGGGCCTCGGGCCCCTCGGGAATCACGGCCCCGCCCGGCGCGAGCGCCTCCGAGCAGCCCGACAACGCCGGCAGGCCCTTCACCGCGCGGTGCGCCTCGTCCACCGTCCGGGCATCCGCCTGGGACAGCAGCCGCGCGAGCGCGGAGACGTCCGCCAGCCGGTTGTCGAGACAGCGCATGCGCCACGCCATCACCTCCTCGGGCTGCTCCTTGCGCACGCGCGTCGCCTCGCAGGCGGTGATGCGCGTGGTCGTCCACGCGGCGGTGTACGCGTCCAGCTCGCGGCGCACGCGCTCCCAGGCGGCGGTGGCGTAGGGACGGCCGGTCGCGGCGAAGGCGTTCTGGATGGCGTGGTGCTGCTCGGGCCCCCAGACGGCGGTCAGCTCGTCCGGCGCGCTCGCGCAGGAGCGGGCGCCCCGGGTGTGCACCGCGTGCGTCAGGCCCACGGCCGCGCCGAGCACCGCCACGGCGCTGGCCAGTTGGAGCCCGCGCTTCCACCGGGCCGCGGGGTCCTTCTGGAGCGCGTCCAGCAGCGCCCCCAGATGCGGGAAGCGGTCCTCGGGGCGCCGGGCCAGTCCACGCAGCAACACGCGACGCACCCATGGCGGCACGCGCGTGCCGGCGGGCGCGGGCCGCACCTGTCCCGAGGACACCTGGGTGGAGAGCGCCGCCAGCGTGGCGCCCTCGAAGGGGCGCGCGCCGTAGAGGGCCTCGTGCAGCGCCACGCAGAAGGAGAACTGGTCTCCGGCCGCGCTCGCTCGCGTCTTGTCGAGCAGTTGCTCCGGCGCCATGTAGGCCGGCGTGCCGCCCGTGACGGAGCGCTCCATGCCCGCGAGGGCGGGGCTGCCGGCGGTGGCGGCGCCGCCCTCCGTCGCGGTGGCGGCGCCCAGGCGCGCGAGGCCGAAGTCGGTGACGTGGACGTTGCCGTCGTCGCCCACCAGGAGGTTGGCCGGCTTGAAGTCGCCATGCACCACGCCCGCGGCGTGCGCGGCGGCGAGCCCCTGGCCGGCGTCGAGGAAGAGCTCGAGCACCTGACGCCACGGGCGCGGCGCGGCCTTCAGCCACTCGACGAGCGTCTGGGCCTCCACGCGCTCCATGGCGAGGAAGACGTGCTGGCCGAAGGTGCCCACGTCGTACACGGCCACCACGTTGGGGTGGGAGACGCGGGCCATGGCCTGCGCCTCGCGCAGCAGGTGCGCGCGCTCCTTCTCGACATTCAGTCCGAGCGCGCCGGTGCGCAGGAGCTTGAGCGCCACGCGGCGGTCCAGCTCCGGGTCATACGCGCCGTAGACGACGCCCATGGCCCCGGCGCCGAGCAGCTCCAGCACCAGGTAGCGGCCCACGGCGGTGCCCTTCTCCAGGGCCGCGTCCGGACGGCCGGAGAACGGCTGCGCGGGCTCGGTGGGCGGCTCCGCGCCGGCGGCGTCCGGGGACTGGGCGCGCAGGCCCTCGGCGACCATCGTCCGACAGGAGGCGCACGTGTCGAGGTGCGCATCGACCTCCGCGGACTCCTGGGGAGACAGCTCCCCCAGGAGCAACTTCATGAAGACGGCCTCGTCGACACAGCGCATGAAGGAGAGGTCTGGCTCCAGGTGGGGGAGGGCGTGCGAGCGACGATAGCAGAGCCCTGTCACGAGTTGATGTCAGGACCGGGGCACCACCTCCAGGCGCTCCTCGCCGCCCAGGCGCAGCTCCACGTGCCGGTGGGGCGTGCCCGCATGGGCGGCGAGCCACTGGGCGAGCGGGACGACGGCGTGCTGCTCCACCGCGCGCTTCAGGGGACGTGCGCCATAGCGCGCGTCGAAGCCCGTCCGGGCGAGGAAGTCCACCACGTCCTCGCCGAAGGACACCTTCACGCCCCGCCGTGAGAGGCCCTCGCGTCCCAGGGCCGCGTCCAGCGTGCGCCGGGTGAGCGTGCGGATGACGTCCGCGGACAGGGCGCGGTAGGGGACCACCTGGTCCAACCGGTTGAGCAGCTCCGGCCGGAAGAAGGCCGTGGCCGCGCCCAGGTAGTGGGCCTCCATGTCGCGAGGCCCGTCCCCACCGAAGCCCAGCGAGCGCGCCGCCGACTCCGCGCCCAGGTTGCTGGTGAGCAGCACCACCGTGTTGCGGAAGCTGACGGTGCGGCCGGTGCCGTCCGTGAGCCGTCCCTCGCCGAGCACCTGGAGCAGCAGGTCGTGCACGCCCGCGTCCGCCTTCTCCACCTCGTCCAGCAGCACCACGCCGAAGGGCTGCTCGCGCACCCGTCGCGCGAGCCCTCCCTGCTGTCCACCCACCTCGCCCACGAGGCGCCCCGCGCTGCCCGGCGCCGCGTACTCGGCCATGTCGAAGCGCGCCAGCCGCGTCACGTCTCCGAACAGGTACTCCGCCAGGGCCAGCGCGGACTCCGTCTTGCCCACGCCCGTGGGGCCCAGGAGCAGGAACGCACCCAGGGGACGCGAGGGGTCGGCGAGGCCCGTCTTCAGCGTGACGACGAGGTTGCGCAACAGCAGCGTGGCCTCGTCCTGGCCGACGATGCGCTCGCGGAAGCGGCGCAGGAGCGCGTCCGGGTCCAGTCGAATCGACGCGTCCACCAGCTCGCGCGGATAGCCCGTGCGCGTGCAGAAGGCGGCCGTCACCGCGCTCGGGCCCACCTCCGCGCCCGAGTCGAGCTGGGACGTGGCGGCGCGCAGCAGCGACACCGCGCCACCGGGAGGAGGCCCCTCGCCGAAGCGCTCCGTCAGCTCGGCCGCGCGCTCCAGGGACTCCGGCGTGAAGCGCACCTTGCGAGCCTTGGCCACGCGCTGCGAGGCCTGCTGGACCGCGGCCCTCGCGGCGGACGCGGGCAGTGGCTCCACCGCGAGGTGGCGCAGGGCCTGGAGGAAGGCGCCATGCGTGCGCTCGGCGCGCGCGACGTCCTCGGGCGTGGCCTCGAGCACCAGCACCACCTCTCCGCCCTCCAGCGCGGGCAGCAGGTGCCGCGCGACATCCAGGCCCGTGTCGCCGCCGCCCAACGAGAGCAGCTCCGAGAGGCTGTCCAGGTGCAGCACCGCGCGGCGCACCCGCAGCTCGAGCACCATCTGCTGCACGCGCTTCTGCCACTGCCCCAGGTAGGCCATGCCCGCCATGATGCGGCCACCCGACGTGCTGTAGACCTCCAGCCCGTGGAGCGGGTTGCCCGCGGGCGCGGACTCGGCGCGGTGCACCAGCTCATGCACCAGCGCCGTCTTGCCCACGGAGGGCGGCCCCACCAGCAGCACGCTGGCGCGAGCGCGCGCGGTGACGGCCTCGGTGAGCAGCCCCACCTCCTTGTTCCGCTCCCACGCGCGCTCCAGCAGGCCCGCGCGGACCTCCTCGTTGAGGCAACGGCTGGCCTCCGCGAGCGCGGGGGGAGGAGGGGGCTTGCGCTCGGCGCGCCGGGACTCGTCGACCCAGGTCGCGCGGGGTGCCTCGCGGTGCTTCATCGACACGGAGAGGGTCTCGACGGTCTCATCGCCCAGGTAGGCCAGCGAGTGCAGCCGCTCCAGGGGCGCGAGGTAGAGCTCGTGCCGGACGAGCTCCTCCACGTACGCCTCCAAATCGGAGAGGTCCTGCAGCGAGCCCTGCACGTCCACGCGCGGCACCCAGACGTGCACGGGGCCCTTGCCCGAGCCCGCCTTGCGCGTCGCGCGCTCCGCCTTGCCACCGCCGCGCCCACCGCGCGTCACCACGGTGAGCTTGAGGGGCACGGGCAACAGCCGCCCGTGCTGCACGGCGCGCACGGTGAGGTTCATCTTCTTGGTGCGCAGGTCCGGCCAGTGCGTGACTTCATCGTGGAGCTGGCCGCGCTTGAGCAGCCGCCCCAGCACCTCCGCCACGTCCAGTCGCGCGGTCGCCAGGTCCGGCGCGAACGAGGCGAGGTGCGGATGCGTCAGCACGTGCGCGGCCACACCCACGCCCGGGTAGTTGCGCACGAACAGGTGAAAGTTCTTCTCCATGTCAGTGCCCTCCTCGGGACTGCTCGCGCAGCACTCGCGCCGCCCAGGTGACGGCGTCCGCGGGCGGCCGCCCGCTCGCCAGGTGTTGGATGGGCGGCTGCATTCCTTCCAGGACCACCCGGCCCGGAGCGGGCGCGGGGGCCGTGCCCGCGCGCTGGGCCTGCTGCTCGGCGAGCTTCAGCGCGTCTCGCGCGGCCACCCGCTGGGCCACGTCCGCGAGCTGCTCCGGCGTGCCGTCCAGTCGCTCCACGCGCAGCAGCGCGGGCCTGGGGCCGTCATCGCGAGGGATGAGGACCAGCGCGTAGCCCTCCAACTGGGGGAGGACGTCCGACAGACCGAACGCCGTCAGCGTCACCACCGCGCGCCGGACGCGGGCCCCGACGGGGAGCGCCGTCCCGCTCGGCTCCCACGACGTCCTGCCATCCGGCTCCACGCGCTCCTCCAGGATGACGCAGCGGCCGAGCCCCTGGGGCAGCGAGCCCGTCACCGCGCTCACCGCGAAGGTGGACGCATCGGCCAGACCCTCGACCAACAGGCTGTGCGTCTCCACGCCGCGCTCGCGTCGGGTGAGCTGGTGCGCGAGCCACTCCACCTCGTCCCGCAGCTTCATCACCTTGGGGCGGCAGCGGCGCAGTCGCTCCTCGGGGGACACCGGCAGGGGCTGCGCGGCGTACGCCGGACGGGGCCGCAGTCCACCGCGTCCCTTGTTGTGCCAGCTGGAGTCGTACGCGCGGCGCTCCTCCTTGCCCGCGCGCTCCTCCGTCTCGAGGAAGTCGCGGTCCGCCAGCTCGTTCTCGCGGATGTCCAGCGCCTCGGCCGACAGCCGCTCCAGGCGCTCGCCCAGCTCCAGCGCCTCCGGGCGCGTCGATACGTCTCCTGCCTCCGCGCGCTTCGTCTCCGCCGCCAGCAGCGCGTCCAGCCGCGCGGTGACCTCCTCGAGCGCACGGAAGACCGCGGGCAGCGTCCACGTGCTCGCGGCCTGCTCGGGTGCCCACGCGGGCTCGCGCACGAGCAACTCCACCGACAGGCCCATGTCGTCACCCTGGCGATACAGCTCCACGCGGGCCAGGTCGTCGCCACCGCGCCGCACCAGGTGATGCGCCAGGGGCACGGTGAGGCGACGCTCCAACGCGCGCTTCAGGGGACGGGCGCCATAGCGCGGGTCATAGGCCTGCTCCACGAGCAGGTCGAGCAGCGGGGACTCCACCTCCACCAGCACGTTGCCCCGGCGGATGCCCCGACGCGACAGCAGCGACTCCAGCGCGTGCTCCACGACGAGCCGCAGCGCCGCGGGCGTCAGCGAGCGGAAGGGCACCACGCGGTCCAGCCGGTTGAAGAACTCCGGACGGAAGAACGCGCGCACCGAGGAGAGGTAGTGCGCCTCCGCGCCCTCGGGGGCCCGGTGGAAGCCCGTGCGGGCGGCGGCCTCGCGCACGCCCAGGTTGGACGTGAGCACCACCACCGCCTGCCGTGCGTCCACGGTGCGTCCGGCGCCGTCCGTCAATCGCCCCTCGCCGAGGAACTGGAGCAGGGCATCGAACACGCGCGGGTGCGCCTTCTCCACCTCGTCGAAGAGCACCACGCAGAAGGGCTGGGTGCGCAGCGCCGTGGTCAGCTCGCCGTCCGGCGCACCGGGGCGTCCGAGCAGGCGGGTGATGCTGGACGCGGAGATGAACTCCGACATGTCGAAGCGCACCAGCCGCTCCTCGCTGCCGAAGAGGGTGCGCGCCAGCGCCTTGGCCGTCTCCGTCTTGCCCACGCCCGTGGGGCCCACGAAGAGGTACGTGGCCAGCGGCTTGTCCGGCGGCTGGAGCGAGCGCTGGAGCGTGAGGATGGCGTCCACCACGGCGCCCACGGCCTCGGGCTGACCCGCCACCTGCGAGGCCAGGGCCCGCTCCAGCGCCTCGCGGGAGCGGGGCGGCGCGCTGCCCAGCACGAAGTCCGGCAGGCCCGTCTGCTCGCGCATCGCGGCGGTGACGTCGACCTCCGTGAAGCGCCGCACGTTCTCTTCCACCGTGCCCGGGCGCGCGAGCACCCGGCGCAACAGTCGCACCGCCTTGCCCGGGAAGGCCTCGTGCGCGACGAAGCGGTGCTGCAGGTCCAGCAGTGTCTCCAGCGCCAGCGGCGACAGTCGCACCGCGGGCCCACCGTCGCCCGAGCCCTCCAGCTCGCGCAGCGTGCCCAGCAGGGCGGGCAGCGTCGTGCGGGGCTCCAGCGCGGGCACGTGCACCACGCGGAAGAGCGAGGCGAGCGTGGGGGCCTCCTCGCGCACGCGCTCGAAGCGCTCCGGCGTGGACTCGGCCAGCACCGTCAGCTCGCCGCGCGCCAGGTGCGGCTCCAGGAACTGCGCCACGTTGGTGCGCTCGTTCGCGGTGCGGCCCGCGTAGACGAGCGACGCCAGGTCGTCGACGTAGAGCAGGTCTCCGACCTCCACCAGCTCCTTCACCACGCCTCGGGCGCGCGCCTCCCACTGGCCCACGTAGCTCATGCCCGCGATGAACTGGTTGCCGTCCACGCGCCACACGTCCCGGCGCTGTCCGGCGGCGTCCTGACGGACGGTGAGCCTGCGCACCACCTCGTGCACCAGCGCCGTCTTGCCCGAGCCCGGCGGGCCCACCAGGACGATGGCCGCGCCCTCGCGGCCCTCCAGTGCGTCCACCACCTCGCGCACCAGCGACTCTCGGCCGTAGCAATGCTCCAGCCCGTCGTCGCGCGCGGCGTGGCTCAGGTTGCGCGCCACCTCGCGCAGCTCCGTGAGCGTCAGGCGCCTGCGGTTGCGCCGCTTCTCGCGCTGCTCCGGTGTCTCGGGCGGCGTCGCGGTCTGCTTCGACTCCGACGCGGA
The DNA here is from genome assembly GCF_900111765.1 of Myxococcus fulvus. Next base: position 595,878 of record NZ_FOIB01000006.1, read on the forward strand.
CGCGCGGCGACGACGGGGCGGCTTGGGAGGACGGGGCGGCGTGCGCGGGAGGATGGAGGGCGCGTAGGCATCCACCTCCAGCAGCTCCAGCCGCTCGCGGCCCTGGGCCCAGCGCGAGTCCAGGTTCTTCAGCCCGTGCTCCAGGCACCACGCGCCCAGCCTGCGCCCCAGCGCCTTGGGCAGGTCCTCGGGCTGGGCGATGGCGAAGCGGGCCTCCGGCATGCGCGTGGGCGTCACCACCCAGAAGTCATCGCGGGGCCACTTCTCCAGCAGCACCGCCATGCGCCCCTCGAGCGCGATGCGCAGGCCCTTCTCGCGGTCCCTCGCCTCGGTGTCCACCTTCACGTGCTTGAGCGACAGGTGCGGGGGCAACTGGTAGCTGGCCACGCGCGACGGGTGCTCCTTCTCGAAGCGCTCCATGATGGCGAGCGCCAGGTCGTCGCGCAGCGCGGACAGGCTGGGGCCCACGCGGTGCAGGGCCGGCCAGAAGGCGGGGACCCAGGCCTCGACGAGGCGGCCGCCCATGGGGGCGTAGACGAGGGGCAGTTTGAGATCCATGGGTCAGTCCTCCTCCGTCTCGCCGAACACGCGCCAGTTCATCCACGGCTCCTGCAGCGACTCCATGTCCAACACCCCGCCCGCGTAGCGCACGCGTGCGCCGGTGCGCAGGTCCTCCACGGAGCCGCCCGACGTCTCCGTCGAGCCGGGGCGAATCCTCCGGACCTCCTCCTTCGGCAGCAGCTTCTCGAGCTTCTCCCACTCCGGTAGCACGTCCCGGCTGCGCGGGTTCGACGTGAAGAGCACGCGGACCAGCGCCGCCTGGCTCCCCTCCACGAAGCGGTGCACGCCATGCTCGGCGGAGAGCAGCAGGGGGCGCGTCTCCCCCGTCACCTCGATGGCGTAGGCCATGGGCGTCGTCTTCAGCTTCGTCAGGTCGTCGTGCTTCTCGTAGCTCCACGTCGGAGGCGGTGGCTTGCGGGGCGCCTTCTCTCCCTCCGGCTTCTGGTAGGGCCACAGGAGCACGCGCTGGAACGTGAGCTGCTTGCTGTTGCACCAGCGCTCGTAGGAGGCCGCGAGGAAGCACAGCCGGGCCCAGGCTCCACGGCTGGGGACCAGGACGAGGGAGACGCTGCGCGAGTACTGATAGAGGCTCCCGTACAGCCGCTCCCTCAAGGGACGGAACGTGGCGCGCAGCGAGGTGACGTCGCGCGCGAGCGACTCCGCCTGCCCCACCGAGCGCGACAGGTGCGCCTCGAAGAGCAGGTCCTCGATGGCCTCCGTCTGCTGGGCGCACTCGCGGAAGGCCTTGTCCAGCTCACGCGCCTCGCCGGACTTGCGTGAGGACTCCTCCGCCAGCGCGCGCTCCTCCCAGTACGACGTCTGTCGGGACATCTTGTCGAAGACAGCCAGCTCCTGGCGCAGCGCGCGCATGGGCGGAGAGCGGCCCCAGCGCTGCACCTCCGCGCGCAAGGTGGCGGCCTCCTCCAGCACCTGCTCGATGGCCTGTCGACCCACGCCCTCGGCCGCGCCACCCACCGCCTCCGCGCGCAAGCTCAGGCCACTGTCGCCACCTTCCACGTGCAGCGTCACCGGTCCGCTCGTCGGGTGCTCCGCGAGCCAGGCCGCCACCGGCACCACCAGCTCCCGCTCCAGGGCCCGCTTGAGGGGGCGCGCGCCATAGCGCGGGTCGAAGCCACGCGCGGCGAGCCAGTCCAGCGCGGACTCGGAGACCTCCAGGCTCGCGTCGTGGCGGGACAGGCCGGAGCGGCGTCGCACGGCGTCCACCTCGCGCACCACCAGCCGACGCAGCAGCTCCGCGGAGAGGGGCGAGAAGACGATGGTGTCATCCAGGCGGTTGAACATCTCCGGCCGGAAGAAGCGCTGCACCTCCGCCAGGTAGTGCGTGCGCAGGGCGGCCACGTCGGGGACACCGCCCAGCGAGTCGAAGCCCACACGCGCGCGCCACGTGTCCGCGCCCAGGTTGCTGGTGAGCACGAGCACCGCGTTGCGGAAGTCGGTGAAGCGCCCCGACGCGTCGGTGAGCCGGCCTTCGCCCAGCACGCCCAGCAGCGCGTCGTGCACGGCGGGGTGGGCCTTCTCCACCTCGTCCAGCAGCACCACGCAGAAGGGCTGACGGCGCACGGCCGCGGAGAGGTGGCCTGGTGTCTGGCCGTCACCCAACAGGCGCAAAAGCGCGTCCGGGCCGGCGTACTCGCCCATGTCCAGGCGCACCATGCGCTCGCGCGAGCCGAACAGCAGCTCCGCCAGGGCCTTGGACAGCTCCGTCTTGCCCACGCCCGTGGGGCCCACGAACAGGAGCACGCCCAGCGGCCTGCGCGTGTCCGCGAGCCCCGCCTTCAGCACGGACACGACGTTGGCGACGCGCTCCACCGCCGTCGGCTGTCCCAGCACCCGCGTGGAGAGGAACGCGCGCACCTGCTCGGCCTCCAGCGGCACGTCGTCGCGAAGCAGGGACTCGGGGATGCCGGACTCGGAGGCGAACTGGCGGACGGCGTCCAGGCGCGTGACGTGGGCCTGGGCCGCGTGGGTGCAGGTGGCGAGCAGCCGCCGCAGGAAGGCCACCGCGTTGCCCACCTGCGCGCCGTACGGCAGGAAGCGTCGGCACAGGAAGCGGCACTCCTCCAGGGCCTCCGGCTGCACGTCCAGCGACGTGGCGCCCACGGTGTCCTGGGCCACGCGCGTCAGGATGCGGGAGAGCGACTCCAGCGCGGGCTCCTCCACGCGCACCACGGAGAACAGCCGGGCGAAGCTGGCGTTGCGGCGCTCCACCTGGGCCCACGTCTCCGCCGTGGCCTCGGCCACCACGGACACCTCGCGGGTGGAGAGCAGCGGCAGGAGCAGCTGCGCCACGTTCTGGTCGCTGTGCGCGCTCTTGCCCGCGTCGAGCAGGTCGACGGCGTGGCCCAGCGCGAGGATGGCGCGGGCCTCGGAGGCCTCGCGGTAGGACTGGAGCACCTGCTGCTGCCAGCCGCCCCACATGCCCTCGCCCGCGATGAGGCGGCTGCCGTCCAGGAAGAAGAAGGGCCGCGCGCGCTCGTCATCCGTGGCGGTGGGCGCGCGCAGCGCCTCGGCGAGCGCGTGGAGCAGGGCGGACTTGCCCACGCCCGAGGGGCCCACCAGCACCACGGCCTCCGCGTCCTTCGCGGCCAGTCGGGCGCGCAGCAGGGACACCAGCGCGTCCTGCTCGTAGGCGGGGTCCAGCTGTCCGTCCTCCGCGAGCTTGTGCCAGGGCACCCCGATGCGGTCCAGCATGGGCGTGGGGGGCGGCCTGGCGGCCTTGTCACCCGGCTCATGGCGCCGCTTGCGCTTCCGGGGCTCCCACGTGTCGTCGTCGAGGACCTCCTCTTCGTCCTCGTCGTCCAGCGGCCCGGTGACGCGAGGCTCGTCGGACGCGTCCGGTGCATCGGGGGGACGCGGTGGTGGGCGGATGTCCAGGTGGAGCTGCCGCGGCGTCAGGGCCGACAGCCGCGTGGGCGTGGCCTCCACCTCCACGTCGATCAACGCCTCGCCGCCATCCGCGCGCAGGGCCAGGAGGCGCGCGTCGCTGAGCCCCTCCAGCCGCTCGCGCAGCCGCTCCGGGGCATCTTCGGGGAGTGACTTGCCCTGGAACCACAGCTGCGTCTCCAGGCGCGGCGTGTTCAGCCCCAGGTAGGACTGGTGCGTGGGCGCGCAGACGCCGAAGAGCGACAGCGGGGCGACGGAGTTCTCCTCCTCGCCCCAGACGGGGAGGGCCCGCAGCTCCAAGGCATGCGGGGTGCCGCCCGTGGCCGAGATGAACTCCGGCACGCGGCGGGGATGGATGCGGGTCAGCTGGTCGTCGAGCGCCAGCGTGAGCTCCTCGGTGGCCTTCTCCAGGGAGTCCGCGTGCACCGCGAGGTGGGGAAGTGACAGCGGCGTGAGCGTCACCCGGCCGCTGGCGTGGCGCTGCACCCAGCACTGGAAGCGAAAGTTCATGGAGTGTGTTCACGCTAACATGGGGCGGCGCAGTGACGGTGCGGCGCTCGCGTGGCTGACGCGGCCCGTCGGCGCGTGGGGGCTGGACAGTCGACGCGCTTCGGCGGGACGCTGGGCCTCACCACGAGAGGTGCGAGCGATGCACGACGCGCGTACACGGCTGGTCGAGTCGATTCGAAGCGCCATCCTGGGGGAGGGGCGGGTGCTCGACGGACCCTTCGGAGCCCGTCGCCTCACGTACGCGGACCACGCCGCGTCCGGTCGCTCCCTGGGTTTCATCGAGGACTTCATCCGGGAGCACGTCCTCCCGTTCTACGCCAACACCCACTCCGAGACGTCCGGCACCGGCGCCCAGACGACGCGCTTTCGCGAGGACGCGCGCGACATCATCCATGCAGCCGTGGGCGGAGGGCCCGAGGACATCGTGCTCTTCTGTGGCTCGGGCGCCACGGCCGCCGTCTGCAAGCTCATCGACATCCTCAACCTGCGCATCCCCGCGGACCTGGACGCGCGCTACGACTTGCGCTCGCGCATCCCCGCCGCCGAGCGTCCCGTGGTGTTCGTGGGGCCCTACGAGCACCACAGCAACGACCTGCCCTGGCGCGAGTCCATCGCGGACGTCGTCACCATCGACGAGGACGCGGACGGGCGCATCGACCCGGCCCACCTGGAGCGGGAGCTCGTGCGGTACCGGGAGCGTCCGCTGCGCATCGGCAGCTTCTCCGCCGCGAGCAACGTCACCGGCATCCTGAGTGATTTGGAGGGAATCGGCGCGCTCTTGCGTCGTCACGGCGCGCTCGCGTTCTGGGACTTCGCCGCGGCGGGGCCCTACGTCCACGTGGAGATGAATGGCCGGGAGGGCTCCTCCGAGCGTCCCCGCGTGGAGAAGGACGCGGCGTTCCTGTCACCGCACAAGTTCATCGGCGGGCCGGGCACGACAGGGGTGCTCGTCGTCAAGCGCAGGCTGCTGGGCAACCGCATCCCCACCGTGCCGGGGGGAGGCACGGTGTCCTATGTGAGCGGCAGCGAGCACGTCTACCAGCAAGACCCCGTGCATCGCGAAGAGGGCGGCACGCCCGCCATCGTGGACTCGATTCGCGCCGGGCTGGTGTTCCGGCTCCGCGAGTCCGTGGGCGTGGAGCACATCGACGCCCTGGAGAAGGACTTCGTCCGGAGGGCCCTCGCGCGCTGGGGCGCGAACCCCGCGCTGCGAATCCTGGGCAACCCCGCGCTGCCCCGGCTCCCCATCGTGAGCTTCCTCGTCCGCCACGGTGACGCGTACCTCCACCACAACTTCGTGGTCGCCCTGCTCAACGACTTGTTCGGCATCCAGGCGCGGGGAGGGTGCTCCTGCGCGGGCCCCTACGGCCATCGCCTGTTGAGCATCGACCCCGTCACCAGCCACCGCTTCCAGGACGTCATCCTGAGCGGCACGGACGGAGTGAAGCCCGGCTGGGTGCGCCTGGGCTTCAACTACTTCCTGTCGGAGACGACGTTCGGCTTCCTGTTGGACGCGGTGGACTTCGTCGCCGCCGAGGGCTGGAAGCTGCTGCCGCGCTACGTGTTGGAGCCCGCCACCGGACAGTGGCGCTACCGGGGACATCAGCGGGCGCTGCGACGACTGGATGCGCTGTCCTATGCGCGCGGCGACGCCGAGGCGCCCGCTCCCGGGCGCTCCGTGCCCGAGTCGGAGCTGACCAGCTATGTCGCCCGCGCGCACCAGGCCGTGGAGGAGGCGCTGCGAGACTACGCGCGCCTGAAGACGGACGACGCGCCGCTCCGCGTGGAGGCCGAGCGGCTGCGGTGGTTCCCGCTCCCCGGCGAGGTGCTCGAGGTGCTGACCCGCGAGCACTCCGCCGGCGAGAAGGGGACGCCCTTCAGGCTCCAGGGAACCTGAAGGACGCCGGGGCTCAGGGGTTGATCTTCCAGGGCACCGTCACGGCGGGCTGGAAGCAGTGCACCTGCGCGAGGTAGCCCAGGCCCAGCTCCTGCACCACGCCGGCGCCATACCCCCGCGCCTGGCACCACCGGCTGACCTCCAGCTTGGAGTCGGTGGACATGAAGGCGCTGGTGTTGGACACGGGGCCGAGCTGGTCCTTGGGCACGTCCTGGATGAGGCCGGAGTTGAAGCAGCCCACCCAGGGGCGTGAGGTCACCTCGAAAATCTGTCCCGTCGTCCAGCCCAGCTTGTTGCACCAGCGATGCGCGGCGGCGCCGCAGTCCAGGGTCTGCGCGACGCGCTCATCGGCGCAGAGCCCGTGCAGGCGCGACAGCTCCTCGAAGGTGACGGCCACGCTCTCGTGTTGGATGGGTCCGCACGCCACGTTGACGTCGGTGGCGTTGGCGCCGGCGAGCACGCCCAGGAGCGAGATGGGCGGACGGTTGCCGATGAGCTGCTGAATCGTCTCCAGGACGTTGGTGCTGTTGGCCAGCGCGTCATGCGCCCCGCGCTGAGCGCAGACGCGGTGCATGGCGGCCGAGCAGGCCCGCGTGCCGAGCGCCGCGTAGCTGTTGCACAGGTGGAGCTGCTGGCTCATGCCGAACTGCCCCTCGGTGGGCGTCTCCTGGATGGCGGTGTCCAGACAGTCCGCGCCCGGCGAGGTCATGCAGATGGAGCGGGCCGAGCGCGCGTGGTTGAAGAAGCGGACCTCGTCGATGGCGCCCTTGAAGGAGCCCTCGCCATTGACGGGGCAGGACTCGGTGTTCATCGCGTTGCCCGCGCCGATGCTCAGCACGCCCGTGCCCAGGCGGAAGCTGCCCGGGGCCACCGGGAGGACGCGGCGCGTGGGCACGCCGTCGAGGTACTCGCGGAAGACGCCGGTGACGCCGTCCCAGGAGTAGCCCAGGTGGGTCCACGCGCCGACGGGCAGCGGCGGGCTGCGCCCCAGGCGCACGCGGGCGCCGTTGATGACGAGCGAGAGCTGCACCGAGTTGTCGGACTCGTAGATGAGGTCGATGGCGCCCGACTTCTGGAAGAGGTAGCGATAGGGATTGCCGGTGGTGCATCCCGCGTGGATGTTCGCGTCGGGACGGACGGCGAGCTGCACGGTGAAGCCTCGCACCAGCGCGCCCACGCCGCGCACGGTGCCGCTGGGGTCCGTGAGATTCACGGTGAGGGCGCCGCCTCCGGGGACGACGAGCGCCTTGCCCTTGCCGTGCGGCTCCCACAGCGAGCCGGAGGTAGACTGCGTCACGAAGTTGCCCGCGGAGATGGACGCGGTGCCGGTGAGGGTGCCCGTGTAGAAATTGCCCGAGTGGTCCGGCGTGCGCGTCAAGTCATAGGCGCCCGCGCGCGTCACCAGCTCGTTCATGGGCAGGCTGAGCACGTGGAAGGGGTCCACCAGCTCGCCCACGTCCACCTCGTTGTAGTCCGACGTGTTGCTGCCGAAGAGGGCGAGCACGTCGTGGGACTTGGTGACGGGCAGGTAGCGACTGTCGTTGTTGGCGCCGGGTGGGAAGTTCTGCTCGGGGGCGCGCTCCTGCTCGAAGTTCCACATGGGGCCCGAGTAGAAGAGGTGCGCGATGTCGAGCCGGCCCGTGTTGATGGCGCCATCGATGTGGTACGCCGTCCAGCTGGTGTCCGCGCCAATCAGGCTCACCGCCTCTCGGCGCGCGCCATCCGTGTAGACGACGCCGGTGTACGTGACGTTGCGTCCCTCATGGTCCACCCAAGGGTAGGCGCCGCGCAGCAGCGGGCCGGACGTCGTCTCGCCGAAGAGCTCGCCAGTGGCGGCCTTGAGCTTCTGCCTCGCCAGCGGATAGCGCAGCACGCCCGAGGCCGTGTCGGTGCTCATCATCGACAGGGGACGCGGGTTGCTCCAGCCCGAGGCGGCGCAAGGCGTGGGGTTGTACGCGTACATCAGGTGGTCGATGCCGCCATCGTTCTGGGGACCGCCCTGGAAGATGAGCAGCCGACCATCGGAGGTCATCGTCGGCTCGATGCCTCGGATGCTCGCGCCGGTGACGGTGGTCAGCGTCTCCAGGTTGCCGGTGGTGAACGACGAGATGTCGGCCTGCGGCGTGAAGGGCTGGGACACGCGGATGTCCACCGGGCGGCGGCGGAACACGTTGGGGCCGTTGAACATCATCGAGTCGAAGAGGTACGGCTGGTACACTGCGAGCCCATCCACCAGCGTGTAGGGCAGGGCTGGGTGGGTGAAGCAGAACGCCAGCGCGTTCTCCCCGTTGCGCACCGCCGTGGTTCGCCCGTTGGAGAAGGCGGCGGAGAAGCTCGGCTTGCCCTCCGCGTCGTACGTCACCGCCTCCGGACGGAACACCCTCGCCACCCAGGTGGTGGTCGTCGTCGCGTGGTCCTCGCGGATGTTGCCCACGAAGACGCGCCCATCAATCGTGGAGGAATGCCCATTCGCGCCGAAGGGCGTGCCGATGCGCGTGTTCACCAGCGAAGGGCGCTCCACCGCGAGGACCTCTGGCGCCGCCACTCCCGCGAAGAACAGCGTGGCGAGGCGTGGAACCCACCGCGAACGACTGTGTTTCGACATGGGACCTCCTGACTTGGAGTTCCAATTATGCTTGGATTCCTGACATTGGTCGGGAGGCCCTCGGGGGCAGGTGAGGGGGGGCGGGCAATGGCTGTCCGGAGTGGAAAGTGCGGCTGCCGGTGGATGGCTGTCGTCAGGGGCCGCGTTGACAAGGTGGAAGGTGGCGGGCATCGTGGCGGAACTCGATGAGCCGCTCGACCCACCACGCATGTTGCTGCTGTGACGCACCTGCGGTGGGCGCCTGTCGACCCGTGGCCTGAGAAGCCTGGTTCGAGCTGGTTCAAGAAAGCCCACCATCCGCGAGGAGGTGGGCTTTCGACTTTCAGGTGTTCGAAACCCCCGTCCATCGCGTCCCTCTCCGCTGTCGAGGTTCCGCCATGGCAGGTCCACCCCTGCATCGATGCCCCCCACTCCTGGCCACGGCGCTGGTCTGGCTGTGTTCGTCCGTCGCGCTGGCCCAGACACCTCCGCCCGCCGAGCCCGCGCCCACGCCGCCCGCTCCGGGGAGCGTCAGCGTGAGGGCGACGTCCGAGGGAATCTCCCTCCGCTCCGCCGACGACGCCCTGTTGCTGAAGCTTCGCGGCTACGTGCAACTGGATGGTCGCTTCTTCGAGAGCCGCGCGGACCGTCCCGGCGCGACCACGCTGCTCATCCGGCGCGCGCGTCCATTGCTGGAGGGGACGCTCTTCAGCCTGTTCGACTTCCGCCTGCTGGTGGACTTCGCGGCCAACGTGCCTCCGCTGTGGGATGCGTATCTGGAGTTCCGCCCGCGCAAGGAGGTCCGGGTGCGTGTGGGCAGGTTCCGTCCGCCGGTGGGGCTGGAGCGCAACCAGTCCGGCATCCATACACTCTTCATCGAGCGAGCGCTGCCCACGGACCTGGTGCCCAACCGGGACGTGGGGGTGATGGTGCACGGGGAGCTGAAGGACGGCGTGGTGAGCTACGCGCTGGGGGCCTTCAACGGCACGGCGGACGGGGCGAGCGCCGACACCAACCTGGATGACAGCTTCGACCTGGCGGCGCGGGTGTTCGCCCATCCATTCCGGGCGCTGGGGCTCTCGTCGCTCTCCGGCCTGGGGCTGGGCATCGCGGCGTCGCGCGGGTCGCAGTTCGGCTCGGCGTCCACCACGGGCGAGGCGCCGCTGCGCTCCATGGGGCAGCAGACGTTCTTCATCTTCAGGACGGGCAATGGCCTGGGGGAGACCGTCGTCGCCCACGGCCCGCACGTGCGCTGGTCTCCACAGGGCTATCTCTACCTGGGGCCGCTGGGCGCGATGGCCGAGTACGTCTCCTCCACCCAGGAGGTCAATCTGGGGGAGCAGCACGCGCGGCTGCGCTTCGAATCCTGGCAGGCCAGCGCGTCGTACGTGCTCTTCGGAGGCAAGGCGGCCTACGACGGCGTGAAGCCCACCGAGCCGTTCGGCGCGAGCGCGGAAGGCTGGGGCGCGGTGGAGTTGGGGGCGCGCATGTCCGAGCTCCGCGTGGACCCGGACGCGTTCCCCGTCTACGCGGACCCGACGCGCTCGGCGCGCAAGGCCCATGGCTGGGGCGCGGTGGCCAACTGGTACCTCAACAACAACGTCCGGGTGGCCACCTCGTATGACCACACCGAGTACGAGGGAGGCGCCGTCGAGGGCGCTCGCCTGCCCGAGTCCGTCGTCATGTCCCGCTTCCAGGTGAGCTGGTGAAAGGCCCCTCCATGCATTCGTGGCTCGTGTCGTCCCTGCTCGTGCTCGCCCTCGTCGGGTGCTCCTCGAAGTCCTCCGGTGCCGACGCGGCCTCGGCAAGCAGCGTCACGCTGCTCAACGTGTCCTACGACCCCACGCGGGAGCTGTACGTGGACGTCAACGCGGCGTTCGCCAGGGATTGGGAGGCGAAGCGCGGACAGAAGGTGTCCATCAAGCAGTCCCATGGCGGCTCCGGCAAGCAGGCGCGGGCGGTCATCGATGGGCTGGAGGCGGACGTCGTCACGCTGGCGCTGGCCTACGACGTGGACATGCTCCACGACAAGGCGTCGCTCATCCCGGAGGGTTGGCAGGCGAGGCTCCCGCACAACAGCGCGCCCTACACGTCCACCATCGTCTTCGTGGTGCGGAAGGGGAATCCCAAGGGCATCCGTGACTGGGAGGACCTGCTGCGCGAGGATGTCGCGGTCATCACGCCCAACCCGAAGACGTCCGGCGGCGCGCGGTGGAACTACCTGGCCGCGTGGGGCCATGCGCTGCGCAAGCCGGGAGGCACCCCTGAGAGCGCGCGGGCCTTCGTGGAGGCGCTGTTCCGTCGGGTGCCGGTGCTCGACTCCGGCGCGCGCGGGTCCACCACCACGTTCGCCGAGCGCGGACTGGGCGACGTGCTCATCGCCTGGGAGAACGAGGCCTTCCTGCTGACGGACGAGGTGGGGCCGGGGCGGTTCGACATCGTCGTGCCCTCGGTGAGCATCCTGGCCGAGCCCCCCGTCGCGGTGGTGGACCGCCACGTGGACAAGCGCGGCACGCGCGCCGTGGCGGAGGCGTATCTCCAGTTCCTGTACTCGGAGGAGGGGCAGCGGCTGGCGGCGAAGCACCACTATCGCCCGCGCTCGGAGGCGGTGGCGAGCAAGGAGGGCGCCCGCTTCCCGAAGCTGAAGCTCTTCACCATCGACGAGGTGTTCGGCGGCTGGCGCAAGGCGCAGGCCGCGCACTTCGATGATGGCGGTGTCTTCGACCGCATCTACGTCCCCCAGGCGCGCTGAGCCATGAGCACGCCCGCGCGTCGTCATGTCCTGCCCGGCTTCCGCCTGTCGCTGGGCTTCACCTGGGCCTATGTGGGGCTGTGGGTCCTCATCCCCCTGTCGAGCCTCTTCCTCAAGACGTTCTCCCTGACGTGGCCGCAGTTCTGGGAGACGGTGACGGCGCCCCGCGCGCTCGCGGCGTACCGGCTGAGCTTCAGCGCGTCGCTGGTGGCGGCGCTGGTCAACGTCGTCTTCGGTCTGCTCGTCGCGTGGGTGCTCGTACGCTACCGCTTCCCGGGGCGCTCGCTGGTGGAGTCGCTGGTGGACCTGCCCTTCGCGCTGCCCACGGCGGTGGCGGGGTTGACGCTCACCACGCTGTTCTCGTCGAAGGGCTGGTACGGGCAATATCTGGAGGCGCTGGGCGTGAAGGTGGCCTACACCTCCGTGGGCATCGCCGTGGCGCTGACGTTCATCGGGCTGCCCTTCGTGGTGCGCACGGTGCAGCCGGTGCTGGAGGAACTGGACGCGGACGTGGAGGAGGCCGCGGCGACGCTGGGCGCCACGCCGTGGCAGACCTTCACGCGGGTGTTGTTCCCGGCCATCTATCCCGCGCTGCTCAGCGGCTTCACCCTGGCCTTCGCGCGGGCGCTGGGCGAGTACGGCTCGGTGGTCTTCATCTCCGGCAACATGCCGCTGCGCACCGAGATTGTGCCGCTGCTCATCGTCACCAAGCTGGAGCAGTACGACTACGCGGGGGCCACGGCCATCGCGGTGGTGATGCTGGTGACGTCGTTCCTGCTGCTGCTCGTCGTCAACCTGCTCCAGCGCTGGAGCCACCGCCGGTTCGAAGTCCGGCCTGGAGCGTGACGGACATGCTGGCTCCTTCGAGTCTGGTGGCGCACCGCGCGACGCGCCCGCTGGAGGGCTCACGGTGGGTGCGCTGGACGCTCATCACCCTGGCGCTGGGCTTCCTGGCCGTCTTTCTCGTCGTCCCGCTGGTGGCGGTCTTCACCTTCGCGTTCCAGAAAGGGTGGGCCGCGTACGTGGCGGCCGTCACGGAGCCGGAGGCGCGCTCCGCCATCCTCCTGACGCTGACGGCCGCCAGTATCGCGGTGCCGCTCAACCTGGTCTTCGGACTCTCGGCCGCGTGGCTGCTGGCGCGCTTCCAGTTCCAGGGACGTGCGTTGTTGCTGACGCTCATCGACCTGCCGTTCAGCGTGTCGCCCGTCATCGCGGGGCTCATCTTCGTGTTGCTCTTCGGGCGGCAGGGCTGGTTGGGGCCGTTCTTGGCCGAGCACGACGTGCACGTCATCTTCGCGGTGCCGGGCATCGTGCTGGCGACGGTGTTCATCACCTTCCCGTTCGTGGCCCGGGAGGTGCTCCCGGTGATGCAGGCGCAGGGCAGCGACGAGGAGGAGGCGGCGCTGACGCTGGGCGCGAGCGGCTGGCGCACCTTCCTGCGGGTCACGCTGCCGAAGGTGAAGTGGGGCGTGCTCTACGGCGTCATCCTGTGCAACGCGCGGGCGATGGGCGAGTTCGGCGCCGTCTCGGTGGTGTCCGGGCACGTGCGCGGCGTCACCACGACGCTGCCGCTGCACGCTGAGATTCTCTACAACGAATACGACTTCGCCGGAGCGTTCGCCGTGGCCTCGTTGCTTACGGTGCTGGCGCTCGTGACGCTGGTCCTGAAGAAGTACGTGGAGTGGAGGAGTGAGGCGTCATGAGCATCATCGTCGAGCAGCTCACCCGGCGGTTCTCCCCGGGCGGCAGCCCCGCCGTCTCATCCGTGTCCTTCCAGGCGCCCGCGGGGGCCATCACCTCGTTGCTGGGCCCGTCGGGCGCGGGGAAGTCCACGCTCCTACGCCTCATCGCCGGGCTGGAGGTGCCCGACTCGGGGCGCGTCTTCATCGACGGCGCGGACTGTACGGCGCAGCCGGTGCAGCAGCGCAACGTGGGCGTCGTGTTCCAGAGCTATGCCCTGTTCCGCCACATGACGGTGCGGCAGAACGTCGCCTTCGGGTTGGAGATGCGCAAGCTGCCTCGGGCCGAGGTGGAGGCGCGGGTGGATGAGATGCTGCGCCTGGTGCAGCTCGAGGCCCTGGGGGCGCGTCATCCGGCGCAGCTCTCCGGAGGCCAGCGTCAGCGCGTGGCCTTCGCGCGGGCGCTCGCCATCCGCCCTCGCGTGTTGCTCCTGGACGAGCCCTTCGGCGCGCTGGACACGCGGGTGCGCGAGGAGCTTCGCGAGTGGCTGCATGGACTGCACGAGCGCACCGGGTTGACGACGCTCCTGGTGACGCATGACCAGCAGGAGGCGCTCGAAATCTCCCAGCACGTCGTGGTGCTGAGCGAGGGGCGCGTGGCCCAGGCGGGCTCACCGGAGGACATCTATGACCGTCCGACCTCGCCCTTCGTCGCGTCGTTCATCGGCGGGGCGAGCATCCTGCGAGGCCATGTCCAGCAGGGGCGCGCGGCGCTCGGCTCACTGGCGTTGGCGGTGCCGTCCGCGGCTCGTGAGGGCGAGGCGGTGCATGCCTTCGTGCGTCCGCATGACATCAAGCTGGCGCGCACGGATGAAGCAGCCCGAAGCCCGTCTCCTGTCACCGGGAGGGTGGAGCGCCTCAAGTCCGTGGGCGGCTTCGTCAAGGTGCTGTTGCGACTTCCTTCGGGGGATGAAGTGACGGTGCAGGTGTCTCGCTCCGAGTTCGATGCGCTCGGCGTCTCGGAAGGGGACGCGGTTCACGCGGATGTGCGCTCCGCCTCCGTCTTCGTGGGGGACTACGCCATCTGACTTTGTTGTCACTCCGAATGAAGTAAATGCTAGAATTCGAGTAAATCGTGTTCTCGCATTATTCCAGGAGGAGCGGATGACATATCGGAGCGAGTCCAGCTGGGGTGCGTGTTTTGTGTTGGGCGGGTTGTTGCTGGGGGGATGTGGGAACGAGGTTCCGGCGGAGTCCGAGCCGCCGCCGTTGGTCGCGCAGGAGCAGAAGGAGTTGGCCTACGACCCGGGGCCGGGCTGGAACCTGGCGTGGCAGGACGACTTCACGGGCTCGGCGCTGAACTCGGCGAACTGGAACGTGCTGACGAGCAATTACGACCCGGTGACGGGCAACTGCAACTTCGGCACGGGGGAGCTGGAGTACCCGCGCGCGCAGAACGTGACGGTGAGCGGGGGCAAGCTCATCCTCACCGCCGAGCGGACCAACGACGCGCCCAATGACTCGCGTTGCACGGGCTATGGGCCGCGCTCGTTCTACTCGGGGCGCATCCACACCAAGGGCAAGGTGGAGCGGACCTACGGCAAGCTGGTGGCGAGCATCAAGGTGCCGTCGGGTTACGGCATGTGGCCCGCGTTCTGGACGCTGGGCGCGAACATCTCCAGCGTCGGCTGGCCGGCGGCGGGGGAGATCGACATCCTGGAGTGGCACTCGAACGAGCCGTCGTGGATGAAGGTGGCCACGCACTGGGGGGAGGGGGCGAGGGATTGGGGCTCGGGGGCGAACCGGGGCTACAGCCTGGCGGATGCGTTCCATGTCTACGAGCTGGAGTGGACGGCGGACCGGATGGTGTTCCGCTTGGACAACCAGGTCCGGGCGAACGCGGACTTCGTGCACGCGGCGCAGGCGTTCCGACAGAACCACTACATCCTGTTGAACCTGGCGCTGGGTGGGAACTGGTATGGCAATACGCCAGCGGCGAACGTGGACCTGCCGTCGGGGCAGCGCAAGACGATGGAGGTGGAGTGGGTGCGTTGGTACCAGGCGGGCAGCACGCCAGGTGGGACGCTGACGAACCCGGGCTTCGAGTCGGACATGAGCGGCTGGGCGACGTGGAGCCCCAACGGCACCGAGGCGGCGGACTTCAGCGAGACGCACAATGGTGGGCACTCGGGCAGCTATCACCTGACGCACTGGAACAACGCCGCGCCCTTCGAGGTGTGGACGTACCAGACGGTGTCGGGGCTGGCGTCCGGCAACTACCGGGTCCGTGCGTGGGTGCGAAAGGGCGGCACCTTCGACCTGTCGCGCATCCAGGCGAAGACGTGTGGCGCGTGCGCGCCCGTGTTCACGGAGCTGGGGACGTATGGCGCGTGGACGCTGGTGGAGACGCCGGTCATCTCCGTCACCGGCGGGTATCTGGAGCTGGGCTTCCACTCCCGCGCCACCACGGCCAATGGGGCCAACTTCGTGCACATGGATGACGTGCAGTTGGTGAAGCTGTAGCCGATACACGCCGCGCCGGAGGAGGCACGTCCCTCCGGCGCGGTGGGGACCCGCGCTAGGTGGAGGGCATCCGCCTCCGTCGCAGGTTCGCCTGGGCGCTCAGCGTCACCGTCGCCATGAGCGAGGCATACGCCACCAGGGGCCACGCCGTGTCGCCGTCGAGCAGGACGACCATCAGCGTGCCCACTGTGCCGACGATGAGGCTCTGGACGCAGAAGTAGAGCGCGACGGCCGTGCCCGCCACGGCACCGAAGGCCTGGAGCGCGCCGTTGGCGGTGACGGACGCCGCGAAGACGATGCCCGCTGCGATGACCCACATCGGCGCGACGAACGTCCAGAACGACGGGGCCGCGAACCACTGCCCCGCCGCGAGCAGGGCCGCGCCGGTGAGCAGCAGGAGCATGCCCCGCGTGAGGCTGCCCTCCAGACCCCACGCCGCCACGAAACGCCTGGCGAAGCGCGTCGTCGCAATCATCGCGAGCGCCGCGGTGGCGAAGGCCAGGCTGAACCCGAGCTCGGTGAAGCCCGCCTGCCCGATGAGGACCCGGGGCGCCGTGGAGAAGAACACGAAGAACGCACCCATGGCCGAGCTGAAGCCCAGGGTGTACGTCCAGAACGCGGCGTCGCGCAGGATGGGACGGAACGCGACGGCGGGACGTGGCCCGTCCGCCGCGAGTGTCTCATGCCACCGGGGCCACGCATTCACCACGGCCGCCGTCGCCAGGACGCCGAGCGTGATGAAGATGGCACGCCAACCGAAGTGCCTCGCGAGCAGCGCCCCGACGATGGGGCCCAGCGCGGGCACGAAGGCCAGCATGGCGCTGAACAGGCTGTAGATGACCGCGCTCTCCGGCCGCTCCGCGTAGACATCACGGACGGTGGCGAACGTGGCGACGAGCGCCGCGGAGGCGCCCACGGCCTGCATGAGTCGCAGGCCGACGAACGTCATCGCGTCCGAGGTGCCCGCGAGCAGCAACGAGGTGGCCGCGAACAACAGCGCGCCTCCCAACAGCACCCGACGCCGACCGATGCGGTCCGACAAGGGTCCGAACACCACCTGTCCCAGCCCGAGCACCGCCATGTAGAGGCTGAGCGTGA
This sequence comes from Myxococcus fulvus, assembly GCF_900111765.1. The sequence goes on from NZ_FOIB01000006.1 coordinate 612,386, forward strand.
GCTGGATGATGGAGGGAGACGTCTGGAGGATTCCGACCATCGCCGGAACCACGGGCAGGTAGATGTCCATGGCCAGCGAGGCCAGGAGGTCAAAAGGGGCCATCAGCAACAGCGCTGCTGGCACGGAGTACGTCCACGACAAGGTTTTCGAGTGAGCCACGATGGCATCCGCACAAAAGGGGAACAGCGGGCGGCCATCTGCCTCTCCACGGGAACGTGATGAGCTTTGGACAGAGGGCCGCGGCAACAGGGTCGCCGCGGCTCACTCATCTGCGGATTTGGTCGTTCCCATCCGTTGGCTCCGAGAGGTGCTCCGGACTCTACAACATCCACCGCCAGGACAGGCCGAGCAGGGTGGTGTAGCCCACCACGGAGCGCTCGATGCGCCCCTCGGCGGACAGGAAGAACACGGTGGGGAACATGCTCACCCGCCACGCTTGCTGTATCGAGTCGTCACCGAGCAGCACCGGGTAATCCACCGCGTGCTCCTGGGCGAAGCGCTGCACGGCGGCCACGTCTTCATAGGCCACCGCCACCGACACGACGTGCGCGGAGTCTCCGGCGATGCGACGCAGCTGGGAGAGGTTGGAGGACTCGGCGCCGCACACGCCGCACCACGGAGCCCAGAAGGCGAGCACCACGGGTTTGCCTCGCAGCGAGGCGAGCGACACCGTCTCTCCGGAGAGCGTCTGCACGGTGAAGTCCGGCGCGGGCGCTCCGGAGCCGGGCAGGTGTCGGGTCTGCCAGGCCGCGACGGCGGTGAACACGAGCGCCAGCAGCACCAGGTCCACGCCCCAGCGCACCCACCAGCGCTGCCTCGCGCGGGCCCATGCGGCCCGTCCTCGCGCCAGCATGCCCGTCCCCGCCGTCTGCATCGGAAAGCCTCCAGGAAAGGGACGCGCGACGCGCGTCATGGACCCATCCTGACACCGCCGGGGCCCTTCGGGGAGAAGGGCCCCGAGCGGAACTTCACGTCAGAGGGGGCTGTGCTGCTCCTCGGCCTCCCAGGGGCCGGTCCTCACGCTCTCGCTGTCCTGGCGGTGCGAGCGTCCCAGGGCTTTGCCCACCGCGTGGCCGGCGCGCTCCAGGGCCCGGTCCACCGCGCCGGGGAAGGTCGCGTCCGTCGCCTCCGACGCGAGCTGTCCGCCGTGCTCCAGGCGCACCGTGACCTTCGCCACCTTGTCCACGCCTCCGCGTGGGCCGTTGATGTCTTCCAAGCGCACCGTCACCTCGCGGACCCGGTCCGACAGTCGTCCCATGGCGAAGCGCGCGCGGCGCTCGACGTGGGTGCGGAGGGTCTCGGTGAGGGTGAAGTGTCGGGCTCGGATTTCGATTCGCATCCTCGGCTCCTTCTGGCCCACCATGGGCCTATCTCCTATCTGCTGGTCCGCGGAGTTTCGCGCCAATAGGAAAAGCCCCCTGGAGGCTTCGAAAAAACGAAGGTCTCCGGGAGGGAATGCGGTGGAGCGTGAGGGTGTTGGGCCCAGGCTACGTCCGGGCGACGATGGGGACACGTGTGTCTCGCGGCCACACGAGCGCCGCGAGGATGCCTGACGCGCTGTACCAGCCGAGGATGTGACCGGCACCCGTGCCCATCACCGGGACGGGGAAGTGGCCGAGCTCCGTCACGGCGAAGGCCGCCGCGAAGTAGAGGACGAAGCTCGCGGACAGGGACAGCAGCGCGTCGTCGTGCTCGGCCGTGAGGGCGCGGGTGATGCCCGTGATTCCCGGGACGAGCAGGAGCGCCAGGGCGAGTCCCGCGATGAGCCCGATGAGGGGGTTCCACCGGAAGGCCAGCTGGAAGATGCGCTCGACGTGGTCGACGGGGTCGAGCGGGTCTGGCCGCAGCCACGCGGTGGCCGAGATGCCGAGGACCGCGGCGCAGCTGAGGGCGCGTGGAAGCCACGACGTCGCGTGAGCGCGGGCGAGCAGGAGGCTCGCGGCCAGGGCGAAGGCGGTGGCCTGTCCCGCGTCGGGTTGCGCGGCGTGGATGGCGGAGAGGACGACCGCGAGCGCGGCGGCGATGGCGAAGTGGCCGCGCAGGGCCGCGCTCATTCCGAGCAGGACCCAGGGGACGAGCACGCTGGAGGCGTGGAGGCGGATGGGGCCGAGCGCGAGCCAGCGGTGGATGCCGTCGAGTCCTGGGAACAGCAGGGTCGCGGCCGTGAGCAGGATGGCGACGACTGCGATGGGGACGGCTGCGCGCAGGAGCGCGGTGCCTGGACGTCGGCCCACGGTGATGGCCACGGCGGCGCCCAGGAGCGCGGCCACGCCGTTGATGGCGAGCGCGCTGAGAGGGACGTCGATTCTACGGGCGATGAGGGCGCCGAGGAGGATGGCGGGGAAGGGCAGGAGGATGAACCACGGGAGAGGGGCGCCCTTCGTCACGGTGCTCGACATGGACGGCCGAGTCTATGCGCCCTGATGCAGCACGGCATGGCTTCTGTGCGGGGTTTCCGAGGGGCAATGGCAACCTCGGTGTGGCGGTGCGAGGAATGGGTCTGGGTGGTGTGGCGGCGAGCGCGAACAGTATGGGATTGTCGCCGGTGGCTGGGGTCCTGGCCGGAGTCTCATTCGCCGTTCAGGGAGGTGACATGGCCGCGCTACCTGTCGTTCTCTTGACGTCGCTGAGTCTGTTGTTGGGAGCGGGTGAGGGGCCTGTCGAAACAGCCCGGCCCGAGAGTGCCCAGACGGAAGAGGTGGAGTCCCTCGCGCTCTGTTCACAGACTTTCACCTACTACTATTACAGCGATGCGACATACACGAAGGTGCTGTGGGTCAGCTCTTGTGTCTGTGGACGCGAGCCAAACATGTCGCCACGCACGACCCCCTGGGTGCGCGTGGCGCTGGGGCCCATTTGCGAAGGGGGGTCGACAGATCTCGCGCCAGGAGAGGAGACCTGACCGCACTTGCCGAGGTGGGTGAGCCTTCGACCGCTGCGTCCTGGCTCGTGGAGGAGGGCGGACGCTGACCGGACCCAGGGAGGCTCGTTCCCGGTTCACCGTCAGAATCTGTCCGAGGAGCCTGGCGGGAGGGGCAGGATTTCCCGCCCGGTCTCCATCAGTTTCCTGAGGAAGACCGGGCGGTTGTCCCTGCGCGCGATGCAGGAGTCGAACCTGCGGCCTTTGGCTCCGGAGGCCAACGCTCTATCCAGCTGAGCTAATCGCGCAGAACCGCTGCGGCGAGGGCACAAGTAGCCGAACTTGCTGGCCGACGCAAGCACACATTCTGCCCGTGGCCGACGAGGTGACACCCCCGGCTGGCCCGCGGCCGCCTCCGTGCCCTAGGGTCGAGCAGGCACGGAGGCCCTCCTGTGGGCCTCCTCCTGGAGGACTCGAATGTCGCGGACGACTCGATGGGTGCTCTTGGGCACCGTGGGGGCCCTGCTGGCCGCAGGCGCCGGGGCCTACCTCTGGGCCCGGGCCTACGTCCGACGCAGCCCCTCCATCATCCACCCGGATGAAATCCCTCCTCCTCGACAGTAGTGGCCTCGACTCGAGTCGAGGCCACCCGGACTCCGCTTAGAAAGCGTTGCAGCGCAGGATTCCACTGAGGGTGCAGACGCAGACGCTCTCGGCACCCGAGGCAGTGCAGCACGGCTCTCTGGACCCGAGGGCGCAGACGCTTCCCACGATGTCTCTGCACTGGGGCAGCCCGTCACACGCCGGGGGCGTCGTGGGGCACGCGATGAACGTCCCGTTGCACGTCACCCCGGAGTTGTCCTGGGCGGAGCAGACCGTCGTGCCCGACGGACAGCTCACCGAACCCGTGGCGCAGGCCGCCGTACAGGTCGACAGCTCCTGCGAGACCCCCTCGACTCCCTCCACCGCAATCACTTCTTCAGCGGACGGCGCTCCACAGCCCATGGCCACGGCCACCAGCATTCCCAGTGCCGCGCCCATGAAATATCTCGTCGACATGGTTCCTCCTTGGGGAGGATGCAATCCTATTACAAGAGCAGTGCTCCTTGCTATCCTTGAAATCCAGGAATAGGCGTTCGAGCCCCACCCTCCGGAGGGTGGTCGGCATTGACAGCACCCCGCCCGGAGCAGACCCGGGCGGAGTGCCGCGACCTCAGTCCACTACAGCAGCGAGCAGAGCAGCCCGGGGTACGTCGTCCCCGAGGGGCAGCCCTCGCCCTGGCAATACCGGGCCCCCGAATCGACGGCGGGATTGCCCAGCAGCGCGGGGACGCGGACCTGGCAGGAGCCCACGGACTGGTTGCCCGCGTTGTCCGAAACGCCATACACGAACGTGTAGACGCGGCCGTTGCCCAACAGCGCCGCCTCCGCGCGCACCAGCGCGGACTTGCCATCCGCGCTCAGCTTGATGTCGTCACAGGCCAGCAGCCGCAGCAATGACAGCGCGTCGTTCTGCTCGTCGGAGGTGACGCGCAGCAGCGTGCCCGCCTGCGCCAGGGGCAGCGTGCCGCCACAGTTGTCCGTGGCCGGCAGGGCGCAGTCATCCAGCGACACCAGCACGTAGTCGGAGCCCGCCGAGGGCGTCAAGGTGATGCCCCGGCTCGCGCCCGGCGCGGGCGCCGTGACGTCCACCACGTTCACCGTCGCGGAGCAGGTGCTCGTGCTGGCGCCATCCGTCACATCCAGGCGGACAGGCGTCGTCCCCAGGAAGAACGGGCCCGCGGGCGTCTGGCTCACGCTGAACGGCCCCGGGAAGCCATCCGGGTCGAACGAGCCGTTGTCGACGGAGGCCTGTCCCCGGCACGTCGCGTCCGCCTGGACGGTGACATCCCGGCAGCTCGCCACCGGCAGTTGATTGGTCGCACACGGAATCGGGAAGTCGAACGCGGCGCGGTTGTTCGCCTCGTCCCCCTCGTCGAAGACGCCGTCGTCGTCCGCGACCACCACCACCCGCTGCGTCCCCTCCGGCACCGTGAAGGAGAGCTGGAAGGGGAAGCGCTCACCCCCCACCAGGAAGGGGACGCTGACGATTCCCAGGCGCGTGCCTCCCGCGCCCGGCTCGCCCGCGTAGATGGCCGTCGTCGAGCCGGCGATGCCAGTGGCGCTCAGGTTGTGCACCGTCGCGGACAGCGTCAGCGCCGTGGCCTGGCAGGACGCCACCAGGTCCACCACCGCCAGGTCCAATTCACCTACCGCCGCCTCCTGTGTCTGCAATGAAGACGGCGCGCCCACTTCGGAAGAGCTGCCGTCGCAGCCGCCCAAGAGCAACAGCGCCGCGAGCGCGGGGAATCCATATACACGAGTCATGTCTGGCTCCGGTCAATGGCCTCGCAATGAGGCACCCCCACGTTAGGCGAATCGCATGGGTGTGTTGAACTGGGTCAAATCATTCATGCAATGACTCACCGAGGGGTGGTTTCCACCCAACCGAGGAGATTCCTGTAGCCGAGTCTCAGTCAGTCAAGCTCAGGCTCCGTGTCCCCCAGGACCCGCCGTGTGTCACGGTGTCTGAAATGCCGAGAAAGAGGGACGCCCATCGAGCGTGTCTGGGATTCGCCGCCGGGGCTCCAGCGTCGCCCGGTGCGAGGGCAGGGGCGCGGCCGCGCTGTCGGACGCTCATCCTGTCAGTCCTGACAGGTTTCCCACCCTGGTGTCTGGTTTTAAATCAGGGGAACCCTTCGCGCAGGAGGTCCTCCATGCCCACCACCGCCGCAGAGAGCCAGTTCGATGAGCTGGGAAGCCTCTACGAAGATGTCGTCGACTGGCCCTTCCGCCGGGACATCGAGCTCCCCGCGGTGCTCCACTCGCTGGGAGACCTGACGCGCAGCGACGTGCTCGACTTCGGCTGCGGCGCGGGCCTCTATACCCGGCTGCTCGCCGGGCAGGGAGCCCGCCGGGTGGTCGGCTACGACGAGTCGGAGGGCATGCTGCGCGAAGCCCGCCACCGGGAGGCGAAGGAGCAGCGAGGCATCGAGTACGTGTCTCAATTGACGCCCGCGCTGGCCCATCGGTTCGACGTGGTGTTGTCCGTGTATGTCCTTCCCTACGTCGCGTCGCGGGACGGGCTGCGACAGATGTGCGCCAGCATGGCGCGCATGCTTCGCCCCGGGGGGCGGTTGCTCGCGCTGCCGCTGCATCCCGACTACGACCCCCATTCGGATTACTACACCGCGTATGGCTTCCGGCTGGTCTCGGAGTCGCCCCATGTGGAAGGGAGCCCGGTGCGCCTGGAACTGCGAGTCCGAGGCGTGGAGGCCGATGTCACCGCCTATTACTGGTCCCGGGGGGCGCTCGAGGAGGCCCTGCATGGCGCTGGCTTCGGGCCCGTGTTCTGGGCCGCGCCCTGGCCCCCGGGGCTCGCCCGCATCGAAGATGCCCCGACCGTCCAGCGGGCCTACCTGCGCAGACCCCACGCCGCGATGCTCGACTGTCGACTGGCGCGAGCCGCGGAATGAGGCTGCTCCAGCAACTCCAGGGAGGCCTCGTGGTGGCCTGCGAGGCCCTGCCCGGGGAGCCGCTCCACGGCAGCGTGTTCATGGTCGCCATGGCCATCGCCGCGGCCCGGGGCGGGGCCCAGGGAATCCTCGCCAACGGGCCCGCGGAAATCGCTTCGATTCGCGCGAAGGTCCCGCTGCCGCTCATCGGCATCCTCGTCCGCGAGTATCCAGGCTCGAGGGTGCGCGTCACCCCGACGCTCGCGGAGGTGGCCGAGGTGGTGGACGCAGGCGCCCAGCTGGTGGGCATCGACGCGACGGAGCGCTGGCGTCCGGAGGGGGAGTCACTCCCGGACCTGGTCCGGAAGGTCCGAACCCGTTACCCGGACGTGCCGTTGATGGCGGAGGTGGCCACCGTCCGCGAGGCCGCGCTCGCCCAGGAGCTGGGGTTCGATTGTGTCTCCAGCGCGCTGTATGGCTTCACCCAGGAGACGGCCGGGCGCCACCTCTCCGACGATGACTTCGAGCACTTGAGGGCGCTGCGCGCCGCCGTGGTGCGGTGCCCGCTGGTGGCCGAGGGCGCCATCTTGACGCCGGCGCAGGCCGCGCGGACCTTGCGGCTCGGCTCGGACGTGGTCGTCGTGGGCAGCGCCATCACCCGCCCTCAACTCATCACCTCGACCTTCGCCCAGGCCCTCCGCACGCGCTGAATGCGCGGTGCGGGCCAGATGCGCTGCCTCGTGCGGGGCAAAGACAGCCATCGAGGGTGGTCCGCCGGGAGAGGGCTGTCTATATCATCCATCCAGCGTCAGTCTCATCGAGCCTGGCTCCGACGAGGAGGGAGGCCAGATGGCCAGGGGGGAAGCGAGCGGACCGCCGTCGCGGCGCGCGGATGAGGCGCAGGCCTTGTTCGAGCGCGTCGACGCCCTGGCCCGGACGCTGGGCTTCGACTTCTGCGGCTATCTGTTGCGCATGCCCTGGCCCGTCTCCCATCCCACGGTGGCGACCTTCGACTCCTATCCGCCGGGATGGATGGCGCACTACCGGGAGCACGACTACCTGCGCATCGACCCGGTGGTGCGCCTGGGCGCGAGCAGCACCGAGCTCGTGGTCTGGTCCGACGCGCTCTTCGCCCAGACGCCCAAGCTCCTCGAGGACGCGCGCGCCTTTGGGCTGGCCTCCGCGGTGGCCCAGTCGTGCTGGGCGGCGCACGGCGTCTTCGGCCTGCTCACCTTCGCCCGCGCGTCACCCGAGCCGCTCTCCGACGCCGCGCTCGAGGCGCTGCGGCAGCCGATGCTGGTGACGGCGCACCAGCTCCACGCGCGGATGATGGGCCTGCTGGTGCCCCGGCTCGCGCCGGACGTGGACACCGCGCTGACCCCGCGCGAGCGCGAGGTGTTGCTCTGGACGGGGGAGGGCAAGACGTCCGCGGACATCAGCACCATCCTCGACATCTCCGAGCGCACCGTGAACTTCCACATCGGCAACGCGCTGCTCAAGCTCAACGCCACCAACAAGGTCCAGGCCGTGGTGAAGGCGCTCACCCTGGGGTTGATGGACGCGGGGTGAGCACGGGCCTCAGGCGCTGTCGCCTTCTTCCGGCTGGGGCGGCGGCAGGAAGATGCGCACCGTGCGCACGCGCCGGGGCGACGCCTCCACCACCTCCAGCTCCAGGCCGTCCTTGGTCTTCAGCTTCGTGCCGGGCTCGGGGATGGCGCCGCCCGCCAGCGCGATGCTCAGCCCCGCCACCGTGGAGTAGTCGCCGTCCTCGGCCAGCTCCAACCCCAGCTCGCGGTTGACGTCGCGGATGGCCGCGCTGCCCTGCACCACCGCCGCCACGGGGCTCTCGCGCCGCACCAATTCCTCGGGCGTCTCCGACTCGCTGAGGATGTCGCCCACCATCTCCTCGACCAGGTCCTCCACCGTCACCAGGCCCACCACGCCGCCGCGCTCGTCCACGATGATGGCCAGCTGCATGCGACGACGCTGCAGCTCCTTCAGCGCGTCCATGGCCCGCATCGTCTCCACCAGGAAGAAGGCCGGCCTGAGCACGTCCTCCAGGACGATGAGGTTCCCTTCCCACGCCACGGCCAGCAGGTCCTTGGCGATGACATAGCCGACGATGTTGTCCAGTGAACCCTCGAACACCGGCATCCGCGAGTGCCCGCGCTCCAGCAACATCTGGCGAATCTCATCCGCGTTCGCGTGGCGACGCAGCGCGACGATCTGCTCGCGCGTCACCATCAGCTCGCCCACCGACAGGTCGCCCATCTCGAACGCGCGCGCGGCGATTTCGCCCGCCTTCGGGTCCAACGAGCCCTGCTTCGCGGCCTCCTCCACCAGCGCCTGCAGCTCCTCCGCCGACAGCCGGCTCTCGGTGAAGTTCGTCCGGTCGCCGAACAGCCGCAGCACCACGTTGGAGCTGGCCGTGAGGAACCACACCACCGGCCGCATCACCCACGACAGGCCCAGCAGGGGCCGGCCGATGAGCATCCCGTAGCGCTCCGAGGCCCGCAGGGCCAACGACTTGGGCACCAGCTCCCCGAGCACCAGCGACAGGAACGACACGAAGACGACCACCGCTGCCAGGGCCACCTCGTCCGCCGTCGTCTCCGGCAGGCCCAGGTCCATCAGCACGGGGGCCAGCCGGTTGGCGATGCTCGCGCCACCGAAGGCCGCCGCCGTCGCGCCGATGACGGTGATGCCGATCTGCACCGTGGCGAGGAACCGCTCGGGGTTGGCCCGCAGGGCCTCCACCGCCTTGGCGGAGCCACTGCCTTGCTCCATCAGCTCCTTCAGCCGGGTCCTTCGGATGGAAATGATGGCGAGCTCGGCCCCGGCGAACACGCCATTGGCCAGGACGAGCAACAAGATGATGAGCAGCTCCGATGCGATGACGGCCCTCCTCTCAGGAGCCCTCTACCGTATCCCCGGTTGACCGGCGGCTCACCCACCAAGTGACTGCAAGAGGAGAGACAGTTGATCCCGGCTGGCGCCCTTGGGCAGGTAGTAGTGGGGGCCGGCCAAGAGGGCCATGCCCACGTCCTGGGCCGCCGCCGAGGTCAGGAACACCACCCGGGGGTGGGGCCCTCGTGGCAGCCGCTCGAGCTTCTCCACGACCTCCAGGCCGCTCATGCCCGGCATGTTCAGGTCCAGCAGCATGACCTCGAAGCGCTCACCGCGCCGGAGGCTGTCCAGTGCCTCCTGGCCGTCGGCCGCCTCCATCGTGTCATACCCCAGTTCCTCCAGGCTGAGCCGCAGGAACTCCCGCCAGTCCGCGTCGTCGTCGACCACCAGCACTCTTCTCGAGCCGTCATCGGTGTCCAGTCGCGCCAAGCATCCTCCCCAACATGGGAAGAACCCCACCGCGCCCCTATGCCATTCGCTTCCCCCGGTGGAATGGCTTCCGCTCGCAGAGCGGGCGGGCGGACATCAGAAGAGCGCCATGCCCAGCTGGGTGACGAGGTACTGCAGCGCGGGGCGCACGTTGTGGCTGGCCGTGCGCGGACGCTCCGGCTGGGTGGAGTGGCACCACACCGGCTCGCTCAGCAGGCGGCCCTCCGAGTGCTGGAGCAGCCGGAAGCGCCCCAGGTCCGTGGAGCTGCCCGCGTTGAAGACGCGCAAGGGGCGGCCGTGGGCCGTGTCCACCACCGTCTCGTTGGGGTGGTGGCGGTGGCCGTGGAGCACCAGGTCGCACTGGCCCTGGATGCGCGTCACCAGCTCCGCGCCCAGGGACAGCTCGGACGCGTGGGGCCAGCCCATGCGCGTGGCGAGCCGCTCCGGGAAGCTCTCCTCGGGCAGCGGCAGCACGTGGTGGTGCACCAGCACCGCCACCAGCGCGTCCTTGGGTGCGCGGCCGAGGGCCGCCTCCACCTGCTCCACCGTCTCGAGCGACAGCTCGCCGTGGCTCGCGAAGTAGTTGCGGTTGTGCTCACCGGTGGAGTCCACGCACACCAGATACAGCCCGGGGCGCTCCACGGTGCGGACCTTCAAGCCGTCCATCCAACCGCCGCCCACGTCCTCGCCGGGGCGGTCATGGTTGCCGGGGATGAGCGTGAGCCGTCCGGTGTCCAACAGCGGCGAGAAGATGTCGAGGAAGCGACGGTACTCCTCATGCGAGCCCTGGTGCGTCAAGTCACCGGTCACCACCACGTGGTCCGCGCGGTTCGCCTGGAGCGCCGTGACGAGCGCCCTGGCCGCGGCGTCACTGGCCGGGCTCAGGTCCAGGTGCAGATCCGAAAGGTGCGCCAACGTCCTTGGGGGCATGCACAACAACGTAGGCATCGACCGCGTCGGCTTCACGTCCGCCACGTGAATCCGTCGCGAGCGTGATGAAACACCTGTGCATCAGCCGGCGACCCACTCGTCCCGAGGGGCCAGCGCCGCGTTCGCCGTGGACACGCTCGCGCGCGGCGGCAAGAGGCGGGTGCCCGGGCCCACGCGCAATCGCGTCCCGCGCCAGTCCACCGTGCGGCAGAACACGCCGTGCCACCACGCGGCGAACAGCAGTGCGTCCTTGAGCAGCACCGCCGGCGCGGCGCGCCATGACACCGGCTGGGGACGCAGCGCGCGAAACGCGCCCAGGTCCACCAGGACCTTGCCGAGCACGACGAGCGTGGCCAGCGTCACCGACTCCATGGAGGGGCTCACCAGCGCCCCCGCCACGGCCAGCGGCGCGGGGTTGAGCAGCGACTGCGCGACATACGTGGACGGCGTCACGGCCGTCCGGTGGATGACGCTCCAGCGCAGGTAGCGCTGGAAGAAGGCGCGCACGCTCTTGCCCAATGACACGTTGTAGACGGGCGCGCGCGCCACCACGACGCGGCGTCCCAACTTGCGCGTCACCCACTGGCCGATGACGAAGTCCTCCGCGAGCATGTCGCGCACCGAGTAGAAGCCGCCCAGCGCGTCGACGTCCGCGCGCTTGAGCGCCATGGACTTGCCCACGACGATGTCCTGGTCCGCCAGGCGCTTGGCGCCAATCATCCCCGCCGCCGCGCTGGACGTCAGGTAGAGGTTGTCCAGGAGCGAACCCAGGCTCTTCTCGCCGATGCCCGAGACGGGGTGCGTCACGCAGCCCACCGTCGGGTCCGCGAAGCCCGCGGCGATCTCCTCCAGGTAGCCGGGCGCCACCCGCGTGTTGCTGTCGCTGATGACGAAGAGGTCGTACCGGGCCCGGTCCGCCAGGGTGATGAGCTGGTTCACCTTCGGATTGAGGCCGGGGGCGCCCTCCTGCAGCGCCAGGCGCATGACGCCGGGCCAGCGGCGCACCGCCTCGCACGCCACGGGGTAGGCCGCGTCGCGCGTGTCCTTGACGCCCAGGACGACCTCATAGGCGCCGGGGTAGTCCAGGTGGGCGAAGTGCTTGAGGTTGGTCTCCAGGTCGTCATCCGCGCCGCACAGCGGCTTGAGGATGGAGATGGCGGGCCACGCGGCGCCGGAGGGGAGGGCCCGGGGCGCCTCCCGGCGGTGGCGGAGCACCAGCACGTACTGGAGGGTGAGCGCGGTGAGGCCGAAGCAGGAGGCGAACAACAGGAGGGCGGAGGCGAGCGACATGCGCGGGCGGTCCCCGGGGACTGGCGCGCGGTCATCGCGCGACCGGTTGCCACGCTAGGGGGCCCGCGCGTCAGGAGTGGGGAGCGCCCGGGGCGCCCCGGGCAATTCCACGTGACGGCGCGGTGAAGCCGTCCGGTCAGTCGCCCAGGTTGCGGCTGCGCGGATGGCGGATGTCCTTGCCCCGCACCATGTAGACGACCATCTCCGCCACGTTCAGCGCGTGGTCGCCGATGCGCTCCAGGTGCTTGGCGATGAACATCAGCGCGGTGGCCCGCCGGATGTTGCGCGAGTCCTCCATCATGTACGCCAGCAGCTCGTTGAAGATCTTGAGGAACAGCGCATCCAGCAGGTCATCGCCCTGGAGCACCTCCTCCGCCTTCGCCACGTCGTTGGACACGAAGGCATCCAACGAGCGTTTCACCTGCTGCTGGGCCAGCTCCGCCAGCTTGGGCGTGTCGACGTAGGGCGCGAGCGGCGGGACCTGGTTCAGGTCCATGGAGCGCTCGGCGATGTTGACGGCGAGGTCGCCGATGCGCTCCAGGTCCGTGACGATCTTCAAGGCCGTGGTGATGAGGCGCAAGTCACTGGCGGCCGGCTGGCGCAGCGCGAGGATGCGCCGGCACAGCTCGTCGATCTCCACCTCCAGCCGGTTGACGTCCTTGTCGGCCGCGACGACCTTCTCCGCCAGGGCGCTGTCGCGGTCCGTGAGGGCGCGCATGCTCTGGGCGATGAGGCCCTCCACCTTGGCCCCCATCGCGAGGAGCTTCTCGCGCAAGTCCCTCAGGTCCTGCTCGAACGCCTTGTCCGTGTGGGTCAACGGCATCTGCGACAATCCCTTCTCTGCGCTCACCCGAACTTCCCGGTGACGTAGTCCTCGGTGCGCTTCTCGCGCGGGTTGGTGAAGATCTGCTCGGTGGGCCCGCACTCCACCAGCTCACCCATGTAGAAGAAAGCAGTCCTGTCGCTCACGCGGGCGGCCTGCTGCATGTTGTGGGTGACGATGGCGATGGTGTAGGTCGCCTTCAGCTCGTGGATGAGCTCTTCGATCTTCGCCGTGGCGATGGGGTCCAGCGCGCTCGCCGGCTCGTCCATCAGCAGCACCTGGGGCTCCACCGCCATCGCGCGGGCGATGCACAGCCGCTGCTGCTGGCCGCCGGACAGGCCCAGGGCGCTCTCGTGCAGCCGGTCCTTCACCTCGTCCCACAGGGCCGCGCCGCGCAGGGACTTCTCCACGCGCTGGGCCAGGGCCGCCTTGTCCTTCATCCCGCCCACGCGCAGGCCGTAGGCGACGTTCTCGAAGATGCTCTTGGGGAACGGGTTGGACTTCTGGAAGACCATGCCCACGCGGCGGCGCAGGTCCACCACGTCCACGCTGCGGTCATGGATGTCCGTGTCGTCCAGCAGGATGGTGCCGGTGTGGTTGGCGCCCGGAATCAAGTCGTTCATCCGGTTGAGCGAGCGCAGGAAGGTGGACTTGCCGCAGCCGGACGGGCCGATGAGGGCGGTGACGCGCCGGTCCTGGATGGCCAGGGAGACCTTCTTGATGGCCTCCTTGGCGCCGTACCGGAGCGTCAGCTCGCGGGCCTCCATCTTCGGGCGGGGAGCGTTGGGCGTGAGGGACATGGAGGGCGTGTACCGTCAGTGGGCGCCCGCGGCCTTGCGGCGCGTGCGGGTCCGGATGATGACCGCGACGAGGTTGAGGGCGAACGTGAGCAGGAGCAGCACCAGCACCGTCGCGTAGAGCAGGGGGCGCGTGGCCTCCACGTCCGGCGACTGCGTGGCCATCACGTACGTGTGGTAGCCCAGGTGCATGAACTGCGAGTTGAGGTGGGAGGGCAGGTCCGGCAGGAAGTAGGCCGCGCCCGTGAAGAGGATGGGCGCCACCTCGCCCGCGCCGCGGGAGATGGCCAGCACCGCGCCGGTGAGGATGCCCGGCAGCGCGCCCGGCAGCACCACCCGCGCCAGCGTCTGGGACTGGGTGGCGCCCAGGGCGAGGCTCGCGGTGCGGTGGTCCATGGGAACGGCGCGCAGCGCCTCCTCGGTGGAGACGATGACCACGGGCAGCGTGAGCACCGCGAGCGTCAGCGACGCCCAGAGGATGCCAGGCTGGGCCCAGTACATCTCCTCGTGGCCGAGCGCCCGGTCCATGCCCTGGCCCACGAAGAGGATGAAGAAGCCCAGGCCGAACAGGCCGAACACGATGGAGGGCACGCCCGCCAGGTTCACCACCGCCACGCGGACGATGCGGGCGAAGAGTGAGTTCGGGGGCGCGTACTCGTGCAGGTACACCGCCGTGAGCACGCCCACCGGCATCACCGCGAGCGTCATCAAGAGGGTGAGCGCGGCGGTGCCGAAGATGGCGGGGAAGATGCCGCCCGCCATCATCCCGTCCGCGGGCGGCTGGGTGAGGAAGGTCCAGGTGACACCCCCGGCGCCGTTCTCCACCACGTTGAAGAGGATGATGGCCAGCACCGCGACGATGACGAACGCGGCCAGGCCCGTGAGTGACGTGAGCGCGAGGCCCACGGCGCGGCGGGTGCCGGGCGTCACGCCGCACCTCCGGTGAGCTTCTTCACCACCCGCTTGGTCCACGTGGAGGCGAGCAGGTTGAGGACGAAGGTGAAGAGGAAGAGCTGCACGCCGATGAAGAACAGGAGCGAGTAGTGGGGGCTGCCCACCACCACCTCGCCCATCTCCGCGGCGATGGTGGCCGACAAGGAGCGCGCCGAGTCCCCCAGGCTCCAGGAGATGACGTCCGCGTTGCCGGAGGCCATGAGGACGATCATCGTCTCACCGATGGCGCGCCCGAAGCCCAGCACGCACGCGGCGAGGATGCCGGGGGCGGCGGCGGGGAGCACCACCTTCCAGGCCGTCTCCCAGGGCGTGGCCCCGAGCGCGAGCGACGCCTCGCGGTAGCTGCGCGGCACCGCGGTGAGCGCGTCCTCGGACACGGTGAAGATGACGGGGACGATGGCGAGCGCCAGGCCCAGGCCCGCCACCATCGCGTTGAGCGGCCGGTCGAAGGCGAAGACGTCCTTGATGACGGTGGACATCACCATCAGCGCGAAGAAGCCGAGCACGACGGAGGGGATGCCCGCGAGCAGCTCGATGACGGGCTTGAGCAGCTCGCGCAGGCGGCGGGGCGCGAACTCCGCGGCGAACAGCGCGCCGAACACGCCCATGGGGACGGCGACGAGCATGGAGACCGCCGTCGTCTTCAGCGTGCCGACGAACAGCGGAATCATGCTGACCTTGGGAATCTTCGACACCGGCTGCCAGCGGAAGGGCGGGCGGCCGGGGGGGACTTCCTGCGGCAGGAACATCTTCGACAGGCTGGCCTCGTGTCGGGCCTCGGCCTCCGTGAAGAGGGCCAGGGCCTCCTTGGCCACGAAGATGATGATGAGGATGAGCGCCGCGATGCCGGTGAAGGCCATCAGGGTGATGAACCCCGCGATGGCCTTCTCCTTGAGCTGCCGCCGCCGCGCGGCCGGGGACAGCGAGGGCGCGACGAGAGGCTGAGTGAGACCCTGCTCCATGACGGCCTGTCTATCCATGTGGCCTCCAGCCTCGCGTGACATTCGTGTGACGGCCCGGCGTCACTTCACCGGGAAGTAGCCGACCTTCGTCACGACGGCCTGTCCTTCCGGGGACAGCGCGAAGTCGATGAACGCCTTGGCCTCCCCGGCGGGCTTGTTGCGCAGGTAGAAGTAGAGGTCGCGAGACAGCGGGTACTTGCCCGTCTTGATGTTCTCGGCCGAGGGGGCGATCTCCTCGTTGCCCTTCTTGATCTTCAGCTCCTTGATGCCCTTGGCGTAGGCGGAGCCGCCGTAGCCGATGCTGTTCTTCTCCTTGGAGACGGCGTTCACCACGGCGGCGGTGCCCGGCAGCGTCTGGGCGGAGGCGGCGTAGTCCTCGCCGTCCAGGACGTGGTCCTTGACGAAGACGTAGGTGCCCGAGGAGTTCTCGCGCGAGTAGATGATGATGGGCGCGTCGGGGCCGCCCACCTGCTTCCAGTTGGTGACATCCCCCACGTAGATGCCGCGCAGCTGCTCCATGGTGAGGGCCGTCACGGGGTTGCCCTCGTTGACGTAGAAGGTGACGCCGTCCTTGGCGACGGGAATCTCCTGGCCCGTGGTGTTGTAGCGCGCGCGCAGCTTCTGCTTCTCCGCGTCCTTGATTTCGCGGCTGGACATGGCGATTTCGGTGGTGCCGTTCTGCAGCGCGGCCAGGCCCACGCCGGAGCCTCCGCCCGTCACTTGCACCTTGGTGGCGGGCGTCTTCTTCATGAACTCCTCGGCCCATCGCTGCCCGAGGATGACCATGGTGTCGGAGCCCTTCACGGTGACGTTGCCCGCATGGGCGGAGAGCGGGAGGGCGAGCAGCAGGCCCGCGATGAGTGAGCCAATGAAAGTCTTCATGAGGGTCAGCTCCTTGACGAAGCGTTGTGGTTCGGTGGGAAGGTAGGGCCTAGTAGCGGGCCTGCATCTGAAGCGTGAAGAGGTTGTCGTGCGGGTCCTTCGGGGCGCCGGGCGCGGACGTCACGGGCATCTCGTAGGCGGCGGTGACCTTGAAGTGCTCACCGAAGTAGTGGAGGACCGCCACGGCCAGGGTGCCCACCGAGTTGGTGCTGGCCGGGCGTCCGTCCGTCACCGTGTTCTTCCGGCCGTTCTCCGGGTCGAAGAAGTCGTAGCGGACGGCCACCGCGTTCGTCAGGCCCACGTTCTGGACGATGAGCCCGTACCAGCCGCTGGCGGGCACCCCCGGCTGCTCCACCTTCACGTCGCCGGAGCTCTTCCAGTACGAGCGGCCGGTGATGTACTCGCCCTTGATGGCGGTGGCCCCGAAGGGCAGCACGTCCAGGTACAGCTGGGCGTCCAGTGCCAGACGGTCTCGCGTGTACGCCTTGCGGTAGGTGTCCGTGGGGCCCTTGGTGATGGTGTGGCCGTACCAGCCGGAGATGCCGCCGGACACCCAGCCCAGGTCGAAGCCCGCGCGGCCGATGGCGTCCTTCTCCTTGTCGTTGTCGGAGCCGACGTAGCCCTGGTTGAAGATGCCGTCGCCGTCGAACACACCGCCGCTGAAGTTGAGCTTGCCGTCCAGGAAGTTGCCGGCGAACTTCACGCCGCGGTCCCGCTCGTCGGGCAGGAAGGCGCGCACCACGCGGGTGCGCTCGGGAATCTCGCGGTCGCTCGAGGACTGCACGGCCTCGTAGCCGAAGGGCCACTTCATCTGGCCCAGCGTCAGGCCCAGCTGCTGGTGGGTGCCCGGGATGTAGAGCGTGGCCTCGGCGTCGCGCACGGTGACGCCCGTGGTGGGCACGCCGTCGAACTGCAGCATCAGCTGGGACCAGTCCGTGGTGTACGTCGTCTTGAGGCGGCCGCGGCGCACGGTGAAGCGGCTGAAGCCGCCCGAGCCCGTGTCATCCAGGCTCTGCTGGTACTGGTAGCGCGCCTGGACGTAGCCCGAAATCTTCAGCTTCTTGAGCGCGGACAGGTCCACCTTCGTCTCCGCGTTCTGCTCCTCGAGCGCCGCCACCTTCCCCTCGGCGTTGGTCATCCGCTCGTCCAGGTCCGCGTCCGCCGGCGCGCTGTCGGCCGGGGGCGGCTCGGCGGACACCGGGGCGTCGGCGGAGGGCGCCTGGGGGGCGGACTCCTCGGCCGGCGGCGACGCGGGCTGCTGGGCCAGCACGGGGCCGGAGGCCACGCAGAGGGTGAGGAAGGTGGTGACGAGACGCATCGAGGAGGGTTTCGGGAGGGTCACGAAACTGGCTTCTAGGTAACGTCCGTGGCTGTTTCGGGTCCCTTGTGTGACATCGGTGTCACGAACGTCAGTGGGCGGGGTCGACGATGCGGTAGCCCACCCCGCGCACCGTCTCCAGCAGGGTGCGCGCCGGGCCCAGCTTGTCGCGCAGGCGCATGACGTGGGTGTCGATGGTGCGCGTCTCCAGCGACGAGGACAGGCCCCACACCTCCTCCAGGAGCTGCTCGCGCGTCTGGACCCGGCCCGTGCGCGTCATCAGGTGGCCGAGCAGCCGGAACTCCAGCGCGGTGAGGGGCACCTCCTTGTCCTCCACGTAGAAGCGGTGGGCGGACAGGTCCAGCTTGAGCGCGCCCAGGGCCAGGGGCGCTGACTCCGCCGTGGTCTGCGGCGTGCCGCCCCGGCGCAGGATGGCCTTGAGGCGCAGGACCAGCTCCCGGACGCTGAAAGGCTTGACGACGTAGTCGTCCGCCCCGACCTCGAAGCCGCGGATGCGGTCCGCCTCCTCCCCCTTGGCGGTGAGCATGACGATGAGGACTTCGCGCGACGGGGACTGGGCGCGCAGCTGCCGGCAGACATCGATGCCGGACATGTCGGGGAGCATCAGGTCCAGCAGCACGAGCTCGGGAGGTTTCTCCCGGGCCGCGACGAGGGCGGCCTCGCCCGTGCCTGCCAGCTGGGTGGAGAAGCCGGAGTCGCGCAGGTTGAAGTCGATGAGGTGGGCGAGATCGGGTTCGTCGTCGACGATGAGGACGTGGGCCATGGCGCCCGGAGTCTGCGTGGGCCGATTTCCATGCACGTGACGCGTTTGCAACGATTGTGTGATGCGGGCGGACTCCAGGGCGGGCGAGCCGCCAGGAATGCGGGCGGAGGCGTTCTGACGAGAATGTGACAATGGCCTTGGACCGAAGGCTCCTTCGTCCGCCGGCCCGACCCCATTACTCAAGACAGGTCCGGTGGGTCCGGAAGTCTTTCCTGGAGGCGTTGCCCGCACGAGGTGGACAGCCCGCACGTGTTTCACGGTGCGAACGAGGCGCGGGTTGCAAGGCTTTGGAAAAGACAGACGGATGGAGTGCGGGCCGGAGTGCGGGCCGGGGGGATGGGCGCCCGGGATTTGTGTGGGGCGGTTGCAAGCCCTGGATGCAAGGACTCGCCCATGGAACCCGGGGAGTCCCTTTGTGTCGGGGTTCATTGTGCCTGGGTTCAATGTCTCTGTGGGCTGACGAACCGCCTCGGGTAGGGGGTGTCCACGGTGCGACAATGGCTCCCGGGGGGTGATGATGTGTCATATTGCTCGTGGGTTGCATGTGACTCATTTGAGAGGGATTGTCATGGTGTGAGGTGATTGATGACGGATGAGTTTCTGGATACGCAGGGCGTTCGTGGTGACAGGTCCACCCAGTCCGTGTTCGCGGGCTTCCAGCGGCTGTCGCTGGAGGAGCGGCGCGAGCGGGTGGGGGTGGAGCTGGGGTTGGACGCGGAGGCGTTGAGCGGGCTCACCGGGGAGCAGGGGCCCCGGATGCAGACGACCCTGTCCGCGGTGGAGAGCGCGGTGGGGCTCTTCAGCCTGCCCCTGGGCCTGGGGCTCAACCTGAAGGTCAACGGGCGCGCCTACGCGGTGCCCATGGTGGTGGAGGACCCGGCGGTCATCACGGCCGCCTCCTTCGCGGCGAAGCTGGTGGGAGAGGCGGGTGGGTTCCTCGCGGAGGCGGACCCGTCGCTGATGCTCGGGCAGATCCAGGTCACCCGCTTCGGGCCGCCCAGCTTCGCCATGGCGCGCGTGCTGGAGGCGCGCACGGAGCTGCTCGCGCTGGCCAACAGCCTGCATCCCCAATTGGCGGAGGAAGGCGGCGGGGCGCGGGAGGTGGAGGTCCGGCTGTTGCCCTCGCCGGAGCCGGGGATGGATCCGCTGCTCGTGGTGCACGTGCACGTCGACACGCGGGAGGCGCAGGGCTCGGTCGTGGTGGACTCGATGATGGAGACGCTCGCGCCGCGCATCGAGCAGCTCACCGGGGGCAAGGTCTACGTGCGCGCCCTGACGCACCTGTCGGCCCAGTGCCTGGCGCGCGCGCGCTGTTCCATCCCCGAGCGGACGCTGGGGGACTTCGGGTTGTCCGGCACCGAGGTGGCGGAGGGCGTGGTCCAGGCCAGCCGCTTCGCCCAGGCGGACCCGTACCGCGCGGCCGCGCACAACAAGGGCATCATGAACGGCATCGACGCGCTCGCGCTCGCCACGGGGCAGGACTGGCGCGCCATCGAGGCGGGCGCGCACGCGTTCGCGGCCTTGAGGGGGCGCTACGGTCCGCTGTCGGTGTGGCGCAGGGAGGCCGGCAACCTGGTGGGCGAAATCCAGCTGCCGCTGGCGCTGGGCACCGTGGGCGGCACCCTCCAGGCGCACCCGGGCGTCCAGTCGGCGCTCACCCTGCTGGGCAGGCCTGGCGCGCGGGAGCTGGCGTGCATCTTCGTCTCGGTGGGGCTGGCTCAGAACCTGGCGGCGCTGCGCGAGCTGGGCGCGGCGGGCGTGCAGCGGGGCCACATGACGGTGCATGCGCGCACCGTGGCCTCGAGCGTGGGCGCGCCGCCCGAGTGGGTGGAGGCCATCGCCGCGCTGCTCGTGCAGGAGGGCGAGGTGAAGCCGGACCGGGCGCGTCAGGTGTTGGACAGGATGCGCGGCGGAGGGGAGGCGGCCAGCCTGGCGCCGCCGCCCCACGGGGACCTGCGGCGTCGCGAGGACCTGGAGTGAGCGCGGGCTGACGCCAGCGCGTTGTCGGTTCCCCAGGCGCGGGGGCTGTGCCACAACGGCGGGGCGAGCACGCCATGACCCCGCCCGAACCGCCTCCCGCGCCACCCTCCACCGCGCCCCTGCGTCACCTGCCGGTGCCCACGCTGACGCCCACGCCGGGGCAACTGGCGCAGGAGCAGCGGCGGGGGGGCCGCTCGGCGCTCCTGGGCCTGGGCCTGGTGGGCATGGTGGCGCTGACGAGCCCCGTCCTCGGCTACCTGGAGGACGTGGACAACGCGCGTGAGGAGCTGCTCGGCCACCTGTCCAACCAGGCCCGGGTGCAGGCGGACGCGCTGGGCGTCCACCTGCTGCTCCTGGAGGCGGAGCTGGCGCGCGTCGCGGGCCACCCCATGCTGCTGCCCGAGGACGGCGCGTCCCCCGCGGAGCAGGCGCTGCTCGACAGCGCCTTCTACCACTCGTCGCTCTTCTCGGAGGGCGTGGCGCTCCTGGGCCCCAAGGGGGAGCGCGTGTGGAGCGACCCGCCCGGCATGTCCCTGGGCGCGACGCCAATCACCCGCAGGCCCTGGTTCCAGCGCATGGTGGAGAGGAAGGCGCCCACCATCGACCTGCTGGAGGGCGAGGGCGGTCCGCTGGTGGTGGCGGTGCCCATGATGAGCGACGGCCAGCTCAAGGGCGTGCTGCTCGGCGAGGTGCGCACGGAGGCCCTGCCCACGCGCGCCACGGAGGAGACGGCGCTGTTCCTGATGGACGCGCGCGGGCGGCTGCTGCTGCCGTCGGCGACCTTCACCCACGCGGAGGACTTCTCGCAGTCGCTGCGCGCCCTGGCGAAGGCGCCCGGGCCGCTGATGCTGGAGGGCACCCGGCTGATGGGGGCCGCGGCGTGGGTGGGACGCAGCGAGCTGCTGCTGGTGGTGCTGGAGGAGGAGGAGTCCGCCACCGCGGGCCTGCGCTCGCGCTTCCTGCGCCAGCTCGCCTTCCACATCGCGCTGCTCACCTGCACGCTGGGCCTGTTCCTCGTCCTCTTGCGTCACTCCTACCGCTCGCTGCTCGCGGCGGAGGAGCGGCTGCGCCGTCAGGAGACCATGGCGGCGCTGGGCACGGCCGCCGCGCTCATCGCCCACGAGGTGAAGAACGCGCTCAACGGCATCCAGGCGGCGCTGTCGGTGCTGAGGACCACGCCCGCGGGCAGCGAGCTGCCCGTCATCGGCCTGCGCTCACAGGTGGAGCGGCTGGGGCACCTGGCGCGCTCGCTGCTGTCGTTCGGCGCGCCGCGTGCCGCGCTGCGCCGCAGCTGCGAGCTGCACCTGCTGGTGGGCGAGGCGCTGCAGTCGGTGCGCATGCTGCCGGAGTCGGAGACGGTGGAGCTGCGCACGTCGCTGGAGGAGCATCTCACCGTGCAGGGGGACGCGGCGCTGCTGGTGTCCGCCGTGGACAACCTGGTGCGCAACGCGGTGGAGGCGGGCGCGGTGGCGAAGGACACGGGCCTGCGTCCCTCGCCGTGGGTGTCGGTGAGCCTGTCGCGCGAGGGCCCGGAGGCGGTGCTGGTGGTGGAGGACAACGCGGGCGGGGTGGACCCCCGGCTGGAGCCCCGGCTGTGGGAGCCCTTCGCCACCGGACGGGCCAAGGGCGTGGGCCTGGGATTGCCCATGGCGCGCACGTCCGTGGAGGCACATGGTGGAAGCCTGACCTATACCCGCCGTCCACAGGGCAGCCTCTTCACGCTGCGGTTGCCCCTGGAGCGCACCTCATGAGCACCCATCTGCTGTTGGTGGATGACGACCGGACCTTCGCCTCGCTGGCGGCCACCGTGCTGCGTCACGAGGGCTTCCGCGTGACGCTGGCGCACTCGCTCCATGACGCGCGCGCGGCGCTCGCCCGGCAGGCCCCCGAGGTGGTGGTGCTGGACAGGCGCCTGCCAGATGGGGACGGCATCGACTTCCTGCCGGAGCTGCGCGCGCAGTTCCCGGACACGGCGGTGATGATGGTGACGGCGCACGGCGACATCGCCAGCGCCGTGGACGCCATCAAGCAGGGCGCGCGCGACTACCTGTCCAAGCCCGTGGAGCTGGACGACCTGGTGCTGCGCGCGCGCAGGGCCGCGCAGGACCTGCAGCTGCACGAGCGGCTGCGTCAGGCGGAGAGCGAGCTGGGCGGGCGTCGTCGGCTGTTGCGTCCGCGCGCGCCGGCGATGGTGGCCGCGCTGCAGATGATCGAGCGCATCGCCACCGCGCCGCGCAGCCCGGTGCTCATCACCGGCGAGACGGGCGCGGGCAAGGAGGTGCTCGCGCGGCACCTGCACAACGTGCAGGGCGGGCAGGGGCCCTTCGTGCACGTCAACTGCGCGGCGCTGCCGTCCGCGCTGGTGGAGAGCGAGCTGTTCGGCCACGAGCGGGGCGCCTTCACCGACGCGAGAGCGGCCCGGCGCGGGCTGGTGGAGGTGGCCGACGGCGGCATCCTCTTCCTGGACGAGATTGGCGAACTGCCGCTGAGCCTGCAGGCCAAGCTGCTCACCTTCCTGGACCAGGGCGCCTTCCGGCGGCTGGGCGGGACGACGGAGCTGACGAGCAACGCCCGCGTGGTGACGGCCACCAACCGCGACCTCACGCGCGAGGTGGCCGAGAACCGCTTCCGCGAGGACCTCTACTTCCGGCTCAGCGTCTTCCGCGTGGAGATTCCGCCCCTGCGCGAGCGGCGTGAGGACGTGCTGCCGCTGGCGGAGTCGCTGCTGGTGGAGCTGTGCGCGGAGCTGGGGCGCAGGCCGGTGGACTTCTCCAGCGCGGCGAAGGCCCGCCTGGAGCGCTACCGCTTCCCGGGCAACGTGCGCGAATTGCGCAACGTGCTCGAACGCGCGCTGGTGCTCGAGCCCGGCCCCGCGCTGGAGCTCCAGGCGCTGGAGCCCCGCGGCAACCTGGGCCCCGCCGCGGTGGACCCGGACGCCTTCGTCGTCTCCGGCGGCCCCCGCACGCTCGACGAGGTGGAGCGGCTCTACGTGAAGCACGTGCTGGGCAGGCTGGAGGGCCGCCGCATGGAGGCCGCCAAGGCCCTGGGCCTGTCGTATCCCACCTTCCTGCGCAAGCTCGAGGAGTCCTGAGCCGACGTCCCACGCAGGCCCGGCGACGGCCGCCCGGGGCAGGGGACTTCAAGTTCCTTGCTCAAGTTTCTTGAAGTCGGCCCCCCGTCACTGAAGTTTCCTTTCATCGCCCGCCCACCCCTGACGGGGGGATTCGCATGTGAATCCAGGGGTTTGAGGCGTGGCACATTCATTGCCATGACGCGCCGCGAGACTCAGCGTGCGCCACCCCCGGTGGCGTCTTCTCGTGGAGGTGTATGGCGATGTCGACGAGTCATGGGAACGCTGGCTCGGCCTGGAAGAACCTGGCCGCTGACCTGCCCGCTTCCTTGGTGGTGTTCCTGGTGGCGTTGCCGTTGTGCATGGGCATCGCCCTGGCCTCTGGTGCGCCCATCGTTTCGGGCATCATCGCCGGCGTGGTGGGCGGCGTGGTGGTGGGCCTGTTGGGCGGCGCGCCGATGCAGGTGAGCGGCCCCGCCGCCGGCCTGGCGGTGATGGTGTTCGGCTTCATCCAGACCATGGGCCTGGCGATGACGTGCGCCGCGGTGGCCGCCGCGGGCGTGCTGCAGATGGTCTTCGGTGGGCTGAAGGTGGCGCGCGCGGCGCTGGCCATCTCCCCCGCGGTGATTCACGGGATGCTGGCGGGTATCGGCATCCTCATCGTGCTGGGGCAGATCCACATCGTGCTGGGTGGCAGCCCCCAGTCGAGCGCCTGGCAGAACATCAAGGAGCTGCCCGAGCAGCTCATCGGCCTGCACGGTCCCGCCGCGGTGCTGGGCCTGGTCACCATCGGGTTGATGATGGTGTGGCCGCTCATCGGCAAGGGCAAGCTGAAGCTGGTGCCCGCGCCGCTGGTGGCGGTGGTGGGTGCGACGGCGGTCTCGGTGTTCTGGGGCGCGGACGTGGCGCGCGTGCAGCTGCCGGAGAACGTGTTCAGCAGCATCCAGCTGCCGACGCTGCCCACTGGCAACTGGGGCGCGTTCATCGCGGCGGTGCTGTCGCTGGCGCTGGTGGCGAGCGCGGAGTCGCTCCTGTGCGCGGTGGCCACGGACAAGATGCACACCGGCCCCCGGGCCAACCTGGACAAGGAGCTGTTCGCGCAGGGCGCGGCGAACACGGTGTCCGGTCTCATCGGCGGCCTGCCGATCACGGGCGTCATCGTGCGCAGCGCGGCCAACCTCTCCGCGGGCGCCAAGTCGCGCTGGTCGGCCGTCATGCACGGCCTGTGGCTCTTGCTCTTCGTCACCACGCTCGGCTCGGTGGCGGGCCTGGTGCCGCTGACGGTGCTGGCCGGTCTGCTCGTCGTCGTCGGCACCAAGCTGGTGAACCTGCACCACATCCGCGAGCTGCAGAAGCGCGGCGAGGTCATCGTGTACGCGGTGACGGTGGCGGGCGTCGTCGGCATCAACCTGCTGGCGGGCATCGGCCTGGGATTGCTGGTGGCCATCCTGCGGTTGTTGTGGCGGCTGGGCAGCGTGAAGGTGGACGTGAAGCAGGCCCACGACGAGTACCTCGTGGTGGTGAGCGGCTCGCTCACCTTCGTCGGTGTCCCCCGTCTGTCGACGGCGCTGGCGCAGGTCCCCGCGGGCTCCAAGGTCCGCGTGGACCTGGCCGTGGATACGCTGGACCACTCGGGTTTCGAGGCCATCGAAAGCTGGAGTGACACGCATCGCAAGACGGGCGGCTCGGTCGTCATGGAGTCGCTCGAGGAGGTCTGGGTCCGCAGTGGGACGTCCAAGACCTCGAGTCCTGTCCTGGGTCACCAGGTTTCCAACAACACTCTCGCCTCTGAAGGTGCCCGATGAAGAAGCTCATTCGTGGTCTCTTGGACTTCCAGCTCAAGAGCCGGCCCGCTTACCGAGACGTGTTCGCGCGGCTGGCCAAGGGCCAGTCTCCGGATTGTCTCTTCATCTCCTGCTCGGACAGCCGGCTGGTGCCGAACCTGATGGTGTCCACGGACCCCGGTGATTTGTTCGTCGTGCGCAACGTGGGCAACATGGTGCCCGCGTCGGACGCGCACGGCGTCTCCACGGGAGACCAGTCCGAGGCCGCCGCGCTGGAGTTCTCCATCGCCAACCTGGAGGTCCAGGACGTGGTCATCTGCGGCCATTCGAGCTGCGGCGCCATGAAGGCGCTGCTCGGCGGCGGTCAGGTGCCCGGCGCGCCGAACCTGTCGGCGTGGCTGTCGCACGGCAACGAGTCGCTCAAGACGTTCAAGGCCGGCAGCAAGCTGGGTGAGGAGCTGCCGGACTACGACCGTCTCTCGCAGCTCAACGTGCTCCAGCAGCTCGAGCACGTGGCCTCGTACCCGCTCGTGAAGGAGCGCGTGGCGTCGGGCAAGCTGCGGCTGCACGGGTGGTGGTTCGACATCGCCAACGCGCAGGTGCACGTGTGGCGCCCGGCGCACGGCCGCTTCATCCCGATGACGGAGCTGGTGGGGGAGGCGCTGCTGCGCGAGCTGGGCGGCGACTCGCTGAACCCCGGTGAGGGCGCGGCGGCGAACCAGTCCAACGGCGCGGGCGCGGTGCACCTGTCGGCCGTGGCCAGCGGCCACTAGTCGTCTCGTAGCAAGCAGGCGAGGGGCACGGCCCGTCATGGGCCGTGACTCCTGATTGGAAATCGGACGGGGGAGAGGAAGGATGCGGCCCGGCGCCGCATGACACCCTTCCTCTTCACGTTCGTCGTCCTGGCCTTCTCCGTGGGCGCGGGCCTGTTGGGCTCGCTCCTGGGGATTGGCGGCGGCCTCATCCTCATCCCCGTGCTGACGCTGCTGTTGAAGGTGGACATCCACTATGCCGTGGGTGCGTCCATCGTCTCCGTCATCGCCACGTCCAGCGGCGCCGCGGCGGCGTACGTGCGCGAGCGGATGGCCAACCTGCGCGTGGCCATGTTCCTGGAGGTGGCGACCACGGCGGGCGCGCTCACCGGGGCCTTCCTGTCGGGCCGGGTGGGTGGGCGCGGGGTGTACCTGGTCTTCGGCGCTGTCATGGCGTACTCGGCGCTGGTGATGCTGCGCCGGCTGAAGTCGGGCGCCGTCCCCACGGAGGTGCCCGAGGACGCGCTCGCGGACCGGCTGGGGCTGCACGGCAGCTACTTCGACGAGTCGCTGGGGCGCGAGGTGGGCTACCGCGTCACCCGTCCCATGGCGGGGCTGGGGCTGATGTACGTGGCCGGCACGGTGAGCGGCATGCTGGGCATCGGCTCGGGCGCGCTGAAGGTGCCGGCCATGGACCTGACGATGCGGCTGCCGCTGAAGGTGTCCACCGCCACGAGCAACTTCATGATTGGCGTCACGGCGGCGGCCAGCGCGGGCGTGTACTTCGCGCGAGGCCACATCGACCCGTTCATCGCGGGGCCCGTGTGCGTGGGCGTCACGTTGGGCGCGTGGCTGGGCTCGCGGCACCTGATGGCCCGGGTGAACGCTGCGTGGCTGCGCGCGCTCTTCGTGGGGGTGCTGCTGTGGGTGGCCTTCGAGATGCTGCGCAAGGGGTGGACGTCATGAGCGAGCCTTTGTCGAACGAGCCCCGCGTGGAGGTCCGCGCGGTGGTGGTGCCGCCCGCCGGCTCCGCCCCGCTGAGCGCGGAGCTGCTCATCAGCGACTTGCTGCGCTACGGCGTGCTCGCCAGCATGGCGCTGGTGACGCTGGGCACGGTGGTGACGTTCTTCCGCCACCCCGACTACCTGGTGTCGTCGGAGGCGCTGGAGCGGCTCACCGCGCCGCACCCGGTGCCGCATGGGCTGGCGGACGTGGTGGCCGGCGCGATGGCCGCGCGCGGGCAGTCCTTCGTGATGGCGGGCCTCCTGGTGATGATGGCCGTGCCGGTGATGCGTGTGGCGCTGTCGCTGCTCATCTTCCGGCAGCAGAAGGACCGGCTCTACGTGGCCATCACCACGTGCGTGCTGACGCTGCTGCTGGTGTCCTTCCTGGTGGGCGCGGCGGAGGGCTGACGTCAGCCCTCCGTGTCGTAGCGCTTGAGCGAGCGGCCCGGCGCGGCCCACCACACGAGCTGGTAGCCGCCGTCGTCGGCGAGCGCGCGCAGCGCCACCGCAGTGCCCTTGCGCAGCTTGTCGGGGGCGCGGGTGTCGTCGCCCAGCGCGAGCGCGAGCGCCTTCTCCAGCGAGGGGTTGTGGCCCACCAGCGCGAAGCCCGGGCCCAGCTCGTGGGCGAGCTTCAGGATGCGGCGGGCCGCGCCCTTCCTCGGCAGGAGCGCGGGGTGGACGTCCACCTGGGCCAGGCCCAGGGCCTCGGCGAGCAGCTCCGCCGTCTGGACGGCGCGCACCAGGGGGCTGGTGACGATGCCGCGCAGCGGCGTGAGGCGGGCGAGCTTGCGCGCGTGCTGGCGGAACAGCGCGCGGCCTTCGGGGGTGAGCGCGCGGGCCTCGTCGCCCAGCACGTGGGCTTCCTCGGCTTCGGCGTGGCGGACGAGCAGCAGGGGCAGTTCACGTGGGGACATGGTGGCCTGCCCTCAACCACCCGGCGCGCCCCGACTCAAGCAACGCCCTGGCGACAAAGCTCAGCCGTCCAGGTCGTTCAACACATCCAGCGGCAGCGGCGTCGCGTCCGTGACGGTGCCGTCCATGTCCGTGGGCATGGAGGTGGGGTCCACCTCCGGGGGCGCCCGGCCCTCCAGCGGCACCGCCGCGTTGCGGATGGGCGCGCCCGGCGGCGGCCGCAGCACGGGGCCCGGAGGCGGCAGGCCGGAGTGGCGGCGCGCGGCCTCCATCAGCGCGTGGTGGTGGCGGTAGCGCGCCTCCACCAGCTTGTGGATGAGCAGCGGCCCGCCCGGCACGCGCCGCGCGGTGAGCGCCTGGGTGGCCTTGCGCACCGGGTAGCGCACGCGGCGGATCTGCACGCGCCAGCCCTTGGGCGTGTACGTGAAGACGCCGTAGGCGGGGCGCAAGTCTCCGTCACGCGGGATGCCCGCGCTGGCCACGTCCGCGATGAGCATGCGGCCCACGCGGCGGCGGTAGGGGAAGTGCAGGTGGCCGAAGGCGCACGCGGCCGCGTCCAGGTGGGCGAAGTAGCGGCGCACCGCCACGTCATCCAGCGTGGGGTCCAGCGACTCCTCGAGGTTGCGCGGGTTGGCGTGGCACACGAAGAGGTCCTGCCCCTTGCGCGGCGTGTAGCGCACGGAGAAGGGCAGGGCGCCCAGCTTGCGCAGGTGCTCCTCGCCCAGCTGCTCCCGCGTCCAGCGCAACAGCTCCGTCTTCCAGTGGTCCCGCTCGCGGTACGCACCCCCCAGGTAGTTCCCGGCGAGGTAGCAGTCCGTGTTTCCCATCAGCACGGAGTCGCAGCGGTCGAAGATGAGGTCCACCGTCTCGCGAGGGTGCGCGCCGCGCAGCGCCAGGTCTCCGGCCGCGACGATGAAGTCGGGCGCCACGGAGCGCTCGATGTCCTCCAGCACGGCCTCGCAGGCGGGGAGGTTGCCGTGAATGTCCGCGAGGATGGCGACCCGCATGGTCGTGCCATCCTATCCCGTCGCAGAGCGCGCGGGGGCCGCCTGGGGCAGAAAAATGGTGAAGGTGCTGCCCTCGTTCGGTTGGCTCTCGACCTTGACCTCGCCGTCCATGGCCTGGAGCAGGTGTTTCACGATGGAGAGCCCCAGCCCCGTGCCGCCCATGTCCCGGCTGCGACCCTTGTCCACCCGGTAGAAGCGCTCGAAGATTCGCGACAGGTGGCGCGGCTCGATGCCCACGCCCGTGTCCCGCACCCGCACCACGCACCGCCCGTCCTCGCACGCTCCGTCCACGTCCACCCGCCCGCCCGCCGGCGTGTACTTCACCGCGTTGTCGAGGAGGTTGAGCAGCACCTGCTCCACCGCGCGCGGGTCTCCCACCGCCCGCAGGCCCGCCGGGACGTGGAGTGAAACCACGTGGCCCTTGCCCTCGGCCTTCAGGCGCACAGTGTCGGCGGCCCGCGCGGCGGCCTCGGCGAGCGAGACTTCCCCGAGTTTCAGGTTCACCTCGCGCGACTCCAGCCGCGACAGCTCCAGCAGGTCCTCGACCAGCTCGGAGAGGCGTTCGGACTGGCGGTGGATGATTTCCACCATGCGTGGGGCCATCTTCGCGTCCCCGAGCGCGCCGCCCTGGAGCGTCTCCGCGTAGCCGCGGATGGCGGTAATCGGCGTGCGCAGCTCGTGGGACACGTTGGCGACGAAGTCCTTGCGCACCTTCTCCAGCCGGCGCAGCTCGGTGACGTCGTGGAAGACGGCGGCGCTGCCCGGCAGGTCCTTGCCCAAGGGCGTCACCCGGATGGACAGCGTGCGGGGGAACAGCCCCTCGAGCGACAGCTCCAGGTGGCGGGAGGCGCCCTCGCGGCAGGCGCGCATGACGGCGTCATGGAGCTGGTCGTCGCGCAGGATGGCCAGGGGGCGCTGGCCGACGATGGACGCGCCGGGCTGGAGGATGCCGCGCAACGCGTCGTTGTGGCGCACCACCGTGCCCTCGGCGTCCGTCACCCAGACGCCCTCGGCCATGCTGTCCAGCACGGCGGTGAGCGTGCGCGTCTCCTGGCTCAGCTCGGTGTTGCGCGCGGACAGGCGCGAGTGCAGCGAGTCGATGGCGCCCTCCAGGCTCGCCACCTCCTCCAATCGGTCCGGGTCCGGCGTGGGCCCGTTGCCGCCCTCGGCGCGGCCGCGCGTGCTGCGCTCCAGCCGGTCCAGCTGGCGCTGCAGCGCGCCTCGGCTGAGCCCCAGCGCCATGAGCGAGCCGGCCAGGGTGATGAGCGCCACCGGCACCGCGCCGCTCGGCGTCCCGAGCGAGGCCACGAGCAGGCCCACCACCGTGGCGGGCAGGAGCAGGGGGAGCAGCGTGTAGCGCAGGGGCATGGCGCGGAGGGCTCGTCTGCTACGGAGGGCTGAGCTTGTAGCCCACGCCGCGCACCGTCTCGATGATGTCACCAGCGGGGCCGAGCTTCTCGCGCAGCCGCTTGATGTGCGTGTCCACGGTGCGGGTGTGGATTTCGGCCTGGATGCCCCAGACGTCGGACAGGAGCACCTCGCGCGTCTGCACGCGGTCGCTGCGCTCCAGGAGCGTGCGCAGCAGGCGGAACTCCAGCGCGGTGAGGATGACCTCCTCGTTCTTCACGCGCACCTGGTGGCGGGAGGTGTCCAGGAGGATGTCGCCCGCGGCGAGCACCTGCGCGGGCCCCTCGTCGGCGTCGCCCCGGCGCAGCACCGCCTTGACGCGCAGGAGCAGCTCCCGCACGGAGAAGGGCTTCACCACGTAGTCGTCCGCGCCCAGCTCCAGGCCCTGCACGCGGTCGGACTCCTGGCCCTTGGCGCTGACGATGATGACGGACGTCTTGCGCAGCTCCGGGTCCTGCTTGAGCATCCGGAGCACCTCGCCGCCCGCGATGTCCGGCAGCATCAGGTCCAAGAGCAGCAGGTCCGGCGGATTGGCGCGCGCGCGGGCCAGGCCCCCGGCGCCCGTGTTGGCGGACTCGGTCTCGAAGCCGGCGGCCCGCAGGTTGTATTCGACGAGGCCGGCGAGGTCCTGCTCGTCCTCGATGATCAGGATTCGCGTCATGGCGTCCTCTTAAGGCGGTGGGAGGCGCGGCGCCCGGAGCGTGGGCGCACGGCTGCTCAGGGGGCGATGCTCGGGTCGCAGGACTGCTCGGTCAGCACCAGCGGCGCGGCGAGCACCGGCGCGTTGTTCCCGGAGTTGACCACCTGCAGGTAGTTGCAGGAGCTGCCCAGGAAGCGCGAGGGCGAGCCCACGGCGATGGCCTCGATGACGAGCGCGTAGTCGCGCCCCACCGGCACGTCCACCTCGAGCGCCTGGCTGCCGCCGTTCTCCAGCGCCGCCATGTCCACGGTGAATCGCAGCGCGCGGCCCTCGTTGCCGCGCGAGTCCTCCAGCATCACCAGGTCCTCGCGCTTCACCTGCGTGTTGAGGCAGGTGCGCTGCAGCTCCGTGCAGCTGCGGCCCGAGCCGTTCTTGAGCACGCTCACCTGGAGGGCGTGGACCTCGTTGGCCACCGCGCGCGACAGCGTCACGTCCAGCGGGAAGCGGCCGGCGTGGGAGGAGGGGGCATCACCGCACGCGAGGAGCAGGGCGGCGAGCGGCAGGACGTTCTGGAGGCGCAGGCTCATGGCTGGGAGGGGTCCACGCGGATGGTGATGGGGACGCGGCCCCTGTCTTCGGACGAGGTGAGGGCGACGATGCCCGCGGTGCCGCCGATGGCCACCGCGCCCACGGCCACCCAGAGCCAGGGGCTCTTGTACCAGGGGCGGCCCTCGGAGGCCTCGGCGGCCGCGGCCGTGGCCTTCTCGGGGGCGACCTGGAAGAGCAGCGGCTGGAACGAGTCACCGCGTCCGGCGAGCCGGCGCTGCGCCGCGTCCACCACCTCGAAGTAGTACTCCACCTCGTAGGGCTCGGGCTCCAGGGGCACGTCGTAGGCGGGGACGACGGCGCGGAAGCGCTCCTTCTCGCCGCGGTCCTTCACGAAGTCGACGGAGTTGTAGGCCTGGCCTCCGGCGCGTCGGTAGAACAGCCGCGCGCGGGCGCCGAGCGCCAGCTCCTGGATGGTGGCCTCCACGACGATGGGCTCTCCGCCGCGAGGGTCCGGAATCGGGTCCACGTCCAGGGTGACGGGGCGCACGCGCCGGCTGCGGATGTCCTCCTTGATGCGCGCGTAGAGCGAGCGCAGCTTGGGCGGCGCCGTGCGAGGCAGCTCGTAGTCCGGCCGGGCCTGCAGCAGCTTCTCGTAGGCCTCGCGCGCCTGGTGCTCGTCGCCCAGGTAGAGCGCCGTGAGGCCGAGCAGGCGGTAGAGCTCCACCAGCTGGTCGTCCGTCACATCCGGCGCGTCCAGTCCTTCCTGGAGCGTGCGTCGGGCCTCCTCGAACTCACCGTCGTCGATCTGCTCGCGTGCGCGGTCGATTTGAGGGCTGGTGGGGCCGAGCTGTGAGAGGACGGGCGCGGGGAAGAGCGGACGGGCCAACCCGGGGGGCGCCAGCAGGCCCACGACGAGAAAGAGCGCCCCCACCCGCGACGGCGAATCATGCCTGTGCATCAAACCGACCCTAGCAAAGCGTTGTCTGGAGGATCCACGAAGGCCATTCCACCGGTGGTGACGGCGGCGTGACATCTTCGCGGTGCTGTGGAACCCGGGCGTGTTGACGCTGGAGGGTCCGCCTTCTATGTTGCCCGCCCCATTTTGACCGGGAAGTCGCGTAAATGCTCGTAAAGGTTGAACAAATTCATGAGTCCGGGCTGAAGCTGGACGAGCCCATCGCGCAGGAGCTGCTGAGCGCCGCGCTGGAAGGCGAGTCGTCTGGCCAGGAGACCGGCTTCCGAGTGACGCGGGCCTCCCAGCTCAAGGCGTCGCTGCGCAAGGTGAGCGGCGGTGTGCTGCTGGAGGGGAAGTTCACCGCCCAGCTGACGGCCCCCTGCAAGCGCTGCCTGAAGGACGTGGAGCTGTCGCTGCCCGTGTCCTTCACCTTGAACCTGGTGCCCGAGTCGCTGGCCCGCGGGGACGACTTCAAGGACGACGACGAGAAGTCCATGGAGAAGAAGGAGCGGCAGCAGGGCGAGACGGGCGGCTCGTTCGAGCTGGATGACGCGGACCAGGAGCTCTTCGACGGCAAGCGCATCGAACTGGACCCCATCCTCCGGGAGCAGTTCCTGCTGGCGCTGCCGATGAACCTCGTCTGCAAGGACGACTGCAAGGGCCTGTGCTCGCAGTGCGGCATCAACCTCAACGAGGCGACGTGCCAGTGCGACACCAAGCCCGTGGACCCGCGGCTGGCGAAGCTCAAGGACATCAAGCTCAACAACTGAAGTCCGGGTGAGGTGCTCACGGCCCCGCGCGGTTGGCGGGGTCGTGAAAAGAGCAAGGGCCGCGACCTCCGGATGCAGGAGGCGCGGCCCTTCGCACTGAGGCGACGCTCCCGGGAAGGGAGCGTCAGTGAGGCAGACTCAGGCCTCGGCCTGGGGCAGCAGCTCGCGGCCCTTGTACTGGCCACAGGACGTGCAGGCGCGGTGAGGCATCACCGGCTCCTTGCAGTTCGGGCACTTGGTCACCTGCACCGCGGTGCGCAGGTTGTTGTTCGCCGCACGACGGCGGTCACGACGCATCTTGGAAGTACGCTTCTTGGGGACGCCCACGGCTCACCTCTGTCTCACGCGCTGTGCCGGGGTCCCCGGCTCCCTGCGCAACATGTCGGTCCAAAGCCGGGCTGGGAGCAGTCGAGATCAACTCGCGTACTCCCTGTCCGGCTTGAAAGGCGGCGGACCCTAGCGGCTCACAAGGTCCGAGTCAATGAGCGTGTCATGCTATAGCAAGACAAGGCCCATCTCCCGCTCCGCCACTGCGAAAGCGCCCGACGGATACCTCATGGGGCGCGTCGGGACAACGCCGCTGACGCGCGTCCCATTCTGGCCCCCGCGCGGATCATCCGGGGAGCCCCGGACCGTGGATCCACGCCGCCCGCCGGGCCGACCTCACCGCAGGTACGGGGCACCGATGCGGAGCGTCTCCCGGGCCGTCGCCCACCTGCTCCCACCCCACGTGGCGGGGCCAGCGATTCGTTGCCCCCCTGGGAGGTTCCTGGTCTCCTGCGCGCCGCTTCGCGCCCGGAAGGCGCGGGCCGGGTGGGACATGACACGCGCACAGACGAGGGGACGGCAGGGATGAGGCTGGTCCTGGACGCGATGGGGGGCGACCATGCCCCGGCCGCTCCGGTGGAGGGCGGCGTGCTCTTCGCCCGCGCCCACCCCGAGCACCAGGTCGTCCTGGTGGGGGACACCGCGCGGGTGACGCCCCACCTGGGCCGGGGGCTGCCGCCGCCGAACCTCCGGGTGCACCACGCCTCGGAGGTGGTGGAGATGGACGACCACGCCTCCACGGCCTTCCGCCGCAAGCGCGACTCGTCCCTGCGCGTGGGCTTCGAGCTGGTGCGCGACGGCCACGCGGACGCGCTCGTCTCCGCGGGCAACTCCGGCGCGGTGATGGCGGGCGGCCTGATGACGCTGGGGCGGCTGCAGGGCGTGGAGCGTCCGGCCCTGGCCGCGCTCTTCCCCGCGCTCAAGGGCGGCGGGCGCTGCCTGCTGCTGGACGCGGGCGCCAACGTGGACTGCAAGCCCTCGCACCTGGCCCAGTTCGCCGTGCTGGGCGAGGCCTACGTGCGCCTGCGCATGGGCGTCTCGCGCCCCCGGGTGGCGGTGCTCTCGAATGGAGAAGAGGCCTCCAAGGGGACCCCGCTGACGCGCGAGGCGAGCGACCTCCTGCGCCAGTCGGACCTGGACTTCGCCGGCTACGTCGAGGGCAAGGACCTGTTCTCCGGCGACGTGCAGGTGGTGGTGACGGACGGCTTCACCGGGAATGTCGTCCTCAAGACATCCGAGGGCGTGGGCATGGGCGTCATCGGCCTGTTGCGGCAGGCCATCGAGAAGCGGGGCGGCCTGTCGGAGAAGCTGGGCGCGATGCTGCTCCAGCCCGCCCTGGCGGGGCTGCGCAAGATGGTGGACTACGCCGAGGTGGGCGGGGCGCCCCTCCTGGGCCTGCGCGGGGTGGGCATCGTGGCCCATGGCCGCTCGTCCCCTCGCGCCATCCACAACGCGCTGGGCGCCGCGCTGGCCACCGCCCAGGCAGGACTGCAGGAGGAGTTGACGCGATGCATCGCCCGTGCCGCGTCCTGGCTGCCTGCCCACCCGAGGGGAAAAAAGGGGACAGAGCAATCGGTTTCCGATTAGAGAGCGGACGCCTGGGCATTGGGCTGCGACGGGTCTCCTCGAGGTGACGTCAGGACCGGCTGGAGACAGGGCGCGCCCCACGACTCGCGACGTCGGGTGAGTGCTTCCCGGCGGCAGGCCGTGGCCCGGGGGATGTCGGCGCGAAGGCGCCCGATGTCACAGGACGGATTTGGACGTATCAGGAGGCAGAGACCGCACATGGCGAAGGTCGCATTCGTGTTTCCCGGGCAGGGCAGCCAGGCCGTCGGGATGGGCAAGGACCTCTTCGAGAAGTTCCCCGAGGCCCGCGCCGTCTTCGAGGCCGCGGACGACGCGCTCGGAGAGTCGCTCTCCAAGCTCTGCTTCGAGGGACCAGAAGACGCGCTGAAGCTCACGGCCAACACCCAGCCGGCCATCCTGACGGTGTCGGTGGCGGCGCACGCGGTGTTCGCCAGGCGCGGTCCCCCGGCGGCCTTCGTGGCCGGCCACTCGCTGGGCGAGTACTCCGCGCTGGTGGCCGCGGGCGCCATGTCGCTGGGCGACGCGGTCCGGGCCGTGCGCGCGCGCGGCACCTTCATGCAGGAGGCGGTGCCCGCGGGCGTGGGCGCCATGGCGGCGGTGCTGGGGCTGGAGCCGACCAAGGTGAAGGCGGCGTGTGACGCGGCGGCCGAAGGGCAGGTGGTGTCGCCGGCCAACTACAACTCGCCCGAGCAGACGGTGATTGCCGGCGACGCGGCGGCGGTGGAGCGCGCGGGCGTCAAGTGCAAGGAGGCCGGCGCCAAGCGGGTGATGCCGCTGCCCGTCTCCGCGCCCTTCCACTGCGCGCTGATGGAGCCGGTGAAGCCCCGGCTCGCGGCGGTGCTGGGCGGCGTGAAGCTGTCGGCGCCGTCGGTGCCGGTGGTGACGAACGTGGAGGCGCGGCCCAACCAGGACGTGTCCCGCGTGGTGCCGCTCTTGCTCGAGCAGGTGAGCGCGCCGGTGCGCTGGATTGAATGCGTGGAGGCGCTCAAGGCCGAGGGCGTCACGCGCGTGGTGGAGCTGGGGCCGGGCAAGGTGCTGTGCGGGCTGGTCAAGCGCATCACCAAGGACATCGAAACCTTCAACGTCGAGGACGCCGCGAGCCTGGAGAAGGTGCTCGCGGCGCTGGGGTGAGCGCATGAGCTTCAAGGACAAGGTGGTGCTGGTGACGGGTGGCTCGCGCGGCATCGGCCGGGCGTGTGCGGTGGCCTTCGCGAAGGCGGGCGCCTCCACGGTCATCATCAGCTACGCGGGCAACGAGGCCGCGGCCCAGGAGACGGTGGGCATGCTCACCGCCGCCGGCGCCAAGGCGCAGTCCGTGCGCTTCGATGTGTCGGACACCGCCGCGTGCGCCGCCGCCATCGAGGGCATCGTCAAGGAGCACGGCCGGCTGGACGTGCTCGTCAACAACGCGGGCATGGCCGTGGACGGCCTGGTCATGCGGGTGAAGGACGACGACTGGGACAAGCAGCTCGACGCCAACCTGCGCGGCCCCTTCGCCCTCATCCGGGCCGCCAGCCGGCCCATGATGAAGCAGCGCTCGGGCGCCATCGTCAACGTCACCTCCGTCGTGGGTGACATGGGCAACCCCGGCCAGTCGGCCTACTCGGCGGCCAAGGCGGGCCTCGTGGGCCTGACGAAGACGGTGGCCAAGGAGCTTTCCAGCCGGGGCATCCGGGTCAATGCGGTTTCGCCCGGGTTCATCAGCACGGACATGACGGCCCATCTGAACGACGAGCTGCGCCAGAAGATGGTGGAGGGCATCCCGCTGGGGAGGCTGGGCAACCCGGAGGAGGTGGCCCAGGCCGTTCTCTTCCTCTCAGGTGACGCTTCCTCCTACATCACCGGCGAGGTCCTCAAGGTCAACGGCGGCATGTACATGTAACCCAAGGTTGGATTGCCAGCGGGCGTGGGATATACCGCGCCGGCTTTCGACAGGGCTCGGGAAGCCTTCCGGGCCTACATCTGGTTCCTGGAGGGTTCAGCATTATGTCGACGTCCGCTATTGAGACCAAGGTCAAGAACATCATCGCCGACCAGCTCGGCGTGGGAGAGGACGAGATCAAGCCCGAGTCGTCCTTCATCGAGGACCTTGGTGCCGACAGCCTCGACATCGTCGAGCTCGTGATGGCGATGGAAGAGGAGTTCGAGGTCGAGATTCCCGACGAGGAGGCCGAGAACATCAAGACCGTTGGCGACGCCATCAAGTACGTCACCGACCACAAGAAGTAGACAGCACACTGTGTGCCGGGGGGCGGGGTGACGCCGCGTTGAAGCGCGGCGTCCCCGGCGTCTCAGGCGCCACCGGAGAGGACCGTGTCACACCGTCGAGTCGTCATCACCGGTACCGGGCTCATCTCGGCACTGGGCACAGGAACCGAGAAGAACTGGCAGGCGCTGCTTGCTGGCACTTCAGGCATTTCCCTCGTCACCCGCTTCGACCCCAAGAAGATCGACACGCGAATCGCCGGCGAGGTGCGGGACTTCGAGCCGGAGAAGTTCATCGACAAGCGCGAAGTGCGCCGCATGGACCTCTACGCGCAGTACGCCATGGCCGCTGCGGCGATGGCGGTGGAGGAGTCTGGGCTGCCGGTGGGCCCGGACGTGCCACACGGCTATGTGCCGGAGCGCGTGGGCGTCATCGTGGGCTCGGGCATCGGCGGTATCTCCTCCCTGGAGGAGCAGCACCGCAAGGGCCTGGAGAAGGGGTTCGACCGGCTGTCGCCCTTCTTCATCATCCAGATGATCGTCAACATGGCGCCTGGCCTCATCTCCATGCGCTACAACTGCAAGGGGCCCAACTGGGCTCCGGTGTCCGCCTGCGCCACCAGCGCCCACGCCATCGGCGAGGCCTGGAAGTCCATCAAGCTGGGCGAGACGGACGCGGCCATCGCCGGCGGCGCCGAGGCGGCCATCACCCCGCTGGGGCTGGGTGGCTTCTCGGTGATGAAGGCGCTGTCCACGCGCAATGACGACCCGGCGGCGGCCAGCCGTCCGTTCGACAAGGACCGGGACGGGTTCGTCATGGGCGAGGGCGCGGGCATGCTGGTGCTCGAGGAGATGGAGGCCGCGAAGAAGCGCGGCGCCAAGATCCTCGCGGAGCTGGTGGGCTACGGCGCCAACTCGGACGCGTACCACGTGACGCAGCCGGCGCCGGAAGGCGAGGGCGCGGCGCGCTGCATGCGGCTGGCGCTCCAGTCGGCGGGGATGAACCCGGAGGACGTGGGCTACATCAACGCGCACGGCACCTCCACGCCCTTCAACGACGCGAACGAGACCAAGGCCATCAAGGCGGTGTTCGGCGACCACGCCCGCAAGGTCGCGGTGTCGTCCACCAAGTCCATGACGGGCCACATGCTCGGCGCGGCGGGCGGCTACGAGGGTGTGGTGAGCGCGCTGGCGCTGTCTCGCAACATCCTGCCTCCCACCATCAACCAGACGACGCCCGACCCCGAGTGCGACCTGGACTACGTGCCGAACAAGGCGCGCGAGCTCCGGGTGGACGCGGTGATGAGCAACTCGTTCGGCTTCGGCGGCACCAACGCGGTGCTGCTGTTCAAGCGCTTCCAGTAACCGGCAGGCGAGGAGGTACCCCGCGTGAAAGTCATTCTCGCTTCGGACCACGCGGGCCTGGAGCTCCGCCAGGAATTGGTGGCGGCGCTCCAGGAGCGGAAGGTGGCCCACGAGGACGTGGGGCCCTTCGCTCGGGACTCGGTGGACTACCCGGACTTCGCCGCGCGCGTGGCGAAGGCGGTGACGTCCGG
Source organism: Myxococcus fulvus (assembly GCF_900111765.1). Next base: position 651,322 of record NZ_FOIB01000006.1, read on the forward strand.
CGAGGCCACGCTGGGCGTGCTGGTGTGTGGCACCGGCATCGGCATGAGCATCGTCGCCAACAAGCACCGGGGCGTTCGCGCGGCCCTGTGCACCACGGAGTTCGAGGCCCGGATGGCGCGGGCCCACAATGACGCCAACGTGCTGTGCCTGGGCCAGCGCGTAGTGGGGGCCGGCGTGGGCCGGGCCATCCTGGAGGCGTTCCTCGGCACGGCGTTCGAGGGCGGTCGCCACGAGCGCCGCGTTCAGAAGATTCGCGAGGCCGAGTCCCAGGGCTAGCGGCCTTCGCAGTACCCGTCGTCGTGAGGAGATCAGCCATGGAGAACACCCGCACTCTGGCCGAGGTGGACCCCGAGATTGCCCAGGCCGTGCGTCATGAGACCGAGCGCCAGGAGCAAGGCCTGGAGCTGATCGCCTCGGAGAACTTCGTCAGCCCCGCGGTGATGGAGGCGGTGGGCTCGGTGCTCACCAACAAGTACGCGGAGGGCTACCCCGGCAAGCGCTACTACGGCGGCTGCGAAGTGGTGGACGTGGTGGAGAACCTCGCCATCGACCGCGCGAAGCAGCTGTTCGGCGCGGACTTCGTCAACGTGCAGGCGCACTCGGGCAGCCAGGCGAACATGGGCGCGTACATGGCGCTCATGAAGCCCGGTGACACCATGCTGTCGCTGGACCTGAACTCCGGCGGCCACCTCACCCACGGCGCCACGTTCAACTTCTCCGGCAAGCTCTACAAGGTCGTCCACTACGGCCTGACGCGCGAGACGGAGACCATCGACTTCGCCCAGGTGCGGCAGCTGGCCCTGGAGCACAAGCCCAAGGTCATCGTCGTGGGCGCCAGCGCCTACCCGCGCACGCTCGACTTCGCGAAGTTCCGCGAAATCGCCGACGAGGCGGGCGCCTCCATGATGGTGGACATGGCGCACATCGCGGGCCTGGTCGCCGCCGGCGTGCACCCCTCGCCGGTGCCCTTCGCGGACATCGTCACCACCACCACGCACAAGACGCTGCGCGGTCCGCGCGGTGGCCTGGTGATGGGCAAGGAGCCGTACGCGAAGTCCATCAACAGCCAGATCTTCCCCGGCATCCAGGGCGGCCCGCTGATGCACGTCATCGCCGGCAAGGCCGTGGCCCTGCGCGAGGCGCTGACGCCGGAGTACAAGGCGTACCAGAAGCAGATCGTCGCCAACGCGCGGGCGCTTTCGGAGGCGCTCCTGTCCGCGGGCCTGCGGCTGACGTCCGGCGGCACCGACAACCACCTGATGCTGGTGGACCTGCGGCCCAAGAAGCTGACGGGCAAGGTGGCCGAGGCGGTGCTCGACAAGGCGGGCATCACCGTGAACAAGAACATGATTCCGTTCGACCCGGAGAAGCCGATGGTGACCTCCGGCGTCCGGGTGGGCACGCCCGCCATCACCACGCGCGGCATGCGCGAGGCCCAGATGGCCACGGTGGGCAAGCTCATCGGCGCCGCGCTGGACTCGGCCCAGGACGACGCCGGGCTCGCGCGCATCCGCGGGCAGGTGAAGGAGCTGGCCCAGAGCTTCCCGCTGTACGCCTCGCGTCTGAAGTAGCTCGCCGCTCGTTACGCCGACAGGAGCTTCTCTCCCGCCTCCATGCGTTGCCCGTTCTGCCAGGATGCCGAAAACAAGGTCATCGACTCGAGAGAGTCACACGAGGGCTCCGTCATCCGGCGGCGCCGCGAGTGTCTGGCCTGCAAGCGCCGCTTCACGACGTACGAGCGGGTGGAGGAGCTCTACCCGCTCATCGTGAAGAAGGACGGCCGGCGGGAGGCATTCGACCGCGAGAAGATCGTCAGCGGCCTGAAGAAGGCCTGCGAGAAGCGCCCCGTCTCCGCCGACAAGCTGGAGGAGACGGTGGTGGCCATCGAGCGGCTCTTGCAGGGCATGGGCGAGAAGGAGATCAACTCGTCCGTCATCGGCGAGGAGGTCATGCGCCGGCTGCAGCAGATGGACGAGGTGGCCTACGTGCGCTTCGCCTCCGTGTACCGCAGCTTCCGCGACATCTCCGAGTTCCTGCACGAGCTGAAGGACCTGCTCGAGGACCAGGAGCGCGAGCGCAAGTCGAAGCCGCTCCTCCCGGGTCAGGGCAGTTGAGGGAGGACGGATGAGGCTGCTCACGCGGGCAAAGCTCGAAGCCACGAGGGCACCCCGGGCGAAGCGGGCGGCGGACTTCGACCGCGCGGTGGCCGAGTTCTTCATGCGCATCGCCCTGGAGGAAGCCTCCAAGGGCCTGGGCCGCACCAGCCCCAACCCCGTGGTGGGCGCGGTGCTGGTGAAGGGCGGCCGCATCATCGCCCGCGGCTACCACAAGAAGGCGGGCACCGCGCACGCGGAGGTGGTGGCGCTGGAGGCCGCCGGCGCCAAGGCGCGGGGCGCGGACCTCTACTCCACGCTGGAGCCGTGCGACCACTACGGCCGCACGCCGCCGTGCAGCCTGGCCATCATCGAGGCGGGCGTGCGCCGCGTCTTCTGCGGCTCCGCGGACCCCAACCCGAAGGTGAGCGGCAAGGGCGTGGCGCGCATGCGCCGCGCGGGCGTGAAGGTCGTCACCGGCGTGCTCCAGGCGGAGGCCGACAAGCTCAACCGCCCCTTCTTCAAGCTCATCCGCACGGGCATGCCCTGGGTGACGCTGAAGGCCGCCGCGACGCTGGACGGCAAGCTGGCGACGGCGACGGGGGACTCGCGCTGGGTGACGGGCGAGAAGGCGCGCGAGTGGGTGCACCGGCTGCGCGACTCCGTGGACGTCATCCTGGTGGGCGCCAACACCGTGCGCCACGACGACCCCAAGCTCACCACGCGGCTGCCCGGTGGCGGCGGCAAGGACGCGCTGCGAGTGGTGGTGGACAGCCGCCTGCGCCTGTCGCCGCGCTACACCGTCTTCAACCAGAAGAGTTCCGCGCGCACCATCATCGCGACGCTGGAAGACCCCGAGGGCCGCAAGGCCCGGCGCTTCCTCGCCCAGGGCGTGGAGGTGTGGCAGGTGCGCCCCAAGGCGGACCGGGTGGACCTGAAGGCGCTGCTGCGCCGGCTTGCCCGCTCCGGCCACAACCACGTGCTCGTGGAGGGCGGCGCGGAGATGTACGGCTCCTTCCTGCGCGAGAAGCTGGCGGACGAGCTGGCGCTGTTCCTGGCGCCCAAGCTGCTCGGTCGCGAGGGCATGTCGTGGGCCGGGGACCTGGGCGTGAAGGAGATGGCCCAGGCGCTCGCGGTGAAGGACCTCACCTTCGAGCAGCACGGCCCGGACATCCTGCTCCAGGCGCTGCTCTAGCCGCCGCGCGCCCATCAGCGGGGTGCATGGTGTCGGTGAATGACGGACACATCGGCGCGCCGGACGAGGGCGACCTGGGGGGCCGTTCGTTATAAGCCTGGGCATCATGTTCACCGGGCTCATTCAGGACATCGGCAGGGTGGAGCGCGTCATCCCGGGTGGGATGACGGACTTGTGGATTCGCACGGCGCTGGGGGCCTCGGGCTTCGCGCTGGGCGAGTCGATCGCCGTGGATGGCGCGTGCCTCACGGTGGTGGAGCGGTCGGGGGACACCTTCCGGGTGCAGGTGGCGCCGGAGTCACTCCGGCGCACCACGCTGGATGGGGTGCGGCCCGGGGACCGGGTCAACCTGGAGCGGGCGCTGGCGCTGGGGGACCGGCTGGGCGGGCATCTGGTCTCCGGGCACGTGGACCAGGTCAGCTCGGTGCTGGAGACCTACCCGGAAGGGGGCTCGTGGGTGATGGTGTTCGGCCTGCCGGAGTCCCTGGCGCCGTACTTCATCGAGAAGGGTTCGGTGGCCATCGACGGCATCAGTCTGACGGTCAACAGCGTGGGCGCGGACCGCTTCGGGGTGCAGCTGATTCCGGAGACGCAGGAGCGCACCACCTTGCGGGCCAAGGCGGTGGGGGCCCGGGTCAACCTGGAGGCGGACCCGATTGGGAAGTACGTGGCCCGGCTGTTCTCGCTCCAGCGCGGGCAGGTGGGCGCTTCCCCGGGTGGGGTGACGGAGGCGGCCGTCCGGGCGGCGGGCTTCGGCACGCCGTAGCAGGCGACGGCGGGGGCGCGGGTGGTGTAGGAAGCCCCGCATGCCTCGCTACATCGAAGGTGACTTCCTCCCCCCCAAGGGCCGCTTCGCCATCTGCGTTGCCCGCTTCAATGGCTTCATCACCGAGGAGCTGGCCAAGGGCGCCGTGGACACGCTGGTGCGCCACGGCGTGGCCGACGCGGACGTGGACGTGTACCGCTGCCCCGGCACGTACGAGCTGCCCGGGCTGGTGCGCCGCGTGACGGAGTCGCGTCAGTACGTGGGCGTCATCGCCCTGGGCGCCGTCATTCGCGGCGGCACGCCCCACTTCGACTACGTGGCCGGCGAGTGCGCCAAGGGCATCGGCGCGGTGGCCTTCAACGCGGCCGCGGCCAACCCCGCGACGTCCGTGACGTTCGGCGTGCTGACCACCGACACGGTGGAGCAGGCCATCGACCGGGCGGGCGTGAAGGCGGGCAACAAGGGCGCCGAGGCCACGCTGGCCTGCATCGAGATGGTGAACCTGTACGCGCGCATCCCCGCGCTCGACGCGAGGAAGGGGTAGTCCATGGGCGCGCGCAGAACGGGACGTGAGCGGGCGTTGCAGGCGCTCTACCAGCTGGAGATGACGCCGGGGACGTCGGTGTACGAGGCGCTGGAGTCGGCGTGGACGGCCTCCGCCGAGGCGGAGGAGCAGAAGCGGGACCCGGACGCGGTGAAGTTCGCCCGCGAGCTGGTGGACGGCGTGCAGGGCCACCGCGCGGAGATTGACCGGCTCATCGAGTCGCACAGCCACAACTGGCGGTTGGACCGCATGTCCCGCATCGACCGCAACGTGCTGCGCGTGGGCATCTTCGAGCTGAAGTACCGTCCGGACATCCCCCGCAAGGTCACCATCAACGAGGCGGTGGAGCTGGGGAAGAACTTCGGGACGGAGGAGTCCAGCGCGTTCGTCAACGGCCTGTTGGACCGGGTGGCGGTGGCGCTCAAGAAGGACTGAAGTCCCGAGCCGGGGAGCAACCGCGGTGAGCCAGACGACGACGCACGACATCGGGATGGAGGGGCTGGACTCGCTGAGCGGCGTGGACGCCCTGTGCCTGTTCGTGGCCGAGGATGATCGGCCGTTGCCGGCCACCGCGGGCTACGTGGACTGGCGCCTGTGCGGTGTGTTGTCGCGGGTGCTCAAGGGCGGCTTCTTCTCCGGCGTGAAGGACGACTGGCTCCTGTTGCCGGCGGACGGGAAGCTGGAGGTGCCGCGCATCTTCGTCGTGGGCTTGGGGGCCCGGAAGGCGCTGGACGCCGAAAGGCTCCACGAGGCGCTGGCCGAGGCGGGCAAGGTGCTCAGCCGGGCCAAGGTGGCGTCGGTGGCGCTGGAAATCCCCGGCGGCGGTTCGCTGGACGACGCGGCGCGGGCGGAGGCCTTCCAGAAGGGCTTCCTGCCGGCGTTCAAGGGCGGACGGGTGGCCCTCCTGACGGACAAGGCGCTCGTCCGACTCCTACCAGGCAGGAAGGGCTGAAGCTCGGCGACCGGGCAGGCCTTCTGTTAGCATCGGGGGACGGCCCGGGGCGTGCACGCATGCGTGTCAAGGTGTTGATTGTCGAGGACTCCAAGGCGTCGCGCGAATACATCGCGTCGACGGTGGAGGCGGTGGAGGGCATCGAGGCCGTGGTGACGTCCAGCGGCTTCGAGGCGCTGAAGCTGCTGCCGCGGCACCGCTTCGACCTCATCATCACCGACATCAACATGCCCGACATCAACGGGCTGGAGCTCATCAACTTCGTCAAGAAGAACCCCAACTACCGCGACGTGCCGCTCTTCATCATCACCACGGAGGGGCGGGAGCAGGACCGCGAGCGGGGCATGGCGTTGGGGGCGGCGGAGTACCTGGTCAAACCGTTCCAGCCGGGCAGCCTCGAGGGGCTGCTTCGCCGGTACCTGAAGCTGCCGTGAGTCCCCCGAGCAAGGCCCTGGCCGAGTTCGTGGCCGAGGCGACCGAGATTCTCGAGGCGCTGGGCAAGGACCTGCTGGTGCTGGACGAGCGGCGCGGCCAGGAGGCGGACCCGGAGCGGGTCAACGGCATCTTCCGCGCGGCGCACTCGCTCAAGGGCCTGGCGGGGCTGTTCGGTCAGGAGCGCATCTCCCGGCTGGCGCATGGGACGGAGGACCTGCTCGACCGGCTGCGGCTGGGCAAGCTGCTGTTGGACGACGCGGTGCTCGACACGTTGATTGAAGCGCTGGATGCGTTCCAGTCGCTGCTGGCGGAGACGGCGCGGGGTTCGGAGACGGACGGGCTGAGCCGGCGCGTGGAGGGCATGGCGGAGCGGTTGATCCGCCTGGGCGAGGCGCCTGTCGCTCGGGACGAGGATCCGCTGGAGCGGCTGGAGCTGGAAGCGCAGGTGCGCTCGGTCTTCACCGAGTACGAGGAGCACCGGCTCCGGGAGAACGTGCGGCGGGGCGTGGCGCTGTGGCGCGTGCGCGCGGCGTTCGACCTGTCGGACTTCGACAAGGGGCTGGCGGACCTGAACACGCGCCTCAAGCCGCTGGGCGAGGTCATCAGCACGCTGCCGTCCGCGCGGCCGGGTGGGGCGCATGGCATCGCGTTCGACCTCATCTTCGGCACGCACGTGTCGGTGACGGAGCTGGAGTCCGGGCTGAGTGGGACGCCCGCGGAGCTGGCGCCCCTCAACGTGCGGCCCGTGGGCGTGCCCGCGACGGCGCACTCGGCGGAGGTGCTGGCGCGGGTGGTGGAGCCACCCTCCATCGTCGTGGAGCCACCGGGCACGCGTCCCGAGGGTTCAGGGGTAGCGCCGCCCGCGACGAAGCGCGGTGGGAAGAAGCGCGGCGCGAAGGGGACGGCGGAAGGGCGACAGCCGTCGCTGCCGCTCACGGAGCAAGGTTATGGGGTGGTGCGAGGGGACGGCGGGCGGGAGGACGCGGGCTCGCACCCGATGGGGCAGGGCGCTGGTGGCGCCCCCTCCACGTCCCTGGCGGGCGCATCTCCGATGGTGCAGGGCGCCGGAGGCCTGAATCCCCCGGGGCAGGTGCCGGGCATGCATCCGATGGGGCATGGTGTTGGAGGTGTGAATCCCTCGGCGGTGCCTCCCACGGGTGTGATTCCCCCTGGCTTCGTTCCTCCCGTGGACCCGGGACTCGCGGCTGGGGCGCGCGGCCCCGGGGCCCCCTCCGCCGCATGGAGCGCGACCGTCGCGAGCTCGGGCGCATTCCCCTCGGGTCTGCGCTCCTCCCCGGCCACGAGCCCGGGCGGCGGACCGTTGCCCCAGGGGGGCTCGGGCACCACCGGGCCGTCGCTCGTGACGTACCTCCAGGGCCCCGGAGGCCGTGCTCCCGTGCGCGCGGTGTCGACCTCCGCCGAGGCCCCGGTCTCGGCACCTCCGACAACCGTGGCCGCCACCGCGCCGGAGCCGTCGCTGCGCTCATTGACGCAGACGGTGCGCGTCGACATCGGCAAGCTGGATGGCCTCATCAACATGGTGGGCGAGCTCCTGCTCATCAAGGCCAACCTCCAGCGGCTCGCAGAGTCCGCGCGGCAGGATGGCGTGGTGCCCCTGTCGAAGCTGTTCGGTCAGGAGCTGGCGCGCGAGACGCGAGGCCTGGAGCGCAAGCTGGAGGCGCTCCAGGAGGGCCTGCTCGAGGCGCGCATGGTCCCCGTGGGCCAGGTCTTCGACAAGCTGGCCCGCCTCGTGCGTCGCATCACCCGTGAGGCGGGCAAGGAGATCGACTTCGTCATCAGCGGCGGCGAGGTGGAGCTCGACAAGCTCATCGTCGAGGAGCTGAGCGACCCGCTCATGCACCTCATCCGCAACGCCATCGACCACGGCGTGGAGTCGCCCGACGCGCGACTGGCCGCGGGCAAATCCCGCCGCGCGGTGGTGGCGCTGCGCGCGGTGCAGAAGGGCAACCACGTCGTCATCGAGGTGAGCGACGACGGCGCGGGCATCGACGAGCTGCGCGTACGCGAGGTGGCGCTGACCCGCGGCCTCATCACCTTCGCGCAGGCCGAGGAGATGGGCCGCCGCGAGCTGCTCAACCTCATCTTCCTGCCCGGCTTCTCCACCGCGCGCAGCGTGTCCGAGCTGTCCGGCCGCGGCGTGGGCCTGGACGTGGTGAAGAACAACCTGGGCAACCTCTCAGGCATCATCGACGTGTGGAGCGAGCGCGGGAAGGGCACCGCCTTCCACCTGACGCTGCCCGTCACGCTGGCCATCATCCGCGCGCTGGTCGTGGGCGTGAGCGCGCGCACGTACGCGGTTCCCCTCAACAGCGTGCTCGAAATCCTCTCCGTGCAGCCCCGTGAGATTCGCACCGTGGAGCGGCGCGAGGTGCTGGACCTGCGCGGACAGACGCTCCCCTTCGTTCGCCTGTCACGCCTGTTCGGCCTGCCCGAGCGGCCGGTGAGCCGCTACTTCGTGGTGGTGGTGGGCCTGGCGCAGGAGCGGCTGGGCATCGCCGTGGACGAGCTGCACGGGCAGCAGGACATCGTCACCAAGCCCCTGGGCGGCCGGCTGCAATCGGTCCGGGGCATCTCCGGCGCCACGGACCTGGGAAACCGGACTCCCGTGCTGGTGCTGGATGTCGGCGCGCTGCTGGAAGATGGGCTGGCCCTGGAGCGAAGGCGGGCCTGACGTCAGGCGCGGCCGGCTGCTATCCTCGCGAGCCGTGTCCCGGTTCGCCGAACTGCTCGACGACTTCTTCTTCCGTCCGGACGAGGACGTCAGCGGGCTGCAGGACTTCGCCGCCGGCAGCGACGGCGTGGCCTCCGTCACGCCCGAGGAGGTCCCCGAGGAGTACCTCGCCTTCCGTCTGGAGGGAGAGTCCTACGCGGTGCCCATCCGCGCGGTGCGGGAGATCGCCAAGGTGCCGCCGCTGACGGAGATTCCCAGAGCGGAGCCCCAACTGCTCGGCGTGCTGAACCTGCGCGGCGAGCTGCTGCCCGCGTACGACATCAAGGTGCGCCTGGGGCTCGCGGAGCGAGCGCCCCTGGTCGCCGGTCCCGATGCGCCCGTGCCTCCGCGAGACGCACGCATCCTCGTGCTGCGCACGCAGACGGGGCCCGCGGGCGTCTGGGTGGACAGCGTCAGCGGCGTGGTGAAGCTCAAGCCCTCCATGCTGGAGCCGCCACCGCCGAGCCTCCGACTCGGAGACCGGGACTGCGTGGTGGCCATCGGCCGACGCGGGCCCTCGCTGTTCATCCTCCTGGACCCCGAACAGGCGCTGGCGTCATGAAGGACTCCGTCAACCTGCTGGCGCATCATCCTTCCGGCGTGCCCGAGGCGCCCGCAGGACATCCGGACTCGCCGGTGCAGCTGTGCGCGTTCTTCGTCGGAGAGGACGAGTACGCGCTCGACATCCAGCGCGTGGAGGAGGTGCTCCCGCTCCAGCGTGTGACGCCCATCCCCCACGCGCCCTCGTTCGTGGAAGGCGTGCTGCACCTGCGCGGCGTCATCCTGCCGGTGGTGGACCTGCGCAAGAGGTTGCAGGGGCAGCCCTCGGTGGAGTCACGCAAGGCGCGGCTGTTGGTCTGCAGGCTGGGCGCGCGGCGCGTGGCGGTGAAGGTGGAGCGCGTGGCGGAGGTGCTGCGCGCGCGGCGGGGGGATATCAAGCCCGCGCCCGCGTTGACGGTGGCGGGGCGCTCGCCCTTCGTCGTGGGGGTGTGCGGTCCCCCGGACCGGTTGCGACTGTTGCTGGACTTGAAGGCGCTGTTGCGCGCGGAGCTGGAGCGCGAAGCGGTTCGTCCGGCGCGATGACACGTGAAGGGAAGGGCCATGCCTCGCAGTGACTTGGACAACCACCGCCGCATCCTCGGCATCAGCTTCCTGGTGGTGAACGGCTTGACGGTGCTGTTCGGCATCGGCGCGATGCTCTTCTTCACGGTGATGGGGCTGGGCATCATCAGCGACTCCGCGACGGCCAGTGACCGCACCGACTTCTGGTGGTTCGGCGGCGGCGTGAGCGTCTGCATCCTGGTGTACTGCCTGCCGGGGCTCTTCACGGGAATTGGCCTGTTGAAGCGGCGCACGTGGTCGCGGGTGCTGGCGTTGGTGCTGGGAATCCTGAACCTGGCGAACTTCCCGCTGGGCACCTGTCTGGGCATCTACGCCCTCTGGTTCTACGCGCAGGAAGGGTCCGACCGGGTCTTCGAATGAGCCACCTGCCCGTCTTCCCCGCGGAGGAGGAGCGCTACCGCGCGCTCCAGGAGCTGGACCCGCGAGCAGAGGGCATCCTCGACGTGCTCGTCACCGGCTTGCACGACGAGAGCTGGCGCGTGCGGCACGCGGCGGCGACGGGCCTGCAGCGGCTGACGCCCCCCGAGCAGGTGGCCTCCCGGCTCGTCGCCGTGCTGGGCGAGCGGGGGGAGACGGGCGCGCGCAACGCCGCGGCGGAGGCCCTCGCCGGGCTGGGCCCAGCCGCGCTCGCGCCGCTGGTGAAGCTCTTGGGCCACGTGGACCCGGACCAGCGCAAGTTCGCCGCGGACATCCTCGGGCAGCTGGGGCTCGGCGCCGCGGAGCTGCCGCTCGTCCAGGCGCTGGAGGACCCGGACCTGAACGTGCGCGTGGCCGTGTCGGAGGCGCTGGGACGCGTGGGCGGGGAGCACGCGGCGCGCGCGTTGTCGCGGCTGCTCGGCGACGCGGAGCCGCTCCTGCGCCTGGCCGCGCTGGAGGGACTGGCGCTCCTGCGTCGTCCGCCGCCCCTGCCCGTGGTGGTGGCGCTGCTGGACGACGCGAAGCTGCGGCGCAGCGCCTTCCGGGTGCTGGGCCTCATCCCCCAGGTGGCCGCCACGGAGCGGCTGTGTCAGGGCCTGTCGTCGGACTCGCGCTCGATTCGCGAGGCCGCCCTGGCGGCGCTGGGCACGCAGGCCTCGCTGGTGGAGGCGTCGCGGCGCTGTGAGCTGGAGACCGTCATCCTCGCGGCGCTCCGACGCTTGCCGGACGCGGTGTCGCGGCTGGAGCAGGCGCTGGAGGCGGAGGACGTGGCGGTGCGCTCCGGCGCGCTGCTCGCGGTGGCGGCCTTGGGCGAGGCGTCGCTCGCGGTGCGGGTGGCGGAGGTCGCCCGCGAGGACCGGCTGCTGCGGGATGTGCTGGGCACGCTGGGGCAGCTGGGTTCGGAAGGTGGCCGGCTCCTGCTCGCGGCGATGGCGGACCTGTCCGCGCCGGCGAGGGCCGCGGCGGCCGAGGCGCTGGTGGACCTGGTGGACCCCGGCTCCGTCACGCCGCTGTGCGCGCTGTTGGAGTGGGCGGAGGATGACTTGCGCGGGGTGGTGGTGCGGGCGTTGGGTCGGACCCGCTCGCCGGAGGCGGCCAGCCCGCTGGTGGACCTGCTGCGGGACCCGGTGACGGCGGGCGCGGCGACGCGGGCCCTGGGCGTGCTCGCGGGGAGCTGCCGCGCGGCGGTGCTGTCGGCGCTGGAGGAGGCGGTGGCGCGTCGGGCCACCCCCGTGGCGGTGACGGCGCTGGGGCGCGTGGGAGGCGCGCCCGCGCTGCCGTCGCTGCGTGCGCTCGCGCGGGATGTCGACCCGCGCTGGCGAGCCGCGGCGGTGGAGGTGGCCGGAGAGGTGGATGGCGGGGTCGGTCGGGAGCTGGCGCGCGCGGCGCTCGCGGACGAGGCCTCGCCCGTGCGGGCGGCGGGGGCTCGCGCCATGGGCCGGTTGGGGGGCGCGGATGCGGGGGCGCTCTTGCGCTCCGCGCTCCAGGACGAGGACGCCTCCGTGCGGCGGGCCGCGGTGGAGGCGGTGGGGGAGAGCGGCGCGGTGGACCGCGTGCCGGAGCTGGAGCGACTGGTGCGTCATCCGGACGGCGCGCTGGCGGTGGCCGCGGTGCGGGCGCTGTCGAGGCTGGGCCGGGTGGAGGCGAAGGTGTTGCGGGAGGCGTCGGGGCATCCCGACGAGGAGGTGGTGAAGGCGGTGTTGTCCGCGGGTGCGGTGTCGCGCGAGGGCGTGACTCTGGCGGTATCCTTGCTGGAGCATCCCCACTGGGATGTGCGCGCGGCGGCGGCGCGAGTGCTGGGGGACTCGGGAGGGCCGGAGTGCCTGGAGCCGGCCCGGCGGGTGCTGGAGGCGGAGCCGGACGCGCTGGCTCGACAGGCACTGGCGGACGCGGTGGAGCGCTTGTCGCGGCGCTGAGCGGGGGGACTCGGGGTGGCTCGCTTCGACGACAGTCGGCCGGAGATGACCGCGGAGGAGTTCCGGCTCCTGCGCGACCACGTGTATTCGCACTGCGGCATCCTCGTGCACGAGGACATGAAGTTCGTGATGGAGCGGCGGCTGTGGCCCCGCCTGGAGACGCTGGGCGTCCCGGACTTCAGCGCCTACCACCGCTACCTGCGCTACGACGCCAACCGGCACGCGGAGCTGGAGGCCGCCGTCGAGTCGCTCACCACGCACGAGACGTACTTCTTCCGCGAGCCCTCGCAGCTCAAGGCCTTCCGGGAGGAGCTGCTGCCCGTGCTCGAGAAGCGCAACGCGCGCACGAAGCGGCTGCGCCTGTGGTCCGCGGGGTGCTCCTCCGGCGAGGAGGCGTACACGCTGGCGATGGTCCTCAAGGACGAGCCCCGCTTCGAGGGCTGGGACGTGGAGGTGTACGGCTCCGACATCTCGCGGCGCGTGCTGACGATGGCGCGCCGCGCGGAGTATGGCCCGTCCGCGCTGCGCGCCACGTCCGCGGACCTGCTGGAGCGCTTCTTCGTCCCCGCGGGCAACACCAAGGTGCGCGTGCGCGACGATGTCCGCGCCATGGTGTCCTTCGGCCACCACAACCTGCTGGACGAGGCCGGCAGCCAGCTGGTGATGAAGATGGACGCGGTGTTCTGCCGCAACGTGATGATCTACTTCGACCAGTCCGCGCGCAGGAAGGTGCTGCGAATCCTGCGAGACAGGCTGGTGCCCGGGGGCTACCTGCTCCTGGGGCACTCCGAGAACCTGCTCAACCTGGGCGCTGACTTCGAGCTGGTGCACCTGCGCGGAGACCTGGTGTACCGCAGGCCCGAGCTGCCGGGGCTCGCGGGCGGTGAGGTCCGATGAGCGAGCGGGGCACGGTCTCGGTGCTCGTCATCGACGACTCCGCGCACAACCGGCACACGCTCACCACGCTGCTGGAGTCCGCGCCGGACGTGCGCGTGCTGGACCGCGCGGCCGACGGCGAGGAGGGCCTCAAGAAGGTCCTGGAGCTCAAGCCGGACGTGGTGACGTTGGACCTGGAGATGCCGAAGCTGGGCGGCTACACGTTCCTGCGGCTGCTCATGCGCACGGCGCCCACGCCCGTCATCGTCATCTCCAGCTACGCGCACCGCTCGGATGTCTTCAAGGCGCTGGAGCTGGGCGCGTTCGACTTCATCGCCAAGCCCGCGCGCGGCACGTCCGAGGAGCTGGAGTCGCTGCGCGTGGAGCTGCTCGACAAGGTGCGCGCGGCCCTGCACGTGCGGCCGGGACAGCGCCACGTGTCGCCCGGCGCGCGCGCGCTGGCGGTGGCGGGCGAGCTGCCCCTGGTGGTGGCCATCGGCGCGTCCACGGGAGGACCTCCCGCGGTGCAGCGCGTGCTGGAGGGGCTGGCCGCGGAGCCGACGCCGTGCGTGCTGGTGAGCCAGCACATGCCCGCGCAGTTCACCCGGGCCTTCGCGGACCGGCTGGACAGGATTGGCCCCTTCACCGTGACGGAGGCGAGCGAGGGGGACGTGGTGCAGCCCGGGCATGTGTACATCGCGCCCGGAGGCCGGCACCTGGTGGTGGTGGACCGGGGCACGCGTCTGGAGCTGCACACGCCCCCGCCGACGCCCGTGGACAAGTACGCGCCGAGCGTGGACCGGCTCTTCACCAGCGTGGCGCAGGTGCTGGGCCCGCGCGCGCTGGCGGTGGTGCTGACGGGCATGGGGGCGGACGGGGCGCTGGGCGCGCGCGAGGTGCAGCGCGCGGGGGGCGAGGTCTGGGCGGAGTCGGAGGAGACCGCGGTGGTGTACGGCATGCCGGGCGAGGCGGTGGCGACGGGGGCGGTGAAGCGGGTGCTGCGACTGGGGGAAATCGGACCCGCGCTCGCCTCGCTGGCCCGTCGTCGACGGTGAGATGGCCGGGCGAGGCGACGGGGTCGGGTGTTAGTGTGCGCGGGCCATGACGCAGCAGATTCGAGCCCTCGTCGTCGACGACTCGCAGGCGATGCGACGCAGCATCATGTACGCGTTGCAGCGCATCAGCGGGATGGTCTGCACCGAGGCGCAGGACGGCGCCGAGGGCCTCAAGAAGCTGACCCAGGGCCGCTTCGACCTGGTGCTCACGGACATCAACATGCCGTTGATGGACGGGCTGAAGCTCATCCACCACATCCGTCAGGCCACGGACCATCGCGGCGTGCCCATCGTCGTCATCACGACGGAAGGCGCGGCGGCGGACCGGGAGCGGGCGCTGGCGCTGGGCGCCAGTGCGTACCTGGTGAAGCCCGTGCAGGCCAAGGTGGTGATGGACACCGTCAAGGACCTGCTGAAGCTGGCCTGAGGCGAGGGGCGTGCGAATGGACTTCGTCCTGCGGGTGGCGGGCCTGGAGAAGCGCTACGGCGCGGTGACGGCCGTGCAGGGCCTGCACTTCAACGTGGCGCCCGGCGAGGTGCTGGGCCTGGTGGGCCCCAACGGCGCGGGGAAGACGTCCACGCTGCGCTGCCTCGCCGGCATCCTCCCGCCCTCGGCGGGCAAGGTCATCGTGGCGGGGTACGATTTGGGCAAGGACGCGGTGGAGGCCAAGCGCGAGCTGGCCTTCCTGCCCGACGAGCCGCGCTTCTTCGACTACCTCACGGTGTGGGAGCACCTGAACTTCACGGCGCGGCTCTACGGCGTGGAGGACTGGGAGGCGCGGGGCCGCGCGCTCCTGGAGGAGATGGAGCTGACGGGCAAGGAGAAGGCGCTGCCCGGCGAGCTGTCGCGCGGCATGAAGCAGAAGCTGTCCATCGCCTGCGGCTTCCTGCACTCGCCCCGGCTCATCCTGCTCGACGAGCCGCTCACGGGGCTGGACCCCATCGGCATCCGGCGCATGAAGGACTCGCTGCGTCGGCGCGCGGAGGAGGGCGCGGCGCTGGTGTTGTCCTCGCACCTGCTGCCGCTGGTGGAGGAGCTGTGCCACCGGCTGCTGGTGATTGCCGGAGGGCGGGCCATGGCGCTCGGCAGCCTGGAGGAGATTCGCGCGCGGCTGAGTGGACCGGACGCGGGCAGCGCGTCGCTCGAGGACCTCTTCGTGCGCATCACCAGCGGCGCGGGCTCGGAGATGCCCAGGCCGTGAGCTTCCCGGGCGCGGTGCTCTTCCTCTGGCTTGCGTCCACGCGCAACCGCCTGCGGCTCCAGGTGCTGCGGCTGCGCAAGCCCCGCTACCTCGTGGGCGCGGCGGTGGGCCTGTTCTACATCTACTCGCTCTTCCTGCGCCGGCTGGACTTCACGGGACCCGTGGCCGCGGTGCCTCCGGGCGTGAGGTTGTTCGCGGAGCTGTCGCTGGTGGGCTCGGTGCTCGTCACGCTGTTCTCCGCGTGGGCGCTGGGGCCGGACCGGCCCTCGCTGACCTTCACGGAGACGGAGGTGGTGCAGCTCTTCCCCGCGCCCGTCACCCGGCGCTCGCTGTTGCACTACAAGCTCGCCCGAGGCGCGATGGGCGCGGCGGTGGGCGCGCTGTTCGCCACGTTGTTCGTCGGCCGGGTGGTGAGCCCGGAGCCCGCGCTCTTCTTCACCGGGGCCTTCCTGTCGCTCGGCACGCTGTACCTGCACGGCATCGCGGCGTCCTTCATGCGCACGCGCTGGGCGGGCCGGGGACGGCGCGGACAGGTGGAGCGCTGGGTGGGGGTGGGGCTGGTGCTCGCCGCGGTGGTGATGGTGGTGTTCTCCACGCTGGAGACGTACCCGTTCCCCAGGACGGTGGGGACGCCGGGGGCGCTGCGCCACTGGGTGGAGGCCGTGGTGGCCTCGCCGGGGCTGAGCGCGGTGCTGTGGCCTGGCAGGCTCCTGGTGGCGCCGTCCCTCGCGCGCGACGCGTCGGCCTTCTGGAGCGCGCTGCCGCCCGTGGTGGTGCTGGCCGTGGCGCACTACGTCTGGGTGCGGCTGGCGGAGGTGCCCTTCGAGGAGACGGCGGTGACGCAGGCCGAGGCGCGCGTGCGTGAGCAGTCCCAGCGACTGTCCGGGACGCTCGTGCGCAAGGGCGGGCTGGGCGCTCGCAAGGCGCCCTTCCGCTTGTCGGCGCGGGGGCGTCCCGAGGTGGCGCTCATCTGGAAGAACCTCATCACCCGCAAGCGGATGGCGGGCGGAGTGTGGACGGTGATGGCGCCGCTGCTGCTCGCCGCCGTCATCGTGTCGGTGATGGGCGAGTCGAACGTGTTCACCGACACACGTCGCGTGGTGGGGCCCATGGCCACGCTGTTGGCGGTGATGATGACGGTGGTGGGGCCGAGCGCGTTCCGCATGGACCTGCGCATGGACCTGCCGAAATTGGACCTGCTGCGCGCGTTGCCGCTCGCGGGCTGGCAGGTGGTGGGCGCGGAGCTGGCGGCGTCGGCGCTGGTGGTCACCAGCCTTCAACTGGGGCTGCTCGCGGTGGGCCTCGTCTGCGGCCCGGGCGCCGAGGACGACTGGCTCATGACGTACTGGTGGCCAGGGGGACTGGCGCTGGCGGCGCTGTTGCCCTCGGTGGCGCTGGCGGGGCTGTTCGTCCAGAACGGCGCGGTGGTGCTGTTCCCCGCGTGGGTGCCGGCGGACCGGGTGGGCAGCGCGCGCGGTATCGAGGCGCTGGGCCAGCGCCTGCTGACGCTGGTGGGCTCGCTGGTGGTGTCCCTGCTGGGGCTGGTGCCCGCGGCGCTGGTGGGCTCGCTGGTGGCCTTCGTGGCCTGGAGCTCGCTGGACCTCTGGGCGCTGCCGCTGGCGGGGCTGGCGGCGGCGGCCGTGCTGCTGACGGAGGTGGGGCTGGGCGTGCTCTGGCTGGGCCGCGCTTTCGAACACCTGGACGTCTCCGAGGACCGGCCGGAGTAGGTCCGAGCGTCGGCTCCTGGACTCGCGCCCGGAAAGAGGTGGCGAGCGCCGGGCCCGGGCGCGCAGGAAGTCCGCGGACCTGACCGACGGGAGCGCGACATGAAGGTGGGATTCGTGGGACTGGGCAACATGGGGCTGCCCATGGCGAAGAGCCTGCTGGGCGCGGGGCATGCGCTGACGGTGTGGAACCGCTCGCCGGCGCGAGGCGAGCCCCTGGTGAAGCAGGGCGCGCGCATGGCGGCGAGTCCCGCGGACGCGGCCCGGGGCGCCGACGTGGTGTTCAGCATGCTCGCGGACGACGTGGCGGCGGAGGCCGTGTCCGTGGGCGCCCAGGGCATCGTGGAGGGCCTGGGCAAAGGCGCGGTGCACGTCTCCTCGAGCACCATCTCCGTGGCGCTCTCCCAGCGCCTGACGGACGCGCACGCCAGCGCGGGGCAGGGCTACGTGGCGGCGCCCGTGTTCGGTCGTCCCGAGGCCGCCGAGTCGAAGCAATTGTGGGTGGTGGCCGCGGGCGCGCAGGTGGACGTGGAGCGCGTCAAGCCGCTGCTGGAGTCGTTGGGCCGAGGCTTCACGGTGCTGGGCGAGCACGCCTCCATGGCCAACGTGGTGAAGCTGTCGGGCAACTTCCTCATCGCGTCGATGATGGAGGCGCTCGCGGAGGCGTTCGCCTTCACGCGCAAGTCCGGCGTCGAGCCCCGACAGTTCCTGGAGGTGTTCCAGTCCGTCTTCGCAAGCTCCCCCATCTTCGCCAACTACGCCCGCGCCATCGCGGAGGAGCGCTACGCCCCGGCGGGCTTCGCCCTGCGGCTGGGGCTCAAGGACGTGGGGCTGGTGCTGGAGGCGGCGCGCGCGGCGGAGGTGCCCATGCCGCTGGCCAGCCTGGTGAAGGACCAGTACCTGGGCGGCGTGGCCCAGGGACATGGGGACCTGGACTGGTCCGCGCTGGGCGCGCTCGTCGCGGAGCGCGCGGGTCTGGGCAAGCCGCCGCGCTGAAATGAAACGCCCCGGGCGAGCGACGAGGCGCGCACCCGGGGCGGGGACGACAGGGGCTCCAGGCGTTGGCGCTGGAGCCCCGGAGGACGGCTACTGCCGTCCGTTGACCTCGGCGACGGGGATGGGGAAGAACGCGTGCGGCGGGACGTTGGGGTCCAGGTTGCGCGGCAGCTCGTCCAGCTTCCCGTAGCGGCGCATGTCAATCCACCGGTGGCCGCCCTCGAACATCAGCGAGTAGCGCTTCTGCTTGAGCAGCTCGTCCAGGGCGTTCTCCGCAGTGATGTCAGCGCGCGCCGGCAGGCGGCCGGAGCGGGTGCGGATGTAGTTGAGGTCATCCACGGCGGGGCCAATCTGGCCCAGGCCGATGTTGGCCTCGGCGCGCAGGAGGATGAGCTCCTCGTTGCGGATGATGGGCACCGGCGCATCCGCGGACGTGTACAGCGTGAAGCGCAGGTCCGTCGTCAGCTTGCCGTCGGCGGCGCTGACGGGGGCGTTGAGCTTCACCGTCTTGCGCGTCACGCGGTCATCCACCGTGGCACCCGCGGTCTCCGCGTCCGTCGCGATGGACGGGTGGGCGAAGACGGTGGTGGACAGCAGGCCGTTGTCCGCGTCGCCGGAGGCCGCGCGGAAGACGTGGTAGACGCCGATGTTGAGCGAGGCGAGCGCCGCCGCCTTCGCGCCGTCGTCGGCCGGGGCGTTGGCGGCGATGAAGGACTGGCTCAGCGCGGTGAGCGCGTCCTCGTTGCGGCCCATGTACACGGCCACGCGCGCGCGGACGGCGCGGTTGAACGTGCGGAACGTCGCCGGCGTGTCGAAGCCGTTGAAGCCCGTGCTCAGCCGGAACGAGAAGCTGTCCCCGGCGTTGTCCAGGTGGCCCGCGGCCGTGTCGAGCAGCCCGGCGATGTGGGCGAACACCTCGGCCTTGCCCTCGATGGGGGCCAGCTCCGCGCCCAGCGGGCGGTCCACGTCGATGGGCGCGCCCTGGGTGTCACGCGTGTTGATGACGACCAGGAAGTCGAGCGCCTGCATCGTCTTCGCGAAGCCGCGCACGCCCTCCTTCTGCGCGTCCGACAGGCCCGCCACCTTCTCCAGCGCGGCCAGCAGGGTGTTGGCGTTGCGGATGTTGGCGTAGGGCCCCGTCCAGTAGTTGCCGCCGAAGGCGGCGGCGCCCGGGTCCATGACGGGGCCGAGCATCTCGTCGATGGCGCGCGGGTCCGCGGGGTCGAACACGTACGCCTCGCGGCCGATGACGCCCAACTGCGCGACGTAGCCGTTCGGCGCCGACACGCCCGCGCGGTGGCCCAGCAACAGGCCCGTGGACGCGCTGTTGACGCCGGAGACGGTGGGGTTGTCGCGGAACTCATCCAGGCTGGGGTTGTTGAGGTCGCCGATGTCCAGGCTGCCGCAGCCGCCCAGGCCCACCGCCGCGCACAACGCCAACAGGGTCTTCTTCGTCTGGTGCTTGTTCATGGCTTAGAACCCGACGTCGAGCGACGTCCAGAAGCTGCGGCTGGGAGGGAACGGGGCGACGTCGATGTTGCGCGCGATGGCCTGGTTGCCGAAGTTGCTCACCTCGGGGTCCAGACCCGAGTAGCCCGTGAACATCAGGAGGTTGCGGCCGCTGAGGCTCAGCCGCGCGTTCTGGAGCTTCGGGATGGCGGACACCCAGCTCTTGGGCAGGTTGTAGCTGAGCGTCACCTCGCGCAGCTTCAGGAACGTCGCGTCCTCGATGTAGATGGTCGCGTTGCCCCGGCGGTTCGCCACGCGCTCGCGGCCGGCCGTCTCGAAGTCCACGGTGGTGCCCGCGCTGTCATACAGGTAGCGCGTCAGGTTGATGATGTCGCTGCCCTGCTGCCAGTGCCACAGGAAGGACAGCGTCACGTCCGCGTAGCGCAGCGTGTTGGCGAAGCCCATGGTGAAGGTGGGCTCCGTGTCGCCAATCTTGCGGACGATGGGGTTGCCGTTCGCGTCGCGGCCCACGTTGCCGACGATCTGCGTGGCGGACGCGCCCTCCTCGATGAAGAACGCGCCCAGCGAGTTGCCGAAGCCGCCCGCCTGGAAGGGGGCCACCGGCAGGTTCGTCACCTTGCTGCGGTTGAGCGCGAAGGTCGCGGAGCTGGTCCACTCGAGCGGGCCACTCAGCGGCGTCACCTGCACCATGGCCTCGATGCCGCGGTTGCGCAGCGAGCCGCCGTTGACGAACTGGGTGTTGAAGCCCGTGGAGGTGGGCAGCGCGCGGCGCAGCAGCATGTCGCTGATGCCACGCTGGTACACGGACAGCTCCAGCGTCAGGTCGCCGCCGAACAGCAGCGCGTCGACACCGGCCTCGATTTCACGCTGGCGCTCCGGACGGATGTTCGGGTCGCCCGCCACGCCCGTGCCGATGAGGCCCGGGGTTCCCTGCACGTTGTTCAGCGCGCTCATTCCGCTGAACTTCATGCCGTACTGGGGCAGGTTGCCCGTCTCGCCGTAGGCCGCGCGGACCTTCAGCTCGTTGATGAAGGCGGGCGTCGAGGGGATGCGGTAGGCGGCCGCCAGCTTGGGGAAGAAGAAGAGCTTGTTGGGGTTGCCGTTGACGCTGGACTGCTCGCCGCGGATGGCGCCCACCAGGGTCAGCCGCTCCTCGAGCAGGAGCACCTCCTCCTGCAGGTAGTAGCCACGGTCTCTCACGTGGTTGGCGTCGTCGCGCACGCCAATCACCGTGCCGTTGTCCACGCCGGGCTGGCCGGCGTTGAGGTTCTCGCTGATGACGTAGGTGGAGTCGATGCGGCGCTCCTCGAGCTGCACACCGACGGACGTGGTGGCGCTGAGGAACTTGGAGGCCGGCTTGTAGCTGTGCACCAGGTTGAGGCCGCCGTTGAGGTTGCGCACCTGGCTGGTGCCGAACAGCGACGTGCCCGGGAAGGTGTCGTCCGCCGGCTCGAAGTTGAGCTCGGGCGGGAACAGCAGGCGGTTCTCCTGCTGGAAGCGGTCCACGCCCGCGTTGGCCAGCACGCGCAGGTGGTGCTCGTCCGTCTTCATCAGGTGGACAGTGGCGTCGCCGGACCCGATGAAGCGCCACACGTCCTCGTCGTTCTTCACCAGCGCCGCCGTCTGCAGCGGGTTGGCGCCGTTTTGCAGGAAGGGGTTGACGGGGTACACGCCGGCCGCGTCCGGGTCCATGTTCAGGAACTCGGGCACGTTGGGCAGCACCATGTAGTTGGTGATGGTCTGGTTGTCGTTGTTCGTCAGACCACGCTGCCCCAGCGTGTGGATGAGGTTCGTGGCGACGTTGACCTCCACCACCTCGCCAATCGTCTGGCCCAGGTTGAGGCGGAACGACTCCTTCTCGTACCCGGTGTTCTTGATGATGCCCTCGTCGTTGCGGAGCATCGCGGACGCGAAGTAGCGCGTGTTGCCGCTGGCGCCGCTCACGCTGGCGAGCGTCTCCGTGGACAGGTCCCGGCGGCCGCTCAGCTTGGCCTCGTGGTCATACTGGTTGCCCGTCCAGTACTCGGCCGCCCTCGGGCCGAAGGCCTCCACGGCCTCCTCCACCGTCTCGAAGCGGCGGGTGCCCAGCTTGTTGGCCAGCGTGTACATGCCCACGCGCTGGGTGAGCTCCACCTTGGGCTCACCGGCGCGGCCGCGCTTGGTGTTGATGATGACGACGCCGTTGGCGGCCTTGGAGCCGTAGATGGCGGCTGCGGACGCGCCCTTGAGGACCTCGATGCTCTCGATGTCGTTGGGGTTGATGTCCGCGATGCGGTTGACCTGGTTGTCCTGGGTGGGGTTCGGGTTGGAGCCGCCCACCGAGTCGGTCACCACGTACACGCCCGACGCGATGGCCACGTCGCTGACGAGCACACCGTCGATGACGTAGAGGGGCGCGGTGGAGCCGTTGATGGTGGACACGCCGCGCAGGCGCATCTGGATGCCGCCGCCCGGGGCGCCGGAGTTCTGCTGGATGTTGGCGCCGGCGATCTTGCCCTGGAGGGCCTGGTCCACCGTCTGCGCGGGCGCGCGGTTCATCTCCTCCGCGCTGACCGAGGCCACCGAGTTCGCCAGGTGCTTGCGCGCCAGCTCGGAGGCGCGGCCCACGACGACCATCTCCTCGGAGAAGACGTTGTCGAGCGCGACGTTCACGTTGTCCTGCGTGGCGCCGACGCGCACCTCACGCTCGCCGTAGTCCTGGCTGGAGAACAGCAGCGTGGTGGCCCCCGGCGGGACGTTGGGCAGCACGAAGGTGCCGTCCAGCTCCGTCTCCACGCCCTGGGTGGTGCCCTTGATGATGACGCGCACCAGCGGCAGGCCCTCGTTCGTCAGCCGGTCCGCGACGCGTCCCTTCACCGTGCGGCCCATCGAGGGCGCGGGCGCCGCGGCGGGCGGGGGGGAGGCCGGAGTCGTGGCGGCCGGGTCCTGCGCGGGAGCGGGTGCCGGGGTCGCCGGAGCCTGCGCCGCGGGAGCCTGCGGCTCGGGAGCCGGAGTGGTGGCTTCCTGCGCCATTGTTTCCAACGAGAAGAGTGCGATCACGCACCCCGGAATCAACGCTCTCTTAAGCGTCATTCGGATCTTTCCTCGCAACGTGGGAGCGGCCCCCCCTGCAGGTGCCGTGGGCGCGAATCGTCGGTGGGTGAACTGAACCAAGTCAATGGCAAGACTTGTTTTTCAAGAATGTTGGCCAAATCCATCCAAACGGAAATATTCCGATCTCGTACCTAGGGCCGACTGACGCGAAGCGCGATGGATCGGCTCCGCGAGTGACAAGAGAGGCCTACCCGAGAGGGGACGTCGTGGATCTCCGCCATGTCGACGTGGTGGGGCGGGTGGCGGCGTAACCGGACCCGCTCCCGCAGGGCGACGCTGTAGCGGGCTGTGTCAGCGCGGTGCATCCGTGCCTTCGGCCGCCCGGTTCCACCGCACGCGCCGGGCACAGAACGGCGGGGCCGGGGGTTCTCTCGGGTCAGCCGGAGAAATCGGGCTCCGTCGGCCAGGAGTGGCCGGCGAGATTGGTTGCCCCCAGGGCCGGCCCTCCCATAAGAGGCGCAGCGGATATGGCGATGAACGAGCGTTACGAGCCGCAGGCGATTGAAGGTAAGTGGCAGGCCCGTTGGGACGAGGCCGGCATCTTCCGGGCGGGCAAGCGTCCGGGCGCACCGAAGAAGTACGTGCTCGAGATGCTGCCGTACCCCAGCGGCAAGATGCACATGGGGCACGTGCGCAACTACCTCATCGGGGATGTGTACGCGCGCTACTTCCTGATGCGCGGCTACGACGTGCTGCACCCCATGGGCTGGGACGCCTTCGGCCTGCCGGCGGAGAACGCGGCCATCAAGGACGGCGTGCACCCGGCCATCCGCACCCAGGAGAACATCGTCTCCTTCAAGGCGGAGATGAAGAGCCTGGGCTACAGCTACGACTGGTCCCGCGAGGTGAACACCAGCCAGCCGGAGTACTACCGCTGGAACCAGTGGTTCTTCATCAAGATGCTGGAGAAGGGGCTCGTCTATCGCCGCTTCAGCAAGGTGAACTGGTGTACCGGCTGCCACACCGTCATCGCCAACGAGCAGGTGAAGGACGGCGTGTGCGAGCGCTGCTCCTCGCCCGTGGTGGACCGCGAGATGCCCGAGTGGGCGTTCCGCATCACCGCCTTCTCGCAGGACCTGTTGGACGCGCTGGACACGCTCAAGGAGTGGCCGGACCGCATCACCTCCATGCAGCGCAACTGGATTGGGCGCTCGGATGGCGCGGAGGCGGACTTCCGCGTCCAGGGGCATGACGCCTCCATCCGCGTGTTCACCACGCGCGTGGACACCATCTTCGGCTGCACCTACGTGGTGCTGGCTCCGGACCACAAGCTGGTGGCCCAGGTGACGACGCCCGAGCGTCGCGCGGACGTGGACGCCTTCGTGAAGAAGATGGCGGCCCAGTCCAAGACGGAGCGCACGGGCGAGGACACGGAGAAGGAGGGCGTCTTCACGGGCGCCCACGCCCTCAACCCGTTCACCGGCCAGCAGGTGCCCGTGTGGATCGCCAACTTCGTGTTGAGCGACTACGGCACCGGCGCGGTGATGAGCGTGCCCGCGCACGACGAGCGCGACTTCGCCTTCGCGCGCAAGTACGGCCTGCCCGTGAAGGTCGTCATCCAGCCGGCCACGGGCGACAAGCTCCCCGCGGGCGACGTGTTGGAGGCGGCGTCCACCGAGTACGGCGTGCTGGTGGACTCGGGTGAGTACAGCGGGAAGACGTCCGAGGTGGCGCGTCAGGAGATGGCGCGCAAGCTGGAGGCGGAGGGCAAGGGCCGCGCGACGGTGACGTACCGCCAGAAGGACTGGGGCTTCAGCCGCCAGCGCTACTGGGGCACGCCCATCCCCATCGTCTACTGCGAGAAGTGCGACCCCCAGCGCCACGGCATCCCCGTGCCGGAGGCGCAGCTGCCCGTGAAGCTGCCGGAAATCGACGTGCAGGAGGTGCTCACCGGCAAGGGCGAGCCCCCCCTGGCCAAGGTCGCCTCGTGGGTGAACACCACGTGCCCCAAGTGCGGTGGCCCCGCCCGTCGCGAGGCGGAGACGATGGACACCTTCGTCGACTCCTGCTGGTACTTCGCGCGCTACCTGTCGCCGCACTACGACGCCGCGCCGTTCGACCCGAAGGAGGCCCAGCGCTTCCTGCCCGTGGACATCTACGTGGGCGGGCCCGAGCACGCGGTGATGCACCTGTTGTACTTCCGGTTCTGGACGCGGGTGATGAAGCTGCTCGGCTTGAGTCCGGTGGACGAGCCCGTCAAGCGGCTGATCACCCAGGGCATCGTCAACGGTCCGGACAAGCGCAAGATGTCCAAGCGCTGGGGCAACGTCGTCGCGCCGGCCTCCATCATCGAGAAGTACGGCGCGGACACCGCGCGCGCGTACGTGGCGTTCGCCGGCCCGCCGGAGCGTGACTTCGACTGGTCCGACGCCCAGGTGGAGGGCGTGTTCCGCTTCCTGAAGCGCGTCTGGGTGCTGGCCTCCACGCACCAGGCCGCCGTGGCGGGCGCCACGCATCCGGGCCCCTTCGAGGGCAAGGCGCTGGAGATCCGCCGCGCGGCGCACAAGGGCCTGAAGCGGGTGGGGGAGGCCATCGAGCGGCTGTCCTTCAACACCGCCATCGCGGGCATCATGGAGTGCCTCAACGCGCTCTCCGACGCGGGCACGCCGGAGACGCCCGCGGAGAAGGCGGCCATGGCGGAGGCGGTGCGCCTGTTGTCGATGATGCTCACGCCCTTCGCGCCGCACATCGCGGACGAAATCGCGGAGGCCTACGGGAGCACGCAGCTCACCGTCTCGCAGACGTGGCCCGACTTCGACCCGGCCCTGGTGGTGGATGACGTCATCCCCTACGCGGTGCAGGTGAACGGCAAGCTGCGCGCGGAGATCCAGGTGCCCGCGGACGCGAGCGAGGCGGACGTGCGCGCGGCGGCGGAGGCGGACGAGCGGGTGAAGTCCGCCATCACCGGCAAGACGCTGCGCAAGTTCGTCTTCGTGCCCAAGCGGCTGGTGAACTTCGTCGTCGGCTGAGCGGGGAGTCGGGTGCCCACCGAGGTCCTCGTCATGTGCACCGCGTGCGGTCGGCCCCAGGCGGCCGGCGGCGCGCGGTGTTTCGCGTGTGGCGCGCCCCTTCCGGACGCGCCGCTGCCGGCCCCACCGCCGGCGGAGGTGCCTCCGCCAACGCCTCCCGGGCCGTTCCTGACGGCGGATCTGGGGGGAGGCCGGCAGCTCGTCGGCGAGGCCGGGCGGCTCTCCTATCGCATGGCGGACGGGGTGGCGCCCCGGGTGGTGGAGCTGGTCCACCTGCGCGCGCTGACGCTCGAGACGCGGCCCTTCCTGGAGGCGCTGATGCTCTGCGGCTTCGGGGCGCTGGGGGCCGTGGCCTCGGTGCTCGTGCTCAAGGTCGTGGCCTTCGGGCTGACGGCGCTGGGCGTGCTGCTGGCGGCCGTGTGCCGCGTGCACACGCTGGTGCTGGAGACGTCCACCGGGGGCACGACGCGCTGGTCCCTGGGGCTCGCGCGGCGGGGCTCGGAGCGGGACGCGCGGTTGCTCCAGGCCTGGCGCACGCTGGCGGGCGCGGTGAAGGCGCGGGGCGTGGTGGTGACGGACGCGGACGGGCGCCCGGTGGACGGGCCTCACGCTTGACGCAAGGGCCGGGGCGGGTAGGGTGCCGCCCATGTCGCTCCGCTCGAAGTCCGCCTCACGGCGTCTCCATGTGGCCGTGCTGCTGTCGGGCTTGGGGGTGGGCTCCCTGCCGCTGTCCGGGTGTGGCTACCGCTTCACGCCGCGCGGCGAGGGGCTGCCCGAAGGCGTGAAGTCCGTGTGCGCGCCCATCTTCATCAACGACACGCCGGAGCCCGCGCTGGAGACGCTCTTCACGCGCTACTTCCGCCAGGAGCTGACCCGCGTGGGGCGGCTGGGCAGCGGGAGGTCGTGCGACGCGAAGGTGGAGGGGGCGGTGCTGTCGCTGTGGAGCTCACCCACCATCGTGGGGCGCTTCTTCCGGGTCGCCGCGACGGTGCGCCTGCGGCTGGTGCGGGAAGGACAGCCACCCCAGGAGACAGTCATCTCGGGGACCGAGGACTACCTGCCGGGGAGCGGAGACATCCTCGAGGCCGAGTCCAACCGTCAGGCGGCCCTGGACCGGCTGGCGCAGGTGCTCATGCGGGATGGGTTCGATCGGCTCGACAGCACCTGGTGAGGAGGCGCGAAGCCTCCTCCCGGGGAGCCTGTTTCGAGGACTGGGTGGGGACTCGTCGAGGAGCCCCCGGGTACATCAGGCCTGACGCGCGCTCTTGGCGGCGGCCTTGGCCAGGCGGGAGATGCGGCGCGAGGCGGTGCGCTTGTGGATGACGCCCTTGGTCGCGGCCTTGCTCAGCGCCTTGGAAGCCGCCTTGAGCGCGTCCGTCTTCTTGGCGCCGTCCTTGGTGCCGATGGCCTCCCGGGCGGACTTCACGGCGCTCTTCACGTCCGTGCGGACGGTGACGTTGCGGGCGCGGCGCTTCTGGGACTGACGGTGACGCTTCTCTGCGGACTTGGTGTTGGCCAAGAGAAATCTCCAGCGAAAGGCAGGCTAAAAGAGGGGCCGTCCTTACTGCGACGCCTCGCAGGCGTCAAGACGGGCGTGCGCGTCCGGACGGGTTTTCCGGACTCCGGACGCGATCAGAGGGCTTCGGCGGAGGAATCACCCAGCCTGGGTGGTGTATTCCCACACCAGCCCGGCGGGGTCCCGGAAGGTCAGCCGCCCGGCCCCCACTTCGAGGACGGCGCCCGGCGAGGTCTGCTCCACCTTCCGGCGGATCATCGCCACCGCGTGTTCGGAAGGCGCCTCCAGGGTGAGGGTGACCCCCGGGGCTGGCGTCTTCGCGCGCTGGAAGACGAGCCGGATGGATCCGCTCTCGTAGCGGATCTGGTCCGCCGGGACGCGGGGCGGGATGATCCACCCGAGCGCGGCCGCCAGCGGCGTCCAGAAGGCGGCCTGGGCCTCCAGATTCACCACGCCCAGGCGCAGGGTGGAGAGAGAGGCGCGGGGCAGGGTGGTGGGGGGCGGGAGGGTCTTCTCCTGTGCCTTGGCCGTCTGCCAGTGGCGCTCCATGTGCTCCAGGGATGCGCCGCCGAAGGGGACCCCCTCGGCCCGGAGCGCGGCCTCGATGTGCTGGAAGCGCCGGGTGAACCGGAGGCTCGCCAGGCGCAGGGCGTCCTCGGCGGGGGTCTTCACGAAGCGCGCGAGGTTGGCGAGCGAGAAGAGGACGTCGCCCAGCTCGTGCTCGATGGCGGCCTTGTCCCCGGAGGCGATGGCCTCGTCCAGTTCGGCCAGCTCCTCGGCCAGCTTGCCGCGCACC
This sequence comes from Myxococcus fulvus, assembly GCF_900111765.1. The sequence goes on from NZ_FOIB01000006.1 coordinate 679,191, forward strand.
CCGGCCAGGTCCGGCCAGTCGAAGCCGATGCGGCTGGCCTTCTCGGTGAGCCGCTCGGCGCGCAGCAGGGCGGGCGCGGCGGAGGGGACGCCGTCCAGGACGGAGCCCTCGCTGCCCGTCTTCTTCTTGCGCTCCTCGGCCTTGAGCTTCGCCCAGTTGGCCAGCACCTGCTCGGAGCCGTCCACGCGCTGCTCGCCGAAGACGTGGGGGTGGCGGCGGGTGAGCTTGTCGCTGATGGCCCGGCTGACGTCGGCCATGGTGAACTCTCCCCGCTCGGCGGCGAGCTGGGCGTGGAAGACAATCTGGAAGAGCAGGTCTCCCAGCTCCTCGCACAGCGGGTGCCAGGGGCCGCCCTCGGTGACGCGGTCCATCTCGTCCAGGACCTCGAAGGCCTCCTCGAGGAGGTAGGGCCGCAGCGTGCCCAGCGTCTGCTCCCTGTCCCAGGGGCAGCCGTCCGGGGCCCGCAGCCGTCGCATGATGTCCACCAGACGTTCCAGCTCGGTCCCGGGGGTCCCCATGTCGTTCACGCCTCCCTCGCGCGGGGCCGTCCCGCGACATGCCGTCCCTGTAACACGCGGCCCTGGCCGGCCGTCCCGGAAAGCCGGTCCTGACCGGGCAGGTGGCGTTGTCTTTCGTGGTTCGGCCCGGCTCGCCTATCATCCGAGCCCTGGATGATCCGCTTCCTGCTTCCCTCCCTCCTCCTCTCGGGCCTGCTGCTCCTGTCCCCTGCGTCGGCCCTCGCGCAGCTCGAGGCGCCCACGCGCCTCCAGGAGGTGGATCCAGGCCCGCTCGAGCCCGACCTCCAGGATGAGTCCTACGACGCCTCCGGGCCCGAGGACGACACTCCCGTCGAGGACGGGGAACTCGAAGTCGACGACGAGCAGGATTCCGCCTCCCGGCGTCCGGGACGGGGCGAGAAGGTCAAGGCGCCCCCCACGCGCGCCGCCACGCCCACCCCGCCCGTCGTCGAGCCCGCGCCGCCCCCCGTCATCGTGCCCCGGCCCGTGCTGAGCCCCGTCCTGACGCCTCGGGTGTCGGACGAGGAGGTGCTCGCCGTGTGGGACCGCTGGCGGCAGGCGCGCGCGACGAACGACGTCGGCACGGCCGAGAAGGCGCAGCAGGAGCTGGTGACGCTCAAGCAGGAGCTGCTCGCCGCGGACCTGGAGCCCATCAGCGTCGGCTTCCTGCGTGAGTCCGACGTGCGGCGTCGGGCCGGGGACATGGGCGGCGCGGTGCGGCTGGCCCGGCTCGCGGTGGAGCTGTCGCCCCGGCTCCCGCTCGCGCACTTCGAGCTCGCGGAGCTCTATGCCCAGGAGGACTTCACCGCCGTGGGCCGGGTGCTGGGCGAGCTTCGCGCCGCCTTCCTGGCCATCGCGTTGGATCCCCGCTACCGGGGGCCGGCGCTGGCGGACCTGGGCTCGCTGTTGCTCCTGGCCTGGTCGGCGACGGCCGTGCTCTTCGTCGCGCTGCTCTTCCTGCGGCGCGTGCGCTACGCGCTGCACGACTTCCACCACCTGCTGCCGCGAGCCGTCGCGCGCTGGCAGTCGGCGCTGCTCGGGGTGCTGCTGCTCGGGCTGCCGCTGACGCTGCCGTGGGGGCTGGTGCCCCGGCTGCTGGTGCTGCTCGCCGTGGTGGCGGCGTACCTGACGAACCGGGAGCGCGTCGTCTCCGCCGTGCTGGTGGCGGGGCTCGGCCTGACGCCGCTCGCGGCGGGGCAGCTCACGCGGGTGACGGCCTTCGCTGGCACGCCCGCGGAGGACGTCTATCTGTTGGAGCGCGGAGGCCTGTCCGCCGAGGGCGCCGTGGCCCGCGTCAAGGCGCGGCACGAGTCGCGCGCGGCCACCTTCGCGGAGCTCAACGCGCTGGGGCACTACGAGTCGCGCCGCGGCCTGTTGGAGGACGCCCGCACGCACTTCAAGGCGGCCTCGGCCGTGCGCAGCGGGGATGCGCGCCTGTTGACCCGTTTCGGCAATGCGCTGGTGGGGCTGGGGGACGTGGACGGCGCCGCGCAGCTCTACGTGCAGGCCTCGCAGGCCGACCCGAGGATGGCCGCGCCCCACTACAACCTGGCGCAGCTCCACCGCCGGCGGGCCAAGACGCTGCCCGACTCGGAGGTGGGCAAGGAGCTGGACCGCGCGGCCACGGCGACCGCGTCCGCGCAGGCGCTGGATGGCGAGCTGCTCCGCCGCGAGCCCCCTCCGGATGACCGCCTGCTCTTGAACCTCTTGACGCTCGCGCCCACGGTGCCGGCGTCGGAGTGGCTGTCGCTGGCGGACGGCTCGGAGGCGGGGCGGCGGGTGGAGGCGCAGCTGTCGCGCTGGGTGTTGCCGGGCGTGGCGCCGGGGCCGGTGTCCTGGCTGCTCCCCGCCGGAGTGGCGGGGCTGCTGGTGCTCTGGGGGCTGGCGGCGCGGCGACTGAAGGCCGCGAAGGTGTGCGAGCGCTGCGGCCGTCCGGTGTGCACGCGGTGCGACCCGGAGCTGGGCGTGGGCAGCACCCAGTGTGGCCAGTGCGTGAATGTCTTCAGCCGCCGGGGCCTGGTTCCCCAGCAGCTGCGTCAGCGCAAGGCGGATGAGGTGCAGCGTCACCAGGCCTGGGTGGGGCGGGTGGCGTACGCGGTGGGCACGCTCCTGTCCGGCGCGGGCCACGTCTTCTCCGGGAGCACGGTGCGCGGGGCGCTGTACGCCTTCCTGTTCCTCTTCGCGCTGGCAGCCTCGCTGCTGTACCGGGGCCTGGTGCGCGCGCCGTACGCGGACGCGCCGCTGTACCTCAAGCTGGTGCCGGCGGTGCTGCTGCTGGTGGGCATCCACCTGATGTCGCTGCGAGGCCTCGTCCGGCTGCGCAGGGGAGAGGAGTAGCCATGTCCCTGAAGGGAACGCTCAAGGACTTCGGCATCGGCGACATCCTCCAGCTCATCGGCCAGCAGCAGAAGACGGGCTCGCTGCAGCTGGAGAACAAGGACCAGGAGGTCCGCATCGGCTTCCGGGACGGCCACATCATCAAGGTCGAGAGCGTCACCCGGAAGCGCAAGGACCTCATCGGCGCCATGCTGGTGCGCGCCGAACTCATCACCGAGACGCAGCTGGAGGCGGCGCTGGAGACGCAGCGGCGCACCCTGAAGCGGCTGGGTGACGTGCTCGTCTCCAGCCAGGCGCTCACCACCGAGCGCTTCCAGTCGATGATGCAGCTGCAGGCCACGGAGACGCTCTACCGCCTCTTCACGTGGAAGGCCGGCACCTACGAGTTCATCCAGGAGCCGGTGGAGCCCGACGCCGAGGCCATCCGCCCCCTGCGCGCCGAGACGGTGCTCATGGAGGGCTTCCGGATGGTGGATGAGTGGCCCGTCATCCGGAAGTCCATCCACCGCGACGACCTCTCCTTCGAGCGGCTCAAGGCGCTGCCCCCGCCCCGCGAGGGCGAGGAGGGCGGCGAGCTGGGCGTCATCGCGGGCACCGAGCGCCGCGTGTACGACGAAATCGCGCCTGGGCGCGATTTGCGCAAGCTGGTGGATGTCTGCTGCCTGGGCGAGTTCGAGACCTGCAAGGCGCTGCACAACCTGGTGAAGGGCGAGTACGTCCGGGTCATCCACCCCGAGGGCGCCCGGGCTCCGGCCCCAGGCGACGAGCGGCTGCTCTCACGGCTGGTGGGCGCGGTGGGGCGCGTCGTGGCCACCATGCTGGTGCTGGCGGTGCTGGGGGTGGTCGTCTTCCGGGTGGCGCTCTCCGATTCGGAGCGCACGCGCGGGGCCACGGCGTTCGCGGACGCGGCGGCCCAGCGTCATGTTTCCGATGCCCAACGCGTCCGCATCGAGGCCGCGCTCGAAGTGTTCCGTCTGGAACGGGGTGAGTTGCCGGAGCGGTTGGATGCTTTGGTCCAGGCTGGATTGTTGAGCTCGGAGGAACTCAGATACCCCTGGCGGGAGGAGTACTACTACCGACGGCTGGCCGCTCGGCGGTTCGTCCTCCTGCCGCCCTTGCGCTAGCCTCTGCGTGAAGTCGTCTTTCGGAGCCGGGGGGGCGGCGTTACGTTGAAGACAACTGGTACCGACCGAGGAACGACCCGCATTGCGAAACCCCGCCACGTTGGAAGCGCCCGCAGCCGCCGTCACCGCCTCCTCCGCCAAGGTGGACGTCCGTGACAACGAGACGGCCCTGGCGCTGTGCGGCAACCAGAACGAAAACCTCAAACTGATGGAGCGACGCCTCGGGGTCCGTGTGGGACAACGGGGGACGGAGTTCCACCTGTCCGGCCCGTCCGACGCGGTGGCCTTCACGGTGCGCCTCCTGGAGAATCTGGAGGGGATGATCCGCGCCGGTCGCCCCATCTACCGTGAGGACGTGGAGCAGGGCATCAAGGTGCTCGGCCGCGGCGCGGAGTCGCTGCAGGAGGTCATGCTCGGCCCGGTCCTCAAGAGCTCCGGGAACCGGCAGATCGCGCCCAAGAGCATCGCCCAGAAGCGCTACGTGGACGCCATCCGCGCCCACGACATCGTCTTCGGCATCGGCCCCGCCGGTACGGGCAAGACGTACCTGGCCATGGCCATGGCGGTGGCCTTCCTCCAGGAGCGCAAGGTCAAGCGCATCATCCTCGCGCGCCCCGCGGTGGAGGCAGGGGAGAAGCTCGGCTTCCTTCCGGGCGACCTGCAGGAGAAGGTGAACCCGTACCTGCGGCCGCTCTACGACGCGCTCCACGACATGATGGCCGCCGAGCGGGCGGCGCACCTGGTGGAGGAGGGCGTGGTGGAGGTGGCTCCGCTGGCGTTCATGCGCGGCCGCACCCTCAACGACGCCTTCGTCATCCTCGACGAGGCGCAGAACACCACCGTGGAGCAGATGAAGATGTTCCTGACGCGCCTGGGCTACAACAGCAAGGCCGTCATCACCGGCGACGTGACGCAGGTGGACCTCCCCACCGGGAAGCTGTCCGGCCTGAACCACGCCCGCGCGGTGCTCAAGAACATCGACGGCATCCACTTCGCGGAGTTCTCGGACGTGGACGTCGTGCGCCACCCGCTCGTCCAGGAGGTCATCCGCGCGTACGACAGGGCGGAGCTGGCGCAGCAGAAGGCCCACGCCGGCCGCGAGGCCGCCCCGGCCACGGCTTCCACCTCGGAGTCCGCTCCCCTGGTCGCCATTCCGCCGGAGGCCGCCGTCGGCTGAGCACCTGTCGAGGCTTACGTATGCCCACCCGCGCCTACCCTGGCGGGCGGGCATTCGTATTTCCGGCCCCGTGAATATTCCGGGACGCTGCGGCCTTGATGGAGCCACGGCCCCTATCTAGGGTGAGGACCTCCATGGACGAACCGGAACCGCAGCACCCCGCGCCCAGTCCGTTGGACGCGCTCGCAGCACGCTTTGGCCTGGGCCGAGGCGTGTGGGGGCGGCGTGCGGTCCAGGTGTTCCTCCTGCTCCTCGTGTCGGTGGGGGCGGGCTTCGTCATCTCCCCCGGGCTGTACAGCCAGCAGATCCCCGCCCTCTCCGAGGAGAACCTCGGCAAGCCCTTCCGGGCCAGCTCCCCCGCCGGCTTCAAGGCCGCGCGCGATTACGAGGTCGTCCACCGCGCCATGACGGCCCAGCGGCGCCAGGAGGCCCGCTCCGCCGTCAAGCCTGTCTACGACTTGAACCCGGCCGTGGTGGGACATCTGCGCACCGTGGTGCGCGCGTCCTTCGCGACCATGCGCCAGCGGCTCGCGGAGCTGGCCGAGGCCCAGTCGGAGCTCGAGCCGGAGGAGGGCGCCGCCCAGAAGAAGTCGCGCAAGGCCCCCGTGCTGACGCCCGAGCAGGTGGAGCGTGAGCGCCGGACGCGCGAGGAGATGCAGGCGGAGCTGCAGGAGCTGCTCTTCGGCCAGCGCGACGCGGGGCTGGAGACGGAGGACTTCCAGGCGCTCTACGCGAAGGGGTTCTCGGACGAGGTGGAGACGGCCACCCTGTTGCTGCTGGAGCGGGCGTACCGCTCCGAGCAGGGCCCGGTGAATGTGGCGGGCTCCCGGGAGGAGCTGGCGCGCGAGGCGCCCCAGGGCCTCACCGTGCGGGACGTGGTGAACAAGGGCGAGGAGACCCTGCCCAACGGCGCGCCGCAGGTGGCGGACATCCGCGAGGCGCACCAGGAGATGGAACGTTTCGCGTCCATCCCCGGCAACCTCCTGCCGGACGCGCCCGGTGTGCAGCGCCGCGCGGTGCTGCGGCTGGCCAAGCGGCTGGTGCGCGCCAACCTCACCATCAACATCGCGGAGACGGACGCGCGCCGGCACCAGGCCGCGCAGGCGGTGAAGGACGCCGTCATCTCCATCAAGAAGGGCCAGCGCGTCATCGGCGACGGCGAGCTGGTGAACGAGGGACACCTGGTGGTGCTGCGCGGCATGCGCGCGGAGACGGACCGGCTGGACCTGGTGCAGGTGCAGCTGGGCGGCACGGGGCTGGTGGCCCTGCTGGTGGTCGCCTCGTACTTCTTCTGCATCACGGCGTTCCGCCGCTTCCGGCCCACCCGCAAGGACGGCGTCCTGTTGGGGGTGCTGCTGGTGGGCACGCTGGCGCTCTTGCAGCTCTGGGTGTCCATCGCGGACGCCATCCAGGACCGGTACACGGCGCTGCCGATTGAGGCGCTCTACTACGTGTTCCCGGTGGCCGCGGGCGCCATGCTGGTGCGCTTCATCCTCACGCAGGAGCTGGCGCTCTTCTTCGCCATGGTGTTCGCGTGCCTGGCGGGCGTGATGCTGGGCAACTCGCTGGCGTTCGGCATCTACACGCTGGTGGGCTCGCTGGTGGCGGCCGACCGCATCGTCCGGGCGAAGGACCGCGTGGGCATCTTCCGCGCGGGGCTCGTCACCGGCGCGGCCAACACGGTGGCCGTGCTGTTCCTGTTCCTCGTCGAGGGCAAGGGCCTGACGGCCGACACGGCCATCACCGCGCTGAGCGCGTTCATCGGCTCGTCGCTCGCGGTGCCGGTGATGGTGATGGCGCTCACGCCGCTCATCGAGATGACGTTCGGCTACGCGTCGGACATCAAGCTCTTGGAGCTGGCGAACCTCAACCACCCGGCGCTCAAGGAGCTCATCGTCCAGGCGCCCGGCACGTACCACCACTCCATCATCATCGGCACGCTGGTGGAGAACGCGGCGGAGACCATCGGCGCCAATCCGCTGCTGGCGCGCTCGTGCGCGTACTACCACGACATCGGCAAGGGTCGGAATCCGCTCTACTTCGGTGAGAACCAGAAGGGCGAGAACCGCCACGACTCGCTGGCCCCCGCGATGAGCGCCGTCATCATCAAGCGCCACGTGACAGAAGGGCTGGAGATGGCGCGCCAGTACCGGCTGCCCAAGCTGGTGGCGGACGCGATTCCGCAGCACCACGGCACGCGCACGGTGGGCTATTTCTACCACAAGGCCTTGAAGGAGCAGGAGGGCAAGGAAGGCGCGCCCCCCATCGACGAGAGCATCTACCGCTACCCGGGACCGAAGCCCCAGTTCCGCGAGGCGGCGCTGGTGATGATCGCCGACGCGGTGGAGGCCTCGACGCGCTCCATGGCGGAGCCCACCACGCCCAAGCTCCAGGGCCAGCTGCAGAAGATCATCAACCTCATCTTCTCCGAGGGGCAGCTCGACGAGTGCGACTTGACGTTGAAGGACCTGAACCTCATCTCCCAGTCCTTCCTGCACACGCTCGAGGGCATCTACCACACGCGTCCGGTGTATCCGGCCGGCGCGGTGGGAGGCGGCAAGGCGCCGCCGCTGGTGGTGGCGGGGGGCAAGGCCGTGGAGTCCAAGGACAAGGCACGCTCGGCGGGGGCTTCGTGACAGGGGTGCGAGGAGTGACGGCGTGAGACTGCGCAAGGGCAAGGTCATCCCGAGGGACGACGGCAAGCGCATCGAGGAGTTCGTGGGCGCGGCGACCACCGGCACGGACTCGGCTTCCGTGGCGCGCATGCTGGCGCCGCCGGGCTGGGCGGAGCCGGCGCAGCGGCCGGAGTTCGACGAGGTCGTCATCGTCCTCAAGGGCGAGCTGACGCTCGTCATCGAGGGCCGCCGCGAATGCATCCCCGCGGGCGAGGTCGGCCTGGTGCCGCGCGGCAAGCGCGTGGTGTACCGCAACGACGGCAAGGGCGCGTGTGACTACTGGTCCGTCTGCGCCCCGGCCTTCCGTCCCGAGCGCGCGCACATGGAGCCTCCCGCGCCGCCCAAGACGGAGAACGTCGTCACGCTGCAGATGGCGCACCCGCAGGGCAAGGAGTTCGGCCGGCTGCTCACGACGTGGGCGCGCGACTACCTGACGCGCCTGTCGCTGGCGCACTGCGAGCTGTCGCTGTCGCTCGTCGACGACCGGGCCATCCGCCGGCTCAACCGCACCTGGCGCGACAAGGACAAGGCCACCGACGTGCTGAGCTTCCCCGCGGGCGACCTGCCCAAGGGGACTCCGGGGCCCCGGCCCCTGGGCGACGTGGTCATCTCCCTGGACACGGCGAAGCGGCAGGCCAAGGAGTACGGCCGACCGCTGGAGTCGGAGATGGCGCGCTACCTGGCGCATGGACTGCTCCACCTGCTGGGGCATGACCATGAGCGCCCGCGCGACGCCAAGCGGATGGCGGCGCTGGAGGAGGAGCTGCTGGGCGAGCGCGGCATGGTGGCGGACTCGCTCCAGGTGGACGCGAAGGCCCGCCGGGCGCGCAGCCTGATGTAGGCCTCGCACGGCTCCCTGTCGGACAATCCGGCATCCTGTCGATTGAGTCGGCCATCGCGCATGATAGGTAGGCCGCCTCCCGCGTGTTGGACACAGCCATGCTCCGCCTGTCGCTCATCGCCCTCGGTCTGCTCGGCCTGCTCCTCGCGTCTCCCGCGCATGCGCAGTCGGGGCTTGTGCCCCCCTGGGGCACGGGCGAGAGCCAGGGCGAGGACCTGGCCATCTCGCTGGCCACGTTCAGCCCCGGCGACGACGTGCCCGCCTGGTGGGGCCACGGCTCGCTGGTGGTGGAGGACCGCAAGCTCGGCGTCTCCCGCCTCTACAACTACGGGATGTTCTCCTTCGACGACGCCATGCTGGCCCGCTTCGCCATGGGCCGCCTGGAGTTCTGGGTGGGGCAGGCCCGCGCGGAGGCCACCTACCGCTACTATCGCGCCGAGGACCGCGACGTCCGCATCCAGGAGCTGAACCTCACCCCGGAGCAGCGGGTGCAGGTCGCCAAGCGTCTGGCCGACAACGTCCTGCCCGAGAACCGCGAGTACCTGTATCACCACTACAACGACAACTGTGTCACGCGTCTGCGGGACATGATCGACGTGGCCACGGGTGGCCAGCTGCGCGAGGCGGACCGGGCGCCGGGTCGGATGACGCTGCGCGAGCACACGCGGCGCTACACCGCGGTGAACCCGCCGATGAGCGTGCTGCTCGACTTCATGATGAACGATGAAATCGACCAGCCGATCACGCGCTGGGAGGAGGCGTTCCTCCCGGACGAGCTGGAGCTGCAGGTCGCCTCGCTCCAGGTGAAGGGCGCGGACGGTCAGCTGCGTCCCCTGGTGGCCCGGCAGTGGAACTACTACGAGGCCTCCAACCGCCCGCGTCCTCCCGTCGAGCCGCCGCCCTGGGGGCCCTGGATTCTGGCGCTCGGGCTGGGGCTCGGGGGCGCCGCGCTGGGGCTGGCCGCCTGGGAGCGCAAGAAGGGTGGCCGGCTGCCGCGGGTGCTGCTCGGGCTGGAGAACGCGCTCATCGGGCTGGTGCTGGGCATCCCAGGCACGGCGCTCTTCGTCATGTGGCTGGTGACGGACCACACCGTGACGTACCGCAACGAGAACCTCTTCCTGGCCAACCCGCTGACGCTGCTGGCCATCCCCTTCGGCGTGTCCCTCATGCGGGGCAAGAACCCGAAGGCGCGCACGCGGCTGTTCAAGCTCTGGGCGGTGCTCGCGGGCAGCGGCGTGCTGGGCGTGGTGCTCAAGGTGCTGCCGCCGTTCGACCAGGACAACTGGCGGCTCATCGCGCTCATCCTGCCCATCTCGCTGGGGATGGCGGGGGCCTTCGGTCTGGAGCGCCTGCTGGCGCGGCTGCCGGGCGGGGCGCGGACGTCAGCGCGGAGGGACGACCCCGTCGCTCGGCTCGAGGCACCCTGAGGCCTTCACCTTCAACCCTTTCACCCGGGCGGTCGGCGAGCGTCGCCGCACGCGTCCGAAGACGAGGAACGACACACCATGGCGAACGATTCGATGGAGAAGATCAACGGCCTCAGGGAGCGCGTGTTGGCGCTCCGGGGGCATCTTTGACCTCGACCGCAAGCGCTCCCGCATCGCGCTGATTGAGCGGGACAGCACGCAGCCGAACTTCTGGGACGACAACACCAAGGCGCAGGCGATGTTGAAGGAGAAGTCCACGCTGGAGCTGAGCGTGGGCGCCTACGACAAGGTGATGCGCGGGCTGGATGACGCGCAGACGCTCCTGGAGCTGGCCGCGGAGGCCGGCGACGAGGACACGGCCCGCGAAGCGGAAGGCTCCCTCGAGGGGCTGGACGGCGAGGTCGCCAAGCTGGAGCTGGCGCGCATGCTCTCCGGCGAGCAGGACCGCAGCAGCTGCTTCATGGACATCAACGCCGGCGCCGGTGGCACGGACTCCATGGACTGGGCGGCCATGCTCTTGCGCATGTACACGCGCTACTGCGAGTCCAAGGGCTGGAAGGTCGAGATCAACGACGAGGTGCCGGGCGAGGAGGCGGGCTTCAAGAACGTCTCGCTGCGCATCGAGGGCGACTTCGCCTACGGCTACCTCAAGGCCGAGGTGGGCGTGCACCGGCTGGTGCGCATCTCCCCCTTCGACGCCAACGCGCGCCGCCAGACGGCGTTCGCGTCCGTGGACGTCTACCCGGAGGTCGATGACGCCATCCAAATCGATCTCCCGGAGAAGGACATCGACCTGAAGTTCATCCGAGGCAGCGGCGCCGGTGGACAGAAGGTCAACAAGACCTCCTCGACCGCGCAGCTGCGCCACATTCCCACGGGCATCATCGTCACCACGCAGACGGAGCGCTCCCAGTCGGCCAACAAGGAAATGGCCTTCAAGATCCTGCGCGGCCGTCTGTACGAGCTGGAGATGAAGAAGCGCGAGGCCGCGCGCGATGCCGCGGAGGCCGCGAAGAAGGACATCTCCTTCGGCTCGCAGATCCGCTCCTACGTGCTCGCGCCCTACCGCATGGTGAAGGACCTGCGCACCGGCGTGGAGACGGGCAACGTGGACTCGGTGCTGGACGGTGACCTGGAAGAGTTCATCACGGCGCAGTTGTTGGGCGTGAAGAACCCCAACCGCAACGCGGCGTTGGATTAGTCGCCGGTCCGGTGGAACCTTTTTCCGGCCCCGCTGTCGGAAGGCGGCGGGGCAGGGGAAAGGGGTAGGCTTCTGGGGCAGTGGCTCCTCCTTGAATGGAGGGGCCGTCGCGGGAGGACACCGGTGTCACCGGGCGGCGTGCTCGAAATCGGACAGGACGGGCCGGCCGCCGAGGCGGCTGACTCCCGGCGTGAGGACGCGGCCCTGCTGGCGCGCCTTCGCCAGGGGGACTCGGAGGCCTTCGAGCAGCTGGTGCGCACCCACCAGGACCGCGTCTACGACTTCTGCGTCCGCATGCTGGGGGACCGCGAGGAGGCGCATGACCTGGTGCAGGAGATCTTCGTCAGCGTGCACCAGAACGTCCGCCGCTTCCGCGAGGACGCGCGGCTGTCCACCTGGCTGTTCCGAATCACGAAGAACCACTGCATCAACCGGCTGAAGTACCTGAAGCGCCGGGGCCGGGGCCGCTCGGAGGAGTACGACGAGACGAGCGACGCGTGGGTGGATGGCCCGGGTGCCCCGCCCACGCCGGACGCCGCCCTGGAGTCCGCGCGCGAGCGGGCCCGGGTGCAGTGGGCCATCTCCCAATTGGACCCCGACGCGCGCGTGCTGGTGGCGCTGCGCGACATCGAGGGGCTGAGCTACGACGAAATCGTGGACATCACGGAGTTGCCCGAGGGCACCGTGAAGAGCCGGCTGCACCGCGCGCGCGAGAAGCTGGCCAATCTCCTGGGGCGGCTTGAGCCATGAGCCAATTCCATCGCAGACTCCCGGACGTGGACCCGCGGATGAACCACCGCGAGGCGAGGGCCCTGTTCCTCGCGCTCGCCGACGACGAGCTGCCCGCCCCCCAGGCGCAGGCGGTGCGCACGCACCTGGACGGCTGCGACGAGTGCCGCCACGGGTGGGAGGGCTATGCGCGCACCGTACAGCGCGTGCGGGGTGTGGAGAAGGAGAAGGCCCCCCCGGCCCTGGCGTCGCTGGTGATGACGCGCGTGCGCCGCCAGCGCCGCTTCGGCCTCAAGGGCCTGCACATGGCGCATATGAACCACCGCTTCCCGGTGGAGATCCTCATCCCCCTGCTGCTGGCCGCCGCCGTGGCCGCCTTCCTGGTGATGGCCGCCCCCTGAAGCTTCCCGATGTGTTGCGTTGCGTCCCGGGGGAGCCTTGGCTACGGTGCCGCGCCTCTTGGAAGGGCGCGCGATGGCTGAAGACCAGAACAACGACCTGGGTTCGAAGGAGCAGGAAATCTACGACCAGCGGCTGGAGAAGGCCGCGAAGTGGCGTGAGGCCGGCTTCAATCCGTACGGCAACGGCCACGCTCCCCAGCACCTCGCCGCCGACATCCTCGCCAAACACGCGGACTCCACCCCGGAGTCGCTCGAGCAGACCCCCGTCACCTACGACGTCGCGGGTCGGCTGGTCGCCATGCGCTCGTTCGGCAAGGCCGCCTTCATCAAGTTGCGGGACCGCTCGGGCGAAATCCAGGTCCACATGAAGAAGGACGCGCTGGCGGACGCGTACGAGGTCTTCAAGCTGTGTGACCTGGGCGACTTCCTGGCCGTCACCGGCACGCTGTTCCGCTCGAAGACGGGCGAGCTGACGCTGGCCGCGACGAAGTTCTCCCCGCTGACCAAGTCGCTGCGCCCGCTGCCGGAGAAGTGGCACGGCCTGACGGACGTGGAGATCCGCTACCGCCAGCGCTACCTGGACCTGGTGTCCAACCCGGACGTGAAGCAGACGTTCCTGCGCCGGAACAAGCTCATCCGCTTCATCCGCTCCTTCCTCGACGGGCGTGACTTCGTCGAGGTGGAGACGCCCATGATGCACCCGCTGGTGTCGGGCGCCGCGGCGCGGCCGTTCTCCACGCACCACAACGCGCTCGACATCGACCTGTACATGCGCATCGCTCCGGAGCTGTACCTGAAGCGATTGGTGGTGGGCGGCCTGGAGCGCGTCTACGAGGTGAACCGGAACTTCCGCAACGAGGGCATCAGCACCCGGCACAACCCCGAGTTCACCATGCTCGAGTTCTATCAGGCGTACGCCACGTACGAGGACCTGATGGACCTGAGCGAGGAGATGATTTCGGAGGCGGCCAAGGCCGTCACCGGCGACTCCAAGGTGAAGTACGGCGAGCACGTGCTGGACTTCGGCAAGGGCTGGAAGCGCATCTCCATGACGGAGGCCATCCGAGAGGCGCTGGGCAGCGCGCTGTCCGACAAGGACATGGCGGACGCGGACAAGCTGCGCCACGAGCTGCTCAAGACGACGCGCGGCGAGGCCGAGCGCCGCGCCGTGGACACGATGAACCACGGGGAGCTGGTGGGCGCGCTCTTCGAAGCCCACGTCGAGCACACCCTGATTCATCCCACCTTCATCACCCATTTCCCCACCGCCGTCTCGCCGCTGGCCCGGCGCAACGACCAGAATCCGGAAATCGCGGACCGGTTCGAGCTGTATGTGGCGGGTCGGGAAATCGCCAACGCGTTCTCCGAGCTCAACGACCCCCTGGACCAGAAGGGCCGCTTCCAGGCCCAGCTCGACGCCAAGCAGCGCGGGCAGCAGGAGACGATGGACTACGACGAGGACTACATCCGTGCCCTGGAGCACGGCATGCCCCCCACGGCGGGTGAGGGCATCGGGATTGATCGCCTCGCGATGCTGTTCACGGATTCGCAGAGCATCCGCGACGTCATCCTTTTTCCGCTCCTCAAGCCACTGGCGAAGTAGCCAGGAGGCCAAGTGCACTCGGCAGAACGGCAGACCGTCCATCGCTGGAGTCTCATCTGGGCCGGAGGACTCGTGGCCCTGGTGGGCCTCATCCTCGTCGGCCTCTCCATCTCCGCCTCCGAGGCGTGGGCGGAGGTGGCCTCGGCCCTGGGCCTGTCGCTCTTCGGTTGGGGTGGGGTGGCCCAGCTCGTCGACGGCGTGATGCTGCTGCCGGCGCAGGCCGCCGCGAAGCAGTCGCTCCCCCTGGGCAGCCCCGGCTTCCTCTGGGCGGGTGTGCTCGCCTGGCTGGTGGGCTGGGGCCTCATCGCCTCCGGCATCCGCCGCGCGCCCGAGCCCACCGAAGGGGCGAGCCCCGCGGCCGGCGCCCCGCTGTATCCGCGCCTGGCGCGCTACCGGGACTTCTACTGGAGCACCCTGGCGGCCTACGGCGGCGGCATCCTGCTGGCGGAGCTGGTGCTGGTGCTGCTCCAGACGGTGCTCTCCAGCGGCGTGCCCTCCACGGACCTGAGCTCCGCGCGTGACGCGGGCGGTGGTGGGCTGTCGTTGCCGCCCACGGGGGCGTTCGCCATCGCCCTGGTCGTCGCGGGCATGGTCGCCTTCATCTCCGGCTTCATCGGTGCCTCGCGCGCGCAGCGGCTCGCGCTGCCCGAGGCCACCATCGGCGTGCTCTACCTGGGCCTGCCCGTCCCCATCCTGCTCACGCTGATGGAGCGGATTCCGTCGCTCCAGCTCGCGCTCGGCTACCGGCTGCGCGAGGTGACGTATGTCGCGGGACTGTTGGGCCGCCCGGAGCTGGCGTACTGGCTGACCTTCACGGGGCTGGTGCTGGCGCTGGTGCTGGGCATCAACACGGGCTTCATCGCCGCCGGCAGCGGGCGCGTGGACCTGAAGCTCGGCTTCGAGCTGTTCGTCGCGCGCCGCCACGTGGCGGTGTTCCGCCCGTCGCTGCTGTTGGGGACGCTGGCGGTGCTGATGTTCGGCATCATCCCGCCCCTGCTCGTCTACTTCATCATCCGCGCCGCCGAGGCCGCGGTGGAGAAGACGCGCATCCGCTCGCTGGGCCTGTCGGACCCGCTGGCCGCGTCCGAGGCGCTGCACAAGCTGAAGCTGCGCGAGCAGTCGCCCACCATGATGATGACCGCGCTGTCGGTGGGCGGCGTGGGCGTGGGCGTGATGGCGCTCATCATCGTGCTGTCGGTGATGAGCGGCTTCGAGGCGGACCTGCAGCAGAAGATCCTGGGCACCAACGCGCACGCGGTGGTGTCGCGCTACGCCGGGGATCTGCCCGAGTACCCCAAGGTCATGGAGACCATCCGCAAGGTGCCGGGCATCGCGGGGCAGACGCCGTTCATCATCAACCAGGTGATGATCGCGTCCGAGGGCAACGTCGACGGCGTCATCATCAAGGGCATCGACCCGAAGACGGTGGGCGACGTGACGGACCTGCCGCGGAACATCCTGGGCGGCGGCTCGCTCGACATCCTCTACACGCCGGAGAAAATCCTCTCGCGTGGCGGGGACGAAGAGGAGTCCGAGACGCCGGCGGGGGAGGGTGACGAGGCGCCCGCGGAGGACGACATCATCCGCCGCTCCGGCACCCCCAAGAAGGCGCCCGTGCTGCCCGGCATCGTGATTGGCCGGGAGCTGGCCGCGTCCCTGCGCGTGGTGGTGGGGGACCGCGTCAACGTCGTGTCCCCGCTGGGCACCGAGCTGTCGCCGTCGGGCCCCGTCCCGAAGAACCGCGCCTACCGCGTGGCGGCCATCTTCTACTCGGGCATGTACGAGTACGACTCCAAGTTCGTCTACATCCTGCTCAAGGAAGCGCAGGACTTCTTCGGCGTCCAGGGCGCGTCCGGCATCGAGTTGAAGGTGCTCGACATCGACGACGCGCGCCGCATCGCCGGGCAGGTGGTGAAGGCGCTGGGCGGCTACCCCTACCGGGCTCGCGACTGGGGAGAGATGAACAAGAACCTCTTCTCCGCGCTGCGCCTGGAGAAGCTGGTGATGGGCATCATCCTCTCCATCATCATCATCGTCGCCGCGGGCCTCATCGTCGCCACGGTCATCATGCTCGTGCTGGAGAAGCGCAAGGAGATCTCCGTGCTCAAGGCGCTGGGCGTCCCCGATGGCGGCATCGTGAAGATATTCCTCGCCGAGGGGCTCCAGATTGGCGTCGCCGGCGGCCTGTTGGGCCTGTTCTCCGGCCTGTCCTGGTGCCTCTTCATCGAGAAGGTCGGCATCAAGCTGGACCCCGAGGTCTATTACATCCCCGCGCTGCCGGTGCGCGTGGAGCCCCTGCAGACCGCGCTGGCCGTCGTCATCGCGGTGCTCGTCACGTACCTGGCCTCCATCTACCCGGCCCTCAAGGCCAGCAGCGTGGAGCCGGTGGAAGGGTTGAAGGCGGAGTAGCCATGACGCTGTTGTCCATCCGCAACGTCTTCAAGAGCTACTTCCTGCACGGCAAGCGCATCGACGTGCTGCGCGCGGTGTCGCTCGACATCGGCAAGGGAGAGCTCGTCTCGCTGGTGGGAGCCTCCGGCGCGGGGAAGAGCACCTTCCTGCACGTGCTGGGCACCCTGGACGCGCCGGCCGCCGGGGAGGTCTTCTTCGAGGGCCGCTCCGTGTTCGCCATGAACGACGCGGAGATCGCCGAGTTCCGCAACCAGACGATGGGCTTCGTCTTCCAGAGCCACTACCTCTTGCCGGAGTTCACCGCCCTGGAGAACGTGGCCATGCCCGCCCTCATCCAGCGCAAGGACCGCGCCGGGGCCTATACCTACGCCCGGGAGCTCCTGGAGCGGGTGGGACTGGGACAGCGGGTGGACCACAGGCCGGGGGAACTGTCCGGTGGTGAAGCCCAGCGGGTGGCCCTGGCGCGCGCCCTGGTCCTCAAGCCCGCCGTCCTGCTCGCCGACGAGCCGACCGGCAACCTGGACCCGGCCACCGGCGAGGGCATCCATCAGCTCCTGAGAGACGTCAACCGGGACCTGGGCATCACCGCCGTGGTCGTCACCCACAATGAAACCCTGGCCCGTTCCATGCCCCGCCGCCTGCGGTTGGCAGGGGGGCAGGTGTCGGAGGCTTGATGGCTCCGCGCTTTTGGATTGAGGGTCTTCGGCCCCTTCTCGTAGATTGCCCCGCCTTTTCCTGGCCGGTCTCCCCTTGAGGCACCCCGTTCTGTCGCGCAAGTCACTGCTCCCGCTGCTAGCGGTCGTCCTGTGGTCGCTCGTGCCCGGCTCCGTCCAGGCGCAGGTGAACGGGGGTGCGCCTTCCGAGGCCCCGGTTCCGAGCTCCCCTTCGCCCGCAACCCCGACTCCCGCGCGTCCCCCGGACGCCCCCGTCGACGAAGAGGCTCCCCCCGAGGACGGTGACCCCGACCGGGTGGTGGAGATTCGCGTCGAGGGCAACAAGCGCGTGGAGGCCGAGGCCATCCGTCGCGCCCTGCGCACCAAGGTGGGTCAGACGCTGGACGCGTCCAAGTCCTCCGAGGACCTCCGCGCCGTCTGGGCCCTGGGCTACTTCACCAACGTGGAGCTGCTCGTGCAGCGGCTGCCCCGGGGCGTGGCGTACGTGGTCCGCGTGGAAGAGCGGCCCATCGTCCGCGCCGTGAACCTCAAGGGCAACGAGGAGCTCAGCCGCGACGACCTCAAGGACGAGCTCGACGCCAAGCCCAACACCATCCTGGACATGGAAGCCGTGCGCAGCACGGTGAAGAAGATCCAGGCCAAGTACGTGGAGAAGGGCTACTTCCTCGCCGAGGTGACCCACCAGATCAAGCCCTCCGAGACGGGGGGCAGCGTGGACGTCATCATCATCATCAACGAGCACGCCAAGGTGATGGTGAAGCAGATCACCTTCATCGGCGCGGAGAAGGTCCCCGCCCAGGAGCTCAAGGAGACGATGATCACCCGCGAGGGTGGCTACTTCTCCTTCTTCACCGGCGAGGGCACCTATCGCGAGGAGGCCTTCCAGCGCGACCTGGCCGTCATCCAGATCGCCTACTTCGACCGGGGCTTCATCAACGTCAAGATCGACAAGCCCACCGTCCAGCTCTCCGCCGACAAGCGCTACATCTACATCACCCTGCGCATCGAAGAGGGTGAGGCCTACGACATCGGGAAGATCGACTTCTCCGGCGACCTGCTCGACGACGTGTCGAAGGAGCGCATGGCGCAGCTGATGAAGTCGACGCCGGGTCAGCGCTTCAACCGCTCGCAGCTGTCGCAGGACATCGTCGGCCTGTCGGACGTGTATTACGACCGGGGCTACGCGTACGCGAACATCAACCCCGTCACCAGCGTCAACGCCAACAACCGCACGGTGGACCTGACCTTCGACGTGCAGAAGGGCCCGCAGGTCACCATCGAGCGCATCAACGTCGTCGGCAACAGCAAGACGCGCGACAAGGTCATCCGCCGCGAGCTGCGCGTCTACGAGGGTGAGCTCTACAGCGGCACCGGCGTGCGCCGCAGCAAGGACCGCGTCACCGCGCTGGGCTTCTTCGAGACGGTGGAGATCACCCAGAGCGCCGGCAGCACCGACGACACCATCGTCCTCCAGGTGGAGGTGAAGGAGAAGGCCACCGGCACCTTCCAGGTGGGCCTGGGCTTCTCCAACGTGGAGAACTTCATCTTCACGGCGCAGATCGCCCAGAACAACTTCCTGGGCTGGGGCCAGAGCGTCTCCGCGTCCGCGCAGATTTCAGGCCTGCGCTCGCTGGTGCAGCTGTCGTTCTACGACCCGTACTTCCTGGACACGAACTACCTGCTGTCCGCGGAGTTCTTCCGCGTCCAGGCCGACTACGACGGCTTCATCCGCAACTCCACGGGCGGCACCGTCTCCATCGGCTACCAGTTCATCGACGACCTGCTGGGCACCATCGGCTACACCCGGGAATGGGTGAACGTGGAGGCGGGCTCGAACCTGGGCGCGGTGCTGCTGGCCAACCAGTTCCTGTCCGGCACCACCAGCGCGGCGCGCCTGTCGCTCTCGTTCGACCGCCGCGACAACCGCCTGTTCCCCTCGCGCGGCTTCATCCACTTCGGCTCGGTGGAGCTGGCCCCGGACTTCCTGGGCGGCACGTTCCTCTTCAACCGGTACACCGCGTACTCGCGCCTGTACTTCCCCATGCCGCTGGGCTTCGTCTTCAAGACGAACGCCACCATCGGCTACATCCAGCAGCTCGACTCGAACAAGCCGCTGCCCATCTCCGAGCTGTACTACGTGGGTGGCATCAACAGCGTTCGCGGCTACTACCTGCGCAGCATCAGCCCCTCGGTGAAGGTGCCCCGCTCCGGCAGTCCGGACGCCACCGTCACGGACTTCCTCGTCGGCGGCAACAAGCAGCTCGTCTTCAACTTCGAGCTGGAGTTCCCCATCTTCGAGAAGGCCGGCCTGAGGGGTGTGCTCTTCTACGACGCCGGTAACGCCTTCGCGTCCAACGAGCGCTTCTTCCAGGACCGACAGAACGACCTGCCGCTCGGCCTCTTCCACTCGGCGGGCTTCGGCTTCCGGTGGTTCAGCCCCATCGGCCCGCTGCGCTTCGAGTGGGGCATCCCGCTCACCAGGCGGCCGGAAGACGACCGGATTCTGTTCGAGTTCACTATCGGCAACTTCTTCTGATAAGCCGTCGCCTGTCGTCCCGGCCCCGCCCTGGCGGGAAGGGTTGAACAAGCCCGGGCGTCTGACGTCGGACCCTGTACCCTTCCCTGAGGAGCTGTTGAACATGTCGCTTCGCACCACTGTCGCGGCCTTGGCCGCCGTCCTGTCGCTTGCCCTGCCGGTGGCCGCCTCGGCCGCCGAACTGAAGGTCGCCTACGTGGACCTCCAGCGCGTCCTGCTCGAGGTGGATGACGGCAAGGCCGCCAAGGCCCGTCTCCAGAAGTGGTTGGATGACAAGCAGAAGGAGATCGACAAGGAGCAGACCGCCCTGCGCGCGGAGAAGGAGAACCTGGACAAGCAGGCGAGCGCCATGACGCCCGACGTCCGCGCCCAGAAGGAAGGCGACCTCCAGAAGAAGGTGATGGTGCTCGCCCAGAAGTGGGAGAAGAGCCGGGGCGAGGCGGCCAACAAGGAGCGCCAGGAGATGGAGCCCATCATCAACAAGATCGACCAGGTGGTGGCCTCCATCGCGCAGCGCGATGACCTGGGCATGGTCCTGGACAAGCGTGACTCGGGCATCGTCTTCGCGAAGGCCCAGTACGACATCTCCAACGAGGTCATCCGGGCCTACAACGGCTCCGGCAAGAAGACGACGGCGGCCAAGGACGCCCCGACGAAGTAGCCCCGCGCTCCCGTGAAGACCTCTCCCGCACCCCGACGGCTCGGGGAGCTCGCCGCCCTCGTCGGTGGCGAGCTTCTCGGCGACCCTGAGCAGCTCATCCACGGACTCAACGGGCTCGAGGAAGCCGGCCCGGGAGACGTGTCCTTCTACGGAAACACGCGCTACCGCCGCCAGTTCGAGGCCTCCCGCGCCTCGGCTGTGCTGGTGGGCACCAGCGAGCCGGCCCGCGAGGGCGTGGCGCTGGTGCGCGTCTCCAACCCGCACCTGGCCTACGCGCGGCTCTTGCGCGTGTTCCACCCCGACGTGCGTCCCGCCCCCGGCATCCGTCCGGGCGCGTGGGTGCACCCGGAGGCCACCGTGCACCCGGAGGCCTCCGTGCTCGCCGGCGCGACGGTGGAGGCCGGCGCCAAGGTGGGCGCGCGCTCGGTGCTGTATCCCGGCGCCTACGTGGGCGAGCACGCCTCCGTCGGCGAGGACAGCGTGCTGCACCCCAACGTCACGGTGCGCGAGCGCTGTGTGGTGGGCTCTCGCGTCATCCTCCACGCCAGCAGCGTGGTGGGCGCGGACGGCTTCGGCTTCGCCTTCGACCCGGAAGGGGAGCAGGGGCCCCAGCACTTCAAGATTCCCCAGGTCGGCATCGTCCGCATCGAGGACGACGTCGAGGTGGGCGCGTGCACCTGCATCGATCGCGCGACGGTGGGCGAGACGGTGGTGGGGCGCGGCACCAAGCTCGACAACCTGGTGCAGATCGCCCACAACGTCCGGGTGGGGCCGCTGGCGCTCATCTGCGCGCAGGCGGGCGTGTCCGGCTCGGCCGAGGTGGGCACCGGCGTGGTGCTCGCCGGCCAGGTGGGCGTGGTGGGGCACATCCGCGTGGGTGACCTGGCCAAGGTCGGCGCCCAGTCCGGCGTGGCCCATGACGTCCCGGACGGACAGATCGTGAGCGGCAGCCCGGCCATCCCCCACCGTGAGTGGCTCCGGGCCAGCGCGGCCTCGGGGCAGGTGGCGGACCTGCTCAAGGAAATGCGCGCCCTGCGCAAAAGGGTGGAGCAGCTCGAGAAGGAGAAGGGCCCGTGATGGACATCGGCGAAATCCAGAACCTGCTGCCGCACCGGTACCCGTTCCTCCTCATCGACCGGGTCGTGGAAATCATCCCCGGCCAGCGCATCACCGCCTACAAGAACGTCACCATCAACGAGCCCTTCTTCAACGGCCACTTCCCTGGCCATCCGGTGATGCCGGGCGTGCTCATCCTGGAGGCGCTCGCCCAGGCCTCGGCCATCCTCGCGTACAAGAGCGAGAACATGGACCCGAGCCAGAAGGTGACCTACCTGATGGGCGTTGACGGAGCGCGCTTCCGCAAGCCGGTGGTGCCCGGAGACAGGCTGCAGCTCGGAATCGAAGTGCTGCGCCACAAGGGCGCCGTGTGGAAGACGAAGGGCACGGCGACGGTGGATGGCGTGAAGGTCGCCGAAGGCGAGTTCCTGGCCACGGTGGTGGACAAGGACAAGGGCGCGACGGCGGAAGAGGGCGCGGCGTCCTGACCGCGGGCCCGCGAGGTAGAGGAGACGACATGGCTCAGGTTCATCCCACCGCGGTGGTTCACCCCGATGCGCGTCTGCACGAGTCGGTCCACGTTGGACCCTACTCGGTCATCGGGCCGCAGGTGACGATTGGCGAGGGCTCCCACGTGGGCCCTCACGTCGTCATCGAGGGCCGCACGACGCTCGGTGCGCGCAACCGCATCTTCCAGTTCGCCTCGGTGGGGGCGGACCCGCAGGACCTCAAGTACGCGGGTGAGGACACCGAGCTCACGCTCGGCGACGACAACCAGATTCGCGAGTTCGTCACCCTGCACAAGGGCACGGCGGGCGGCGGTGGCGCGACGCGCGTCGGCAACGGCAACCTCTTCATGGCCAACAGCCATGTCGCCCACGACTGCGTCGTCGGCGACGGGTGCCGCATCGGCAACGGGTCCGCGCTCGCGGGCCACGTGACGATGGAGGACCACGTCATCATCAGCGGCCTGGCGGCGGTGCACCAGTTCACGCGCCTGGGCCGCTTCGCCTTCATCTCTGGCGGGGCCATGGTGACGATGGACATCCCTCCGTACGCCACGGCGCAGGGAGACCGGGCGGAGCTGGTGGGGCTCAACACCGTGGGCCTGGAGCGCGGCGGCTTCACCAAGGACCAGATCGAGCGCATCAAGGAGGCCCACCGCATCCTGTTCCGCTCCAAGCTGGGGCTGCAGGAGGCGCTGGGGCGGCTGCGCACGGAGCTGGGCGGCCACCCCGAAGTGGACCACCTGGTGTCCTTCATCTCCCAGAGCAAGCGCGGCCTGACGCGCTAGGCTGTGGACATGGAGCACGCACCTCCGGACGGTCGAATCGGTCTCATCGCGGGCAACGGTCAGCTTCCCCTCTTGTTCGCGCGCGCCGCGCGGGCCCGGGGGCTGGAGGTGGTGGCCGTGGCCCACAAGGGCGAGACGAACCCGGCCCTGGCCTCGGAGGTCGGCTCGCTCACCTGGGTGCGGGTGGGGCAGGTCAACCGCATCCAGAAGGCCTTCGTCGCCGCGGGCGTGAAGCAGGCGGCCATGGCGGGCGGCATCGGCCGGGTGAAGGCCCTGTCCGAGGCCCGGCCCGATTTGGGCGCGGTGCGCATCATCTCCCGGCTGCGCAGCTTCCGGGATGACGCGCTGCTGCGCGCGGTGGCCGCGGACTTCGAGTCACGCGGCATCACCATCATCGCCCCCACGGACTTCCTCGGAGAGGTGCTGTGCCCCGAAGGGCACCTGGCCGGCCCCGAGCTCAGCCCCACGCAAGCGCAGGACGTGGCGCTGGGGCGCGAGGTGGCGGCGTTGCTGGGGCAGGCGGACGTGGGCCAGACGGTGGTGGTGCACCAGGGCCACGTGCTGGCGCTCGAGGCGGTGGAGGGCACGGACGAGGCCATCCGTCGGGGCGGCAAGCTGGGAGGCGCGGGCGCGGTGGTCGTCAAGCGCTGCAAGCCGCAGCAGGACCTGCGCTTCGATTTGCCCGCCGCGGGACCCCGCACGCTGGAGGTCATGAAGGAAGTGGGCGCCCGGGTGCTGGCGCTGGAGGCCGGGCGCACCGTGCTGCTGGACGCGCCGGAGCTCTTCGCCAACGCGCGCGCGGCGGGAATCACGCTCGTCGGCGTGCGGTAGCGCGCGCCGCGTCCCGGCCCGGGTAGGAGAGGGCCTGGTGGCCGTCTCCCCGGCTGCCCTGGGATGTGTGGCGCGCGGGAATGAATGTCGGCGTGCTTCTCGCGTCTGGCTCGCGAGGCGTTTCCACGCTCGCGAAGCATTTCCACGCGGGGGACACCGTCCTACCCTGGCGCGGAGGAATCCACCCATCCGGGTCGCTGTTGCACGGCGACCCGCGACGCCGGAGTCGACGCCGCGCCATGAATGCCCGCCTGGTTCTATTGCTCAGTCTTGTCGCCTCGACACCCCTGCCCGCGTTCGCCGACGCCATCCGCGTGTCCCTGGAGGGCCGGGCCGCGGTGGGTGAGAAGCTCCCGGCATTGCTCGTGCACATCGAGGAGCCCATCGCGGGCTTCGAGGTGAAGCTCAAACGCGACGACGGGAAGGTGGTCGACGTGAAGGGCGGCGGGAAGCCAGGCGTGACCCGGCGAATCGAGCTGGAGCAGCCCGAGGGCCGCTTCCACTACGAGGGCGAGCTGGTGGTGCGCTTCGCCAACGCCGAGTCGGGCAGCATGCCGTTGTCCTTCGACACGGAGCTCAACGGGCCGCTGCGCCTGGACGTGCGCCCGGAGGACGTGGACGTGCCGGGGCGCACGCTGCGCTTCCAGCTGTCGCGCCCCGCGGGCCGCGTGGAGCTCACCGTGCTGATGGACACGGGGAAGAAGGCCTTCGAGGGGGAGGTGGCCTTCAAGGGGGAGAAGGCGGGCACGCCGCTGTCATTGAGCTGGCCGGCCGCCGAGGGGAAGGTGATGAAGATTTCCCTCCGAGCCTTCGACACATCGGACTTCTACACGGGTGTGGACCTCTTCCCGTGGCGCGTGGACATTCCCCATGAAGAGGTGGGCTTCGCCTCGGGGCGCGCGGACATTCCCGCCGCCGAGCGAGGCAAGCTGGACAGGAGCCATGCGTTGATTGCGGAGGCGCTGGCGAAATACGGCCGCTTCGCGGCGGTTCGTCTGTACGTGCTGGGCCACACGGACACCGTGGGCGCCACGGCGGACAACCGCGAGCTGTCGCTCAAGCGCGCGCGCAGCATCGCCGCCGCCTTCCGTCAGCGAGGGCTGAAGGTCCCCATCTTCTACGAGGGTTTTGGCGAGGAGTCCCCCGCGGTGCGGACTCCGGACGAGACGGCGGAGGCTGCCAATCGCCGGGCTGAATACATCATCGCGGTGGAGGACCCGGTGCTCGCCGGCGCTCCCTTCTCGCCGCGGTGGAGGAAGCTGTAGCGGACGGACGCAGTGACGAGGAGGTAGCAGCGGATGGACCGATTCCAACGGTGGACCTGGGGCGTGGTGGGGATGGCGCTCCTGGTGGGGGCGGGCTGCGCGCATCAGGCGCCGCTCGCCGTGCGGCGGGAGGTGGAGGCGGACAAGTGCAGCCTGGTTCAATCCGTGTTGAAGGAACCGACACCGTCACGGGTGGTGGAGGAGATCGCCGCCCAGGGGCGCCACGAGCCCACGCCGGTGCGCGTGTACGTGCGTCGTCCGGAGCAGTCCATGCTGGAGCGCTTCTTCGAGGGGGATGAGCCCCGCTGTGGCGACTCCACCTTCAAGGTGGTGCAGGACAGCGTGCTGGACGCCGTCGTCGTCTACCTCCAGGAGATTCGTGAGGGCTACGCGTACGACGCGCGCCGCGCCGGCCCGGACGAGCTCACCCTGGAGGGCAAGCCCCAGGGGACGCTGCGCCGCGCGGGCCCCACCTGGGTCGTCGGCAACTAGGTTACTTCAGCAATTCCTTGGCGCCGTCCGCGATGAACTGCACGGCGATGGCGGCCAGGATGAGCCCCATGACGCGCTCGACGATGGCGACGCCGGACTGGCGCAGCACCCGCTGCACGAGCCCGGAGGCGCGCAGGATGAAGTAGCTGAACACGAACGTCAGGATGATGGCCGCCAGCACCGGAAGGGTGGAGGTCATCGACTTGGAGTTGCCGCGGGCCATCAGCACCATGGCGGTGGCGATGGCTCCGGGCCCCGACAACAGCGGGATGGCGAGGGGGACGATGGCCACGTCCTCCTTCACCACGCCTTCCTGTTCCTCGGTGGGGGTGGTGCGCGTCTCGGACGGTCGCGCGCGCAGCATGTCCAGCGCGGTGATGAGCAGGAGGATTCCGCCCGCCACGCGGAAGGCCCCCAGCGACACGCCGAACACCTTGAAGATGATGGTGCCGAACAGGGCGAAGAAGGTCATCAGCCCGCACGCCACCAGACACGCGCGCATCGCCGTGCGGCGTATCTTCTCCTTCGAGTCCCCGGCCGTCATGGCCAGGAACAGCGGCACCACGCCGATGGGGTCCACCACGAAGAAGACCGCCGGCAGGGCGACGAGGAATTGCGTCAGGTAGTCCTTCATCACCGCACGACCTTTGCGACTACACCGTGAGGCGCAGCTTCCACACCATGGTGAGCGCCTCGGCGAAAATCTTCTTGCTCATCTTCGAGTGCCCCACGCGGCGGTCCTCGAAGATGATGGGGACCTCGCGCACGGTGAAGCCGTTCTTCAGCGTGCGGTAGGTGAGCTCGATTTGAAACGCGTAGCCGGTGCTGTGTACGGCATCCAGGTCGAGGGTCTCCAGCACCCGGCGGTGGAAGCACTTGAAGCCCCCAGTCAAATCCTGCACGCCCACGCCGAGAATCGTGCGGGCATAGAGGCTGCCGCCGCGGCTGATGACCTGGCGGCCCACGCCCCAGTTCACCGTGCCGCCGCCCGTGACGTAGCGGCTGCCGAGCACCAGGTCCGCGCCCGCCTCGGCCGCGTCCATCAACCCGGGCAGATAGCGCGGGTCATGGCTGAAGTCCGCGTCCATCTCCAGGATGTACGTGTAGCCCTCCGCCAGGGCCCAGCGGAAGGCGGCGAGGTAGGCGCGACCCAGGCCCTCCTTCTTCTCGCGGTGGAGCACCCGCACGCGGGGCTCCTTGGCGGCGAGCTGGTCGGCGATGTGCCCCGTTCCGTCCGGCGAGTTGTCGTCGACGATGAGGATGTCGACGCGCGGGTCGGCCTTGAGCACCGCCAGGGTGATGGCCTCGATGTTTTCCCGCTCGTTGTAGGTGGGGATGCAGACCAGCGCTGGGTTCATGGCCGGGCCGACATACCCTAAATGGCGCGCGGGGGCAGTAGCTCCATGACGGTCTCCGCCGCCCGGGTGGCGGCCCCTGCCTCGCCCAGCCGCCCCCGGACCTCTCCCAGCCCCTGGAGCATCTCGTCCCGGGCGGCCCCCGGCAGCCACACCTTGCGGACCTCGTCGGCGATTCTCTCGGGGGTCATCTCCCCCTGGAGCAGCTCCGGAACGACGCGCCGCCCGGCCAGCAGGTTGACCAGGGACACGAAGGCCACCTTCAGCATCAGCCGGCCCACCCAGTAGGAGATGAGGGACACCCGGTAGATGACGACGAGGGGGCGCTGCATCAGCCCCGCCTCCAGCACGGCCGTCCCGGAGGCGACCACCGCCGCGTCGCTGGCGCCCACCACCTCCGGGGCCTGTCCGTCCACCAGCACCGGCGTCAGGCCGCTGCCCTCGAAGCGCGACAGCACCTCCTCGCGGGGGATGGTGGGGGCCACGGGGACCACGACCTGGAGCCCGGGCCGCTCGGCGGACAGGCGGCGGGCCGCGTCCACCATGGACGGCAGGAGCCTGCGAATCTCGCTCATCCGGCTGCCCGGCAGGAGCGCGAGCGTGGGGGCCTCCTTGGCCAGGCCCAGGCGTTCCCGGAACGCGGTGGGGCTGTCGGGGGCGGGGACCTGCTCGACGACGGGGCTGCCCACGTAGCGGGCCGCGACGCCGGCCTCCCGGTAGAAGTCCTCTTCGAACGGGAGGATGCACAGCATCCGGTCCACCAGGCGTTTGATGGTGCGCACCCGGCCGCGGCGCCACGCCCAGATCATGGGCGAGATGTAATAGGCGACGGGGATGCCCTGGGCCTTGAGCTTCTCGGCCAGGCGCAGGTTGAAGTCCGGGATGTCGACGAGGATGGCGACGTCGGGGCGCCGCTCGGCGGCCGCGTTCGCCAGGCCCTTCATGATTTGAAGGATGCGAGGGATGCGGGGGAGCACCTCGGTGATGCCCATGACGGACACCTCGCGGGCGTCGAAGAGCAGCTCGACTCCCCGAGCGGCCAGGCGCGAGCCGCCCATGCCGAAGAAGGTGAGGTCCGGACGGCGGGCCTGGAGGGCGGCGACGAGCTCTGCGGCATGGGCGTCGCCGGAGGCCTCGCCTGCCACGACGAGGATTCGGGGCGGGGGCGTCATGTGAGGGGGGCGCATCGTACCCTGATGCAAGCCGGGGTGAAGGTGTAGACTGCGCCAACCCTTGAAGACGCTTCTGCTCGCCGAGAGCCATCCCCCCACGCTCGAGCACCTGACGGGCCTGCTCTCGCAGGCCGGGTACTCCGTGCGCGCGGTGAATGACCCCATCGCGGCGCTGGAGCACTTCGCGGCGGACAACCCGGATGTGATGGTGTTGTCGGTGGACCTGCCGCGCGTGGAGGGCTCGCACGTGGTGCAGCTCATCCGGGGGCACAGCCAGGGCGGGCGCGTGCCCATCGTCGCCATCGACAAGGGGCACCTGGGACGGGCACGGGGCGTGGGCTCGGTGTTGGACCTGAAGGTGAACGCGTACGTCGCGGACCCGCTCAAGCCCGGCGAGCTGGTGCCCCGGCTGGAGTCGCTGGTGCGCGCGGCACAGGCGGTGCCGCTGTCGGGCCTGGCGTCCACGCTGTCGCGTCCGGCGGTGAACAGTGGCGAGCTGAAGGGCTATCCGCTGCCCGGCCTGCTGCACTCCATCCACCGGCTGCGTAGGGATGGTGTGCTGGTGGTGGCGCACCGGGGGCTGAGTCGGCGGGTGTACTTCCTGCGCGGCGGGCCGGTGAGCTTCGACTCGACGGTGAAGGAGGACTCGCTGCCGCGCTACCTCGTGGAGCGCAAGCTCGCCACGCCCGCGCAGGCGGCGCAGGTGGTGGAGGCGCTGGGCTCGGGGCTGCGCATCGGCTCGGCGCTGGCGGACGCGGGCGTGGAGCTGGTGGGCGAGGAGCTGTCGCAGTTGTTGCGGGACTACACGCGCGACAAGCTGGCGCGGGTGCTGGGCATGCGCGAGGGCCGGTACGCCTTCTACTCCGGCGACGAGTTCACCGCGGAGGTGGCGTCGGTGGACCTGCCGCCGCTGGCGCAGATTCTGGAGGGCGCGCGGCGCACCTTCCCGCTGAAGGTGATGGCGGCGGCGCTGAAGTCGAACCTGGGTGAGTACCCGGTGCGCTCGCCCGAGTTCGGTCGCGACCTGCAGGCGATGGCGCTGGACACGGACGACATCAAGATCGCCATGCAGGTCAATGGCCGCATCGTGCTCAAGGAGCTGCTCGCGCATGGCCGCGGGGAGCTGAGCGCGGCGTACTCGCTGTTGTGGTTCCTGAAGCTGACGGGCGGGGTGACGTTCTCCGCGACGCCGGTGGCGACGGGCGCGGACGTGCTGTCGGCGGCGGTGGTGCCGGACCGGATTGGCCCGCGCAAGCGCAAGTCGTTGCCTGTGGAGACGGCGGCGTCGCTGCGCGAGGAGGCGGTGCGCATCATCACCCGCAGCTACTTCGGCAGCCTGGGGTTGGACATCGCGGCGGACGCGGAGGCGGTGGAGCGCGCGTACCACGAGACGGCGATGCGCTTTCACCCGGACACGTATGCCGAGTACGACATCTCGGACCTGAAGGACCTGTTGGACTCCGTGCAGGAGAAGCTGTCGGCGTCCTACCGGGTGCTGAGCGTGGAGGAGAAGCGCAAGGCGTACCTCCAGTACCTCTTCAGCAAGCTGGACGTGGGGCGCAACACGGCGGTGGTGGTGGACGCCGAGATTGCGTTGCGCCGGGGCGAGTCCGCGCTGAAGCGGCGGGACTTCCTGTCGGCGATGCACGCGTTCGAGGAGGCGGTGACGCTCAACCCTCGTGAGCCGGAGTACTACTCCTTCCTCGCCTGGGCGACGTACCAGGGGGCGGGCGGTCCGTTGGTTCAGCGTGCGCAGAAGGCGCAGAAGGTGTTGAAGAAGGCGTTGTCCCTGGGGCCGTACGTGGAGCGGCTGCACATCATCGCGGCCATCATCGACACGGATTTGGGGGACGCGCCGCTGGCGCGGAAGAAGCTGCTGAAGGTGCTGGAGTACAACCCGTACTCGCAGCTGGCCAAGGCGGCGTTGCGCAAGGTGGGACGGTAGGCAGATGGGGCGGACACTCTGGCGATTGTTGCGCTACGCGCGCCCGCATGCGGCGGTGCTCGTGGTGGCGTTCGTGTGCATGGCGTTCGTGGGCATCGCCACGGGCGCGTACGCGTATCTCACGGGCCCCGCGCTGCGCTTCCTGTTGTCGGGCGGCGAGGAGGGCTTCGGCGGGGCGAACCGGGTGCCGTGGCTCTCGGACCTGCCGCGCGACGCGGCGTTGTGGGGCTTCCCGCTGATGATGGTGGTGGTGGGCGCGGTGAAGGGCGTGGGGTACCTGGGCCAGTTCTATTTCATGGGGCTCTTCGCGCAGCGGGTGGTGAAGGACCTGCGGCGGGAGCTCTTCGTGAAGCTCACGTCATTGTCGCCCGCGCAGCTCGCGCGTGAGCGGCAGGGAGATTTGCTCAGTCGCTTCTCGTCGGACGTCGCGGCGGTGGAGGCGGCGGCGATGTACACGGTGGGCTCGTACCTGCGGGACAGCCTGCAGGTCATCATCCTGGCGGGAGTGGCGTTGTCGATGAGCCCGCTGCTAGGCGGGCTGATGCTGGTGGTGATTCCGCTCGCGGCGCTGCCGGCGTCGAAGCTGACGCGCAAGGTGCTCAAGGGCACGCGTGAGGGCCAGACGCAGCTGGGACATCTGGCGGGGCAGCTCCACGAGGGGCTCGGCGGACTGCGGACGATTCAGGCGTTCAACGGGCAGGAGGCGGAGCTGGCGCGGTTCGCCTCGCACGCGAAGGCGCACGAGGAGGCGGTGGTGGGGGCGGCGTGGGCGCGAGGCGGGGTGCCTGGAATCATGGAGGTGCTGGCGGCGGCGGCGCTGGCGGGGGCGTTGGCCTTCGCGGCGAGCGCGAAGTTGATGGAGCCGGAGGCGCTGTTGTCGCTGCTGACGGCGGTCATCCTGGTGTACCAGCCGGTGAAGGACCTGGGCCGGGTGACGCAGTTCGCGATGCAGGCGGGCGCGGCGGGTGAGCGGCTCTTCGCGTTGTTGGACTTGAAGCACCCGGTGCTGGACGCGCCGGACGCGGTGTCGGCGCCGCCCTTGTCCGAGTCGGTGCGGTTCGAGGACGTGAGCTTCGCGTATGGCGAGCGGCGCGCGCTCGACGGCGTGACGCTGGAGCTGAAGGCGGGGCAGGTGACGGCGCTGGTGGGAGGCAGCGGCGGAGGCAAGAGCACGGTGACGTCGCTGCTGCTGCGCTTCGAGCGCCCCCAGTCCGGGCGGTTGCTGCTGGATGGCGTGGACATGGACCGGTACACGGCGGCGAGCCTGCGCGAGCAGCTGGCGTTGGTGACGCAGGAGCCGTTGTTGTTCCAGGGCACGGTGCTGGACAACCTGCGCTATGCGCGACCGGACGCCACGCGTGAGGAAGTGGAGGCGGCGGCGAAGGTGGCGAACGCGGACGGGTTCATCCGAGCGTTGCCCCAGGGCTACGACACGCGCATCGGTGAGCGCGGCGTGACGTTGAGCGGTGGTCAGAGGCAGCGGCTGTGCATCGCGAGGGCGGTGCTGGCGCGAGCGCGGGTGCTGGTCCTGGACGAGGCGACGAGCAGCCTGGACCCCGAGAGCGAGCGCGAGGTGCAGGCGGCGCTGGCGGCGGTGTTGCCGGGGCGCACGGCGCTGGTCATCGCGCACCGGTTGTCGACGGTGGTGAACGCGGACGTGCTCCACGTGATGGAGGCGGGGCGGGCGGTGGAGAGCGGCTCACACGCGGAGCTGCTCGCGAGGGGCGGGCGCTACGCCGCGCTGTGGAAGATGCAGACGGAGGGCACCTTCGAGCGAGGCGCCGCGTGAAGCTGCCCCCAGTGCAGAGGCCTCGAGGCGCGCGGACATGAGTCGACTTCGTGTGGCGTTCGGCAAGGGGCTGCGAGCGCTGGTGGGCCTGCTGCTCCTCCTGCTGGGCCTCTGCGGTTTCTTCGCGCTCCCCGCGTCGTACACGACGTACCCGGTGGTTCCTCCGAAGGAGGGCGAGCCGAGGTGGATTCGTGGTGCCTTCCACGTGCACACCACGCGCTCGGATGGACGAGGCAGCCCGCTCGACGTGGTGCTCGCGGCGAAGGCCGCGGGCCTCGACTTCGTGTTGTTGACGGACCACAACGACTTCACGCCGCCCGCGCCGACCTGGGGGGAGGGCGTGTTGCTGATTCCCGGCGTTGAAATCTCGACGTCCTCGGGGCACCTGGTCGCGTTCGGCATGGAGCGCCCGCTGGAGGGCATGACGCGGTGGATGCCGGCTGCGGACGCGGTGAAGGCGGTGGAGGCCGCGGGAGGCATGACGGTCCTCGCGCATCCGGTGCAGAAGAAGAACCCGTGGACGGACGAGCCGACGGCCCGTGAGGCAAAGGGGTTCGAGCTGTACTCGGCGGATACGTTCTTCCGTCACGCCATGCGCAACCCGGTGAGCCGGTTGCTGCCGGCCGTGGGCGCGTACCTCGCGAATCCGATGCACGGAGTGATGGTGCTCGTCGCGCCGGAGCCCGAGCCGGGCGCGCGCTTCATGGAGCTCTCTCAAGAGCAACCCAAACGCTCCTTCTGCGCGCATGACGCGCATGGCCTGCCGTCGTACGAGTCCGTGTTCAGCTCGCTCGCGATGTACCTCCCGCCGGAGCAGCTCCCCGCGCCCCTGCCGAAGGACGCGAAGGAGGCCGCGGCCCTGGTGACAAGAGCGCTGCGAGGAGGCTCGGCCCTCTGTTCCTTCCGCGCGCTGGGGGAGCCCGAGGGCTTCGCCCTGGAGGGCGTGGACCCGGAGCAGCGCGAGGCCCGGGTGGGGGATGTCCTGAAGGTGCGCCTGCCGGGGTTGCCGGACGTCGACACGGTTCGGGTGCAGGTGTGGGGAGAAGGCCGACTGGGGGAGGACGGCACGTCGGTGGAGCTGACGGGAGAGGGGCTGGTGCGGGTGGAGGTCTGGGCGAAGGGGCCCGGGCGCTTCTTCGGGTCCGAATGGCGACCTTGGATTGTTCCGAATCCCGTGCGTGTGCTGCCTCGGACCCCTGGCATCTGATAGAGGGCCGGGGAGCCGTCCATGCGACTCCTCTACATCCTCGCCACGTACCTGCTCTTCCCGCTGCTCCTCCCGGTGCTGTGTGTGCACCGGAAGACGCGTCATGGCCTGTGGCAGCGACTGGGG
This sequence comes from Myxococcus fulvus, assembly GCF_900111765.1. The sequence goes on from NZ_FOIB01000006.1 coordinate 712,039, forward strand.
TTCTATGCCCCGGGCGCGTTGCCCGTGAGAGGCGATGGGCCCGTGGTGTGGCTGCACGGCGCGAGCGCGGGGGACCTGCTCGCGCTCTCCCCGATGTTCGCTCCGCTGCGAGCGCGCTTCCCGGGCTGCCAGCTCATCCTGTCGACGATGACGGACAGCGGCCATGCGATGGCGACGGGGCGGCTGGCCAAGGACATCGATGGCGTCATCTACGTGCCCTATGACCTGTGGGGCGCGACGCGGCGGGCGATGAAGGCGCTCCGGCCGGACATCCTGGTCCTCGAGTACACGGAGATCTGGCCCAACCTCATCCGCGCGGCGAAGCGCGGAGGCGCGCGAGTCGTGATGACCAACGGCCGCTTTTCGCCTGCGAACGTGGGGCGCTACCGGGCGTTGTTCGGGCTCATCGGCAATCCGCTGAAGGACCTGGACCTGATGTTGATGCGCCACGAGGACGAAGCGGAGCGAGCGAGGAGTCTGGGCGCGCGTCCCGACTGGGTGATGGTGACGGGGAACACGAAGTTCGACTCCCTGGCCTCGGGGCCCGCGCCGGAGGACGTCACGTTGCGCGAGGTCCTGGGGCTCCCGGTGGGCGCACCCGTGTGGATCGCGGGCAGCACTCACGAGGGTGAGGAGGAGGCGTTGCTGGGTGTCTACCGGCGCCTGCTCGCGAAGTGGCCGGAGCTGCGGCTGGTGATTGCGCCGAGGTACGTCGACCGTGCGGCGCGGGTGGCGACGCTCGCGCGGGACGCAGGGCTGAGCGTGGGGCTGCGCTCGAAGGGCAACCCCGAGCGGGGACAGGTGGTGGTGCTGGACACCATCGGCGAGCTGTCGCGGGCGTACCGACTGGGGACGGTGGTCTTCGTGGGCGGCTCGTTCACGAAGCGCGGTGGCCAGAACATCCTGGAGCCCGCGGGGCAGGGCAAGCCGGTGTTGTTCGGGCCGCACATGGACAACTTCCGGGACAGTGTGACGGTGTTGTCGGGGCACGGAGGCATCCAGGTGGCGGACGCGGAGGAGCTGCACGCGAGGCTCGCGGAGCTGTTGGAGGACCCGAGGCGAATCGATGAACTCGGGGCTCGGGCCCTGGAGACGGTGGGCCGGATCTCCGGCGCGAGCGAGCGCAACGCCGAGGCGATGCTGTCGCTCTTCCCGCACGGCAGGGCGGAGCCGCGATGACGCTCATTATCCACCCGCATTTCCACAACCGGTACACGGGCGTCACGCGTCACGTCGAGTCGGTGGTGCCGGCGTTGGTGAAGGACTCGGGCTCGGAGACGCGGGTCATCGGCTCGGGCCTGAGCGAGGGCCTGCCGCGCATCACCTGGCCGGAGCTGCTGCGCAGGGCGCGCTCGGAGCCGGTGGTGTGGCACGCGCACCGGAACAACGAGCTGCTCGCGGGGATGTTGTTGAAGCTGGTGGGCCGGCAGGTGCGGCTGGTGTTCACGCGGCACACGTCGATTGCACCCAGTGGCTTCACGCGCTTCCTCGCGCGAGGCGCGGACGCGCTGGTGTCGTTGACGAAGCAGGTGGCGGACGTCATCGCGCTGCCGTCGACGGTCATCTCGCACGGCATCGACCTGACGCGCTTCCATCCGCCCGAGGACCGTCAGAAGGCCTGGGAGCGACTGGGGCAGGGGGGGCGCCTGGGAATCGGCGTCATCGGTCGCATCCGGAAGGAGAAGGGGCAGGGCGACTTCCTGGAGGCGGTGCGTCCGCTGTTGCCCGAGCACCCCGAGTGGCAGGGCGTGCTCGTGGGCCTGGCGAAGGGCGCGGACCTGGACTGGGTGAACGGCCTGCGCGCCGGCATCGAGGACCGGGTGACGCTGGCGGGAGAGCAGTCGGTCATCGAGCCCTGGTACCAGGGGCTCACGGTGCTGGTGCACCCGTCCTACGCGGAGGGGTACTCGCTGGTGCACGTGGAGGCGATGGCGTCGGGTTGCTGCGTGGTGGCGTCGAAGCTGCCGTACCTGGACACGCTCATCGAGCATGGCCGCACGGGCTTCTTCTTCGAGCCGGGTGACGTGAAGGCACTGCGGGAACTCCTGGACATGTTGATGCGGGAGCCGGAGCGGGCGCGGGAGGTGGGGCGCAACGCGGCAGAGGAGGCGCGTCGGCGGTGTGGCGTGGAGCACGAGGCGCACGCGCTGGAGGCGCTGTACCGCACGCTGGTGAGGCGCTGAGCGGATGCGCATCCTTCACCTGCTCGCGAGCCCGTTCTTCAGTGGCCCCGCGGAGAACGTCGCGCTGCTCGCCCGAGCGCAGCGGGATGCGGGGCACGAGGTGACGGTGGCGGTGGACCGTCGGCGCAAGGACGTGCCGGCGGAGGAGCCCGCGGTGCCGCGCTTCCAGGAACTCGGCCTGTTGGACGAAGGTGGCCTGGAGTTGTCCGTGAAGTCGCCGCCGTGGCGCATGTGGAGCGACTCGCGACGTCTGCGCGCGCGGCAGGTGGACGTGGTGCATTCGCACTTCAGTCACGACCACTTCCTCGCGAGGTGGGGACGTCCCCGAGGCGCGGTGCTGGTGCGCTCGCTGCATGCACCCCGTTCGCTGCGTTCCTCGTTGCCCGCGGCGGATGCGTACACGGTTCCGGCGAGCGCGCTGTTGCCGAGGTTGTTGGAGCGAGGGAAGCGGGCCCGGGTGCTTCCAGCGCTGGTGGACCCGAGGTTCCGGCCCGAAGCGGACCGCGAGTCACTCCGGCGCGAGCTGGGGCTCACGGGTGGACCGTTGGTGGGAATGGTCTCCACGTTCCAGCCATCGAGGCGCCATGCGGTCGGGGTGGAGGCCTTCGTGAAGTACCGCCAGCACCATCCTCACGCGCGCTTCGTCCTCGTGGGTGACGGAGCGCTCCTGGAGGCGACGCGCAATCAGGTAGCGGCGCTGGGATTGACGGACGCGGTGGTCTTCGCGGGCTATCAGCAGGGCGAGTCCTTCGCGCGCTGGCTGAAGGCCTTGGACGAGGTGTGGCTGCTGGGCCTGGGGAATGACTGGAGCGCGAGGGCCGCGGCCCAGGCGCGAGCGTGTGGTGTCCGAGTGGTCGCGGTGGACGAAGGCGCATTGCCGGACCTGGCGGATGCGCGGGTGGCTGAGCCCACGCCCGAAGCAGTCGTCACGGCCGCGCTCTCGGGAGTCCTCGCGCCCGTGGCGCATCCGACGAATGCGCGCATCGCCGCCGACGTGCTCGCCTTGTACGCCGAGGTTGCTGACGGGACTCCTCGATGAATTCCATCTCGAACGTCGAGCACAGCGAGCTCCGAGCGATGGGAGCCCGTCGGTCTTGAGTCCTCCCGCCCCCGAGTCACCCACCGCCATCGAGCGGGTCTTCTACCCCCCGTCACCGGAGGCCTGGGGCCGCAGGGCGTTGCTGTCTCCGCTGACAGCGTTGTCGTGGAGCTACGCCGCGGCGGTGCAGCTGCGAAGAGCCCTGTACGACAACGGGCTGTTGCGAGCGGAGCGTGTCGAGGGGCTCCGAGTCCTCTCCGTGGGCAATCTCAACGTGGGAGGAACGGGCAAGACGCCCGCGGTGCTGCACCTGGCGGAGCAGCTCGTCCGAGCGGGGCGCAAGGTCGGCATCCTCACGAGAGGGTACGGCCGGCGTTCACGGGAGCCGCTGACCTTCACGGGAGCACAGCCTCTGCCCTCGGTGGAGGACGCGGGAGACGAGCCGCTGTTGCTTGCGACGCGGTGTCCGAGTGTCAGGCTCTTCGTGAATCCCGACCGGGTCGCCAGTGCGTTGCGAGCAAGGGACGAGTTCGGCCTGGACACGGTGTTGCTCGACGACGGCTTTCAACACCGTCGCCTCGCGCGGGACGAGGACCTGGTGGTGGTGGACGAGGCGGTGGGGTTGGGCAATGGCCACATGCTTCCCCGAGGTCCGCTGCGTGAGCCCTCTTCATCGATTCGACGCGCCACGCTGCTCTGGGTTCGCACGTCCGCGTCGGCCGTGGGCGAGCCCCCAGCGGTGAGTCTTCCGCCAGAAGCCGAGTCGATTCCCCGGGTGCGCGCGCGCTATGGGCCATCGGCCTGGGTGGACCCGGAGGGCATGTCACATCCACCGGAGCGCTTGCGAGGGCAGGGCGTGTTGGCGCTGGCGGGGCTTGGCCGGCCGGGGGGCTTCCTGAAGACCCTGAGGTCGCTGGGCGTGGAGGTCGTCGACGCTGCGCTGTTCGCGGACCATCACCCCTTCACTCCCGAGGAGCTGGAAGACGTAGCCCAGCGGGCGAAACGTCGAGGCGTGGTGGTGGTGACGACGGAGAAGGACGCGGTGCGGCTGCCGTCCGGGTTCGAGGCGTGGAAGGTGCGGCTGGGGGTGGAGGTGCTGGAGGGCGAGGCCCACCTGTATCGGGCGCTCGGGCTGGCGGGCGCGTCAGGCGACTTGTGAGACGAGGGGGGGTGTGGGACAAACCGCCGCCATGGCCGCGGTCTCGCCCGTTCGCTCCTCGCCCTTGCCCTCTCGCCTGCCGCTCGCGTTCTCGCGTCGTCGCGTGCTGCTGGTCGGGGACCTCGTCGCAGACCACTACATCTACGGACAGACGGACCGGGTGAGCCGCGAGGCGCCCGTGCTCATCGTCCGCTACGAGTCCGCGGAGGTGAAGCTGGGCGGAGGCGCGAACGTCGCGGCCAACGTCCGCGCCTTGACGGGACAGGTGACGGCCGTGGGCGTGCTCGGCGCGGACGAGATGGGCGGCGAGCTGCGTCACCTGTTCTCGGAGGCCGGCGTCCGGTTGCACGCGGTGGGCGGTCGAGGCATCGCGACGGAGACGAAGACGCGCATCCTGGCAGGCGGCCTGAGCACCACGCGGCAGCAGATGCTGCGCCTGGACCGGGGACAGCGCTCCGAGTTGCCGCCCCGGGTGCGCAAGGCGCTGGCCCGGCATGTCGAGCAGGCCGCCCGGGACGCGGACGCGGTGGTCGTCTCGGACTACGGCGCGGGGGTGCTGAACGACGAGGTCCGAGGTGTACTCCGCAAGCTCGCGGCGGATGGGCTGCCCGTGTGCGTGGACAGCCGCTATGCGCTCGCGTCGTTCTCGGGGTTGACGGTGTGCAAGCCCAACGAGCCCGAACTGGAGGCGCTCGCGGGCCGGCCCGTGCGCTCGGAGGAAGACTTGCTCCTGGCCGGGAAGGAAGCGGTGCGCCGGTTGGGGTGCCGTGCGTTGCTGGTGACGCGGGGCCGCCACGGCATGGCGCTCTTCGACGCGGACGGCGGCGTGGACCTCATCCCGGTGCACGGCGCGAAGGCCGCGGTGGACGTGACGGGCGCGGGCGACACGGTGATTGCGACCTTCTCGCTGGCCGTCGCTGCCGGAGCCTCGTTCGGCGAGGCGGCGAGGCTGGCGAACGTGGCCGGGTCCATGGTGGTGCAGAAGCCGGGGACCGCGACGGTGTCCCGGGATGAGCTGCTGGCCGAGCTGCGGAGCGCGCGATGAGCACCTTGGAGAAGATTCAGTCGCTCGAGCAGGTGGCCGAGGCGCGGGCCCGCTGGAAGCAGGAGGGCCGCACGGTGGCGCTCGCCAACGGTGTGTTCGACCTGCTGCACGTGGGCCACGTGCGCTACCTGGAGGGTGCGCGCGAGCTGGCGGACGTGCTGGTGGTGGCGGTGAACTCGGATGCCTCGACGCGTGCGTACAAGGGCCCTGGCAGGCCGCACATCCCGGAGAACGAGCGCGCGGAGCTGGTCGCCGCCCTCGCGTGCACGGACCGGGTCATCGTCTTCGATGAGCCGAACGTGCGCGGAATCATCCGGGTGTTGAAGCCGGATGTGCACGTGAAGGGCACGGACTACACGCCCGACAGCATCCCCGAGGGTGACGAGGTCCGCGCCTACGGCGGCCGCACCGCGGTGTCGGGCGACCCGAAGAACCACAGCACCACGGAGCTGGCGCGTCGGCTCGGGCGTGAGGACGCGAAGTAGCCCATGGATGCCCGGCTCCTGGCGGTGCTGGGCTGCCCCCGATGCAAGGGGGCGCTCGTCGTCCTGGGGACTGGCGTCACGGAGCGGCTCCACTGCGCGGCTTGCCGTGCCTCGTGGCCCGTGAAGGACGGCGTGCCGCAACTGCTGCCCGAGTTGATGACTCGGGAGGACGTGCCTACGCGGTGAGCTTCGCGGCGAAGGACCGCGCCTCCTCGGCGGCGCGAGCCTCGAGCCCCTGTCCACCCGCGCCATCGACGATGGACGTGAGGTCGACCATGCGGTGTGGGCCATAGGCGTGGCCCCATCGCTCCATGTCCATCCGGAGGAAGAACGCCAACGTCGGCGCACCCACGGCGACGGACAGGTGCATGGGGCCAGTGTTGTTGCACACGGTGAGGCCGGCGGCGCGCATGAGGGCCGCGAGCTCATCCAGGTTGGTGGGCGGCGCCAGTCGGGCTCCGGGCGCGCCAGCGAGCACGGCCTTCGCCAGCTCTTCCTCTCCCGGCCCCCACGTCACGATGGGAGCGCGGCCCACCTCCAGCAGCGCCCGTGCGGCGGCGGCGAAGGCCTCCGGTGGGATGCGACGGGGACCCAGTCGGCCGCCGGGATTGATGACCGCGCACGGCATGGAGGCGTCCTCTTCCAGGAACGTGCGGAAGGAGTCGCGGATGTACGGCTCCCGGAAGGACAGCTCCCGAGCCAGCTCGTCGCCAGCCACGGGGGAGAGCAGGTGGGTGCGCTGGACGGCCTCGCTGCGGGTGTCGGGCCGCGCGGGAACGGAGAGCGAGTGCAGGTACGTCACCGGCCAGACCTTGGGGCCGACGACCACGGCGCGAGGGCCGGCGAGCCGCGACACCAGCGCGCTCGTCACGGACGGGGCCTCCCAGTTGGCGCAGTCGACCACCAGGTCGTAGTTCGCCTGACGCAGGGCGCGGATGCCGGGGGCCAGGGGGCCGGCCCAGATGCGGCGGCGGTCGAAGGCGATGACCTGGTCCGCGTCGGGGTGGTTGGCGAGGACCCGGGCCACCTTGGCGTGGACCAGGACATGGACCTCGGGCGCGGGGTGGACCTGGGCCTTGAGGGCGCGCAGCAGGGGGGTGGTGAGGAGGGCCTCGCCCACGCGGTTGTCGGGCCGCACGAGCAGCACCTTCCGGGGGACGGGGAGAGACTTTCCGGGGCGCAGCTTGCGGCCGGGGCGCCAGAACAGCAGGGACGCCACGAGCGCGAGTGCCAGCTTCGCCCATAACTCGAGCCGCTTGTGCCAGGACATCGCGGCGCGGACCCTACACAGAACTGAAAGGCGTGCAAGCACGCTGCTTGACCTGCGGGCGGAAAGCCCCTAGCAACCGCCCAATGCTGAAGAGCATGACCGGGTTTGGAGCGGGCCGCGCGCGCGTGGGAGACGAAGAGGTCTCCGTGGAGTTGCGCTCGCTCAATCACAAGTTCTGCGAGGTGAAGGCGCGGCTGCCGCGCGAGCTCGCCTCCCTGGAGCCGCTCGTCACGAAGCAGGTGAAGGACCGGCTGGCGCGTGGCTCGGTCGAGCTGCTGGTGAAGCGGCAGTCGTCCACGGCCTCGGGCACCGTCCCCACGGTGGACCTCAACCTGGCGCGCGAGTACCTGCGCACCTTCCGGGAGTTGGCCAAGGAGCTGGGCCTGTCGCAGGACGTGACGTGGTCCCAGGTGGCCAACCAGCAGGGCGTGGTCCGCCTGGAGGAGAAGGGCGTCGACCTGGAGGCCGCGACGCCCGCGGTGACGGCGGCCCTGGACCAGGCGCTCGGGGCCCTGGAGAAGATGCGGCTCGTCGAGGGCGAGGCCATCCATGCGGACCTCGATGCGCGCATGAAGCTGCTGGAGGGGTGGAGCCGGGAGGTGGCGCTGCTGGCACCCCGCGCCGTGCAGGACTACCAGCAGCGGCTCACCGAGCGCGTGGCGGAGCTGGCGCGCGGCGTCGCGGTGGACCCGCAGCGGCTGGCCCAGGAGGTCGCGCTCTTCGCCGAGCGCACGGACATCGCCGAGGAGGTGACGCGCCTTGCCAGCCACCTCGAGCAGTTCCGCGCCCTGATGGCGAGCCAGGAGCCCACGGGCCGCCGCATGGACTTTCTCGTGCAGGAGATGCACCGCGAGGTGAACACGACGGGCTCCAAGAGCCAGCACGCGGACATCTCCGCGCGCGTGGTCTCGATGAAGGCCGAGGTCGAGCGCATCCGCGAACAGGTGCAGAACGTCGAATGAGCGAAACCACCATCCTTCCGCCCGGTCTGTTGCTCGTCCTCTCCGCCCCCTCGGGAGCGGGGAAGACCACCCTGGCCCACCGCCTCCTCCGGGAGACGCCCCAGGCGAACTTCTCCATCAGCGTCACGACGCGCCGGCCTCGGGGCAAGGAGCAGGAGGGCGTCGACTACCACTTCGTGGATGTGGCCACCTTCCAGGCGAAGATCGAACGGGGTGAGTTCGTGGAGTGGGCGGAGGTCCACGGCCACTTCTATGGAAGCCCCCAGTCGACGGTGGACATCGCCCGGGCCAACCGGGGCGTGGCCATCTTCGACATCGACGTGCAGGGTGGCCAGGCCATCAAGCGCAAGCACCCGGACGCGGTCCTCATCTTCGTGCTGCCTCCCTCCATGGAGGAGCTCGAGCGTCGCCTGAGGGATCGGCAGACGGACTCCGACGAGACCATCCGTCGACGCATGCTGGCGGCGCGCTCCGAGATGGAGCGTGGAATCGCCGCGTACGACTATGTGGTCGTGAACGACGACTTCGACCGGGCCTACAGCGAGCTCAAGGCCGTCATCGTCGCCGAGGGCTGCCGCCGGGGTCGGGCGGACGTCTCCCGGCTGAAGCTCGGCGTCTGAGCCTGGAGGCGGTGTCCTCCGGGGGGCGCGAAAGTGACGAGAAGCAAACTTCTTGCGCTGCTCCTCGGCTTGGTGGATAAGCCGCCCACCTCACGGCGAGGCGCGAAAGGGCAGGTCGCCTTCGCGCCGCCGGGAACCACGTCGGAAACGCCGTGGAATCAGCGCCTCGGGCGCTGTGGTTCTCTGATTCAAAATGGATAGGACCGTGCGCCTCGTGGCGGCCCAGTGTGGGTCCTCAGGAGGCAGGCAAGCGTCCGGAGCAGCTCGTGACAGCGAGTTGACATTCTCCGGAGCGCTCCATACATGGTCGACCGGATGGTAGTGGTTCAGTGGGCGTGCGGGTGGTGGTGCAGGACGTCGTCTCATGGGAGACGGCACTGAACTGGGTCGGCGGGGGAGGGCAGCTTGTCGACGGTTTGACTTCAGTCGCGGCGGTGGTACAAGCCGCGCCCCTCGCAACGAAGCCGCGCACTGGCGCGGAGCACTTCATGCGAAGGCAGGACGACATCGGAAATACGGCGGTCAGCGCAGTGGGTTGACAGAAGATGCGGCGGTGGTAGAAGCCGCGCCCCGACGAAAAAGCCCGGCAGCAAGCGGGCGGGAACGACGGGGTGGTCAACGAAGCAGCGGTTGACACGGGATGCGGCGAAGAGGTAGAAGCCGCGCCCCTCACGAAGAGAAACAGCGGAAGCCACTGGGCGGCGCTGAGAACTTCGAGAGAGCCAAAGGGACGCAAGTCGAAGTTGACAGCTGACGCGGACCTGAATAAAAGATGCAGCCCGCCGAAAGCAGCAGCGGCGGACAAGAAGGATGATAGCAAGAAGTCGCGGTAGAGACAAGCGACTCGGTCTTTGAAAACCAAATAGCAAGCCCAAGAAGAAGAGAAGGATTGCGGAAACCGCAGTCAAT